>NZ_QGOK01000009.1 GCF_003259175.1 Marinomonas shanghaiensis | reverse complement strand
TTGGTGTTATCAGGTTTTTGACGGCCTGAAGACCGACCTACATGTGATTGGTTTAACCATAAGATTTCTAATGTATTTTTAAAAGGAACTCAGTATGAAAAAACAAACGTTACGAATTGGTGTGGGTGGTCCAGTAGGATCAGGTAAAACGGCGTTGCTGCGTTCTTTATGCAGTGCGATGCGTGATCATTACAACATTGCCGTGGTGACCAATGATATTTATACCCAAGAAGATGCGAAGTTTTTGACTCAGCATCAGGCCTTGGATGCAGACCGTATTTTAGGGGTTGAGACGGGCGGTTGTCCGCATACGGCAATCCGTGAAGACGCGTCGATGAATTTGGCAGCGATTGATCAATTGTTAGAGCGCCATGGTGCATTGGATCTGGTGTTTGTGGAAAGTGGTGGTGACAATTTGAGCGCGACCTTTAGTCCAGAGTTGTCGGATTTGACCCTTTATGTGATCGACGTGTCTGCGGGTGACAAAATTCCTCGTAAAGGCGGCCCAGGCATTACTAAGTCGGATTTGCTGATTATTAATAAAACCGACTTAGCCCCTTTGGTTGGCGCGTCTTTAGATGTCATGGCACACGATGCCAAGATCCAGCGTGGTGAGCGTCCGTTTATTTTTTCGAACCTTAAAAAAGCGCAGGGCTTGGACGACATCATTAAATTTATTGTGTCTGAAGGCATGTTGGAAGCGAAAGAGATACCAGCCGCGAAGGCGGTCGTTTAAACGACGACTGCACTCGTTATGTCGTTTAGTTCAGATTGATCAAGTATTAGGAGAAAGGTTATGAATTCACTGAAAAAAAGTACATTGAAAACAAAAGGGTTATTGCTGGTGGCTTCGGTATTGGCATCAGGTGCTGTGTTTGCTCATCCGGGGCATGAGCACGCTTCTAGCTTTATGACGGGTTTTGCTCACCCAATGGGCGGTTTGGATCATCTTTTAGCCATGGTGGCGATTGGTCTTTGGGCGGCGAGCATCGGTGGTCGTGCTTTGTGGGCGATTCCTGCGGCGTTTGTTGCGACCATGTTGCTGGGCGGTGGCTTGGCTGTGGCGGGTTTGAACGTACCCTTTGTTGAACAAGGGATTCTCTTGTCTGTCATCGTCTTGGGGGCGTTGGTGTTGTTCGCTAAGCGTTTACCGACGGCGGTGTGCGTGGCGATTGCAGGGGCTTTTGCGCTTTTCCACGGGGCGGCTCATGGTTTGGAAATGCCGTTGAATGCCAATGGTCTGCAATATGCGCTGGGCTTTGCTTTGGCAACGGCTGGCTTGCATGTGGTTGGTCTGGTTTTTGGTCAGTGGATGGTGAAAATCGGTACGCCTTTAGTGACTCGTGTGAGCGGTTCCGTGATTGCTGTGGCAGGCTTGTTGCTTGCTTTTGTATGAGCCTATGATCGGCATGTTATGGCCTAGGTGCGAGAGTCTATGACGGCAGCACAAAAGATCTTTAAAGTGCGACGCCATTATAATAAGTGGGTGGCCGATCAAACCATGGAAGACTACGCTCTGCGTTATACTTCAAGGCATGACAGTACCTCTAGGCATGACAGTACTTCTAGGAATGAAAACGCCTCTTACGGTAGTGCGTCATCGCATGGCTATGCGATGACGATTGAGCGCATCGGTCACACAGCGCTCGGTGCGACGGCGTTTTTGGCTCTAGAGGGATTGGCTGCGGTTATTACGCTGGCGTACGGTTTTACCAACGCGGTGGCGGCGATTCTCACGGTATTGGCGGTGTTTTTTATAACGGGTTTTCCGATTGCCTATTATTCCGCTAAACATGGTTTGGACATAGATTTGCTGACGCGTGGCGCGGGCTTTGGTTACCTTGGCTCGACCATCACGTCGCTGATTTATGCGACTTTCACCTTTATCTTTTTTGCCATTGAAGCGGCGATTTTGGCCTCGGCCATGGAGGTGTTGTTAGGTATTCCCTTGGCGCTGGGTTATGCGCTGTCGGCCATCTTTGTTATTCCCATCGTGACCCACGGTATTCGTGCTATCAGTCGTTTTCAAAACGGTACGCAGTGGATTTGGTTGGTGCTACAAGTCGCGGCAATTGGGGTGGTGGTCACGCAGGAATACCAAAACTTTGAAGGCTGGACGCAATATGCGCCTGAGAATGTACCGAACAGTACGCATTTTGATTGGGTGTTGTTTGGTGCCGCGGCGTCTGTGTTGTTTGCCTTGATGGCGCAGATTGGCGAGCAGGTCGACTATTTACGTTTTTTTCCGATAAAGACCTCACAAAATCGCCGACGTTGGTGGTTTTGGCTGATTTTAGCGGGCCCTGGTTGGGTGTTTATTGGTGCCATCAAAATGCTATTGGGTTCGTTTTTGGCTTATTTGGCGATTTCCGATGGCGCCACCGACATTCAAGCCACTGATCCAACCTATTTGTATCAGCGCATCTTTTTCTTTTTAACCACATCGCCGACCACTGCATTGCTTCTGGCGGCGGTGTTTGTGTTTATCTGTCAGATGAAAATCAATTTAACCAACGCCTATGCGGGTTCCATTGCTTGGTCGAATTTTTTCTCGCGCTTAACTCATTCCCATCCGGGGCGTGTGGTTTGGTTGGTGTTTAATGTGACCATTGCGTTATTGCTGATGGAGTTGGGTATTTATCAAGCCTTGGGTGCGATTTTGGGCATGTTTGCTATCGCAGCGGTGAGCTGGCTGGGCAGTTTGTCGGCGGATTTATTGATCAACAAGCCCTTGGGGTTAAGCCCCAATTATGTGGAGTTTAAGCGCGCGCATTTATACGACATTAACCCAGTGGGAACGGGCTCTATGTTGATCGCGACGACCTTGGGTTTAGTGAGTTATTTAGGTGTCTTTGGGGAAGTGGCGAAAAGCTTGTGTCACTTTATTTCCTTGGGTTCTTGCTTCGTGTTTGTGCCACTGATTGCGTGGCTCACCAAGGGCAAATATTACCTTGCGCGTCAAAGCCCAGAACTGATTCCAATGATCGAGCTGGCAAAACAGCGTAATCCTAAATATGTCACTCTGACGTGTGGGATTTGTGAAAACGCGTTTGAAACAGAAGATATGAGTTTTTGCTCGGCTTACATGCAGCCGATTTGTTCTTTGTGTTGTTCCTTAGATGTACGCTGTTTAGACAGCTGCAAGCCGCAGGCGAGTATTGGCCAGCAGAGTGATTATTTCTTAAAGCTGTTTTTGCCTAAAGGTTGGGTGAAAGCGCTGAGCTCACGCTTTGGGCGTTTTGCGTCTTTGCTGCTGATGATTAATATCATTAACGCGGCTCTGATGATGCTGATTTATCGGCAAATGGCCCCCAGTTCGTTGAATGAAGAAGCCCTGCTGAAAGACACCATGCTGGCGCTGTTTTTTACCTTGTTGATTGTATCGGGTGTGTTGTCTTGGTTGTTTGTGCTGGCCCATGAGAGCCGAGTGGTGGCGCAGAAAGAGTCGAATCGACAAACGCGAAAATTGATTCGCGAGATTGATGCACACCAAGAAACAGACAGAGCATTACAGCATGCTAAAGAACAAGCCGAGCGAGCAAATGAGGCGAAAAGTCGTTATCTAACTGGTATTAGCCACGAATTACGCACGCCGCTGCAATCCATTATTGGCTACGCACAGCTTCTGTCAGAAAAAGCCAATACACCTTCTGGGCACCAGAACGGTTTGGATATTATTCATCGTAGCGGTTTGTATTTGGCGGATTTGATTGAAGGCTTGTTGGACATTTCGAAGATTGAAGCAGGGCGTTTTGATCTGTATCGCAACACGGTGGATTTGCCGAAGTTGATCGATCAGCTCAACAGTATGTTTGCTATGCAGGCACGCAGTAAGGGCATTCAATTCCAAGCGAAAATTCTTGCGCCTTTGCCGCAACATGTTATTACGGATGAAAAGCGCTTGCGACAAATTTTGATTAATTTGCTGTCAAATGCGGTGAAATACACGCCAAAAGGGTCGGTTTTGTTTGAAGTGAATTATCGTAACCAAGTGGCGGAATTTATCATTCGAGATACGGGCATTGGCATAAAAGAAGGCCATTTAACACGCATTTTCGATCCCTTTGAACGCGTGCGTGATGTTAGCACAGGGAATGTACCCGGTACGGGCTTGGGGCTGACCATAGTGAAGTTGCTGACCGAAATTATGGGGGGCGATTTGCAAGCGCGTTCCGTGATTGGTGAAGGCAGTGAGTTTCGCGTTAGCCTAATGTTGCCTTGGGTGAGTCAAGGTAATGCGGCTGTTTATGAATACAAACGCATCGTGAGCTACCGAGGATACCAACGCACTTTGATGGTGGTAGACGACGACCCTGTGGTACGTGGTTTGTTGTCGGATATTTTGGTGCCACTGGGATTTAACGTATTGGAAGCCTCCGACGCAGAAAGCTGCTTGGATGAGCTGGCATCCTGCTCGCCGGATCTGTTCGTATTGGATGTGTCGATGCCCGGAATGGATGGTTTGAGCTTGGCTAAGCTGTTACGAGATCGCGCTTACAGCACTCCGATAATTATGCTGTCTGCCGACGCTAAAGAGAATCAGCGCAAGCCTGATGAGCAAGCAGCGTTTAATCAATATTTGGTTAAACCCGTCAACAACAGCGCCTTGTTGGATGCCATCAAACATTGGCTTGTGTTGGAATGGGTGTATCAAGAAACCGACGCCGATGTTGCGGTGCCTAGGCTGGTGGAACAGCTTGCTAGCAGCAACGAAGAGCACGCGCAAAACCGCTTAGAAGAGCAAAAAACGGCGGCGATTCCAGACCACGAAAGTGTGCGAGAGCTGATGGCATTTGCTGAAATGGGCTATAAAAAAGGCGTGCGTGGTGTGTTAGATCAGCTGGCTAAAAAGGACGTGATTGCTCAAGGCCATTTACAGCAATTGGAAAATTTGTATCAAAGTTTTCAGTTTGATGCGATTGCTCAATATATACAAACAAACTCACAGTTAATGTGTGATGTCAGTGAGAAACCGAATGATGAATCCCAGTAGTAAGAGTGACATTGTCTTAGTGGTTGACGATTCGCCAGATGCCTTGAGCCTAATTCATGACACCTTGGAAGCGGCGAATATGGATGTGCTGGTTGCTTTAGAGGGAAAACAAGCTTTAACCATTGCTCGACGGATTCGACCTGACATTATTTTGCTCGATGCCATCATGCCGCACATGGATGGTTTTGACACTTGTCGTGCGCTAAAAGCGGATCAGAGCTTGGCGTCGATACCGGTTATTTTTATGACGGGCTTGAGTGACACGGACGACATTGTGCGTGGTTTGGAAGCGGGTGGGGTGGATTATCTCACTAAGCCGATTCAGCCCAATGAATTGATTGCTCGCATGCGCGTGCACTTGTCGAATGCGCGTTTGAGCAACAACGCGCAATCGGCGCTCGACAGCATGGGGCAGTATCTGATGACCACGACCTACGCTGGGGACATTGCTTGGGCAACACCACAAACGTACGCGTTACTCGCGAAAGCGCGTGCCAGCAGTGAATGGCAAAGTACAGAATTGGCCTTGCAAATACGCCTTTGGTTGGCTCATCAACCTGTGGTGGGCAATCTGTTGAAACTCAGTGGACTGGATTATCCCTTGGCACTGAAAATGATGGGCGTCACGGAACAGAAAGAAGTGTTACTAAAATTAGAAGACGGCGACAAACCCACCGGGCCGGCCTTACTGAAAAAAGAACTGGATTTAACCGATCGCGAGTCCGAAGTCTTGCACTGGATCGCCAACGGTAAAACTAATCGAGAAATCGCCGAAATCCTCGAAATGAGCCCACGCACAGTCAACAAACACCTAGAGCAAATCTTTCCTAAGCTCGGTGTGGAAAACCGCACTTCCGCTGCTGGGGTGGCGCTAAGAGTCTTGTCAGCAGAGCGTTGATGATGCCTGTTGAGTGTGCGCTGTTGTTTAAACTCTTAACTTTAGATAAGCATTTGCGTATTTTATAAACGCACAGATTATTCTATGCTGCTTTTTTATCGCATCGCCAAAGGTGTCCCATGTCTATTGAGCAATCTATCGAGTTATCACAACCTATTGTTTACAAGATTAATCAGGCTATTACGGCTCAGCAATTTGTTGAGTTGCTGGCGAAAACGACGTTGGGCGCGCGTCGTCCCGTTGATCAGTTGGACACCATTGACGCTATGTTGAAACACGCTAATCTGTTGATTACGGCTTGGCAAGGTGAGCATTTGGTGGGAGTGGCGCGTTCTGTCACGGATTTTGCTTTTTGCTGCTATTTGTCGGATTTGGCGGTGGATGAGTCGGTGCAGGCGTCGGGAATTGGTAAAACCTTAATTCGTATGACCAAGCAAGCCTTACAGCCTAAATGTTCTTTGATTTTATTGTCAGCGCCTCAGGCAGTAGAGTATTACCCTAAGATTGGCTTTACCCAGCACAACAGTGCGTGGGTATTGACCAATGTTGATGATTTAAAGTAAAGCATTCAATCGAGAAGTTAATGCCTAAATTATATAGGG
>NZ_QGOK01000008.1 GCF_003259175.1 Marinomonas shanghaiensis | reverse complement strand
CAGCACAACAGTGCGTGGGTATTGACCAATGTTGATGATTTAAAGTAAAGCATTCAATCGAGAAGTTAATGCCTAAATTATATAGGGTTTTGACGGCCTAAAGGCCGACCTACAGGTGATTCATTTTTTGTAGGCCGTGCTTTAGTGCGTCAAGGGTTTTGGTTTGGTGTTATCAGGTTTTTGACGGCCTAAAGGTCGACCGACGAGTTACCCCTTAAAGAAACGCTGCTTAGATCTGGAACTGGCCCACTTCGGTGTCGACTTGTTTGGCCAGTTGGCTGAGTCGTTTGGATTGTTCCACACCCGTTTTACTTTCAGCGGCTAAGTCTGCGGCGACTTGGCGAATGGTTTCGCTGTTTTGGCTTATCTCATGGGTAACGGCGGTTTGTTCTTCGGCTGCGGTGGCAATTTGTGTGGCCATGTCTGAAATGCTAATAATCGCTTTGGCTATTTCTTCTAAGCTTTGTGTGGCGGCATCGGCATCGGCGACGCTGGTTTGAGCTTTCGTACTGCTGTTTTGCATCGAGGTAACGGCTTTCGACGTTTGTTCTTGCAACAGCTCAATCATTTTTTGAATTTCTTCTGTGGAAGCATGAGTGCGCTGGGACAAGGTGCGTACTTCGTCCGCTACGACTGCAAAGCCTCGGCCATGTTCGCCTGCGCGTGCGGCTTCAATGGCGGCGTTTAATGCTAATAAATTGGTTTGTTCTGCGATGCCTGTAATGGTCGATAAAATACCGCTGATTTGCTGGGCGTGGTGATCCAATGCTGAGATTTGCTCGGTAGCCAGGCTCACTTCGTTGGCAAGTTCATACGTCGAGTGACGGCTTTTCTGCACTTGTGCACTGCCTTTATGACCCAATTCAACCGAATGACTGGCGGCTTTGGCGGTTTGCTCTGCATTGCCAGCGATTTCGTGGGTGGCGGCGGCCATTTCGGTCACCGCAGAGGCCACCATGTCGATCTCTTGTTGCTGGGTGGCAACACGCTGGGCGCTTTGGGTTGAGGAGTTCGAGACATTGTGCGCTTCGTCTGCGACGTCTTTGGAGAGGATTTTTAAACGTTCAACCACGCCGTGCATGTGGCCAACAAAATCGTTAAAACCTTGTGCTAATACCCCGATTTCATCATCACGTTTCACTTCTATGCGAGCACGTAAATCACCTTTGCCTTTGGAGATATCTTGCAGGGCGTTAGAGACACGGTTTAAGTCACTGAACAGAACTTTGAACAACCAGTATAGGAAAGCGATAAAACCCATTAATAGAAGCAAAGCGGTGACCATTTGGCGAACCAAGACCTTATAGACAGGAGCCATGAGTTCGCTTTTGTCCATCGTAAAGATCAGCGACCAATCTGTGCCTGGAATGGCTTGTCCATAGGCAAATATCTCTTTTCCGTTTAGGGTTTCTTCCACCAACTTGTCTTCTTTGACCAAGTTAGACAGGAGCCTAGGCGCAAAAATAGAAGCGATAGATTCGGCTTTCTGCATCACCATCTCTCTGTCTGGGTGGGCAATTATGTCGTTGTTGGACGCCACCATCATGGCAAACCCCGACCCTGGGACGTTGAGTTCGCCCACTTGTTTAGACAGTTGATCTAGGCTGAGATTGGCACCGACCATACCAAATTTTTGTCCATTTCGATTAACTGGGTGAGTCAGAATAATAACCAGATCTTTTGTGGTAGAACTGAGATTTGGTCCCAGTATGCTGGCTTTGTCCTTGCTCATGGCATCTTGGTACCAGTTTTGTGCGCGAGGGTCATAATCCGGTCGTTTGGCATCCAAAGCAGGATCTTGGCGATACATTTTACCGTCGTTGTTGCCGTAATAGGTCAGTGCAAACTGGCCACTGTCAAACGCTTGTTTGATCGCGATATAGGGCGATTGATCCGGTGCACGCTCTAAGGTGTTGGCAAGAGAGGCGGCAATCACTTTACGGCTGTTTAACCACTCACTGGTATTATCGCCATAAGCCCCTGCAAAGTGGCGTACGTCTTTCAATAAAGAGTCGCGCATTTGCTGGGTGAGAGATAAGGTGGTTTCGGTAATAAGGTAAGCCGTTGTAATGACGACCGCGAGAATGCTGACACTCAATAGACGAGTGCGCAAAGAAAGAGTCATGCCGGTATCTCCAATAAAAAAAGGCGCGGCACCTTAGCGATGCCAACGCCCAAAGAGGTTTAAGGTGCGCTAAAGCACAAAAGTGATTAGCAAGTTGAATAATAAGGCGGCCGCAAAGCCCAAGGGTGCGGCACGAAACAGTAACTGAGGAAAGAGTTTGTTGCGGCTTTCTTCAGTTGGACAGGCTCCCAGCATCAAACTGCCACCAGAGGAGAAAGGCGAAATAGCCGTGGCCTGTGCACCCACAACGATACAGATGAAGAGCATCATAGGGTCTAGCGATAAACTTTGTGCTATGGACGGTACGATTGGGAAAAGCGCAGGGGTGACCACACCTAAGGTGCTGGCAAACAACGACATAAACGCCGCGACAATCCCAAACACAACAGGTACAAATACCGCTGGGATAGAAGTACCGATCCACGAGGCGAGATCGTCAATGGTGCCTGCTTTGATCGCAACTGAGATCAACATACCCACACCACAAATCATAATAAGCGTTGACCAAGGCACAGAGGCAATGGCTTTGCGTTCGTCGCCTAATTTTAATAACAACGCGATGACAGAGAACACACTGGCGATCAAACCAATGTCCATTTTTGAATTAATGAAGGTGATCGTCTGATTGTCAGGAAGTAAGAGATGTGAAATGGGAGCAAGCAAGACCAATCCCATCATCACAAGCGTGAGTGTCAATGTTTGACGTTGTTCTTTGTTAAAGGGCGTGGGCGCCTCTATTTGAAAGCCACCTTTAGCGATAGTGCTACGGTGTTTTGTGAAAAAAATCAGCGCGGTAATTACGATAAAAGGAATAATCGCGGTGCTTAGAAAAATGCCGATAGAATTGATAAAGGCTTGGTTTTCCGACACCCCGGCGTTGGTCATGATGCCACGGAAAATAATACCGCTTTGGCTAGACATGAAGTTCGCGCCAGTGAGTGCACCATACCCGACTGACATAGAGCCAATCACCATGCTCATGCCAGTACGTTGGCAGAGCAACAAGGTAATGGGCGCCATAAAAGCTAATACCGTGTAGTAACCTGCGCCTAAGGCCGAAATAATCGTTGTGGTAATGAAAATGGCGTAAGGCAATAAATGGGGAAAGTGTCGGCAACGATACATAAGATGCTCGGCCAATTTTTCCAAGGTGCCATTGATGATGGCGAAGCTATAAAACAAAGACACAGAGAAGATAATAAAGAAAATCTTCAGCGGCCACATCTTAATGATGTCGTTTGGGCTCAGTCCAAGCGCAAAACTGCCAATCAAGTAGGCAAAGGCGATGGCAAAAAGCCCGATATTAATGCGGGTCTTATAGCCGAGAATGATGGAGAGGAGAATGGCTCCAACAACGAGTAGACTCATGGTGATTATTTCCTTTTCGTTTTTTTTATTGGATTGTTAAAACGCAAACAGTTTGCTTGGGTTTGTGATGAGAATTTTGTTGCGCTCATCCATGTTGGGCAGTAATGCTTCCATAAAACGGTACTGATTTGGGTAGTCGGTTTGTGCTTCAAATTGTGTATTTGGCCAATCACTGCCCCACAATAAAAAGTCTGAGTGTCCATAAGCTGAGCGCAAAGTGGCTAGCATGGTCTGTGCTTGCTCAAGATTGGCGTCGCAGCGGTAAGCGGCGGAGATCTTCGTCCAAATTGGTGCGCCACTGCTCAGTAAATCTAGAAAATCCCGATGAGCTGGGTTGGATGTTTGAATGCCATGTAAGGTGCGACCAAAATGATCGATAATGATCTCAACACCGGACTTTAAAATAGCCGGTAGAAAACTGGCTAAATCGTCGATTTCTCGCTGAATTTCTACTACCCAGTTGCGCTGTGCCAATTTACTGAAAAAGCTCTGCCACAGCGGTGCCGTGTAATCTTCCAGCGTTTTTTTAATGAGATTAAGACGGATACCTACCACACCCGCTTTGCCCAATTCGTCCAACTCGGCATCACTAATGCTGGGATCGACAACGGCAATGCCTTTTAGTCGTTGGGGGTGTTCGCGTAACGCCGTCAGCATAAAGCCATTGTCAGTGCCCAAAAAGCTAGGCTGAACTAACACGCCATGGGAGATATTGTGATCGGCTAACTGAGCTAAAAACTCTGTGGCTTGCGCATTGTATTCTGGCGCATATCGACGCTGCTCGGCCATAGGAAGATCAGTGCGAAATATGTGCGCATGGGTATCGATGCCAGTGATGACGATTGGCGAAGAAGTGTCTTTTTGAGAATCGTGTTTTGTCATTTTTTATTATTCAAAGTGAGAGATTAGTGTAATTTTTTGTAATTCATATATATGAATATATGTCTATATGATTAATAAGTCAACAATCGTGGACGTTCTGTAACCTGAGCATTAGAATGGAGCCGACTAATAAGAGCTCATCCACAAGAGCTTGTTAACAAAAGCCTATACACAAGAGATGACGATGACTTTTTTCAAGCATGAGCGGGATAAACGTTTGCCGCTGTATCAACAGGTACGTGATGAGTTGCTAGAGAACATCAGCGCAGGGACTTGGTTGCCGGAGCGGCCCATTCCGACAGAAAGTGAATTAACCAAAAGTTATGGCGTGGCCATTGGTACGATCCGTAAGGCGGTGGACACGCTAGTGAACGATGGTTTGCTTTATAGAAGCCAAGGTCGTGGCACGTTTGTGCGTCGACCAGATTTCAACGCTTCGTTGTTTCGTTTTTTTCGTCAAATGTCGTCGGATGGCCGTTTTGTCATGCCGAAAAGCCAACTGTTATCAAAAACGATGAAACCAGCGCCAAAGCAAGTCGCTGATGCATTGAATATTAGAACGTCAGACCGCGCTATTTGCCTTGAACGTCTGCGTTTTTTGGAAGAGCGCGTGGTGCTAACGGAAGAGATTTGGTTGCCTGCGTCGTTATTTAGCCGTCTGATTGATCTCGAATTGTCCGAGTTTGGTAATTTGCTTTATCCGTTTTATGAGCAAGAATGCGGTCAGCTTATCGCGTCAGCGAAAGAAACCTTAACCATTAAGACAGCCAATACGCGCATTGCAGACGCACTGAAAATAGTGGAAAACAGCCCCGTTGCGGTGATTGAACGAGTGGCCTACGGTTACGATAAAACGCCCTTGGAATACCGTATTTCCCATGGTGCTGCTGAAACATTTTGTTATCAAATAGAGATTGCTTAAACCGTTAGATAGTACTTGACCTTACACTGTTGCTAACGCTTACTACTGGTTATGTTATACCGTGCAAATGAGCGGTATTGTATTGTGAATAGAAGGAATTTAAGGCGTTATTATGAAGATTACCGATTTACCCTTTGGCGTAACTGATTGGCAAGGCGTGGAGAAAACCACCCACAAAGGTGAAAGTGGCTTTGCTTACTGGCAGACAAAGCAATTTGGCGATATTCGTGTACGGATCGTCACTTATTCGGCTGGTTATTTAGCCGACCACTGGTGTACTAAAGGTCACATTCTTTTTTGCATGAGTGGCGAGCTGAAAACGGTCTTAAAAGACGGTCGTACCTTTGTTCTGTCCGCTGGCATGAGTTATCAAGTGGCCGACGATGCCGAACCCCATCGTTCTTCCACAACAGAAGGCGCGACTCTTTTTATTGTGGACTGAGCCTTCTACATTGATAGAAGATAGCGCTAAGCGACTTGCCTTGATTATCTAGTTGGTTAAAAAATATGCCAATAATCAACCACTTTCGAAAAATTATTACATATAAATGGCATCGACTTCTTGGCAAGCGGCAAGCATGCCGCTATAATCTGCAACGCTTTTAGGGCCTGTAGCTCAGTTGGTTAGAGCATCCGACTCATAATCGGCAGGTCCCCAGTTCAAGTCTGGGCAGGCCCACCATATAAAATAAGCCTCTAGAGGGTTAGTTAACGCTAACTTCTAGGGGCTTTTTTATTTCTCGTGCTACATAGGTGCTACATATGAAAAATACAAGTTAGAAACAGCGCTTAGCTGAGTCTACTATGTAATGCTTTTCTTGCTATTTTTTCTTGGTTGTCTGAAACTATTTTCAATTTTAAGAGCTTGGAAAAGCCAGTATGGGTGTTCAGACGGTTCTTCTTCGTGGTCTAAAATGGACTGACTTAAGCAACTTTGCCTAAACTCATAATAACTTGATGACTTTGAAAGGTATGGTTTTATTTTTTCAAAGATATTTGAGAATTGAGCGAGGTGCTTTTCAACTAATTTGATAGTTTCCTGTGACCAGTCATCTTTTTGTATGTTGTATATTGCATTGTGTAATGTAGCGTCAATCAAAAGTGTTCCACCTTCAAGATAGTCTGAGCTACTAAAATTAGAGTAGAAATAGACCTCGTCTCCCAAGCTTTCTCTTAGTGCTTTGTAGAGAGATAGGCTTTTCTTGTCATCATCTCCAAGCTTATTGAAGTTCCTTTTTCCTCTATTATAAGCAGTATTGGTTCTTTTTTCATTATATGTGTCTGATGCATGATTTTTACAACAAAGATTCCAGCTACTAAGGGTTACTCTAAAGCAGTATTTGCATATATTAACATTGTTGTTTTCACTTTTATTTACTTCGCTAGTTATAGTCTGGATTCCTACTAATATATCTGCGATTACCAATAGTTCATTATTTATCTCACCTACTCTACTATTAACAGAAAAATTTCTATCTGAAGAAATCCACATGTTAGTTGTTTGAATGAAATCGATAAAGCTATTCAATTTATCGTGTTTCTTTCTCCATTTAGATTCCACCCATAAGATCTCATTTTTTATATTATATAAAATAGAAGATACCATGCTACCTGAGGCATTTTTTTCTTTACTTATATCATCAACTGAACGATTTAATATTTTTTCTAACTCCAATCTGAATAAACTGAAAAAAGATAGCGTGTTGTATCTTTTATCATTGAAGAGAGTAAATCCTTTTTTACTGTCGCAATACTTAATTAAGACCCATATGGATTCTTTAAAACTATCACTAACATCGCCCTCTAAGTGTGAAACTTTGTTTTCAAGTAATTTAGATATTCTTGCTTCTTTTGAAATGTATTTATTGGACAAAATTTAGCCTCTTATACTTTTTGTCAACAATGAAAATGAGCTATCTACTTTCATCATCGTTAGTCTAACGGTGTGGCATTTGATCGCACTATGTATTACAGCAATGGAGATTAATATGGTAGCTGAAAGAAATAAACAATCAGTAGAAAATAAATATAGAGACCGATTACTAAGTCGGAATGAAGCGGCTGAATTTTTGGGTGTACGCCATCAAACGCTGAGCGCTTGGGCTTGTAACGGGCGATACGGACTACGCTTCGTGAAAATTGGACGTCGAGTAATGTATCGCATCAGTGATCTGGAGTCTTTTTTAGATCGCCGGACAATCACTCACACGGGGGAAAAAATGGATGAACTTTAAAGGTTTTCTATCAGACCCCAACGCACCTTTCGATGCATTGCATGGCTCTTTTAAATCTGTGCTGAGGGCTAGGACTACTAGGGTGTAGCTGATTTCAGTTAGAGAATTGATTTCTCAATTCCATTATTAAAAGTTTAATTAATTCAATTGTTTAAAGCGGATTTCATTGAAATCACGCTCAAGGAATTCTTATGTCTAAAAAAAGTGTAAACCGAGCAATCACTGTACGTTTTTCAACGTCAGATTATAACCGCATTGTGCACGATGCTGAACAAAAAAATGAGTCTGTTGCGGAGCATATTCGAGCCATAATTTCCGCTAATCATGAGCAGTTGTCTCTAGATCAGCGGTTCGTAGATTTAGAGCGTCGAATCACGAACAGAATGTTTTCAATTGTATGTGCTGTTGCAAATCTTAGTGATCATGAACGTGAGATTGCTAGACAACGCTTAAATGGAGGTAATCAATGATGAGAGCTACACCAAACGAAAAAGCACAGGATTGGAACTCGATTTTTCTGTTTTTTGGTATCGCCTTTACGTTGCTATTTTGTAGCATCATTTGGCTGACTTGGAATTGGCTTACTGGATGGGGTGCCATCTCAGAATATTACAAATATTTTTTAAGTCTTTTTAAAAAGGTGGCATTAGGTGGTTCTGGTTATGATTGGATTCAGTACTGGAACTGGTTAGAAAGAGAAAATTTAGTATTGCATTTCTATATTCATTTGATTATTCCATTATTATTTTCGTTTCTGGTTTCTTATAAATTAACAAAGAAACTAGCTTGGGAAGAAGGTGGGCGAGATCTTAGTAGGCATGTTGATGGTGCTAAACTTTATATAGGGAGAAAAGCTATATCTATTGCTAAGGTAAAAGCAAAGAAAACTCTAAAAAAGTCAGGAAGAAAAAACAGAGGTATAAATATTTATCCAGATACTGTTCTAACAAAAAAGGATGAGCAGTCCAATATTTTAACCCTTGGTACTGCCGGTGGAGGAAAAACCACAGTAATTCTTCCGATTATAGATCAGGCTATAACGAGAAACGATAAGGTTTTTATTTATGATGAGAAAAAAGAATTTACAACTTTTTTCTTTAATAACAAAACCATTTTGATAGCTCCTTGGGATGATAGATCATTTATTTGGGACATTGCAAAAGACGTTAGAAATGAACATGATGCTGAAATGATTGCTTTTAATTTAATACCAGATAGTAACTCCCAAGATCCTATGTGGCTAAAGGGTGCTCGACTAATTTTTACTGGAATGTTAGTCAGTCTTTTAGAAGAAAAAAACATATGGAGTTGGTCTGATATTAAGCAACGTATTCAGCTATCACAGTCTGAAATGCTGTCTTTATTGCAACGTCACTATCCCATTGCGGCTTCATTTATCGTGGAAGGCTCTAAAACAACACAAGGATTTTACGTCAACCTTATAGCAGAACTTAGCTGGATTGAAACTCTAGCGATTGCATGGGGAGATTCCGATAAACCAAAGTTCTCGATTAGAGAGTGGGTTTGTAGCAATCATAAAAAAGTACCAAACACAGTAATAGTTCAATCTGACCCACGGTATAAATCGATTGGAGCACCACTGTGCAACGCGTTATTGTCATTGATGACAAAGCACTTTTTATCACTACCAATGAAAAATACGCGGGATACGTGGTTGTTTATTGATGAGATGGCAAATTTACCGCCAAATCCAAGTATTAAAATGTGGCTTGAGTTAGCACGCTCACGTGGAGGGAGAGCCGTATTTGGAACTCAATCAATCTCACAAATCAAAAACAATTATGGAGAACATGATGCAGATACGATTTTAAACCTTTTCTCAATCGTTGTTGCTATGCGCATAGGTGGAGCGGGAGGAGACTCGGAATACGTCTCTAACGTTTTTGGTGATCGTATTGTTGAGCGGCCATCACAGGTCGGTAACGAAAAAACATGGCAGCGGTCTAGTGAACCTGTTGTTAGTGAACATGATCTCACACACATTGAAATGCCAACCAAAAAAGGAGTAATTGGTTACCTCATGGTGCCTAGTTGGGAAGGTGTATTTCGTTTGCAGTGGCCGCTTTATAAGAAAAAAACTATTGCGGAGGAGCACGTTCCTGCGGAATGGTTAACTGAACGTCCAAAAAAAGAGAATAAGTCTGAAAATAAATTGTTTGGAGGTCGCTCATAATGCTGACGATCTCTCCGATTAGAACAATTTCATACTATACAGACCTAGCTGCTGAGGACTATTACCTCGGGTCTGGTGAGCCTCCAGGTCAATGGTACGGCCTTGGTTGTCGTCAGCTAAGACTCCACGGAAAATCAGTAGAGAAGAACTCATTGGAAGCTTTGATAAATGGAGGAGCGCCTTCGGGCGCTTCTCTTGTTCAAAATGCTTATTCAGAAAAAAGACGATTAGGTTGGGATAGTACTTTTAGCGCTCCAAAATCGGTCTCTGTTTTGTGGGCGAGAGCAGATGACGATTTAAGGTCAAAAATTCAGGAAGCCCAAACAATAGCTGTAAAACGAGGGATCGATGCACTTGAGCGTTACGCATCATTTACAAGGCGAGGTAAAGGTGGCGAAACGTTAGAACGTACCGCTGGTCTAGTCGCGGCGACTTTTAATCATTGCACTTCTAGGGAGCAAGATCCGCAGCTTCATACACACGCAGTAATCTGTAATGTAGCGCCACGGCTGGATGATTCATGGGGAAGCATTGATTCCCGTAAAATCTATCAGTGGCAAAAAGCAGCGGGTGCGTTATATCGAGCGGAATTAGCAGCACAGATGAAAGAGCTAGGTTTTCAAATCGAAAGAGATGAAGATTCGTTTCATGTCTCTGGTGTTGATAAAGAACTGTGTGAACATTTCTCTAAGCGTTCAAAAAACATACGTGAAGAGCTGGAAAAAAAAGGCGTTTCTTCAAGCGCGAGTAAAGCGGGTGATTTAATCAAACTGGATACCCGAAAAGATAAAGGCTTAGTTGATCATCAGGCATTGTTAAAAAGTTGGCAAGGTGAAATGGATAATATTGGCTTTCATACAGAGACTCTAAAGTCTATACAGACTGAAACTCTTTTGGGTGCTGAGTTACCAGAAGACGATCAAATTCTGTACTCAATTACTGATAAGAGGGCGACTTTTAGGCCTCAAGACCTATTTTATCAAACAGCTATTCAATCCGTTCAGAGCGGAATTAACGCTGCTGAGTGTGAGCAAAACGTTAAGCGGTTGATCAGAGATCAGGAGGTTGTAGAGTTAAGTGCAGAAAATCCGTTTGATCCACAATATACTACTCAATCAGTTTTAAACTGTGAGCGCATGATGGTACAAACCGCTCGTGATTTATCGAGTCGTTTCACTAAAAGTCTATCTGAACCTGAAATTCAAAAAGCTTTGAAAAAGGCTGAGTCGGAGCTCGGTTTTCCTTTTGACGATGAACAAATAGAAGCTGTATACAATGCTCTAAACGGGCCTGATATTTCGATTGTGCAAGGCTCGGCTGGCGCTGGAAAAACGACTTTAATGTTAGCTGCAAGACATGCCTATAACGAGAAGGGCTATAAGGTCTTAGGTGCCAGTATTGCTAAAAAAGCGGCTGATAACCTTCAGGAAGAAACAGGAATCCGATCAGTAACAGTTGCCTCGTTGATTAATAAAATTACGAATGGCACTAACCCTCTATCATCTACAGGCGTTTTAGTTGTCGATGAAGCTGGTCAATTACCTAGTACTGATCTACAAAAGCTAACGCATTGTGCTTATCAGGCCCAGTGTAAATTGATACTGACTGGTGAAGATAAACAATTAGATGCGATCAATAGAGGCGGGTCACTGCGCTATCTATCAAATCCAGAAATAATCGGTACTCAGCGTATTGAAAACATACGCAGGCAACGAACAGCATGGGCTCGTGGGGTAGTGGCAGATTTAAGGGATGGAAAAGCAGAAAAGGCTCTTAAAATGCTTGATGAGAAAGGGTGCCTTCACTTTCATGAGAATGCAGAGAATACTAAAAAAGCCTTAGTAGATGGCTGGCATAAGTATCATAAAGCCAACCCTGACAAAGCCTCTCTTGTCATTGCGCAGCGGTGGAGTGATGTACAGGAAATTAGTAAAGTAATTAGAGATATTCACATATCAGAGGGGCGCGTAGGCCAAGAAAATATTCCACTTTCGTGTAGTGTCGCTGATAAGTCGTTTAAAACGGAATTTTCTAAGGGCGACCGAATTAAATTTTGTCGCAATGATTATAGAAAGCTTGGTGTATCTAATGGTACGTTAGGAACTATAGAGTCTATTCGAGTTGTTGAAAGCGCAAATGTAGAGTTTTCAATAAGAGCGGATGATGGTCGTAAAGTGAGTTTTCTATCTTCAGAATATGCAGATGAAAAAGGGACGAACTTGTGTCATGCATATGCGCTGACAGTATACAGCTCGCAGGGTACAACAGTAGATGGTAATACATTTGTTTATTACACTTCAGGAATGGATAGAGCAAGTGTCTATGTTGCCGCAAGCCGTCATAAAGACGAGTCTCATATTTTCTATAATCACTATGAGATAGGAGAACTTCTTCCTGACTCAAACCGAGACATGTCAATACTAGATGGTAAGAGAGAAGAAATGCTTATTAGTATTATGTCTAAGGAAAACACGGCTAGGTTAGCAATGGAAAATTTTGATATCGAAAAAGATATTGAAGTGTAAAATTGATTTTAATTTTCCAATTAAAACTATTAACTAAATGGAAGTGCGATGACTATAAAGTCGATAAAGATTAAAAATCTATTGTCATTTGATGATTTTTTAATGGACGATATTAATGATTTTAACTGTATTATAGGTAAGAATAATGTAGGGAAATCTAATTTGTTGAAATTGTTGAGGTTTTTCTATAATAGTCTTAACGGTGAAAAGGTTATTTCTCCTGAGCTGAATTCAAAATATGACTCTTTTGGCTCTATTACATTAACATATGATCTTACCAGAATTAAATCGATTGTTAGGTCAAACACAAAAAGTGCCTACCTTAAAAATATCTATAATGTTTTTTTCAAAAATAGTATTACAGATATAGCTAGTTTGTTTGAGTTTTCAGAAAATAAACCTATACTTTTTAGTCTAACTCTTAAAGTTTTTAAAGATGGAGCAATCGTTTGGTCTGATAAAGACTCAAAAAAAAGAGAAGGTGTTTATAATTTATTTCCTTTTTTTGATATTGATTCTAGGCATATAGATTTATATGATTGGAATAAGGTTTGGGATATTGTATGCAAATTGAATACATTCAACCTTAAAGGCTTGTCTAACAATGAGTTGATGGATTTCTTAGACGATAAAATTGCTAATGGTAGCGGCGACTATAAAAAATATGTTCAATCTGTTGAAAAATTAATTGATACAAAAGGCTATAGCTATAGAGATAAGGTTCTTAGTTATATAAAAATAGCATTAAAAGGACATGATTTTGTTCATTTTGGAGAAGATATAAAAACTCAATCTGATGGAACGAATTCACATAAATTTATTGAAATAATGATAACACTGTTAATAAGCCTAACAAGACGAGAATATATTTCTCCGTTTATATTTGTTGATGAGCCTGAAGTTGGTCTTCACCCACGATTAAATGAGCAGTTAATAAATAGAATTTACGATGTATATATGTCATTTAAAAAAACAAAAGATGATGTTGAGGTAGGGAAATATAAGACGCCATATCCCAAAGTGATTCTCTCCACACATTCCCCTAATATTTTAAAACAATGTATAAAGCTTTTCAAAAATAATCAAAGAGTTTACCACTTCACAAAAAAAAGTAAGAAACCTACAAGAATAAATGTGCTTAATTCAACATATTCTGATGCTAGATTTATTAATTCTTTTGGGGATAATGAAGCGAGGTTATTTTTTAGTGATTTTATTTTGTTTGTTGAAGGACAAACTGAAATTGAACTCTTTGGTAATTTTAATCTGTCAAGGAAATTTCCAATTCTAAATAGAATTGATGTTTATGGTGCAAATAATGTCACACTTAAGTATATAGCACCAAGTTATAGTAATGCATCTATTCCATATATGGTTTTATATGATTTGGATAAAATAGTTCAGTTTGATTACAACACTGGAAAGCTTAAATATATTGATGACAATTTTAAACTTAAAGGTGCATTTAATAAAGAAAGATTTTCGCTTTATTCAAATTTTAAAAATGTAGCTCTTTATCATTTAGATTACATATTTACTTTGGATAAAAAAGTATTTTCTTTAGATTCTTTAGGTACTTCTTTTTTAGGTTTTAATAATAAAATTGTAACTAGCAAGTTGAATTTCATTGCAAATAAAAGAGGTTATAATTTTTTAAATGACACAATTGAAGGTTTGTTGATTTGTAATGAGTCAAAATGGATTTTTGAAAGATGGATTGTTAGTTTGGTATTTGGAAAATGCTATCAAGCATCAAAAAACCCTAGAGCTGATATTATAAAGATGAAGTCCAACAGTGCTAATTATATAGAATCATTTAATAAGCTATTCACTTCTCAGGATCGTGGATTTACATGTGATGGTAATGATAAATTATTTTTAGATAATGTGAAAAAAAAGTATCTTCGTGAAGTGAGAAATAAAATTAGATCTATTCTAAATAAAGAAAATGAAGTTGTATTTTATAGACTTATTTTTGAGGGAAAGACAGATAGTTTGATTAGTATTAAAAATAACTCATCCGATAGACTGGACGAAAAAATTCTTAATCTTATAAAACAACTTAAGGAAAATGATCTTAAGGTACTATCTCCTTATATGAAAAAAACTAGTGGTTGGGTGACTGAATTCTTAGATTTTTCAATTTTAGAAATTGAGAAGTTAGATTATAATTACTTCATGCCTAATTTTAAGTTGGCATTTCCTGAGTTATCGTATATTTTAGAGCAAGCTTCTTCTTCGATAGAAGTGGGGGGTGTTCGCACCTGATCGTTTAACGATTCTAGCCCTAATTTACTATCTATCTGTCAACTATGCCTTTAAGTTGCTAGCAACTCACGGTGTGTAAAGATTGTTCATGGTATCGGAGAAGAAGCTTTCCTCATATGTTTAAAAAATTAAACTCTAAAGACCTATTAAATATACTCTCCTCTGATAGTCAGTCTAGGCTAGTTGTTTTAACGCAGTCTTGGCCGATGCTCAATGTTGATGACGTAAAAACTTTAAAATTCAATAACAAAACATTCTTTAGTTTAGTGTCTAGAGTCGAAAGAGATGGATATTTAAAAAAATTAAACTTAAGTTTTTTGAGTAAAATCAAAATAAATTCAGCTTCGGTGGCATATAAAAATGGTAAAAGCTATTTAGATTTTTTTTCACCGCACGTAGAGAACTACAACTTCTTAAGGCTTGATCTAAAATCATTTTTTCATTCTATATCCTATGAAATTATAAAAGAAACATTTGAATCTTACTTTTTAGATGAATATTTCGTTGATAATGGAAAGGAGAAGGGAAAGGAGAAAATAATAGATGTTTTCTTGAATCTGGTTATGCTTAATGTTCCTTCGAGTTATGGAGATTCTTTTATTTCTGGAAGGAGGATTTTACCAATGGGGTTTTCCACTTCTCCATTGATATCCAATATAGTTTTTAGGCGTTTTGATATAGTTATTCACGAGTTTTGTGAAAAGCATAATATAAAGTACTCAAGATATGCTGACGATATGCTTTTTTCTTCAAATATTAGTGATAAAACACTTTTTTCTAATAGATTTCATGAAGAAATTAAATATATTTTAAATAGAGGCGGGTTTAAGCTGAATAATGCAAAAACGATCCAGAGTAAAGGGGTTTTGTCAGTTAATGGTTATGTTATTGATTCGTATCTAGAAAGGAAAGGGCTAAGATTATCGTCAAGTAAATTGAAGAATATAAATAAAATCATTCACGCTCTAAAAAAGGGGTGGTCGTATGAAATCATTTTGAAAAAATATGCAAAAAAAGATTTTGATAAGACTAACTATTATAATAAAGGTATCTCAAAGTACAGGAGCGAATATGAAAAAAGTCAAATTTTAAATTTATTGGTTGGTTATAGATCATATTTGATATCATTTCATGAGTTTGATAGAAAAGATAGATCTATTGATAATGATTTTTTAGTTGTAAGTGGTAAAATAATAAAATCTATAGAAAAAGCAATTAATAAAATTTATAAAGATAGGAAGTTATAAAAAATATGAAAATCAATTCTTAGGTTGATTTTCTTTTAATTTAATTAAATGATTTTCAATTTCCTGAGATGGTATTCTCAATTCTTCTGAGGTTAAGATGGAGTAGCCTGCAGTAACATCGTTTCTTTGAGTTTTGTGATTAAGTAATCTTTTTATAGTGTAAGTTCCTATCCTTAATATTTCAGCTGAGCTTGTAAATGTTCTTCTAAGGTCATGAAGTGTAAAGTTAATCTCTGTTTCATCTATAATTTTCTGTATTGATTTTTTGGGCTCTCGAACATATCCATAGTCGTTATCTGCTTGAAAAACATAATCATTGTTGGTCATTTCCTTGCGTCTTTCAAAAATAGAATGTAAATGATCTGCCATTGGTAGTTCTAACGCATCACCATTTTTTGTCTCTAAAATTCGGAAAGTTCGTTCTTCAAGGTTTACCTGTTCCCATTTCAAGTTTAGTAGTTCTGATTTTCTTAATCCTGTGAATAGGGCTATTTCAACAAAGTCACAGACCGCAAACAAAAATGTGTCTGCGGTTTCACGAATCGTATTTAAGCCGCTCAATAATTTAGGGATTTCAGATCGAGTCAGACGTGTTTGCTTTCGTGGTACGTGATTCCATTGTCTTTTATGGCTTAGTATCTGAACGGGATTATAGAGAAAGATTGGTCTATCTTGGGCGTTTTTATATTCGAATTGAGCAAAGTTGTACAAAGCTCTGAGTACTCTCATGCAATAGTCGGCTTGCGCTCGACTAGTGCATGAGAGACTCGCGTGTTTTTCTTTGATCATACTCTCTGTAATGTCTGCAAGAGCCGATTTATGCCAGTCAGCAAGATAGGATCGCATTATTTGGTTATAGCCTCGTAAGCTCGACTCAGACAGCTCCTTTTGTGATATGTAGTCATCATAAACTTCTATAAGTGTGATTTTTGACTTGGCATCGGCTTTTGCTTGTTCATTTGGGTTGATGCCATGTGCAAGCTTGGATAATTCCTCTAGTGCTTTTTTTCGAGCGTTTTCAATAGTCAAAGAAGGGAATTGACCTAATGTAATGCTTACAGGAGAGGTATGCCCTTTGAGGCGTTTGTAGACACGAAACGATTTTCTACCAGAGGGAAGCACTTCTATTACTAAACCATCGACCTTGGCGTCTTGAATGCGCTGTCTTTTATCTGACGGCTCTATGGCGGAAATGATCTCTTTAGTGAACTTCAGTTTCATATGATACCTAAATTACGTGCTACAAATGTGCTACATAATCTATCAATATAGGTATAGTTAAGTAAAGTTTAATAAAACTGTTTAAAATTTAAATAATTGATTTATAAGTATAAATATATTTTTATCAATCTGCGTGAAGCTGCATCAACCAATAGGGATTAAAACTCATAATCGGCAGGTCCCCAGTTCAAGTCTGGGCAGGCCCACCATATAAAATAAGCCCCGATAGGTTAGTGAAAACTGACGTATCGGGGCTTTTTTATTGTCTGCATTTTGAATGGGTTAGTCGATAATCACCGGTAAAGGGGTGAAGCCATCTTGTCGGGCTAAAGCCGCGACCTACAAAGCCGTAATCTAGGTTGTTCATTTATATCAACAAAACACGCATCACAACATATTACTACTTTTTGATTTGGTTTGTCTGATTGTGTTTTTTAACACCATAGGGATTAAAATGTCTTCTAGGGTAAACTGTTTATTAAGACCCGAGATGAAATGAGTAAGCAGGTGTTTATGACGGATAAGAAAACAGCATTGTCAGGGTTAAAGGGGGAGGTTTTCCTGTTAACCGATCAGCATAAGTCTTTTGCGTCGGCGCAGATTGAGTTGCTGGTGGCGATTGAGGCGTGTGGTTCTATTTCCAAGGCGGCGAAGCAGGTGGGGATCAGTTATAAAACGGCGTGGGATCGTATTGATGCGATGAATAATATGTCCAGTCAGCCTTTGGTGGTCCGCTCTACGGGTGGTGCGCAAGGCGGTGGGACGCGGCTGACGGAATTGGGGCACAAAGTGATTGCGGGTTTTCAAGCTTTGCAAGAAGAGCATCAGCACTTTATTGCCCGTCTTGGGGATAAGTTACATAGCCTAAATGACGTGGCGAGTTTTATGAGAGGGGAGAGGATGAAAACCAGTGCTAGAAACCAATTTCGCGGTACGGTGAGCCATATTACGCTTGGCGCGGTGAATGCTGAAGTGGAGCTGGATATTGGCACTGATCAATCGATCATCGCGATGATCACTCAGGAAAGCGTTGAGCAGCTTGGCTTGGAGGAAGGCAGTGACGTGGTGGCCTTGATTAAAGCTTCTTCGGTGATTTTGAGTACAAATACCGACATTATGACCAGCGCTCGAAACAAGCTGATCGGTACGGTTTCACGTTTGTTGCCCGGCGCGGTGAACACGGACGTGACGATAGACATTGGTGGTGGCAAGTCAGTATCGGCAATGATTACTAATGTGAGTGCGACAGAGCTGGCATTGGAACCAGGCATGACAGCCTGTGCATTATTTAAAGCCCCCAGTGTTATTTTGCTGAAAGACGCGTGATGCGGTTTTGGTTATCTGACCAAGGCGACGCTTTTGATTTGTGCCCAGAGTGTTTTTCCTGCTGTTAAGGCGAGGTGATCTACGGATCGGTAGGTTAAGCGGGCAATGAGCGTATTTTGCTCGGTTTTTAGTTTAATGAGTGCCATGGCTGGGTCTTGGTCGGGAACGATGTCTAGCACAGTGACGGGCAATTTATTGACTATGCTGGAGTCGTCATGGTGAGTGAGTGTTAAGCTGACGTCGGTGGCGAGTATGCGTACTCGAATCGTTTGACCTAGAGCGTCGCCGTTGTTACGTAGCCATAGTTCAGTGCCAGAGCAAGACACTTTTGATAAGTGCCATTTGTCATCTTGTTCGACAATCTTGCCTTGCCAAATGACGCTGGTGTCATGATTCATGAGAAGTGGTGATTTTAACTGGGAGAAAACGTCTGCTACTGACCCTTGTGTGGCGACTTGGCCGTTGTGCATCAGCACCACATGATCCGCAAGACGCATGACTTCTTCAACCGAATGGCTGACGTATAAAATCGGTGTTTTGAGGGTCGATTTCAGCTTTTCTAGATAAGGTAAAATCTCATGTTTTCTGGCGTTATCTAACGAAGCCAAGGGTTCATCCATCAGTAATAATGTCGGTTGAATCAATAAAGCGCGCGCGATGGCAACTCGTTGCTTTTCGCCACCAGACAGTTGCTGTGAGTTGTTTGCTAGTATGGATTCAATGCCCATTAAGTTGATGACTTGGTCATATAAATGAGCTGGTAAAGGAATACCGCTGCGCTTTATGGCGTAATCCAAATTGCCTTTCGCCGTTAGATGAGGGAAGAGGCTAGATTCTTGAAACACATATCCCAATGACCGTTTGTGTGTTGGTAAAAAAGATGTGTCGCTTTGCCATGTTTCCCCCTTCATTACAAAATGCCCTTGCTGCGCTTTTTCTAACCCCGCAATACAACGCAATAGAGTTGTTTTCCCTGAGCCTGATTCGCCGAAGATAGCGGTGACGCCACTGTCCGGCAGCGTGAGATCGACGTTTAAAGCAAAGCGAGATTTTGAGTGTTGCAGATGAAACTTAGCCTGCAAGCCTTGTTTTGCATTTTTCATTCTGGTGTTTTTAATGGTCATTATTATTTCGCTCCCCAGAGTGTGTTTTTTCGTTGGAAGCTATACAGGCTGAGTAGGACTAAAAAAGAAAAAATGATCATGATGGCAGCAAGTTTGTGAGCTTGGTCATATTCTAGTGCTTCGACGTGGTCGTAGATTTGTACCGACACGACTCGCGTTTGCCCTGGGATATTGCCGCCAATCATTAAGACAACGCCAAACTCACCAACGGTATGAGTAAAGCCCAAAATTGCTGCGGTAATAAAGCCCGGTTTGGCAAGAGGCAAGACGACGGTAAAAAAACGGTCCCAGCTTCCTGCTCGTAAAGTGGCGGCCACTTCCAATGGCCTTTCTCCGATGGCTTCAATGGCGTTTTGTATGGGTTGCACGACAAAAGGTAGGGAATAAAATACCGACGCCACGATCAATCCCCAAAAGGTAAAGGGCAGGGTTCCTAAGCCGAGTTCTTGGGTTAATTGGCCAATAAAGCCGTTTGGCCCCATGGCGATTAAAAGGTAAAAACCCAATACGGTTGGCGGTAACACCAGAGGTAAGGCAACAATGGCACTAATTGGCCCTTTTAAGCGCGAACGCGTACGTGCCAGCCACCAAGCGATTGGGGTGCCGATCAACAGTAAAATAACAGTGACCGTTGTCGCCACTCTAAAAGTGAGCCAAATGGCTTCTAGGTCAGACGGAGAAAGCATTTTATGGGGTTATTCCGTTTGGTAGCCGTATGAGTGAATGATGCTACGGGCTTTGTCACTGCGTAGATAGTCAAGTAGACCTTGTGCCGCGACGTTGTGTTCTGCGCTTTTTAACAGTACCGCATCTTGGCGTATTGGGCTGTATTGATCCGTGGGGATAATCCAGCTTGAGCCTGATTTAATTTGCCCTTGGCTCATGATTTGTGATAGAGCCACAAAGCCTAGGTCTGCATTTCCTGTGCTGACAAATTGATAGGTTTGTGAAATATTTTCGCCCATTACCCATTTTTCTTTCGTTGATTCTGTGAGCCCTAGGCCCGCTAACACTTCCATGGCTGCAACGCCATAAGGCGCCAGTTTTGGGTTGGCCAATGCGACTTTATTGAAGTCGCCGCTTTTTAAATGGGCGTCATTGTTATCGATAAAATTTGGCTTAGCAGACCACAAAGCTAGGGCGCCAATGGCATAGGTGAAGCGGCTATTTGCAGCGACTAAGCCGGCTTTTTCCAGTGCGTCTGGTTTGTTTTGATCCGCGGATAAAAACACTTGAAAAGGCGCGCCGTGTTGAATTTGAGCGACGAATTTACCTGAGGAGCCAAAGGTGAGTACGACCTTGTTACCCGATTCGGCTTCGTATTGTTGGGCGATGTCTTTCATGGCATCCGTGAAGTTAGAGGCGACAGCAGCATAGACCGCTTCCGCGTAGACGGAAGGGCTAACGAGCAATACGCTAAACACGATACTGCTGAGTGCAAGACATTGTCGCATGGCGTTATTTCCTATGGTGTTGGTGATAAATGGGATCGTTATCGGTTCGTTGTATATTGCGATATATAACGCTATGGTGCAAGTCTGGTCGCGTGGTCGATTTTTACTTTTTTTATTTTTTGTCTTCTAGATACATTTGGATATCTACTTCGTCTATTTGGTTTTCGGGTAGGAATTTTTCCGCGTATTTTAAGTGAGTACCGCTACTAAGAAAGAAGCGGAATAGCTGGAGATCTAGGTGGCCTTCTAGGCACATCTTGTACATGATGTCGATGGCAGCGCTGATTGGTTTGGCCTTTTTATAGGGACGATCTGAGGCGGTGAGGGCTTCGAAGACATCGGCGATCATCAAGACTCTGTCGGGAATGCTCAGTTGCTCTGCATTGAGTTTTCGTGGGTAACCTTGGCCATCCATTCTTTCGTGGTGAGTGGAGGCATAATGCGGGACACGACTGAGCTCGGGTGGGAAAGGTAGGCTTTCGAGCATGGTGATGGTGCTGATAATGTGTTCATTGATTTTAAATCGGTCTTCTTCGGTCAGTGTGCCTTTTTGTATGATGAGGTTGTAGATTTCACCTTGGTTATATTGGTGTTCTGGTATGTCCATTTTGATGCCTAATAATGGATCGAATGTTATTTCTTTGAAGCGCGGAATAATGTGCTCGGGTTTATCCGATAACAGGCTTTCGGTGATGCCATGTGCTGGTGTTTCTTCGTTGTTTAGATGGCCAGCTTGGGCTTGTTCGGCACGCATTGTTTCTTCTGCAGGCGATAAACCTAAGCGATTATCAAAGTGTCGTGTCCATGTCTGCGCGCCAATGTCTTTGATTTTCTGTTGGTCTTCTTTACTCATGAATTCACTGCCAATATTGGCTTTGGCAATAAAGGCAAACTGCTCTTGCAAGTCGTTTTGGCGTGCTTGCCAGGTGGCTAAGGCGGCGTTGGGGTCCTGTTGTTGTGTGTGTATCGCATGTAAGTAATCAATTTCAGCGTCGCGCCATAAGACTTCAAAGCGAGTGCGGATTTCATGAATGCGATTATAGAGACATTCCAGCTTGGATCCCTTGTCCATGATGTGTTCGGGCATGGTGATTTTGCCGCAATCATGCAGCCAAGCGGCAAGGTGGAACTCTAAGCGTTCATTGGCATTGGCAAACTGGAAGTCTTTATAAGGGCCTTCTTGGGTGTGTTCTAGGGCTTCGGACAGCATGAGACCCAGTTCTGGTACTCGATAACAATGTCCGCCCGTATGAGCCGATTTATTGTCAATGGCGGTGGCGATTAGGCGAATTAAGGCCTCTAAAAATTCTTTTAAGCTTTCCTCATGTTGCTTGATATCTTGCGACATGGAAACAAAGGCGTTAGACAGTTGCCAGATTTCTTTAATGTGCGAGTCTGTAAAGGTGACATCATCAAACTGACGCTGTTTGATTTTTTCTGTTTCGCGTTGCAGTTGTCGAATAGGGCGCACGATCGGCGCGCTGAATAGCCAGATAATGGGTAATAAAACAAGCATCACGACGGCGCTCAATAAGGTGGTATTGAGTGCTTCTTTGGTGGCCTGATGAAACAGCAGATCCTTAGGCAACAGCATGGTGAGGTATTGCCTGGTGAGTATGTCGTTACCGATGGCAGTGACAAACACATAATATGGCTGATGGTCTTCTTTTTCGATCAGGATGGGCTGTTGTGCATTTGGGTCATTGGCTAGATCGATTAAACGTTTTAGCGGTGTGCCCAAATAGTCTTGTAAGGATGGATGGGGAACGGTTTTGTCTGATGAATCATCGCGCGTCATGTTTGAGGCAATGATATTGCCATCATGGTTCACTAAGATGGCTTGTTCTTGACCATTGAAAAAACTAGATGAAGATAAGGTAAGTTGCTCTGATAGGGAAGAGAGCAGTATGTCGAGGCCGATGACCTGTTCTGTGTTGCGAATTCTTTTCGCATAGGTTTGCCCCGATATCTGTAAGTGCTGAAAAAGATAGGGCTCTGTTTTGTTAATGTGATTTTGCTCTGATGCTGCAAACCATGGCCGTTTTGTCGGGTAGAAATGGCTGCTTTCGATATTTTGATGGTTTAAGCGCAAGGTATCAGAGTAGTAATAGGTGCGGCGTAGGCGATCTTCTCCACGGCCTGATATATCGACCGCGGCCCAGCGATCATTGGGGCCAGCGGACATTCTTTGTCGAATGTCTTTGGCGGAATCCAAATTAACTATTTGGAAAAAATTCTCTTGTTTGTCGCCAATATAAAGACTGTATAACTCGGGTCGTTCAAGTAAAAAGGCGGTTAGTAAACTGCTTTTCTCTTCAATACTGGTGTCTGATAAGTCTGAATCGATGAGCTCTGCTAGGAGATTAACGGTTTGTATTGCGTCTTTTTCTAGACTGTGAACACTGTCTCTCATATGAGCTGACAGTAAATTCATGCTAGACAGCACGTGAGCAACGACCATATTTTTACTGGCATTGTATTGCAAGGAAATGGCGATACCCGCGGTAATCAAAATAGCCATCAGGAACATATTGGCAACGAGTATTCTGATCGGGAAGCGTCTGAGCATAGGCTTTTCAATCGTCACTATTTACATCCATGGTCTATAGGTTGAGGTTGTGTTAAGGGGGCGCGGCTGTCTTTTAATAGAAGTTTAATTTGACGGTTTTTGCAAATCATTAGCGAGTATAATGAGCATTTTTGACGGGTTTATGAAAAGAAAGCTTTCTTATTTGTTTTTCTTATATAAGTTAATGATTTTTCCGTCTTATCCATTTGGTCAGCATTTTGTTAACATGGTGGTAACTTACCAATTTTCTTAGTTTGTTTATGTTCATGAACTAAGAAGCGGTGTTCTGTGGTTTATTTTTTTAAGGTTTTCCTCCATGTTGTATCCCATTCTTAACTTAGCGGTGTTCGCTTTGTTAATCGCGTTGTTGTTTAAATTGCAAAAAGCCAAAAAGACCTTGTCCACTCAGGTGTTTACTGGCTTAGGTTTAGGTGTGGCCTTTGGTGCGGCATTGCAATTTATCTATGGTGTTGACAGTGCTACCAATAATGAGACGTTAGAGTACGTGAACATTGTTGGTTATGGTTATGTCAGCTTACTACAGATGATTATTATGCCCTTGATTCTGGTGTCCATTATTGGCGCCATTGTGAAAGTAAAAGACACGGGTTCTTTGGGTAAAATGTCTGGCGGTATCATCGGTATTTTGCTGGCGACGACGGCGGTGTCTGCTCTGATTGGCGTGTTTGTGAGTAACCTCTTTGGTTTGTCTGCAGAAGGTATTGTACAGGGCGCTCGTGAAATGGCCCGTGGTGCGGCCTTGGAAACGCGTCTTGAAGGACTGGCCAGCGTGTCTTTTGCTGACATGATCACTTCGTTTTTTCCTGGTAACCCGTTTGCGGACTTAGCGGGCAGTCGTCCGACGTCGACCATTGCAGTGGTTATCTTTGCTGCTTTTGTGGGGATAGCTGGTGTCGCGGTTGCTCGTAAAGAGCCAGAATTGGGTGCGAGTTTTGAACGTTTTGTTGATGTAGCTCAATCTATTGTTAGAACCTTGGTTCGTATGGTGTTAAGCCTAACGCCATACGGTATTCTTGCGTTGATGACCAAAGTGGTAGCGGGATCCAATGTGTCTGACATTTTGACTTTGCTGAACTTTGTGGTGGCGTCTTATGTGGGTCTGGCTTTAATACTGGTAATGCATTTATGTTTGTTGGCATTTAACGGTATTTCACCACTACGTTACTTCAAGAAAGTCTTGCCTGTATTGTTGTTTGCCTTCACGTCCCGTTCAAGCGCTGGCACGATTCCGCTTAATATCGATACTCAGGTCAAACGCCTTGGTAACGGTGAAGGTGAATCTAACTTCTCGGCGTCTTTTGGCGCGACAATGGGCCAGAATGGTTGTGCGGGTTTGTATCCAGCCATGCTGGCGGTGATGATTGCTCCGACGATTGGTATTAACCCACTGGATCCAAGTTTCATCATTTCATTGATTGCCATTGTGACCATCAGTTCGTTTGGCATCGCGGGTATTGGTGGTGGCGCGACTTTTGCGGCCTTGATCGTATTGTCTGCCTTGGATATGCCTGTTGCATTAGCGGGTTTATTGATTTCTATCGAACCTTTGATCGACATGGGTCGTACGGCTGTAAACGTAAATGGTGCAATGACAGCCGGTACTATTACGTCGAAGTGGCTAGGTCATACAGATTCGAATGTGTTTGAACAAGATGAAGTACCAGAAGCTGAACTGAAGAACAGTTAGTTCTCTTTTAGAGTGTCATGCATAAAAAAAACCACCTAAACGGTGGTTTTTTTATGGTGTTTACTTCGCTTTTTTCACGCGATGGGTAACGATTAATTGTCGCTGCTTGGCTTGCGATTACGACGCGCTGGAGCCAATGGCTTGCTGCGCAGACCTTGGCCAGGTGTCACTTCGGCTTTTGGGGCTGGACGACGATTGCCAGATTTAGGTGCGTTGCCTTGTTTTGCTGGGTTGCCACCTTGTTTTGCGCCGTTACCTTGTCTTGCGCCACCTTGTTGATCACGTGGTGCTTTCGGTTTTTTTGGCTTGTTGGGTTTGATTGGGCGTGTATCTAGCGTCGTATCTGGCAACATGTGCGTGGGCATGAAGTCGTCTTCATAGCGACGCTCAATGAGTTTCTGAGTTAAGCGTTCGATGGCGCGCAGTTGATCCAGCTCGTCAGCTGCTACCAATGAAATGGCTTTGCCAGTTGCACCGGCACGACCCGTACGACCAATACGGTGAACGTAGTCTTCTGCCACATCGGGTAAGTCGAAGTTCACCACGTGCGGCAGTTGTTCGATATCGAGTCCACGTGCGGCAATGTCTGTCGCCACAAGAATACGAATGCGGCCTTCTTTAAAGTCAGATAGAGCACGAGTACGAGCGCCTTGGCTTTTGTTACCGTGAATGGCGCTGGCACGAATGCCCGCGTCTTCTAGCTGCTTGGTGATCTTGTTGGCGCCATGTTTGGTGCGAGAAAAGACCAGTGCCTGATCCCAGCGTCCATCGGCAATCAGTTGAATCAATAATTCTGTTTTGCGTTTTTTATCGACTGGATGCAACCATTGTTCAACAGACACCGCTGTGGCATTGCGCGGAGTGACGGAAATCTCGATTGGGTTGTTTACCAAGCCTTTGGCGAGCTGGCGAATTTCGGGTGAAAACGTCGCAGAGAATAAAAGGTTTTGACGTTTTTTCGGCAAAATCGCGAGTATTTTCTTGATGTCATGGATGAATCCCATGTCGAGCATGCGGTCTGCTTCGTCCAGTACCAGTATTTCAAGTTTGTCGAATTTCACCGCGTTTTGCTGGTATAAATCCATCATGCGGCCGGGTGTTGCGATCAAAATGTCTGCGCCACGACGCAGTGCCATCATTTGTGGGTTGATCTTCACACCACCAAAAACCACAGTGGATTTTAGGGCAAGATGACGGCCGTAATCTTTCACACTTTCCGCCACTTGGGCTGCAAGCTCTCGAGTGGGGGTCAAGACAAGGGCACGAACTTGATTGCCTTGTGCGTGCTCGCCTTTGCTAAGCAGTTCAAGCAAGGGTAAGGTAAAACCAGCGGTTTTACCTGTGCCGGTTTGGGCTGCGGCCATCACATCTTGGCCTTCAAGGATGGCGGGTATAGCCTGAGCTTGTATCGCAGAGGGCTCAGTATAGCCTTGGTCTTCAATGGCTTTTAGGATGGGGGCAGAAAGCCCAAGTTTGTTGAAACTCATAGATGTTCTCATGTTATATCAAAGGCAGGCGCAAAGCTGAATGGTCAGGTTATGCAAGAATTGTGCGAAGCTTACCTTATATCTGATTCACATGCTATGTACTATCAAGTCAAACTCTTCTTACGTCCACTGAGACTGCCAACTGTTGGGAACCGCCGCCCTCAAATATGACGCCTTGCAATGGAGTGACATCCGAATAGTCTCTGCCCCATGCGGTTACAATGTGCTGTTCGTTTGGCATTAAATCGTTCGTAGGATCAAATTCTACCCAGCCGAAATCCGGTGTAAATATCGCAAACCAAGCGTGAGAAGCGTCAGCCCCAACCAACTTTTCTTGCCCTGGTGGGGGCAAGGTTTCCAAATAACCACTCATGTACCGTGCTGGGATACCAACTGAACGTAAGCAACCGATGGCCAAATGGGCAAAATCTTGGCACACACCACTGCGTTGTTTAAGTACCTGTTCGAGCGGGGTAGCAACGGTTGTGGTGCTGGGGTCGAATTTAAACTCGCTGAAAATTTTGTGGGTAAACGCCATGGCGGCCTGTAAAACAGGCTCGTCATCGGCAAATGTGCTTAGAGCGTAGGCTTTTAAATCGTCTGAGCGGCGAATTTGTGGCGAGTCTAATAAGTACTCTTTTGCCATACGCAATTCAGGCGTGTTGGGTGCTTGCAGCATGGCCCGTAACTCACCGCAGGTGAGGGTGCTTTGTGCTTGCCACTCGAGTACGTTTAGCGAAGCTATTTCAAAATCGGTTGTGACGTCGATGACCAGTTTTTTATGGGCTTCTTGGATGGAGAAGTAGAAGGTTTGATTACCAAAATAATCCTCCCCATCGTTTTGATAAACGGGGGGCGGATTGATCTGTATTTTTTGGTTAAGGCAACGCTGATTACGGGTATCTCGCGGCAGTAGGTGTGCCATGTTATAGCACAAGCTGACAGGCGCACCGTAGGTGTATTCTGTAATATGGCGAACGCGATATCTCATAGGCGAGTTCCTTTGATAGCGTCGGTCAATGATTGAGGGCCAGCGGTATGATCAAAATACTTATCACTAATGAGCACCGTAAATTGTTCGAGTTGCTCTAGAAGTTCGGTCATTAAGGCTTCTAATTTGACACGGCTTTGTGCTTTTTCATCGACTTTAGCGAGGGCTTCTAAATCGGCAAGCTGAATATCATTTAATGACTTAATGATGATTTTATGCTCAGGGCTGAGGCCGGCAGTTGCACTGTTGTTACGTGGTAACTCGATAATGTATTTGCGTAGTTGTTCCACCTGATACAACAAAGAGCGTGGGTTGGTGCCGTCAATCATCAGCAAATCCAGTCCGTAGGCGACCCGAGCTCGGTTGCGGTAACGACGACGGAAGGAAATCAGGGCTTCCACACTCAATAAAACCGATTCTAAAATTTGTTGCTGAGGCGCTGAAGGGAGTGGCTTGGTCAGGGCGGAACGAAGCAGTGTTGCGGTTTGAAGCGCACGTTCTGTACGGCGACCAATTTCTTGGAAAGTCCAGTCGAGACCACGCAACATACTTTCATGGTTTAAACCAGACAGTGCCAATAGTGAGGTAACAAGGCTGTCTAAAGACTCTTCTGGCGCAGAAGGTAAGCCATTGGTGTAGGCGCGATCCAATTCATGAATGTGATCCCGTAACTCGTTAATAATAATACGCGTGTCGGCAGACAGCATTTCTTTGACTTGCTCACTACAGCTCAGCATTGCTTGTAGGTTGGCTTTCACGGATCCTGCTCGGCTGCCATCGGTGATAATGGACACTAATTCGGCTTCAGGATTTGCAAACATCTCCTCATCGGCTTCCATAAAACCAGGTAAACAGCTGGTTTGTGTCGAGGCCATTTCCAACAAAGTGCGTTGGCTTTCTTTGGGAAGTGGGTCCACACCATTCATTTGCTTAAAAATGGTACGCAGCAAACGCATGCTGATTTCAGCGCGTTCGGCGTAGCGTCCCATCCAGAATAAGTTTTCAATCACTCGACTGGGTAGGTTGGACTGTAATGCTTCATCGTGCAGCAGCACTTGCTCGATTTGATTAGAGGCTTGTTCTTCTGGCTCGGCGGCCAGTATCCAAGTGTCTTTACTTTTGGAGCGGCTAATGTGCGAGACAATGGTTTCTTGTGAGGATTCGCCCGTGCGAGATAAGCCTCCAGGCATCACTGTGTATCCCGTTGGGTTAGAAACAGTAAAGGCACGCAAAATACTCGGACGAGCTTGTATTTTGCCATCTAACCAAATGGGGGACATGGATCCCGGTACATAGCCTTGTGCCACATAAAGATGTGGGTGTTTTTTAATCTTTTCTATGATGCTGAGCTTTTGTTTTTCTGACAGGGTATGACCATAAACGCTGCTACTGTCATGACGACGAATGGCCGGCTTAATAATTAAATTGTGTATGTTGGCAAGGACGTAATGGAAATCATCATTGTCGCCACACCACCATGTCGACACGGAGGGAATCGACAGTTGTTCTCCCATCAAAAATTCGCTGATGGCCGGTAAAAACTTAATCAAAGCAGGGGCTTCTAAAATGCCACTGCCTAGCGGGTTAGCAAGTACGACGTTGCCTGCACGAACTACTTCTAATAAGCCTGGTACACCAAGGTAAGAATCGGCTCTTAGTTCCGCTTGATCGCAATAAGCGTCATCGACACGACGTAAAATCACATCGACACGGGCTAAGCCATTGAGTGACTTCATCCATACAGCACCATTACGTACAGTTAAATCACTGCCTTGTACAAGGGAAAAGCCTAGGTAGTTCGCAAGATACGCTTGTTCGAAATAGGTACTGCTTAATGCCCCAGGGCTGAGTACCACAATGCGCGGTGTGTCCGTCCATTGGCTAGCTAACGACGATAACATGCTCTTGAAAGATAAAAAGAAGCCTGATAGCCGACGTACTTGGCTGTCTCTAAAGCTGTTTGGAATCACGCGTGAGACAACGGTCCGGTTTTCCAACGCATAACCTGCGCCATTAGGCGCTTGAGTTCGGTCCCCAATAACTTGAAATTGCCCATTTGGATCTCGTACCAAATCCACGGCGTGCAACAATAATTGGTGAGCGCCAGGTACCGTTACGCCATGGCATTGGCGTAAAAAGCCTGGGTGACTAAAAATGATTTCAGAAGGAATAATGCCGTTTTTCAGCAGTTCTTGCGGTCCATAAAGATCCTTTAGCAATAGGTCAAACAAGGTTGAGCGCTGCGCTAAACCTTGTTCAATCGTGAGCCATTCTTCAGTCTGAATAATATTTGGAATAAGGTCCAGCGACCACACACTGGGGGTGAGTGGATCGCTGGTTAAATTATAGGTGGCGCCATCTTCACGAAGGATACGCTGGGCACGACGCTGCCTATCAAGCATCTCCTCGTTGGTAAGACTCCCCATGTGACGCATGATGGACTCCCAATGAGGGCGAGGTTGGCGATCTTCCGTGAAGGCCTCATCATAAGCATGCATAGGAGTATCATAGGCGGAAGATAACGTCGGTTTCTCATCGATCACCGACGTTAAAAAAGTACCTGTTTGAAATTGCATAATGTGCTTGAGCCTAAAAAATTAATTATTAGAGAACATTATACTGCTTCCTTAGATCTAATGTATGCGGATATTCATTCATTGGCTCTTCTGCTGGTGGTGACATGGCACGTGGTTCGTTGCCATTCGGATAAAAAGAGCGCAATGCACTAAAGGCTGGCGGTGGAGACAGCGTGCCTTGAGTGAAGCCGTGATCCCAAAAACGGTTAACACGACGGGCTTCCGCTTCATTGCTATTGACCGGTACATTGTCATACGTACGTCCACCTGGGTGAGACACATGATAAGTACAGCCACCCACAGACAGGCCGTTCCAAGTATCAATAAGATCAAATACCAATGGCGTATCCGTTCCCAACGTAGGATGGAGTGCAGACGGTGGTGCCCAGGCTTTGTAGCGCACCGCCCCAACGTATTCCCCTTTGCGACCTGTGGCTCGGATAGGAACGCGACGGCCATTACAGCTTAGTACATAGCGACTGTCTGTTAAGCCGGACAGTTTTACTTGAAGACGCTCAACGGAAGAATCCACATAACGCGCGGTGCCCGATCCGGTAATTTCTTCACCTAACACATGCCAAGGTTCAATCGCCCAGCGAAGCTCTATTTCCATGTCGTCGATTTTTTGACGGCCATAATGAGGGAAGCGGAACTCTTCAAATGGCGCTAACCATTCTAGTTTGAATGGGAAACCATGACGTTGAAGGTCTTCGACCACTTCTTTGACATCTTGCCAAACAAAATGTGGCAGCATGAATTTGTCATGCAAACTGGTGCCCCAACGAACCAAAGGTTTTTTGTAAGGTTCTTTCCAGAAACGGGCCACGAGACAGCGCAACAGCAGCATTTGTACCAGTGACATGTGTGGATGTGGCGGCATTTCAAAGCCACGGAATTCCAATAGACCTTGGCGACCACTGGCGCTACCAGCAGCGTATAGCTTATCGATACAGAATTCAGAGCGGTGTGTATTGCCGGTAATGTCGACCAGCAGGTTCCGCATTAAACGATCCACCAACCAAGGTTGTTCAACAAAACCTTCTGGCATGTTTTGGAAAGCGATTTCCATTTCATACAAGGCTTCATCGCGACCTTCATCTGGACGCGGCGCTTGGCTCGTTGGGCCAATGAACATGCCAGAGAAAAGGTAAGACAAGCCTGGGTGATGCTGCCAGAAGGTGACTAAGCTCTGCAATAATTCAGGGCGACGTAACAGTGGACTGTCCGCCGGTGTACGACCACCTAGTGTCACGTGATTGCCGCCGCCTGTGCCAGTATGGCGACCATCTAGCATGAACTTCTCGGCACCAAGGCGTGAAAGATACGCTTGGTGGTACAAGGTTTCGGTATTATGAACCAATTCTTTCCAGCTGGCTGCAGGATGAATGTTTACTTCGATTACGCCTGGATCTGGCGTGATCAGAAACTTCTGCAAACGTGGATCTTTTGGTGGTTCATAACCTTCGATAACGATAGGCAAATCCAGCGTTTTGGCGACTGCTTCCAGCTGCTCAAGCACATCAACAAAGTGTTCAAGATGTGTCATAGGGGGCATGAAAACATGCAATCGACCATCACGTGGTTCAATACAAAGAGTCGTGCGAACCACATTTTTTAAGGTTTTTTCCGCTTTTAAAGCGGGTTTGTTAGGTTTTTGGGCAAAGTGTTGTTTTGCCACACTGTCTAACACTGGGTTGTCTTTTTTGTTGGCTAAAGGTTGACGAGGATCGAATGGGTCCCGTTCTGGAATACGATCTTCTTCCGCCTGAGCTGGCAAAGAGTTCAATGGCAAACGATATCCCATTGGACTGTCGCCCGGAATCAAGGTGATCACATCGCTGCGCATTGGCCAAAGCGAACTGTTCCAACGATTTTGATAGCCATCGAATTCCAGCGGCAAAATAAAGCCTGTGGTGGTGCTCAACCCACGACTGAGCAGTTTTGCAAGACGACGGCGTTCTAGATCGTCTTTTAAATCCGCTTTCGTTGGGTCTGCGTCTACCGGAAGGGATTGCTCCATCCATAAATAATACAGGGTATCTTCATAAGTGCTTTGTAGGTATTGTTTATCCAGCGCTAGCTTTTCACACAACAATTCCCCAAAGGCTTGCGCGTCTTTGATGGTGTGTTTGTAGTCTTTGTCCACACGTGCTAAATATTTGGGATCATTCCATAGGGCTTCACCGTCGGTGCGCCAGAAACAACCTAGTGCCCAGCGTGGTACTTCTTCACCCGGATACCATTTACCTTGCCCATAATGAAGTAAGCCATTGGCGCCAAACTCTTGTTTCATTTTGATGAGCAAGTCTTTGGCGAGTTTGAGTTTTTCTGCGCCCAATGCGCCAGTATTCCATTGCTCTGAATCCATGTCATCAATGGAAACAAATGTTGGTTCGCCCCCCATGGTGAGACGAACATCGCCTTCTTCCAATTGCTTGTCGACTGCAAAACCAAGGGCTTTGATGGTTTCCCATTCGCCTTCTGCGTAAGGTTTGGTAACACGTGGGTCTTCGTGAATACGCGTGACGATGTTGCTGTAGCTAAATTCGCATTCGCATTCGTCAACAAAGCCGGTGATGGGAGCCGCTGATGCAGGCTCTGGTGTGCATGCGAGAGGAATGTGTCCTTCGCCAGCAAACAAGCCAGATGTTGGGTCTAAGCCAACCCAGCCTGCGCCCGGTAAGAATACTTCACACCAAGCATGTAGGTCGGTGAAGTCTTCTTCTGGGCCGGACGGGCCATCAAGCGCTTTCACATCTGCTGTCAGTTGTACTAGGTAGCCGGATGCGAAACGAGCGGCCAAGCCTAAGCTGCGCAATATTTGAACCAGTAACCAAGAGGTATCACGACAAGAACCTTTTTTAAGGGTCAGGGTTTCTTCGCAGGTTTGAACACCAGGTTCTAAGCGAATTCCGTAACCAATCTCGGCCGCTAGGCGGCTGTTGATGGAAACAAGGAAATCATTAATCGGCACACTTTTGCGATCAACGGTGGATAGCCACTTGTCTAACAATGGGCAGGATTCGGTGACTTGCAAATAGGGTTCAAGTTCCTTTTTGAGCTCTTTTTTGTAGGCGAATGGAAACGTCTCTGCGTAGCTTTCGACAAAGAAATCAAATGGATTGATGACCGTCATATCGGCGATGACTTCCACATAGAACTCTAGCTTGTTGGTTTTTTCGGGAAATACCAAGCGAGTTTGAAAGTTACCAAATGGGTCTTGTTGTACGTTGATAAAATGCGTTTCAGGCAAGACTTTGAGTGAGTATGCGTGAATTTTAGTGCGCGAATGGGCCGCAGGCTTTAGTCGTAAAACGTGGGGGGCCACGTTTACAAAGCGGTCAAACTCATAAGTCGTTTTGTGCTGTATTGCGACTCTAATGGTCATGCAGCGTCTCCTTGCCGAAAATGAAACCAGTTTTCGGTGATCTGGTGATTTATTTCAATGATGGCGATCTGTAGATCGTTCAAATGATTGTGGAAATCCTCATCCAAATCTTCCGAACTAATCAGTGGATAATCGAATTCAAGAATTTTATCCACTTTAGCCGTAATGAGTCCTGCTCTTGGTAATTTCGTCGCCGCTTCGCCTATTTGTCCAAAGCAATACGCTAAGGTACGCGGGAAGCAGGGGTCATTCATTAAGAAGGTGGCTGCTTTTGCGCCATTAATCGACGTTCTTACGGTGCGACGATAATCTAAATACGCACTTTGTGATTTGAGTACTTTTGACCAGGTAACTTGACCAAGCTGCGTTCTCGCTTCGGGTTCAGATTTCAACATCAGCGAAACCGCCGCATCAAGGATGCGAGTACCCATGTCGGCCCGTTCTAAATAACGCCCCATGATAAGGAAATGCCAGCCGGAATCACGGCTCATGGCGCCTGCAAATAATCCAATGATTTTTTGACAGCCTTCAATGATGGTGTTTAAAAACAAATGGCGTTCCGAGCGGTTTATACCTTGCTTGATGTTTTGCTGAGCATACAGATCCAGCTCGTTAATAAGCTCCCACGTTTCTTTTGGCACAACGTCACGAGTGGTTCGAATGTTTTCTCGCACCATTTTTAACGATGACAGCATTGAGCTGGCATTGGTGTCGTCGGCCAATAGAAATTTCACTACGTTACGCTCGTCTTTTACTTTGTAACGCTGTTCGAATACTTCTTCGCCACTTAAAATTTCAATAAGGTTGTACCAAGACACTTCAATGTCTCTGGGAAGATCGAATAATAAATCATCATAGACACTGACCAAGCGGGCCGTGTTTTCAACGCGCTCCAAGTATCGGGCGCTCCAATATAAGCGTTCTGCGACTCTAGATAACATGATTACTGCCCCTTTGTTTCTACGATCCAAGTATCTTTACTACCACCACCTTGTGACGAATTAACGACCAAGGAACCTTTTTTCATGGCCACACGCGTGAGGCCGCCAGTGGTGACATAGGTCTCCTTGGCTTGCAAGATGAAAGGACGCAGATCTAAGTGGCGTGGTTCTAAGACACCTTTGGAAATCAGTGTTGGCGCGGTGGATAACTTTAGTGTTGGCTGAGCAATATAATTGCGAGGGTTTTTCGTAATTAATTCGGCAAACAGTGCTTGTTCTTTTTTGGTGGAGTGTGGGCCTACCAGCATGCCGTAGCCACCGGATTCGTTGGCGGGTTTTACGACTAACTTATCAAGGTTTTCCAACACATAAGCTCGCTGCTCTGGGTCATCGCACAAGAAAGTTTCGACATTATTAAGAATGGGTTCTTCGTTTAAGTAGTAGCGGATAATCGCAGGGACATACGCATATACGACCTTGTCATCGGCGACACCAGCACCAGGTGCATTTGCCAATGCCACATTCCCTGCACGCCATGCGCGCATTAGGCCAGCTACGCCTAGTACAGATTCTGGGTCAAAGGCTTCAGGGTCGATAAATAAGTCGTCAATACGGCGATAAATAACATCCACTCGTTCTGGACCATCAATGGTTTTCATGTAAACGCAGTCGTCATTGTCGACAAACAGGTCGCTACCTTCGACTAATTCAGCGCCCATTTGCTGTGCCAAGAAAGCATGTTCAAAGTAGGCGGAATTATAAATACCTGGTGTCAGTACAACGATCTCTGGGTTTTCTATGTCTCTGGGCGATAAAGCGACGAGCGTGTCAAACAACTGAGAGGTGTAAGAGTCAACTGGCAGGATGGATTCGTTTTCAAACAGTTCTGGCAATACGCGCTTTGTGATGGCGCGGTTTTCTAGCATATAAGACACACCAGAAGGCACCCGTAAGTTGTCTTCTAACACAAAAAAGTCACCGTTTTCATCGCGTACTAAATCGGTACCGCAAATGTGCGCCCAAACGCCATAGGCGGGTGATACGCCAACGCATTCTGGTCGGAAATTTTTGGAGTCTTTGATGATGTGTTCTGGGATGATGCCGTCTTTAATGACGTTTTGATCGTGGTAGAGGTCGTTGATGAAAAGGTTAAGGGCGGTGAGACGTTGTTTTAATCCTGCTTCTGCGATTTTCCAGTCTGAGGCCTCTATGGTTCGGGGAACAATGTCGAAGGGCCATGCTCTGTCAATGTTGCCTTCTTCTGTGTAGACCGTGAAGCTGATGCCCATTTCTTGTATTGTGGCTTCGGCGGTAAGGCGTCTTTTTTCAAGTTCGTCTTCTGAAAGACTGTCCAAATATCCCAAGAGTTGTTTGGCGGGAGATCTTGGGGCGCCTTTGTCATCAATTAACTCATCAAAAAAATTAGATGACTGATAATGGCTCGTTAGTTTTTCCATGTATACCTCGTTCTCTTTATCAAGCCGGAGGTGGGTGCTTTAAATTTGCACATGTTTGTGTGCTTTTTTTGTGCATCCGCCCCACATTGGGGAGACTTCTTCACTTTATAAGGGTAGACCCAGTGATATCGTTGTCTTTTTGTAGGTCACGCATAGTGTTTTCGCACTACTGAGGGAATAAAGCAAGGATCGAGCCATAGTATTTGAAAAGTTTTTTTGCCTGTTAGGTTTCATTAAGCGTGATACAGATCGGTTTTATTCCCGTTGAAATTCGCTAATATGGGCCTGTCGTTCGTATAAATTCGTTATTTATAAAAAGGAAAGGTGTGTGGATCAGCTGAGTCATGTTGTGATCGCTGGGGCGGGGATTGGTGGTTTGTGTGCTGCATTGGCTCTTGCTCGGCAGGGCATTCAAGTGGTGGTATGTGAACAGGCCGCTACGCTCAGTGAAGTGGGGGCAGGTTTGCAGGTGAGTCCAAACGCCTTAAAAGTGTTGCAACATTTGGGGGTAGAGGCAGAGCTGCGGCCCTTTGCTTTTGTGCCGGAACATGCGGCAATCCGTGACTATAAAACGGGGGAATACTATCTCAAATCGCCTTTAGGCGCTGTGGCTGAAAGTCGTTATGGCGCGCCCTATTGGCACTTACATCGTGCTGATTTACATCGAGTTCTTGTGGAAGCGTGTCTGCAAGCGGATGTGTCCTTGGTGCTAAATGCCGAGGTGGTGCGTTATTACGAGGACCCCGAACATCAACAAGTCAGTTTGCTGCTCGAAGATGGTCGTGAGTTTCGTGCTGATTTGTTGATTGGCGCGGATGGGATTCGTTCAAAAATACGCGAGCAAATGTTAGGGCAAGAACGCCCAACCTTTATGGGGCAAGTTGCTTGGCGCGGAGTGATTCCAGTGAGTGATCTGACAGTGGATGTGAAGCCCGATGCCTGTGTGTGGGTGGGACCAGGACGTCATTTTGTCAGTTATTACTTACGTGGTGGCGATTACGTGAATTTTGTTGCTGTGGAAGAACGTAGCGATTGGTTGTCTGAGTCATGGCGCGAAGAAGGCAATGTCGATGAATTAAAACGAGCGTTTGCTGATTGGCATCCTGAAGTGAGTGAGTTAATTCAATCAGCACGCAGCACGTTTTTGTGGGCGTTAAATGGACGTGAGGCATTGCCAACATGGCACCAAGGACGAGTGGTTTTATTGGGGGATGCCTGCCACCCAATGTTGCCTTTTATGGCGCAAGGCGCGGCGATGGCGATCGAAGATGGTTATGTGTTAGCAAAGTGCCTGTTTCGCCACCGCTTGAATGATGCCTTGCCTCAATATGAGCGTTTACGCAAACCCAGAGCGACTGCCATTCAGCAAATGTCAAAAGCCAATGCTGGTTTATACCATATGCACGGCGGTGTGCTTGGGAAGATGAAATTAAAAGCACTGCAAGCCGCTGGTCGCTTTGTTCCTACTGTTATTCAATCTAAATTAGATGCCGTGTATGGTTATGATGTGATCAAGGATTGAGACGGATAGTGGGATAAATATGTAAAAAAAGAGTCTATTTTGTCATTTTGTACGCGATGCTTTTCCTTTGAGTTGTAATCATTTATGGTAATTAAGTAGCGGCACGGCTGTTTAACGGCCTTTTTGCTATTTTTTATGAACGAAAACGAATGTAAACACGAAGGAATTGTGTCCTATGATTGCTCTCTCGGTACTCTTTTTTGCCATTGGCCTGGTATTGCTTCTGGGTGGTGGTTGGCTGGTGTCACTTGATGGCAGCCTTTATTACGTGGTGGCTGGTGTGGCCCTTATTGCTGTTGCTGGGCTGTTAACAAAGCGCAGTAAAGTAGCGAATTTTCTATATGCTTTATTTTTAATTGGCACCTTAGTTTGGTCAATTATGGAATCAGGCTTAAGTTGGTGGCCTCTTGCAACGCGAATGGGGCTTTTCTTGGTGCTTGCCGTTCCACTTATTCTCATCGCGTATTTTAAACACCGTGGCGGCAGTCGATTTTTATTTCCTGTTTGGCTGGCAACCGCTTTGGTGACCTTATCGCCTTTATTTATGGCATCACCAACCACGCTGGAAGGTAAAATGACGCGTTCTGTGAGCGTCCCCGACGCTGACATCGGCGATGTTGCTCAGAGTGATTGGGACGCCTACGGCCGCAGTAATTTAGGTCAACGATTTTCTCCGTTAGCGCAGATTACACCGGATAATGCGGCGCAGTTGCAATTGGCTTGGCAGTATCAAACGGGCGACAAAAAAGGCCCAAAAGATGTGGGTGAGACCACTTACGAAGCGACTCCTTTAAAGCTGGGCAATGCACTTTATGTGTGTACGCCACATAACTGGGTTGTCGCATTGGATGCGGATACAGGGCAAGAGCAATGGGTGTATGATGCGAAAGTGCCTGCTGAAAGCCAACGACAGCATCAGACTTGTCGTGGGGTGTCTTATTTACCGCCGTCTAATACAGCAACATTACCGCCGGTTGAAAAAGCGTCTGTGCCTGCGCAAAGCTTAGCCAGTATGCAGTGTGATGCGCAGCTGTTCTTGCCAACGTCTGATGCGCGTTTAGTGGCGATAGATCCAACCACTGGGGCTCGTTGTGCAAATTTTGCAGAAAATGGTGAACTGGATTTAATGCACAATATGCCGTTTAAACAGTCTGGGTATTACTATTCCACTTCACCACCTTTGGTTGCTGGTGGCGTGGTGATTGTTTCAGGGTCAGTGAACGATAACTATGATGTGAATTCACCGTCTGGCGTGATTCGCGCTTACGATGTGAAAACCGGTGAATTGAAATGGAATTGGGATTCCGGTCACCCTGATGATACAACGCCAATTGGGCCTGATGAAACCTACGCGACAAGCTCGCCAAATAGTTGGTCTGTTGCCAGCGCAGATGAGGCCCTAGGCTTGGCGTATTTTCCCATGGGCAATCGCACTCCAGATCAGCTTGGCATGTACCGCAGTCCTGCGGAAGAAAAATACGCGACTTCCGTTGTTGCCTTAAGTCTAGAAACAGGCCAGGTTGCTTGGGTACAACAGTTTGTTCATCATGATTTATGGGATATGGACACGCCAGCGCAACCGGCTTTGTTGGATCTTGAAACGTCAACAGGAACACAACCTGCTTTGGTTGTGCCGACGAAACAGGGCGATGTGTACGTATTGAATAGGAGAACCGGTGAGCCTATTTTCCCTATTACCGAAGAACCCGCTCCACAGGGAACCATTCCTGGCGATTATGCGGCGAAAACCCAACCAACCTCTGCGTTATCCTTTAAGCCTGCTAAGTTGACGGAAGCCGACATGTGGGGCGCGACCCCCTTGGATCAACTAATGTGTCGTATTCAGTTCAAGCAATTGCGCTATGAGGGACGCTATACGCCACCCTCTGAGCAAGGCTCGATTGTGTACCCCGGCAACTTTGGTGTATTTAACTGGGGCAGCATTGCGGTGGATCCAAAACGTCAACAAATGTTTGGTATGCCTTTGTATCTCGCGTTTACATCAACTTTGGTGCCAAGAGAAGGTGCGGATTTGACGGATGCCAATAAAGGCGAACAGGGCGTTAATTCCAATGAAGGCGCTGACTATGCTGTGGAATTAAAACCTTTTTTATCGCCTTTGGGGGTTCCCTGTCAGCAACCGCCTTGGGGCTATGTTGCTGGCGTTGATTTGAAAACAGGTAAAACAGTTTGGCAGCATAAAAATGGCACGATTGAAGACATGACACCATTGAAGCTGCCTATAGAAATGGGCATGCCCGGCATTGGTGGTCCCGTTATAACTGACGGTGGCGTTGTCTTTATGGCCGCAGCGGTTGATAACTACCTAAGAGCGTATGACATGTCTACTGGCGAAGAGTTATGGAAGGGGCGCTTACCCGCTGGCGGGCAAGCGACCCCAATGACCTACCTAAACAGTAAGGGAGAGCAAATGGTCGTTCAAGTGGCTGGTGGACACGGTTCGATTGGCACCACCATTGGTGACTATGTGGTGGCCTACAAACTGAAAAAATAGCGTTTGCGTTGTTACTCTTTTTGTATCGTTAGATATATTTGATTGCGACCCAGCCCAGCGAAAATTGGTCAGATTAATGGCTGATGGATGCTGGGCTTTTTACATTGAAAACATATATCTATTTGATATAAAGGATTTATGATTTTATCTTTTTTGTTATAATGTTTGGTAACAACGACATCGCGATTTATTATTAGTCTCATGCACGACTTTTTACTATCATTCGCGCCTTCTCCCCTAAGATCACAAGTCGCAGGGCTAACTCAATCTGGAATCCTCAGACGATATGACTTCTAAATCTCCTCTGGCACTTTTGCCTCTGTTACTTTTTCTTGTGCTTTTTGTTGGTAGTGGCCTTTGGTATCAGTCCGAAGGTGTAGACTTTGCCTTCTATCAGATCTCTGCCCCGGTCGCGATTTTGCCTGCGATAGCCTTGGCTATTTTATTGGGTAAAGGGCATTTTAATCAGCGCATTGAAACCTTTATCAATGGCGTGGGTGATAACACCATCATTACAATGATCCTGATTTATTTGCTGGCGGGTGCTTTTGCCAGTGTCGCAAAAAGTGTTGGTGGGGTGGATGCGACTGTAAACTTTGGTTTGAGTGTTGTGCCACCAGCCTTATTGTTACCGGGCTTATTTGTGATTACCGCGTTTGTGGCGACCTCGATGGGGACATCCATGGGAACCATCGCTGCGATTGCTCCCATCGCGATTGGTGTTGCGGAGGCGGCAGATTTGCCCCTATTACTGACGGTTGGTACTGTGATTGGCGGTGCTATGTTTGGTGATAACTTGTCGATTATTTCAGACACCACCATCGCGGCCACTAGAACGCAAGGTTGTGACATGCGTGATAAATTCCGCATGAATTTTAAGATTGCTTTGCCTGCAGCCTTGGTAACATTAGTGTGGTTATTTTTCCAAGGCAGTCATGCTCAGATCGCTGATATTCAAGATTATGATCTCATTCGAGTTCTGCCTTATGTTGTGGTACTGGGCTTAGCCATTGCTGGCGTGAACGTCATGTTGGTTTTGTTTAGCGGTATTATCTTGGCGGGTGTGATTGGTTTGACTATGGAGGCCGATTATACAGTGGCGTCTTGGTCTACTGATATTTATGCTGGTTACACTGGCATGCAGGAAATTCTGATTCTTTCTTTATTAATTGGTGGTCTTGCTGCTTTAATGAAATCTCAAGGTGGCCTAGCATGGTTAGTGGGGGCGATTGAACGTATTAGTCGCGCTTTAGGTGCCAAAGCAGGGTCAACCCGAGCCGGAGAGTTGAGTATCAGTGCGGCCGTTGCATTAACCAATTTATGTACGGCAAATAATACCGTGTCTATTCTTATCAATGGTTCAGTCGCAAAAAATATCGCTGAACGTTACAATGTTGATCCGAGACGCAGTGCCAGTTTACTGGATATTTTTTCCTGTGTAGTACAGGGGATATTGCCTTACGGTGCGCAAATACTGTTAGCCTCTTCTTTAGCGGCTGTCTCACCATTTGCTTTGATTGGTTATGTTCAATACAGCTGGTTACTGGCTGTAGCGGCTTTGATTTCTATCGTGATTGCGTGGCCAAAAGCGCAAAATAGACATCAGTAAACAGTAAATAATTCCTTTCAGAGCCCACCCATCTAGCCCTATTGCGCTGGATGGGTGGGCTTTTTTGTGCTGTGTTAATACGTTTTATTTTATAAGGAAAATTTTTGAAACAGGTTACTCATGTAAAAGCTGAGCTTATTTTGGTGTTTGTTACCATTCTTGCCGGTTTTGGCTGGATATTTTCGAAGGAAGCATTGGCCGGTTTGCCGCCTCTATTCTTTATGGGGGTGCGTTTTATTATTGCGGGTTTTGTGTTGTTTCTCGCAGGCCAGAAGTATTTTCGCGGTTTAGATTGGCAAGATGTCAAGCAGGCCAGTTTAGTCGGCATGGTCATGGGCATTACCATGATGTTTTGGGTAACGGGATTGGATCAAGGATCTAATCTTGGTGTGGGTGCTTTTATTACCAGCCTAGGAGTGGTGCTTGTTCCCGTGGTTGCACGATTCATGTTCGGTGCAAGACCCGCTTTAAGCATTTGGATTGCTTTACCTATTGCAGTGTTAGGGCTTGGTTTTCTGGCGCTCAACAACGGTTTGGATTTTGAGTTTGCTCATGTGTACTTTTTAGGTGCTGCTTTAGGATCAGCGTTGCAATTAAATTTGTTGTCGCGATTTTCGATGCGCATGCACGCTTTAGTTTTGACGGCCATTCAATTAAGTGTGGCAGGGTGTTTACTACTGTTTCTTTCTTTATTAACGGAAACCTTACCGCACAGTATCAGTATAGAAGTCGCTGGCTGGTTTTTAGCCAGCACCCTGATTGCCAGTAGTTTACGCTTTTTATTGCAGACTTACGGGATGAGTTTGACGCCCGTTAGTCATGCTGCGGTGATTATGAATTTAGAGCCTGTGTGGACCGCTATTTTTGCGGTATTTTGGTTTAGTGAGTCTATGGGGGCAGGTCAGATAATTGGTTGTTTATTGATCTTTATTGCCATGATAGTGAGCCGTTGGCCACAAATTAGAGCCATATTTAAACCCAAGCGATCTTATTCGTTATGATTCATTAAATGCTATCGGGCAGAATGATGTCCAATGTTTGACGATAAATTTGTTGTGTCTCTTCATTGAAAGGTCTCGTTTGGAAATCCCAGCGAACCAGTAATCCTTCTGTCAGTGTTACGAGCATTTCAATTCGTGCTATGGCCTCACTTTTGGTTATGGTTGGATAGCGTGATTGTAAAATTCCTACGGCTCTGTCTTGTAAGCGGCTGTGAGATTCTATATGGATTTCAGCAATGACAGGGTTTCGAGTGGCTTCCGCTTGAATTTCTGCATGCATCACTCTCATGTTATGAGTTTCTAGGTTTTCTTCAGAAAAATGACGGTCTAACCAATCTTTTTTATCTAGAAAAGAGGCCATAAACTGTAATCTTTTTTGTGTAAACTGCTCCACCAGCTCACGAATAATGTCGTCTTTGTGGGCAAAATAGCGGTAAATTTGCCCTACACTTAATCCTGCCGATTTGGCGATTTCGCTCATACTTGCTTTATGGAAGCCCTTTGTTAGTGCGTGTTGTTCCATGGCATCAATAATGCATTGTTTCCGTTGAGCGCTGTCATAGGGTAATTTATTAGTTCTCATTTATTTGCACGTTTTGTCATATATTAGGTACATGGCTTATATTATAGTGCTAGTGAATGATCATTCTCAATGTTTCAAAAGGAAGTCTCCTCAATGTTGTCTAGATTTAAATATGCTTCAAGTATGCTGCTTGTTCTATTGTTAGCTGGTTGTCAGGAGGAGGCACCTAAGTCTGCTGCTGCGCCATCTGCACCGAAAGTTCAAGTGGGTGTTGTCACCATCGAACCCCAAAAGGTAGATTTAATTACGGAATTGCCAGGTCGAACCACGTCTAGCTTGGTTGCGGAAATTCGTCCACAAGTGGGGGGAATCGTAAAAAAGCGTTTCTTTGAAGAAGGTCAGGATGTAAAGACGGGTGATTTGCTTTATGAGCTGGATGATTCCACTTACATTTCTTCCTACAAGCAAGCTCAGGCTGATTTAGAATCTGCGAATGCCAGCCTAAAATCGGCACAGCTAAAATACGAGCGTTACACACAATTACGTAAGCAAAATAACGTATCTCAGCAAGATCTTGACGATGCACAAGTGGCCTTTTTAGAAGCAAAAGCCAAACAAAAAGGTTCAGAAGCGGCACTAGAAAGTGCCAAAATCAATTTAGATTACACCAAAATTCGTTCACCTATTGATGGCCGCATCGGTATTTCACAGGTAACCGTTGGCGCCTTGGTAACAGGCAGTCAAGCAACGGTTATGACAACAGTGCGCTCACTGGATCCTATCTTTGTTGATTTGGCGCAAACCAGTTTGGATCAGCTTAAACAGCGTACTTTTTTGGCATTAGACGATGTTGAAAAGGGATCTAACAAGGTTGCGTTGCTGTTAGAAGACGGCACCAAATATCAAGATCAAGGCACCTTAAAAGCACGAGAAGTGAGTGTGGATGAGTCAACAGGCAGTGTAACGTTAAGAGCCGAGTTTCCTAACCCAGACAACTTGTTACTGCCTGGTATGTTTGTACGTGGTTTGATTCATGAATTAACACACAATGCGGCACTTTTGGTGCCACAGCAGGGTGTTTCTAGAGACGTAAAAGGCAATCCTATCGCGTACGTGGTGAATGCTGACAACGTAATAGAAAGCCGAATTTTGACAGTTGAAAGAACAGTTGATAATCAGTGGTTGGTCACGGATGGCATTAAAGCGGGTGATAAGGTCGTTGTGGAAGGATCGCTAAAAATCAGATCAGGAAGTGAAGTGACCACGGTAAATATGAAGCGTGATAGTCAGACAGGCGCGATTGTTGCCGACAATGCGAATGGCTCTTCAGCCCAAGGGAACTAATCTATGTTTGCAAAGTTTTTTATCAATCGTCCGGTTTTCGCATGGGTTATTTCCATCGCGATCATGTTGGCAGGCCTTGCGTCCATTTTGAACCTGCCGATTGCTCAATACCCAAACGTGGCACCACCAACCATTAGTATTTCGGCGACCTATTCAGGTGCTTCTGCCGAAACGGTTGAGAACAGTGTCACGCAAATATTGGAGCAACAGCTTACGGGTCTTGATGGCTTGTTGTATTTTTCGTCCTCCAGTAGTTCCAATGGTCGTACCAGTATCAATGTGACCTTTGAGCAAGGTACTGATGCCGATATTGCCCAAGTTCAAGTACAAAACAAAATACAGCAAATTACGTCGAATTTACCAAACTCAGTACAGCAAAATGGTGTAACGGTTAGAAAATCGAACTCTGATTTCTTGATGGTTGCGGCCATTTATGACGAAACAGATCGAGACACAGCGAATGATATATCGGACTTTTTAGTGTCGACTGTTCAAGATCCTGTTTCCCGTGTCAACGGTGTTGGCAGTATTCAGGTGTTTGGTGCCGAATATGCCATGCGTATATGGTTAGACCCGCTGAAGTTAGCGTCTTATAAACTCATGCCTTCTGATGTGTCTTCAGCCATTAGTGCTCAAAATACTCAAGTCGCAGCAGGTAGTCTTGGGGCTTATCCGGTTGTAAAAGGGCAGGAGTTAAACGTTACCGTTACGGCGCAGTCCAAGTTACAAACAGCGGATCAATTTAAAAATATCATTCTAGCGTACGATGACAGTGGTGCCACGGTTCGTTTGAGTGATGTGGCTAGAGTGGAATTGGGCAGTGAATCTTACGGTTATATTCCACGTTTGAACGGTCACCCAGCTTCAGGTATGGCGGTTATGTTGGCGCCTGGAGCGAATGCGCTTTCTACTTCTGAGGCGGTTAAAAATGTATTAAATGGCCTATCTAGCAGTTTGCCAGATGGTTATAAACTGTCGTATCCGGTTGATAATACGAGCTTTATTCGTATCTCGATCGAAGAGGTAGTGAAAACACTGTTTGAAGCGATCTTGTTGGTCGTTATCGTGATGTTCATCTTTTTACAGAACTGGCGCGCAACCTTAATACCGGCGATCGCTGTACCTGTTGTTCTTTTAGGCACGTTTGGTGTTTTAGAGTTATTTGGTTTCTCCATTAATACGCTCACCATGTTTGGTATTGTGTTGTCCATCGGTTTGCTGGTGGACGATGCGATCGTCGTGGTTGAGAACGTTGAGCGGGTGATGGAAGAAGAGAAGCTGTCTCCCAAAGAGGCAACCATCAAATCGATGAACGAGATTACCAGTGCCTTGATTGGTATTGCGGTGGTCTTGTCCGCGGTATTTTTACCGATGGCCTTCTTTAGTGGTTCTACTGGGGTGATTTATCGTCAGTTCTCTATCACCATTGTTGCGGCCATGACCCTGTCTGTTTTGGTTGCATTAACCTTGACGCCTGCTTTGTGTGCCACCTTTTTAAAACCCAATCACGAAACGGCTAAAAAAGGCTTAGGCGCATGGTTTAACCGTAATTTTGACCGCGCGACAGGGAAGTACTTTAGCGGCGTTAGTAGCATTATTAAGAAACCCGTTCGTTGGATGTTAGGCTACGGTGTTATTGTGGCGGGTTTAAGTGGTTTGATGATGACCTTACCATCTGGTTTCTTACCAACGGAAGATCAAGGCCGCGTGATGGTGATGGTGTCTTTGCCTGAAGGTGCTGCCATGTCTCGTACTGATAAAGTGATGCGAGAAGTGGAAAGCTACTTTTTGGAGAAAGAAAAAAGCAACGTAAACGCCATTTTCACTATTTCTGGCTTTAACTTCATGGGCAGTGGACAAAATGCTGGTATGGCGTTTGTTGCGCTAAAAGATTGGAGTGAGCGTGTTGGACCAGAAAACAGTGCCAGTGCGATTGTTGGCCGTTCTTACGGTGCGTTTGCTGGATTGCGTGATGCCAGAATATTTTCCTTGATACCGCCCTCTATTCAAGGGTTAGGACAAAGCAGTGGCTTCACTTTCCAGTTACAAGCGACAGGCAATACTGACCGAGCCACTTTGCTGGAAATGCGTGATGCGTTATTGCAAAACGCCAACACCAGTCCTTTGCTGACAGGGGTGCGTTTGGGATCGGATTCTGAAGCGCCGCAGTTACATATTGATATTGACCAAGAAAAAGCCTCTGCTCTCGGTTTGTCTTTGTCAGACATCAGTGCCACTTTAAGCAGTGCTTGGGCGGGTTCTTATGTCAATGACTTTGTTGATCGTGGTCGAGTGAAAACCGTTTATATGCAAGGCGATGCACAGTACCGTTCTTCTCCTGAAGATCTGCAGCATTGGTATGTACGTGGTAACGATAACACCATGACGCCGTTTTCAGCTTTTGCTAAGAGCGAATGGACCTATGGACCGAAAAGTTTAACGCGTTTCAATGGATTAGCTTCCTATGAAATTCAAGGCTCGGGAGCGGATGGGGTGAGTTCTGGTGCTGCCATGGATGAGTTGCAGCGTATTTCTGATGATTTGCCCACTGGTGTAACCGGCGCTTGGAGCGGTTTGTCTTATCAAGAGCGCTTATCAAGCGGACAAACTCAAATACTCTATGCGATTTCTATCCTAGTTGTGTTTTTGTGTCTTGCGGCTCTATATGAAAGTTGGACGGTGCCGTTCTCAGTGATACTGGTGATACCGCTTGGTGTTATTGGGTCGGCAGCAGCGGCGCATTTACGTGGTTTGGAGAACGATGTGTATTTCCAAGTTGCTCTGCTAACGACCATTGGTCTGTCGTCGAAAAACGCGATATTGATCGTTGAGTTTGCGGAAGCGGCGTACCGTCGAGGGTTGAACGTATGGGATGCAGCCGCTCAAGCCGCGCGCTTGCGCCTGCGCCCAATCATTATGACGTCTATGGCGTTTATGGTGGGGACATTACCATTGGCGTTGTCTTCTGGCGCGGGTGCCAACAGTCGAATCTCGATTGGTTCCGGTATCGTGGGTGGTACATTAACCGCCACTGTGTTGGCGATTTTCTTTGTGCCTCTCTTCTTTGTCGTGGTGCGACGGATTTTCCCTAAGCGTCCTGATGGTCTAGTTGAGTCAAAGGATATTGATTGATTTTTTGAAGGTGTAAACAAAAAAGGAGTCCAACACGGACTCCTTTTTTATTGCTAAACGGGGATTCACAATGATGGTTTAGATAAGACGCTTACGCACATTCACTACGAGAATTTCTGCCAGAATTACAATAATGAAAATCGCCAATAACGAGACGGCAACTCGATCCCATTGAAATAAATTCATTGAATCATCCAGTACCACACCGATTCCACCTGCTCCTACCAAGCCAAGTACCGCAGACTCTCGGACATTTATGTCCCAACGAAAAAGGACAATACTAAAAAAGGCAGGCAAGACTTGTGGCCAATAGCCTTTTAGTAAAATCGACAGCCAGGATGCTCCGGTGGCTTTTAAGGCTTCAATGGAACCCATGTTCACTTCTTCGAGTGCTTCTCCTAACAGTTTGCCAACAAAACCAATGGAGCGAAAAGCAATCGCTAATACACCAGCGATGACCCCAGGACCAAAGATAGAGACAAACAAGAGGGCCCATACTAAGGAATTGACTGAGCGGGAAGACACTAGAAAAAACTTTGAAATCCAGTGACACCAAGTGGAGCTTACGATGTTGCTGGCATTCATAAGAGCCAAAGGAATGGCAAAAATTAACGTAATCAAGGTTCCCAATGTGGCAATGTTGAGGGTTTCAATCATGGCGTCATGGACGGTTACTGGGTAGTAGGCGAAATCCATTGGCCACATGCGTGAGAACATGTCCGCCATTTGTTCTGGTGCATCCAGTAAGAACTCAGGAATGACCTCAACAGACTGAATAGACTGTACAAAAGCCATAACCAACACCAAATAAACAGCATAGCGAGACAGTTTTTGTTTTAAGGTAAAGCGTTGCCAATGATGATCGATAGCGTTCATAAAAAAGCTCCTAAGTTAGGTTAGCGAAAAATGTGACGAACGATGTTGGAAAGAAACTCGCCAAACATAATCAGAGCGATAATGACGATTAAAATAGCCGCCACAAAATCGTAATCAAAGCGCTGGAAGGCCGAAAACAAAGTTCCTCCTAATCCGCCAGCGCCAACGATGCCGACCATGGTGGAGTTGCGTAAATTCGAGTCGAGCTGATAGGTTGAGAAACCAATAAAGCGCGCGAATACTTGTGGCATTACAGAAAACAAAATAATGCTGGTAAAACCGGCACCAGTCGCTCGAATGGCTTCCACTTGCTTGAGAGAAATTTCCTCAATGGCTTCAGCAAAGAGCTTGGCGATAAAGCCAATTGACGCAACGACCAGGGTGAGAATGCCAGCTAGGGCGCCAAAGCCAACACTTTTGACGAACAAAATAGCAATGATTACGGGATGAAAGGTACGACAAAGCGCAATTAAGGCGCGTACCGGCGTACTAATCCAGCTTGGCATTAAATTACGTGCGGCAAATAACCCTAGAAATAATGAAATGAAAATGCCGCAAATACTTGAGATAACAGCAATTTCTAAGCTTTCTATGAGACCGCCTAATAATAGCGACCAACGGCTAAAGTTAGGAGGCACCATGCGTGCTAATAAGTCGCTGGCGTGCCCTAAGCCATCGTTAATACGGCCCCAGCTAAGGTCCATTGCATTAAAGGAGTACACCACATAACAGACGACTAATAACCAAAGTGCGCTTACTAGCCAGTTATGCTTAAACGGATTTTCTCTGTCTATCTTTGCTTGTGAGCAAGTCGTGTTTATGCCAGCCATGATTCACCTCCATAGATTTGTTTTAAGTGTTCGTCGGTGATGCCTTCTGGTGGACCGTCGTAAACGACAACACCGTTACTCATGCCAATCATGCGTTTCGCAAAGCGACTCGCTAGTTTAACGTCGTGAATATTCACCAAAGCAGGGATGTTTTTTTCTTGTGAAAAACGTTCTAACAGTTCCATAATTTCGACAGCGGTTTTAGGATCAAGAGACGAGGTGGGTTCATCCGCAAGCAGTATGCGTGGGTTTTGCATCACGGCTCTGGCAATACCAACACGCTGACGTTGACCGCCAGATAAGCTATCCGCCCGCTTACTCGCATGTTCGGTTAAACCAACGGCTTCTAATAACTCAAAAGCGGTATTGATATCCTGTTGGCTAAACTTGCGTCGCCAAGCCTGCCAAGCAGACATATAGCCAAGTCGTCCTGTTAGCACGTTTTCAATGACGGTTAAACGCTCAACAAGGTTGTACTCTTGGAACACCATGCCGACTTGGCGGCGCAGCTTGCGTAATTGGGCGCCTTTGGCTAAGCAAAGGTCGGCGTTATCAAATAAAATCTTCCCTTCTGTGGGATCAATTAATCGGTTGATACAGCGTAATAGAGTGCTCTTTCCTGTCCCAGACGGGCCGATAATGGCCACAATCCCTGGTTCTGTGATGTGAATATCGATGCCTTTTAAAATCGGGTTACCAGCCGTGTATTCTTTTTTTAAGTTACGAATTTCAAGGAAGTTTGAGTGCTCAGCAGAGCTTTGAGTGACAGACATAATCGTTTCCTACAGGCGAAGAAGGCTAACAACCTAGTGATCTAGGCTGTTAGCAGGTAGTAATGTGTTTTCTAGTGGATTAAGCGAAAAGTGGCCGCTTATTGGCTTTTACTGGCGGCTTCTTTAGCGCGTTTGTCGGCAGCGGCTTTAGCAGCATCGGCTTCTGCCAACTGCTTAAGTCCTGTTTTGGTATAGGCTGTACCAGACGCGTGGGCAATATCGCGGATAACCTGCCAATCTTCTTTATAGGTAATAGGGAAGAAGCGATCAGCACCACCAAAAGTTTTTTGCATTTCTGCTGGGAAGCGGAAGGTGAAAAAGGCGTGTTTGATTTTTTCTACAAGCTCAGGGTTGAGGTCGTAAGCGTAGCCAAATGATGAGGTTGGAAAACGTGGGCTTGTGTAGATAACTCGGAAGTCCTCTTCGCTAACACGTTTGGCATCAACCATACGTTTTAGAACGTCAGAAGCAACCGGAGCCGCATCGTAATCGCCTGATAATACGCCCATAACAGACTGATCGTGTTTACCGGAGTATTTTACTTCATAGTCTTGGTCTGGTATCAGTCCTAGGGCTGGAAAAATCGCACGCGGAGCAAGATTACCGGAATTGGATGAGGCGGACGTATGAGCAACCACCTTGCCTTTTAAATCGGCCATTTTCATGATGCTACTGTCTTTACGGACAATGGTGACTAGGTTATAGCCTTGAAATGCTTCTTCTGTGCCTTTTACGGCGATGGGAACGAGACCGCCTAAATTAACCGCGTAACCGGTAGGACCGGTAGAGAACCCTGCAATGTGTAAACGGCCTGAACGCAATGCTTCCACTTCGGCCGCATTGGAGTGCACTGTGTAATATACGACTTTTTTGCCAGTGACTTCACTGAGGTATTTTTGGAAGTCACTGAATGCGTCTTTGTAAACCGCAGGATCTTCTACTGGCGTGTAGGTAAACACTAAAGTACTAGGGTCGCGCCATTGGCTTGAATCTTTTGGAAGGTCAGCGACGAGATCGTAGTTTTCGTCACAGAACTTATCATCCAGTACGCCACGATAGCTGCAATCATCCGCTAAAGCGACATTGCTTCCTATCAATAGTGAGCCAGAGAGCATTAAACCAGTCAGTAATTTAATAGACATTATTGTTTTCCTCGAGATGTATTTTTTATTGTTATCACCGGTCGGGAGGTTCCGTTGTCGGAGATGAGTCAATCTTGTGAGAGCACAGGATTGACTGACTTGTGAGCACATAAAACATAGCAAAGCCAATGCCAATAGTGAAAAGTCTATATAAAACATGTGGTTGTGTATTTTTTTAAGCTAGAGAATGGGGGCTTTGGGACTTTCTAGTCTCATCATAAAAGTGAAATGGGTCATTCTTGTCCTTCATCCTCGGACGCTTTAAAGTGTTGTTTGTCTAATTGGTGTTTTTTCATTTTGCGATATAGGGTCTTGCGTGACATGTCTAATAGTTCGGCGGCTTCGTTTAATTGACCGTTTGTGACTCTTAGCCCTTCTTCGATTATGTGACGTTCGAATTGCTCCATGCGTTCTTCGTAACTGCCGTTAACATCCTCTTCGCGTTTGATGGAGGCGAGAGAGGTTTCGCTGATGCCAAGCACAAAACGATCGGCGGCATTTTTCAGTTCACGGACATTTCCAGGCCATGGATGCTGAATTAAGTGTTCTAAGTAGGCGGAAGTGATTGAGGGCAAGGGTCTAGAAAAATGTTCTGCGGCCTTATGAGCGTAATGATGAAAAAGGGGAAGGATGTCTTCTGGACGGTCTCTGAGAGGTGGAATGGTGAGGCTGGCGACATTGAGACGATAAAATAGATCTTTACGGAATTTGCCTTCTTCGCCCAATTGGGCAAGATTGTCTTTGCTGGCGGCGATGACAGTCAGTTCAACGGGAATGGGTTGGGTACTGCCGACGCGCTCAATTGTACGTTCTTGCAGCACTCTTAATAATTTAATTTGAGCGGGCAGTGGCATGGTTTCAATTTCATCGAGGAACAAGGTGCCCCCGTTGGCGGCTTCTATTTTGCCAATGTGGCGTTTATTTGCGCCTGTGAAGGCACCAGCTTCGTGACCAAAAAGCTCGCTTTCAATCAAGCTTTCACTGATGCCGCCGCAGTTGATGGCAATGAATCGACCTTTATTTCTATGGCTAAACTGATGCAAAGCCCGGGCGACAACGTCTTTGCCACAGCCCGTTTCACCGTAAATAATGGTATCGATATTTGCTTGTGCTAGAGAGGAGATATGTTGACGAATGCTCTTGATGGCCGCCGATTCGCCAATAATCAGTGATTCTAGGCCGGTTTGTTGGGCAATGTTTTGCTTTAGTTTGCGGTTTTCTAATACTAACTGTCTTTTTTCCACTGCGCGTTGCAGTTGGTTGATCAGTTGCGCAGGTTGCAGCGGTTTTTCGAGAAAGTCGTAAGCGCCTTCCTTCATGGCTTCTATTGCCATTGGAATATCTCCATGACCACTCATTAGGATAACAGGCAGCTCGCTGTCCAGCGTTTGAATGCGTGCCAGCAGACTTAGGCCATCCATTTTAGGCATTCTGACATCACTTAAAACGACCGCAGTCGTCTGCTGGTTTAAGGCGGAAATGGCTTTGTCGGCGCTTAAATAACTGCTGATTTGGAAACCTTCGAGTTCAAGCATTTCGGTTAATGCTTCGATAATGGCCTGATCGTCGTCGATAATAATAACTTTATTTGCATTGCTCATTTATTTTTCTGCCTTGTTTAATACTAAGGTAAAGCGGCTACCTTTTTCGGGTGTGGACACCACTTTGATTTGACCACCAAAGTCTTGCACTATGTTATAGCTGATGGATAAACCCAGTCCGAGACCTTGGCCTACGTCTTTTTGGGTAAAAAAGGGATCGAATATTTGCTCAATTTTGTCTGCTTCTATGCCTATTCCCGTATCACTCACCTCGACCATGACTTTATCGTCGAGTTCGTATACCGCTATGCCTAATTGTTTGACCGATGCGCTAGACAGGGCGTCAACAGCGTTACTAATAAGATTAACCATTACTTGTTCAAGACGAATCGGTTCGGCTAATACGTGCAGCGACGATGCGCAGGGCTGATAGTGGAGTGTGCTGTTTTGTTCATCAATTTGGTTAGACATCAATTCGATGGCATCTTCTATGACCGTAGCCAGACAGACAGGTGTGAGTTCTGTACCTGCTACGCGCGCAAACGCTTTAAGATGTTTGGTGATACGCGTGATTTTGGTGAGTAGTTGGCCTATTTTATCTAGGCTGTTTTGCGCCTTATCTTGTTGGTTTTTTTCCATGTGACGTCCCGCTGTATGCAGGTGACTGGCGATGGCGGTTAAGGGCTGGTTGATTTCATGGGTAATGCCTACACCAAGTTGGCCTAATGCGGCGAGTTTTCCGGCTTGCACCAGCTCATTTTGTGTCGCTTTTAACTGTGCTTCTGCGGCGACTCTTTCTTCGATTTCAGCGGCGAGCCTTTGGTTGGTTCGTTCAACCTCAATAGCGGTTTGTTGAAAGTATCGCAGATCTCTGGCCATGCTGGAGACTTCGTCGTTGCCTACGATACGGATTTGTGTGTCTAGCTGTGAGCTGGCAATGGCGCGCATGTTTTGCTGTAACTCGATAATACGTTGCAGCACGTTACGTCGGACGTAAAACCAAGAGATCGCACAGGCGATACTTAGGCTGATGAGTGACAGCAGTAAAATATTACGAATGCTGCTGTTGATGGATTTTATCGCGCCTTCTAGTGATCCGCGAATGCTGGTGTTGGTGTAATTCGTGTATTGGTTGATTTGAGCTGCCAATTGTTGAATGTGTCGTTGACTGTTTTCAAGCAAGAAGCTTTGCTGATACAGTAAATCCAATTCTTCGTTTTTCAGTAGAAAAAGTTCGCCTTGGCGAGAACTCATTTGCAAAAGGCTTAGTGCATCTTGTTCGAGGGCCGGTGAAATCTGCGGTAGTAAGGTCATGTATTGAGCAATCTGACCGCCTAACTTTTCCAACCGTAAAAAGGTGTAATCCAATTCGTTGAATGACGCATCGTTGCTGATTTTTTCCATTAAGCCGGAAAAGTAATGAAGCCGATGAATCACTTGCTCTAATTCTGCACTTCGCTCTAGATTATCCAGTTGCTGAATCAGGGCTTGAAATAAAGGGAAGATAAGCAAAGAAGATTGTGCTAATTCTCGTCTTATGACTTCGCGTCGCTCAACGCTTTGGTTCAAGAGGGTGAGGCTGTTTTGAATTTGGGTGATGAGCTCCAAAAAGTATCGATTATAATCGGGTAGGTTACGCATTAACGCGTCCATCTCACTAATCGCCAGACTCAGTGCCTCCATGGTTTGTTCTCTGGAGATGGCGGCATCACTGGTGACCAGAAGTGGCGCGGTTGCGACGATGAGACGGCTTTTATCGTTTAGTCTAGCGGCGGCATCTAGGCCCGGAATGTCTTGGTATTTTAGTAGTAAAAGACGATCGCTCAATTGCAAATAGGTATTGGTTGCCAAGCCGCTTGCGACAATCGTGATAGAAGAAATCAGCACAAAGGCGAGAAAGAGCCGACCACCAATGCCAATATTGCGAAGCCAAAATAATGTGGGAATGCCCATTTGTTATGTGTCCTGTTATTTTTATAATGGGGTGAGACTTTTGTACAGATAGACTCAGTCTGTCAATACAATGAAAAATCAATGCCAACTTTTATGTGTTGTTTCTGTGGCTCTTGGGTGATGCTGAGGACAAAAATGTCCCATGTCAAAGCACTGGGTAATTCATTTAATCGAAATATATCATGATCCTGATGATGGAGAGTGAGCCATTTGGGAAAAACAATGTCGTTGATCTTAGCGTACAGTGAAAAAGCCTTTGCCCTTGAAAATAGTCTGGATGTCTTAGAAAAGCAGCGCGCGGCTTCGTTTCGCTTCGTGCATTTAGGTGAACAATACACTTTTGCACATGCATTCAAACGTCGTGTTTTGAGTCATTATTTTCCGCACAATAAAGCCTCAGAGTGGCGTTTTGATCGAACGCCATCTGGTAAGCCTTTTATACCAGAAAACATCGCTTTTAATCTGAGTCACAGTGTAGAGTCTGTGGCGGTGGCGTTTGTCGAATCTAGAGATAAGTGCGCTGTCGGTGTGGACATAGAGCGTTACAAAGACATGGAGGATCTTGAGTCTATGATTGACATGGTGTGTCATCCAGATGAGAGAAAGCAGCTTGATTTGTGTTGTCATCGACAAGAAAGTTTTTTTCAGCTCTGGACGGCAAAAGAAGCGTTACTAAAAGCCAATGGCAGCGGCTTGATTGATAATTTGAGTCAAATTAACTGTGCCCCAAGTTTGATGAATGGGACATCGTACGATTTGCTTTGGCAAGGTGATCTATATTGTTTAAAAAGCTTTGGTTTTCCCTGGGGAGTGATCACTCTTGCTTGGTTGGAAAGCTTGTGTATACCCGACATCAAGTTGGTAGACTGGACATCTGGGGAGCCTGTTACTGACATTATTCGCTTGTAAATTGCTCTGAACGAGCCGTGCTGTATGATTTTAAGAGCTTAATATTCCGTTATTTTTGACTACGGAAGCTAGTGGCCAGCTTTATTTGAAAAATAGAACCGTTTTTTTGCGTCGGTAGAAAGGATATTTCTCCTCCCATGGCTTCTATTAGGCCCTTACTTACCGCTAAGCTTAGCCCTGTACCTTCATAGCGGCGATCTGTCTTGCTGTCCTGTTGGCGAAAGGGGGCAAATAAATAAGGTATAAAGTCTGGACTAACGCCTATTCCTTGATCTTCAACTCTTAACAATACGTATTTATTTTCCACAAAAAAAACCACTTTAACCGTCGTATTCGACGTTGAAAATTTTATAGCATTAGAAATTAAAGTTGCCATAACCTTTAAAAAACGTACAGGATCGAGGTAGACAGGTATATTTTCAGTAGGACCTTCCAACAATAGTATTATTTGTTTTTTGTTTGCGTAATCTTGTTGCTTTTCGATGGACTTTTCTAATAACGGTTGTAAAAAAACGCTTTGCATGGACATGGGGGTCGAGATAGATTTTATTTCAGAGAAGTCAATAATGTTATTGATTAAGTCTTTAAGTTTATTGCTATTGTCTAATGCTATGTTGATGAGATATCTTGATTTTTTAGAGAGATATCCAACTTTTCCCGATTTTAATATATTTAACCCACCAAGAATGGAGGTTAATGGTGTTTTCAGTTCATGTGTTATGGTGGTAATGAAATTGTTTTGTAGGGCTTCGTATTCCTTTCTTTGGCTAATGTTGCTTATGATAATGATAAATTGAATATTGTTAGTACTAAACTCCGTTTCTATCTTTCTAATTTGAATATGAATGTCGATTGCTTTTGTGTTTCTTTGATGAATTTTGGTATCAAATACGCAGGCATTATTGACCATAGAAAATGGTATGTCTGTTGATAACATGGTTTTGTACCATGCGTCTAATTCTGCGCATGGTGTCACGGGGTTGAGTAGGGTGTGGATAGGTTGATCTTTTAGGTTGTTGAGTTGTTGTTCAAACAGTGTCTCTGCTCCCTTGTTAGCGAATATAACAAGTCCGTGTTCTGATACGGCTAAGATTGCGATGTCTTCAGCGCCATCAAGTACTGTTTGCAGAAGGTGACGGTTTGAGTTGGCTTCTTGTGCGTATTCCTGTAGTTGTTGGCGGGCTTTAAGTAATTCTTGCTCAAAGCTGGCACGTTCGGCAGCGGGTAACATAACCCAATGATAACAGGGCTGCTCATCAAAGTGTCCGGATTGGGCGTTTAATAAAATCGGCAGAGTGATTCCATCTGCCAGATTGATTTTTACATACATTTCTTTGATGACACCATTGGCTCTTAACATAGGCCAGAGGTGGGTTTGCAAAAAGATCCTAGCTGGTAAAGGAAAAAGCTGCTCAATATGCTCTATTTTATGTGGGCTTGTCAGTTCAAAAGACGTTACGGCGCATTCATTGATGAACACGATACCACCCTCTTGGTCAGTAATAACCAGAGGGCAGGGCAGAGCGTCAAGTTCAGAGTGTTGCGTCATGACTGTAAATCCGATTGAAGATACTCTTCAATCGCATCAATCACCAGATGAGGGTGACTCATGTGTGCTGCATGGCCTGCTACGTCAAGGATTCGCAATGTGCTGTTTTTAAGTTGTTGGTGTAAAAACGTGCCTACTTCCATAGACGCAAGGACATCGCTTTTATGCTGTAATATTAGGCTAGGAACACGGAGTTTTGCATAATCGTGACGGTTGTCTGAGAAAAAAGTGGTTTTTGCAAAGTGCTTGGTAATGATCGGGTCGGTTGAGCAAAAACTATCAGATAATTGACCCGCTATTTTAGTGTCGCTGTCAGAACCCGCCACGACTTGCCCTAAATAACTAGCCCAGCCAAGGTAGTTTTGATCCATCAATTCCAACAATCCTTCAAGGTCTGCTCGCTCAAAGCCTCCTTGGTAATCTGGTGGCATGTTCAAGAAGCAAGGAGAAGGGCCTAAAAAAATCATTTTTTTGAATAAATTTGGTCTCTCGTTTGCGACGAGCACCCCAATGCTGCAACTGACTGAGTGGCCAATAAAAATGACATCGGAATCAAGTTTTAGAGCGTCGCAAATTTCGATAACATCTTGAGCGTATCCTTCTAACCTTCTATAACGTTCGAAACTGTAGTCAGCAATGCTTGATTGACCACTTCCAACAAAATCAAAAGAAATCTGCTTGGCTTTCTCTTTAAAGGCTGGTATCACATTATTCCACATGGCTTGACTGCATCCAAAGCCGTGGGCATAAAGTAGAGTGGGTTTGTTAACATGGTGGGTTGATACATGCACATTGTTCCGATGCAAGACATTCATAAAGAACTCCCATAGCCTGCGTTCTACAGATAGTGTAGAACAGATCGTAAAACCGTACCAATAAATTTCACACGTTATAATAAAGTTGCCAATTAAAGATTTTACGCTTAATTTTATTTGATAGCAAAAAATCCGGTGTGATTTTTATGATGAATAGGGAGTTTTTATGAATATAAGTAGATCGTTTTTGTAAAGTAGTAGGATAATGTTGAAAAAAATATTACTCAGAAAATATAGGGAAAAAAATGAGCCGGTTGTCGCTTAATGTTCGAGTTATACTATTAATTCTTCTCACTATTGGTATATTAGTGTGTGGGATGTTAATCACTTTTTACCGATTGATTGTTGATGACTACACTCAACTTGTGGTTGAACGAGAGTCTGTACAAATAGAGCGTTTAGCATCGGAATTGGAGCTGTCATTAAAGCAGCGGGTACTGGGATTAGAGGCATTTTCGACACGATTTTTAGATGACAATAATGAGCTATTAAAAACTCAATCTCTACAAACTTTACTATCAAAACCTTCTGTGGCAAGAGAGCTCTTCCCCGATGGCTTATTGGCTTTTGATGCGAATGCCGTTGCTATAGCGGAAAGTATTTATGTGCCCAATAGATTAGGAACCAGTTACTTAGACAGACCGCATTTTCAGCGAAGTTTTCTCACCAAAAAAGCCATTATTTCTGAACCTATTTTAGGCAGAGTAACGGGTCTTCCCTTGCTTTCATTTCTTCAGCCTATTCTTTCTTCTGATGGCGAAATAAAAGGTTTTGTTGCCGGTTTGCTTGATTTATCGAACACTCCTCTTATTGATTCAAAGGTTGCACTAAAAGACGACTCCAGTGTTTTCAGTGTGGTGGTTGATCCTCGACATCGTCTTTTTGTATCTATGCAGGAAAGGTTTACTTCGCCTCAACGACTTCCTCCTGAGGGCACTGATGCTATGGTCGATGCCGCTTTGTCCCTAGCATCGGCAGGTACGTTAGTTGAATACAACGAAAAGTGGTATTTAGTAGCGACCGAAAAGTTAGATACTCTAGGGTGGATTGCGTTACGTGCCATACCCTATGAAGACGCGATAGCACCAGCTAAAGCGTCTTACCGTCATTTTTTATTTATTACACTGTGTGCCATGGTGTTGGTTAGCTTAGTGGGCGTGTGGATGGCACGAAGTTTAACTCGCCCGATCGAAAAAATGACTCATCGAATCGATAAGATGGTAGAAAAAAATACCTTTGACGTCGACCTCCAAGAGCAAGGAGGACCCGAAGTAAGAGCGTTAGTACGAGCAATGAATCGCCTCGAAAACGAGAGAAAAGCGGCCAATGCTACTATTCGAGATACTGAGCGTTTTTTATCCAGTGTACTGGAGGCGGCTTCGGAGTTTTCTATTATTGCGACCGATCCTAATGGTTTAATAACATCTTTCAATAAAGGTGCTGAGAATATACTCGGCTACACTAAGTTGGATATGGTTAATAAACAGAAAGCGAATATTTTTCATCTTGATAGCGAGGTGAAAGCAAGGGCGGCCGAGTTAACGGCAGAGTTACGTAAACCAATAGAAGGTTTTAGAGTATTTGCAGAGAAGGCAGAAGCTCAAGGTGTTGAGACGCGGGAGTGGACTTACGTGCATAAAAATGGCGAGCATATTCCCGTTTCACTTGTTGTCACGCCGATGCGTGATGAAGCGCATAATATTATTGGTTATCTTGGTATTGCTGAGGATATTACAGAGCGAAAACGTATTGACCAGATGAAAAGTGAGTTTATTTCCACTGTGAGTCATGAGTTACGAACACCACTCACTTCTATATCCGGAGCATTGGGTTTAATGGTAGGAGGAAGCTTTGGTGTCTTGCCAGAAAAAGCCAATAAGCTACTAATAACAGCTCATCGTAATAGTAAGCGGCTTGCTTTATTGATTAATGACTTATTAGATTTCGAGAAAATTACCGCTGGTAAACTACAATTTGATATGCAGGTGCAAGAGTTAACGCCCTTACTTGAGCAAGCATTAGAGTCCATGCAAGAGTTTAGCTCTGAGCGTCGAGTGACTGCGACACTGACAACCAATGCCCGTGACACATTGATCAAAGTGGACAGTCAGCGTTTGATGCAAGTACTGGTTAATCTGCTATCCAATGCAATTAAGTTTTCACCTGAAAATGGTCGTGTATCTGTTGAGGTAGAAACCTTCAATGATAAAGTTGTTGTCAGTGTGGTTGATCATGGGCCTGGTATCCCCGAGGCTTTTCGAACTCGAATTTTTCAGCGCTTTGCGCAAGCCGATTCTTCTGATACGAGAGCAAAAGAGGGAACAGGACTCGGTCTTGCTATTACTCGTGAGTTGGTTGAGCGAATGGGAGGGCATGTAGATTTTGAGTCTGTTGAAGGGGAAGGAGCACGTTTCTTTTTTGAACTACCCCTGATGCAGCCTATTAACAATGTTTCAGTTGTAAACCATATGAACACTGAAATTACGACGAAAACACAACGTATCTTGGTAATAGAGGACGATGCAGACGTCGCTAATTTACTGCGTATTATGTTGAAAGAAGCGGGTTATGTTGTCGATATTGCTCTCACAGGCCAAGATGCTTTAAATCGTTTGCAGGTGCAAAGCTATGATCTGGTTAGTGTTGATTTAATGCTACCAGACATAGGAGGGCTAGATGTTATTAGAAAGTTGCGACAAGATTCAGAGACGTTAAATTTGCCGATAGTGGTAGTTTCAGCCAAAGTAGAGCAAGGACGTTTAGAGATTAGTGGGGATGTTTCTAATATTGATTGGTTGGCAAAACCTATTGATCAGCAACGTCTTCTTAATATTGTGCATCATCAGCTGTCGTTGAAAAGTGAACGGCATTCCCGTGTACTGCATGTAGAAGATGATGCTGATTTGCATGAAGTGATTCGAGCGATGGCGGGTGAAATGTTTGACTTTGAGGTGGCTCGTACCTTAGAGGAGGCGCGGATAAAGTTAAAACAAAAGCCGTTTGACGTTATTTTGTTAGATGTTAGTCTGCCAGATGGGGTGGGTTGGGAACTGCTGCCTGAAATAAGAGCGTCTATGCCAGCCACTAAAGTCGTCATATTATCGGGTGAGGATATAGCCGTACAAGAAGCGAGCAAAGTAGAGGCGGTGATGCTTAAATCGCGGTTGTCTAGCCAAGAATTACTGAATGGAATTAACACGCGTATTCAAACGTCTAAATCAAGCTAAAATGTATAAAATGGATTGATATAGAATAAAACAGAGATGGTGGGATTAATGGAATTAAATACAATTTTACATGTAGAGGACGATGAGTCTATTCGAGTGATTGTAGAAATGGCGCTGGTGGATCTCTTTGGGTTTACTCTCTTCTCGTTTGACAATGGTAAGGATGCAAGTGCTGCGGTGGAAGGATTGCAACCTGACTTGATTTTGCTTGATGCCATGATGCCTAGTATGGATGGATTACAAACGTTAGCAGAAATTCGAAAAATACCAAGTTGCCAATCTATTCCGGTTGTTTTCATGACGGCACGTGTTCAACAATCCGAAAAGAAACAATATTTAGAAGCGGGTGCGGTTGCTGTGATTGAAAAGCCTTTTGATGCCGCTAACTTAGGTAATGAATTATTGTCTATTTATGACCAGTGCCATCAAGGTGTGTAAAGTACAAGGGTGGTAGGTATCTTTTATGCAAATACCAAGTAAGCCTGACAATGAAGTTAAACGCCTCGAAGCACTTCATCTGATTCAAATGCTTGATACACCGTCAGAACCGCGTTTTGATCGATTAACGCGCTTGGCGCAGTTTAGCTTAAAGAGTGATATCGTACTGATTTCACTGGTTGACGAGGATAGACAATGGTTTAAATCTCGGCAAGGGTTAGCGGTTTGCCAGACAGACCGTGACATCTCATTTTGTGGTCATGCTATTTTAAGTGACAATATTCTTGAGATATCAGACACATTGCAAGATGAGCGCTTTGCTGATAATCCCCTAGTCGTGGGCGAGCCATCTATTCGTTTTTACGCTGGAGTTCCCCTCAAATACGATGGACAAGCAGTAGGCACACTGTGCTTCCTTGGTCGTCAACCCCGTGTTCTTTCTGTTGAAGAACGTGAAATTGCGTTTGAGTTTGCACGAGCCGTTGAGCAAGAAATAGAAGACCGGTTGCAAGAATATGTCCATGATAAATTACTCATTAGTGAGCAGATGTATCGCTCTGTGCTTGATGGCACCAGAATAGGCACCTGGCAGTGGAATATTCAGACAGGGGAGACGATTTTCAATGAGCGTTGGGCCAATATCATTGGCTATCAACTGGATGAACTTAAACCTATTTCGATTGAAACTTGGTTGTCTTTCGCTCATCAGGACGATTTGGCTGAATCTGGTCGGTTACTCGAAGAGCATTTCAATGGTTTGAGTGCTTTTTACGACCATAAATGTCGCATGAAACATAAAAATGGCCATTACGTCTGGGTCCATGATAGAGGGCAAGTGGTTTCATGGACGGAAGATGGTAAGCCATTGATGATGTACGGAACCCACGCTGATATTTCAGAGCAGATGAATGCCGAGATGTCTCTACTCGAAAGCAGAGATCAGTTTAGAACCTTAGTCGCGAATATTCCGGGAATAACCTATCGATGTAAGGCGGACGAGAGTTGGACCATGCTGTTTATGAGCGGTCATATTGATCCTTTGTCTGGCTACCCGTCGAGTGATTTTATTGGTAACGCTGTGCGTACGTATAGTAGCGTTATCCATCCTGAGGATAGAGCGCGTCTTGAGCATAGCATAGAGGTTGCCCTTAATGACAAATCAAGCTGGTTACTTCATTATCGGATTATACATGCCGATGGCTCTATTCGTTGGGTTGAAGAAAGAGGAGCGGCAGAATATAACGATGTTGGGCAAGTGCTTTATCTTAACGGCTTTATATTAGACGTAAGCAATGAAAAGAAATTGCAAGAGCGTTTAATCAAGCTCACTCAACAACTGCCCGGTATGGTTTATCAATTTCAGTTATGGCCTAACGGACACTCTGCGTTTCCTTATGCTAGTGTCGCTATTAAATCTATCTATGGTGTTACTCCAGATGATGTTATTGATGATGCTTCAGCGGCATTTTCTCGAATACATGCAGATGATCTAGACGCGATTATCCAAAGTATTGAGGTGTCACGTGAGCATCAAACGGTTTGGCAAGATGAGTATCGAGTACACCGAGAAGATCAATCTATTATGTGGCTGTCAGGTAATGCGACACCTGAAAAAATGCCCGATGGTAGCACGCTATGGCATGGTTACATTCAAGATATCACTCAAACAAAAGAATATTATTTAACCCTTGAAAAGCTTAATCAGCAATTAAAAGTGGCTCAGCAAAGTTTAGATCTTGCTAGTGAGCAGGCGCAAATAGGGTATTGGAAAATATCGCTTAAACATGGTTCGCTGTGGTGGTCTCCCATTATCTATCAAATACTTGGTTTCAACTCTGAGGATATTCAGCCCAGCCTTTCTTTATTTAAAAGTATGATTCACCCTGATGACGTGAAAAAAGTAGAGCAGGGACAGGAGCAAGCTAGAGAGTCTGGCATCTATAATATGGTGCATCGTATTATTCGCTCAGATGGCGAAATTCGTTGGGTACATGAATTGTCACAGTTTGTACCAGAAGAGAAAAATCCTGAGTTGATTATGGTCGGGTCGGTACAAGATATTACGGAAAGAATGAGGTTGCAGAAAATGAAAGAAGCATTTATTGCAACGGTCAGTCATGAGTTAAGAACACCATTGACGTCTATTTCAGGTGCACTGAATTTGCTGCAGTCGGGTGAACTTGCATCTTTATCTGAAAAGTCTGCTAAATTACTGAATATCGCAAGTAATAATTGTAATCAGCTAATACATCTAATAAGTGATCTACTGGATATTGAGAAGCTTGTGGCTGGCAAAATGTCGTTTGAAATGAGAGAGACGAATATTAGGTCGGTGCTTCAAAGATCCATACATGATCACCAATTGTATTTGGGCGGAAAAAGCGTTCGCTTCGCTTTAAATATTGCAGAATGTATAGACGAGATCTCCATTCTTATTGACGAACATCGCTTGATGCAAATATTAGCAAATTTATTATCCAATGCTGTTAAGTACTCGCCTAATGAGGGCATGGTAACATTGTCTGCTCAAAAAATAGCCGATTATATCGAGCTTTCGGTAGAAGATGAGGGGGAAGGTGTTCCAGAAGAATTTCGTTCCCGTATTTTTCAGCGTTTTTCTCAGGCCGACACAAGCACTTCAAAAATGAAGGGCGGGACTGGATTAGGGCTTGCGCTGTGTAAAGAGTTAGTGGAAGCAATGGGAGGGACGATTGGCTACACATCAAATAAAACGTCTGGAGCGAGATTTTATCTTCATTTACCAATACCAGTAACGTCTTAAATTTATTTATGGATAGGGGTCACTAAGTTTGCCTACTAAAAAAACACCTGAAGACATTCAATTAGCGATGCAGTCATTGCAGGCTAATTTTAAGCATGTTCTAAGTCAAAGGACGGATTTTTTTTCGCAAGTCCTTGTGTCGATACGTGAGAACGACTTTTCACAACTGCCAGATGTTATTAGCAAAGCCCATCAATTAGCCGGTTCTTGTGGTAGTTTTGGGTTGCACTTTCTTGGCCGCTTAGCGCGTCAAATTGAAGTGAATGCCTTGCTTATTCGCGATAAGACAGACTCAGATGTTGCCCGACTCAATTTATGTGAAGCGATTAATAACTTTATTGAAGAATCTAATTCTAATAAAGATCAGCCAGTAACGTTTCAATTTTTGGGTAAAGCCCTGAATGCTCCAAACACGATTCAAAGTGTTTGGTTTGTGTTGTCCGACTCAAATTTTCGTTCAGAACTTGAACTTCAACTGACGGCATTTGACTTTACAGTCAGAAGTTTTTCTTCCTACGCTGAATGCTCTCTCGCAATCAAAGATAGCATGCCAGGCTTATTGTTTTGCGAGACGCAATTGGCAGGCGATTCCTTATTTTCTCAGCATGATTTACTCGATTGTATTGTACAAAACAAGACGAAATTAATGCTTTGCTCTAAGGACGATGATTTTGAGACTCGTATTAATGCGGTGCGTCATCAGGCCCAAGCGTTTTTTGTTGGTCAGCTAGACTCCACTCGTATCTTGCAAAGAATTATTCGTCTGTTTGATGAGATGAACTTTGTGGATAAAAAGGTGAGTATATTAGACGACGATTCGTTATTGGCAGAGCATTATAGCTGGGTACTGGGTGCTGCAGGAATAGAGGTTCAGGTTATTGAGTCGGCCAAATATATTATCCAAGATTTACTGTCTTTTAAGCCAGATTTGTTGTTGTTAGATATGCATATGCCAGACTACTCAGGTCCTGATGTATCAGGTTTGATCCGTCAATACGACCAACTTAGTAGTTTGCATATCACTTTTTTATCGGCTGAGCATGACATTCACAGGCAATTGCAGGCTTTATCTTATGGTGCTGATGACTTTTTAACTAAGCCAATCAGTAATCAACATTTGGTGAGTGCAGTGAAGTTAAGGTTGGCTCGAAATCGCGACATTAAATCTATGATTGAGTGTGACAGTTTAACTGGGTTGGTGAGACACGGCTCAATCAAAGACACAGTTTATACTGAGTTTGAAAAAATGAAGCGTAACGGGCAGCACTTTTGTGTGGCTATGGTCGATCTTGATCATTTCAAAAGCGTGAATGACTCACATGGTCATGCTGTCGGTGATATTGTTATTAGTACGATAGCGACGTTATTGCAAAAAAGGCTACGTCGCAGTGATCGAGCGGGGCGCTATGGTGGTGAAGAGTTTTTAGTAGTGCTCCCCGATTGTTCTGTAAATAATGCCAAGAGATTGCTCGAATCTCTCTTAGATTCGTTTAAAAATATCCAGTTCAGTGGAGTGGACCGTCAGTTTACTTGTACTTTTTCGGCTGGCTTGGTGTGCAGTTCAAATGGGTTGGGCGATGCGGATACCCTTATTGAGGCGGCGGATCAGGCTTTGTACCAAGCAAAGCATAATGGTAGAAATCAGGTGTCTATTTTAGCGGACGTCTAGTCTGGTTTGTGTCATACGACCTGTTTGCGATGCATGTTTGTGTATAAAAAATACGACTGATTTTTTTCTACAGGCGTTTTATGCGAACTGATTGGGTGCAATGCTATGTTCATACAATAGGCTCTCTGGTGGCGCTAAAGAATTATTTATCTCATTAAAACGATCTTCTATAGGGACATTGATTGTGTATAACCTCGAGATCAGCGAAAATAGCGTCAAACGTAATCACGATTAACATGACGGGGTTGGCAAGCGCTGATTATGCTGTGCTGATCTTTCACAAGATGCGAACAACGCCCGCGTATAACCTAAAAGATATTTTTAATGGCAAACCAGAATTTTCTCAATGAAGTAAATGAAAGAAGAACCTTTGCGATCATTTCCCACCCTGACGCTGGTAAAACGACGATAACAGAAAAGCTTTTATTGCTTGGTCAGCTGATTCAAACGGCGGGTTCTGTGAAAGGCCGAAAAGGCGATAAGCATGCAACATCTGACTGGATGGCGATGGAGAAGCAGCGTGGTATTTCGATCACCTCTTCTGTCATGCAGTTCCCATATAAAGATCGTATTGTTAATTTGCTTGATACACCTGGACACGAAGACTTCTCGGAAGATACTTATCGTACGCTGACTGCGGTTGACTCGGTATTGATGATTATCGATGGTGCGAAAGGGGTAGAGGATCGAACAATCAAGTTGATGGACGTTTGTCGTCTTCGTGATACACCTATTTTGACTTTCATCAACAAGATGGACCGAGACATTCGTGATCCGATTGATTTGTTAGATGAAGTTGAAGATGTTTTAAAAATTGCCGCAGCTCCAATCACTTGGCCAATTGGTATGAGTGATTTCTTCAAAGGGGTTTATAACCTATACACTGATACGATTCATGTCTTTGTTCGTGGTCGTGGTCATACTTTGATGGACGATATTCGTATCGAAGGCTTACAGTCGGACGAAGCAAAGGCTTTATTGGGTGATGACTGGGAAGCGTACGTAGACGAGATCGAGCTGGTACGTGGTGCAAGCCATGAATTCGATCATGCGGCTTATTTAGCGGGCGAGTTAACGCCTGTTTTCTTTGGTACGGCCTTATCTAACTTTGGTGTGCGTGAAATGTTGGACGGTTTTGTCGAGTGGGCACCATCGCCGATTGATCGTGAAACCAACAGTCGCAAAGTCTCGGCCGTGGAAGAAAAATTTTCTGGTTTTATCTTTAAAATCCAAGCCAATATGGACCCTAAGCACCGTGACCGTATTGCGTTCATGCGAGTGTGTTCGGGAACCTACAGTCGCGGTATGAAAATGCGCCATTGTCGTATTGGCAAAGACATTAAAGTGACGGACGCCGTGTCGTTTACTGCGGGCGATCGTGAAGGGGTAGAAGAGGCTTTTTCTGGCGATATCATCGGTTTGCATAACCATGGCACGATTCAGATCGGGGATACGTTCACGGAAGGGGAGGATTTAAAGTTCACTGGTATTCCTCACTTCGCACCGGAGTTGTTTCGTCGTGTTCGCTTGAAAGATCCGATGAAAATGAAAGCCTTGCAAAAAGGCCTTCAGCAATTGTCTGAAGAAGGCTCCACTCAATTGTTCATGCCGCAACGTAATAACGAGTTAATCGTGGGTGCGGTGGGGCAACTACAGTATGAGGTTGTGGCGTACCGTTTGCAGGATGAGTACAAAGTAGAATGTATTTATGAGGCAGTAAACGTTAATACGGCGCGCTGGGTAGACTGCGACGACGCTAAGAAATTTGAAGAGTTTAAGAATAAGTGCCGTGATTATTTGGCTGTTGATGGTGGTGGTCACCTCACTTATTTGGCGCCAACACGAGTAAATTTGATGATGGCGGAAGAGAAATGGCCTCAGGTTCGTTTTCGTTCAACCCGCGAACATTGATCAATACTTGACTAAATTACTAGGTTAAGCGGATAATCTGATCATCGGGAATTGTTATAGTGGTGTCAAAATGAGCATGGTTGAATCGGTTGATCCTATCGAATTTACAGACGCAGCAGCGGCAAAGTTGCAATCTTTAATTGAAGAAGAAGAGAATGATCGGCTCATGTTACGTGTTTATGTGACGGGTGGAGGTTGTTCCGGTTTTCAATATGGCTTTACGTTTGATGAAGAACACCAGGAAGACGATACGGAAGTAAAGCGTAATGGCGTGACTTTGGTGGTAGATCCGTTGAGCTTCCAATACTTAGTTGGGTCAGAAGTAGACTATAAAGAAAATTTAGAAGGTTCGCGCTTCGTCGTGCAGAACCCTAATGCTACGTCTACCTGTGGTTGTGGTGCGAGTTTCAGTATTTAGTCTTTTCGTTGCTTGTCTGTGACGTCTTTAGAAATAACCCTTCGTATGCAGATGCGAAGGGTTTTTTTATGCTTTTGTATAAAGATTGTTGGCTTGTCTGGCTCTCTCTTCCTCAGTGACTGGGTTTCCCTCAATGGGCGTGTAATGGCCGACAAACAGTAATCCTACTTTACTATCTCCTAGCACGGCGGGGGTTAAAACATTGTTTTTTGCTCTCCAAATTCGCAAGCCGTAAATAGCAGATTGGGTGTTGTTTTCAGCGATTTTGCTTTGATTGATGTGTGCATGGAGTGACGACAATTGATCTTGTTCACCATCTTGGTCTAATAATATGTGGTAGTGCGTGATCTGTTGCTCAAGAAATTCTGGCGAATAGGGCGTGCGTAAAATGGGCAGCAAATTTTCTTTTGGTAGCGTGTGAAAAAAAATGGGTGTTTCCGGCGACCCGTTGTGAGGGGACAATAAAACCGTCATTTCAATAGGGATGCCATATAGTGGTTTGACGGGAATATGGAAGATAAGTTGTTTCGCAGGCGGTCTTTGCGGGACTTCTGGAGCTAGGTAATCGTCTGTTTTTTTTGTCTTTTCAGCGTGTAAAGGCGGGACTTGTAAAAATATTTTCCACTCTTTGGTGTCTAAATTGAGTTCTTCTGGTGAGTGAAGATGAAGAGCAGATTGCAGTATGTGACTTAATACATGCTCAATGAGATTGGCGAAAATGCTGGTTGAGGCGGTAAGCGTGTTTTTTGTTTGGCTGTCTAAGTGTATTTCTTTGACCTGATGGGCCGCAGAACTGAGATCAACCGAGTCTTTGTTGCTGATGATAGGGCGATATTTATTTCTCGCAATCAACTTTCTTTCGTTGGTTTGGGTACTTGCTCTGTTGAGCGCTTCTATAAATATCATGGTCCGACTCCTTTATTCGCTGTCAAAGGTATCGGCCATTATTTTAAAGAGTTTAGAGATAGTCTGTTTTTTGAGCAAAAAAGACTATCTCAGTGTGGTCTGTTAACGAAGTAAGTTAGACAATTTAGGATTGGGTTTTAGCGCAGCGCGGTAAAAAAGTGCTACTTTGCCAATCGTTTGTACCGTTTCAGACTTCATGATTTTATTGATTTCTTCAATCAATGCCGTACGTACTTCGCGATCTGTGATGCTAATGCGTATTTTAATCAGTTCGTGATCTTCAAGGGCGCGATCGATTTCAGTAAGAACGGACTCTGTTAGTCCGTTGCCCGCAATCATAACCACTGGATTAAGTGCGTGTCCGATTAGGCGATATTGCTTTTTTTGGGCGTTTGTAAGACTCATAGTAAAATTTTCTCATATTAGTTGATCCTCTTTATTGGAGGCTGAAGAGGTTAAGCGATATTATAGCGGAATATTGACTGATTTAGGTATGATGAAAACGTGGCAAGATCAAAAAGTAGTAATAATTGGATGAAGGAACATTTTGACGATCCGTATGTCAAAAAATCGCAACAAGATGGTTATCGCTCCAGAGCCAGTTATAAACTGATAGAAATTAACGATAAGGACAAGTTATTTCGACCCACGATGCGTGTCGTTGATTTAGGTGCGGCACCAGGTGGCTGGTCTCAGGTGGCGGCGAAACTGGTAGGAGATAAAGGAACGATTGTTGCTTCGGACATATTGGAAATGGCGCCTTTGCCGGGTGTGCGTTTTGTTCAGGGTGATTTTACTGAACAGGAAGTATACGAAGCGATTTTAAGGGAGATCGGAGATGAAAAAGCAGATCTTGTAATTTCCGATATGGCCCCCAATATGAGTGGGAACAGTTCTACTGATCAGCCACAAGCTATGTATCTTGTAGAACTTGCTTTGGATATGGCATCTCAAGTGCTGCGTCCGGGCGGAAATTTTCTAGTGAAGGTGTTTCAGGGGGAGGGGTTTGAAGAATACCTCAAAGCCATGCGGGCTCAATTTGATTCTGTTGTAACACGTAAGCCGGATGCCTCGCGAGCAAGAAGTCGCGAAGTTTACTTATTAGGAAGACAATATAAGGGTTAATAGGGTATGTTCTGGTATTATTACCAGAGATATTAAAAATAACCTTTAAGAGGTGTGCTCTTGAACGATATGCTGAAAAATATACTGTTGTGGTTAGTGATAGCTGCTGTACTGCTAACTGTGTTTAACAATTTTAATACAACGGCCGATACGAATCGGATTTCCTATTCTGAATTCGTAAAAGAAGTGCAAGATGGTCGTATAGCGAAAGTCGTGGTGGATGGTTATACCATTAGCGGTAGCCGAACAAGCGGTGATACCTTTGACACTGTGCGTCCTGCGGCAGCTGATCCGAAAATAATGGATGATTTGTTGAGTAATAATGTCATTGTTGAAGGGCGTATGCCTGAACAACAGAGCATTTGGACTCAATTGCTGGTCGCCAGTTTCCCTATTCTTCTTATACTTGCCATTTTCATGTTCTTTATGCGCCAAATGCAAGGCGGTGCTGGTGGTAAGGGCGGTCCTATGTCTTTTGGTAAATCCAAGGCACGCCTATTACCAGAAGATCAGATTAAAACGACTTTTGCGGATGTGGCGGGTTGTGACGAAGCGAAAGAGGACACGGAAGAGCTTGTTGACTTCTTACGTGAGCCAAGCAAGTTTCAGCGCCTTGGTGGTAAAATTCCACGCGGTATTTTGATGTGTGGTCCTCCAGGTACGGGTAAAACCTTGCTGGCTAAAGCCATTGCGGGCGAAGCAAAAGTGCCTTTCTTCACTATCTCCGGCTCTGATTTCGTTGAAATGTTTGTGGGTGTGGGTGCTTCTCGTGTCCGTGATATGTTTGAGCAAGCCAAGAAACACGCGCCATGCATTATCTTTATCGATGAGATCGATGCGGTAGGTCGTAACCGTGGTTCCGGTATGGGCGGCGGTAATGATGAGCGTGAGCAGACGTTGAACCAGCTTTTGGTGGAAATGGATGGTTTTGAGGGTAACGAAGGTATTATCGTTATTGCAGCAACAAACCGTCCTGATGTGTTAGACCCAGCATTATTGCGTCCAGGTCGTTTTGATCGTCAGGTACAAGTGGGTTTGCCGGACATTCGTGGCCGTGAACAAATTCTGAAAGTGCATTTGCGTAAAGTGCCTTGCGATGATGATGTTGAGCCAAAAAACATTGCTCGTGGTACCCCAGGTTTCTCTGGTGCTGATCTTGCTAACTTGGTTAACGAAGCTGCGTTGTTTGCAGCGCGTTCTAATCGTCGTTTAGTGAACATGGAGCAGCTTGAACTCGCGAAAGATAAAATCCTCATGGGCGCAGAGCGCAAAACCATGGTGATGAGTGATAAGGAAAAGCTAAATACGGCTTATCATGAGGCTGGTCACACTATCATTGGTTATTTGATGCCGGAACATGACCCTGTTTATAAGGTGTCTATCATTCCTCGCGGTCGTGCGCTGGGTGTGACCATGTATTTACCTGAAGAAGACAAATACAGCATCAGTAAGCGTGGTCTTGAAAGCCAAGTTTGTAGCTTATACGGTGGTCGTATCGCTGAAGAGATGATTCATGGTTTTGATGGTGTTTCTACTGGTGCGTCGAATGATATTGAGCGGGCCACGAGCATTGCTCGTAACATGGTTACGAAGTGGGGCTTGTCTGAAAAATTAGGTCCATTTGCTTACGAAGAAGATGAGAGTAGTGGTAGCTATATTTCTGGGCCTACAGGCAGTAAGGCGAATTATTTCTCACCAGAAACTGGCAAGATCATTGATGCGGAAGTTCAGGATATTATTACTCGTTGTTACGCCAAAGCGACACAGATTCTAGAGGACAATCGTTCTAAACTGGATGTGATGGCGGAAGCTTTGATGCAGTATGAAACGATTGATGCTAAGCAAATTAAAGAAATTATGGATGGTAACAAGCCTTCTGCCCCTGAGGGTTGGTCTGACCCTGGTGCAAATTCACCTAAAGGTGATGATGTAGAAATGGTAAAGGATGATGGCGTTGCTGATCCTGCAGATGATTCTTTAGATGCTGATCATTCTGCTGGGCAAGTTTCTCCAAAGCCTACGAGTGAGTAATTTTTCCTTGTTAATTTACTGATATGGATTTTTCATGTCGTTAATGTCATTCGGGGACAAGTCGTTAGACTTGTCCCTTCCTCATGTTATGGGCATCCTCAATGTCACCCCGGATTCTTTTTCTGATGGTGGTGTTTTTAACTCCCTAGATGCTGCTCTACGTCAGTCTGAGAAAATGATTGAAGAGGGTGTCAGTATCATCGACGTCGGTGGAGAGTCGACGCGTCCCGGTGCGGCTCCTGTTAGTATTCAACAAGAAATGGATCGTGTTTTGCCTGTTGTCGAAGCAATCAAGAAGCGCTTCGACACGATCGTTTCTGTTGATACCAGTAGCACTCATGTTATTCGTGAAGCAGCTCGCCTAGGTGCGGGTTTGATTAATGATGTTCGTGCACTTGAGCGTGATGGTGCGTTACAAGCTGTTGCTGAAACTGCCTTGCCAGTGTGTTTAATGCACATGAAAGGTGTGCCGCAAACAATGCAGCATCAGCCGGATTATGGCTCGGTTGTGGATGACGTAATGCGTTATCTACTGTCTAGGGTGGCTGAGTGTGAGCGTGCTGGGATTGATCGTTCACGTCTCATTTTGGATCCGGGTATTGGGTTTGGAAAAACACTGTCTCATAATTTATCCTTGTTAAATCACACGTCTCAGTTTAAAAAGATGGGTTTTGAGGTCCTTATTGGTCTTTCTAGAAAGACCATGATAGGGGATGTGCTAAATCTACCAGTTGATGAGCGTCTTTATGGCACGATGGGAGCAAATGCTTCTGCTTATTCACAAGGCGCTCGTATATTTAGGGTTCATGATGTTAGGCCGCATGTTGAAATGTTGGCGTTAATGTCTCGTATTGAGAGAGAAATTTGATGCGTAAGTATTTTGGAACAGATGGAATTCGTGGCAAAGTCGGTACGACCCCTATTACGCCTGAGTTTATGCTTAAGCTAGGGTGGGCCGCTGGGCAAGTTTTTAAGGAAAACGATAAAAAGATCTTGATCGGTAAAGACACTCGCATTTCTGGTTATATGTTTGAGTCAGCTCTTGAGTCTGGCATTGTTGCGGCTGGTGCAGATGTGCGTTTGGTTGGTCCTATGCCAACGCCTGCGATTGCCTATTTGACGCGAACGTTTCGCGCCAGCGCGGGTATCGTCATTAGTGCCTCTCATAATCCTTACACGGATAATGGTATTAAGTTTTTTTCTGCCGAAGGCGGGAAAATATCGGATGAGGTAGAAGAGCGAATTGAATATTTTATGGAACAACCCATGGTTGTGGTTGAATCCAGTCTTATTGGGCGTGCTAAACGCATTGATGATGCCGCTGGGCGTTACATAGAATATTGTAAAGGGACGTTTCCTATCGGCTTGCAGCTGAGTGGGTTGAAGATTGTTGTCGATTGCGCTGATGGCGCTACTTATCATGTTGCTCCACGAGTGTTTTCGGAGCTGGGTGCTGAAGTTATTGCCATAGGTGTAAACCCTGATGGTCTCAATATCAATGAATTCAGTGGGGCGACAAAGCCCGAGCTTTTGCGTAAAAACGTTTTAGCGGAAGAGGCGGATCTTGGCATCGCACTGGATGGTGATGGTGATCGTTTAATCTTGGTGGATCGTCATGGGGTGATCCGCGATGGGGATGACGTTCTTTATATCATTGCAAACCATCTGATGCGTACCGGGCGTTTTAGCGGTGGTGTTGTGGGTACGCTCATGAGTAATTTTGGCCTCGAATTGGCGTTTTCTGAAACGGGTATTGGTTTTAGTCGAGCGGCGGTGGGTGACCGATATGTGAATGAGAAGCTGATGCAGCATGGCTGGGTATTGGGTGGAGAGCCTTCTGGTCATATAGTGTGTCGCTCTATTACCACCACTGGAGATGGTATTATTGCTGCCCTTCAAGTGCTTCGTGCCATGGTGGAAGAAGGTAAGTCTCTTGACGAGCTTTTGGTTGGACTGGTTAAATTTCCACAGAAACTAAAAAATATACGCGTGGCACAGCGCTTTGTGCCAAATGAAGAGCCTGCTTTGCAAAAGGCGATTGCGGTAGCAAATGAGCGTTTAAATGGCCTTGGAAGGGTGTTGCTTAGAGCTTCTGGTACTGAGCCTCTAATTCGTGTCATGGTGGAAGGTCGAGACGATGCAACAGTGGATGAACTTGTCGATTATTTGGTCGAGGAAGTGAATTCTGTCGTTTTGGCAAAAGCAAACGCCTAAAGCGAAAATTATGGGTTGAATAGCAAGAAATAACTTGAAACCAAAGCGTCCATTCCATAGAATGGGCGCCTCGAATTTAGGGGTTAGAATATGATTCGTCAAAAGATAGTGGCTGGAAATTGGAAAATGAATGGCTCTAAAGAGTCCATATCTTTGCTGATTAATGGTTTGCTTGAGATGGAAGGTTCTAACTCTGAAGTGGTTGTTGCACCATCTTTCCCTTATTTATCTCAGGTTGAGAGTTTGGTTTCTGGTAGTGCTATTGTTTTAGCTGCTCAGAATATAAGCCAAGAAGTGAAAGGCGCCTTTACTGGGGAAGTTTCTGCTTCCATGTTAGGTGATTTTGGCGTTAAGTATGTATTGCTTGGTCACTCTGAACGACGTTCTCTTTATAATGAAGAAGATGAAATTGTCGCATCAAAAGTGAAGCTGGCATTAGAATTTGGCTTGACTCCCATTCTGTGTGTTGGAGAAACGCTGGCAGAGCGTGAGGCAGGCAAAACGCTTGAGGTTTGTGAACGACAAATTCAAGCGGTGATAGATGTTATTGGTATTGCTGCATTTGATAATTTGGTTATCGCTTATGAGCCTGTATGGGCGATAGGTACAGGCTTGTCAGCCAGTGCAGAGCAAGCACAAGATGTGCACAAAGCAATCAGAGCTTTTTTAGCTCAATCATCCGAATCTGTTTCTCAGAAAGTGCAGATTTTGTATGGTGGAAGTGTTAAGGCATCAACCAGCTCGGCTTTGTTCAAAATGCCTGATGTAGATGGTGCTCTTGTTGGTGGTGCATCTCTTGATGCAAAAGAATTTATAGCAATAGTAAAAGCAGCAGGTTAATTAATGGAAGCACTTATTTTAGTTTTGCATGTACTGGCGGCAGTAGTAATTATTGCGTTGGTCTTGTTACAGCAAGGTAAAGGTGCGGATGCGGGTGCCTCTTTTGGTGGCGGTGCGTCCCAGACAGTATTTGGAAGTCAAGGTGGTAGCAGTTTTTTTGGAAAGATGACGGCGCTTTTTGCATTGATTTTCTTTTTGACTAGCTTTGGTTTGGCTTACTTTGCAAGTGAACAAGCAAAAAGTGTTTCTGGTGCCCTTGATTTTGTTCCTTCAGCACCTCAAGTGGAAGAAACAGTTGGTTTGCCTGATTTGGGTGGTAAAAAAGACACAGCATCGGATATACCAGTAACTGAGTAATTTCAGTCGTTGAGTGTTCTGTTGTTGTGTTTGGTTAAAGGTTTTGCGGATGTGGCGGAATTGGTAGACGCGCCATCTTGAGGGGGTGGTGAGCAACGCTCGTGGGGGTTCGATTCCCCCCATCCGCACCAATATTGAACTGGTGTCGTATTTTGTGTATGATGTCGTCATATTGATGCAGAGCAATCTGGTTTGTTGAGGTGAGACTGGCTTTAACGAGTTATTCTTCTCATGGTTTTCCTAATTTAGGTATCCGCAGCAGTTTGTTCTTAGTATTTGGTGTCAGGATTGACAGCCTTCCTTGTGAAGGATGCTCTTTCAATGCTTCATTGAATAGAGTACTGAGAACCCCTATATGGGGTTTTTTGTTATCTGCACCGTGCACTATGTTTTAATGAAAATGGGCCTTGAGCCCGTTTTTTGTTTCTGCGTTTTACAAAATAGGTTTTCGGAGAAAACGATTGTCAGCAAAATATACGATTTTAGAAGAACTTATTCGACCAGTCGTTGAAGGTTTGGGGTTAGAGTTTTGGGGAATGGAGTACTTATCTTTAGGTAAGGATTCTGTGCTTCGTATTTATATTGAAACAGACGATGAAAAAGGCATTGATGTCGAAGATTGTGCTCGAGTTAGTCGTCAAGTAAGTTCCATTTTAGATGTTGAAGACCCTATTACTGGGGAATATAGCCTAGAAGTATCATCACCAGGTTTAGATCGGCCTTTATTCAGTTTGGCTCAGTATCAGGCGTATATCGGTTCTATTGTTTCTTTGCGTTTACGAGTGCCTTTCGACGGACGACGTAAATTTAAAGGACAACTCATGGGGATCGAAAGCGAAGATATTGTGATTCGTGTAGATCAAGAAGAATACCTATTGCCTATCGAGTTAATTGATAAGGCAAATGTTGTTCCACAATTTTAAAATTAACCTTGAAGAGAGGCTAAAAGGATGAGCAAAGAAATTCTTTTGGTAGTGGAAGCCGTTTCCAACGAGAAAGATGTTCCGAAACAAGTTATTTTCGAAGCCGTTGAAATTGCTTTAGCAAGTGCTGCCAAGCGTCGTTTTGAAGAAGATGCATTAATTCGTGTTTCTATTGATCAGCGTACAGGTGATTATAAAACGTACCGTCAATGGCACATCGTTGCAGATGAAGAATATTCAGCGCCAGCTTCAGAGCTAACAATCGATGACTCTGAAGAGCAGAATCTTGGTTTGGGCATTGGCGAGATTTACGAAGAAGAAGTCGAGTCTGAAGCGTTTGGCCGTATTGCCGCGCAAACAGCGAAACAAGTGATTGTACAGAAAGTGCGTGAAGCGGAACGTGCAAAAATGGTTGCGCTTTACACTGAAAAAGTAGGCAAGCTTGTTCATGGTCAAGTGAAAAAAGTGACACGTGATAGTTTGATTATCGATTTGGGTGAGAACGCTGAAGCGTCTTTACCAAAAGATCAGCTGATTGCTCGTGAGAGCTTCAGAATGAACGATCGAATTCGTGCTTTATTGCTTGAAATTCGTGAAGATAATCGTGGATCGCAGTTGATCCTTTCTCGTAATGCACCTGCATTCATGATTGAGCTATTCCGTCTTGAAGTGCCAGAAATTGCAGAAGAAGTGATTGAGATTCGTGGTGCGGCGCGTGATCCAGGATTGCGTGCAAAAATCGCTGTAAAAACAAATGACCGTCGTATCGATCCAATTGGTGCGTGTGTTGGTATGCGTGGTGCACGTGTTCAAGCTGTGTCAAATGAAATGAATGGCGAGCGCGTCGATATCGTTCTTTGGGATGATAACCCAGCTCAATTAGTGATTAACGCTATGGCGCCTGCTGAAGTTGATTCTATCGTTATTGATGAAGACGCGCATTCTATGGATGTGGCGGTTAAGAGCGACAACTTGGCGCAAGCCATTGGTCGTAACGGTCAAAACGTGCGCTTGGCTTCTACATTGACGGGTTGGTCATTGAATGTAATGACCAGCGAAGACGCAGAAGCAAAACAGCAAGAAGAGTCGCAAAAACTCATTGATATTTTTGTTTCTGGTTTAGACATTGATGACGATTTAGCCATTCAGATGGTTGAAGAGGGATTCACTTCCTTAGAAGAAGTGGCCTATATCCCGATGGAAGAAATGTTAGACATCGACGGATTTGATGAAGATTTAGTAAATGAACTACGTTCACGTGCAAAAGAGTCCTTATTAAACCGAGCTCTACAAGCTGAAGAGCAATTGGATGATGCCAAGCCTGCTGCTGATTTGTTAGCAATGGACGGTATGGACAATCATCTTGCTTTAGTTTTGGCTTCTATGGGAGTGATCACCATGGAAGATTTAGCAGAGCAATCGGTAGATGAATTGCTAGACGTTGAAGGTATGACAGAAGCGCGCGCAGCGAGTCTTATATTGACAGCTCGTGCACCTTGGTTTGCTGAATCTGAATAAAATCTGAGTACATAAGGGGGAACTTAATGACAGTTCAAACCGTAAAGATATTATCCGAGCTGGTCAATACGCCAGTCGATAAGCTACTAGCTCAGATGAAAGACGCTGGTCTGCCTCAAACGAGTGCAGGACAAGAAGTCTCTGAAGTTGAAAAGCAAGCGTTGCTGAATTATCTGAAACGTCAGCATGGCGAAGACAGTGGTAATAGCCAAAGAATTACTCTGCAGCGAAAGACAACAAGTACATTGTCGCGCGATGGCGGAAAAGCAGTTAATATTGCAGTGAAGAAAAAGCGTACATACGTAAAACGTGACGATTCAGACAGTGAATCACAAAAGCAAGAAGAGTTATTGCTTGCACAGCGTCTTGCTGAAGAGCAAGAGCGTTTGGCTGCTGAAGAGCAGGCTCGTTTAGACGCTGAGCGCAAACTTGAAGAAGAGAAGGCGGCCAAAGCGAAAGCTGAAGCCGAAGCAAAAGCGCGTCAAGACGCAGCGGCAAAAGCCGCCGTAGCGGATGCTGACGCGGTAAATTATACGGAGCAGTATGTTTCCGATATAGGAGCGGCAGAACCCGTGGAATCACCGAAGCAGCCTAAAGCAGCGAAAAAAATGTCTCAACCAGCGATGGACGGTAAAAAATCAACGGTTGCACCAAAAGGCAAAAAAGGCCCAGTGAGACATGACAACGATAAAGATAAACCTCGTGGTCGTATTAACCCAGATAACAAGCGCACCTCACGCGTTAATGTCAACGACGAAGATGAATTCACTCGTCGCGGCAAGTTAGGTCGCAAAAATAAGAAGCCGGCAAAACAAGAGCACGGTTTCCAAAAGCCTACGGCTAAAATGATTCATGAAGTCGCTTTGCCAGAAAGTATCACTGTGGCAGATCTTGCCGAAAAAATGGCAGTGAAAGGCGCAGAAGTCATCAAGGTCATGTTCAAAATGGGCGCCATGGCAACGATTAACCAAACCATTGACCGTGATACGGCAACACTTGTTGTTGAAGAAATGGGTCATACGGTTAAGTTGATTGACGAAAATGCCGTTGAAAATGACATGATCGAAGCCATTGACTACGAAGGTGAAGCGATTAAACGTGCACCAGTCGTTACCGTAATGGGCCATGTTGACCACGGTAAAACGTCTTTGCTTGATTATATTCGTACGACTCGCGTCGCTGCGGGTGAGTCTGGTGGTATTACTCAGCATATCGGTGCTTACCATGTTGAGACTCCGCACGGTATGATCAGCTTCTTGGACACACCTGGACACGCTGCGTTTACGTCGATGCGTGCACGTGGTGCGAAAGCAACCGATATTGTTATTCTAGTGTGTGCTGCAGACGATGGCGTTATGCCTCAGACAATTGAAGCTATTCAGCATGCTCGTGCTGCTGGTGTTCCAATGGTCGTTGCCATGACTAAAATCGATAAAGAAGGCGCGGATTTAGATCGTGTTAAAAACGAATTAGTGGCGCAAGGTGTTATTCCTGAAGAATGGGGCGGTGACGTTCAGTTCGTCGGTGTGTCGGCTAAGTCTGGTGAAGGTATTGAAGCGCTTCTAGAAGCCGTGTTGTTGCAATCAGAAGTACTTGAATTGACAGCGGTTCCGAGCGCACCAGCAAAAGGTGTGGTGGTTGAAGCGCGTTTGGATCGTGGTCGCGGTTCTGTAGCGACCTTGTTGGTACAAAATGGCACCTTGAAGAAAGGCGACATCGTGTTGGCTGGTCTTCAGATGGGCCGTGTACGTGCTTTGTTGGATGAGACTGGTAAGACAATTGATTCTGCAGGTCCTTCTATTCCTGTTGAGATTCTTGGTCTTGATGGAACGCCAGAAGCAGGTGAAGAGTTCATCGTTGTAGCGGATGAGCGTAAGGCGCGTGAAGTGGCGAACTTCCGTCAAGGTAAATACCGTGAAGTGCGTTTTGCTCGCCAGCATTCTGCTAAATTAGAGAACTTATTCTCTGAGATGGGCAAAGACGAAGTTCGTACTCTGAACATTGTTATCAAAGCGGACGTTCGTGGTTCTCTTGAAGCCTTGATCAAGTCATTGACTGACATGAATACAGATGAAGTGAAAGTTAACGTTATCTCTAGTGGCGTTGGTGGTATCACGGAAACGGATGCAACGTTAGCGCTAGCGTCTGATGCGGTTATTTTCGGTTTCAACGTGCGTGCAGATAATTCTGCTAAGCAATTCATTGAGCGTGAAAGTATTGATCTTCGCTACTACAGTGTTATCTATAACATTATTGACGATGTGAAATCTGCGTTGTCAGGTATGTTGTCTCCAGATCTTCGTGAAGACATCAAAGGTACGGCCGAAGTACGTGATGTGTTCAGTTCGCCTAAGTTTGGTTTGATTGCCGGCTGTATGGTGGTAGAAGGGACGGTTTACCGTAACAAACAGATCCGTGTATTGCGTGATGATGTTGTTATTTATGAAGGTGAACTTGAATCTCTTCGTCGCTTTAAAGATGCGGTCAATGAAGTTAGCCGAGGCATGGAATGTGGTATCGGTGTTAAAAACTACACTGACGTAAAAGTAGGCGATAAGATCGAGGTTTTTGAAACCATCGAAGTTGCGCGTACGTTATAATAGGACAAGATCATGGCAGGCGAATTTAGTCGTACTAGTCGGATTGGTGACCAGCTCCAAAAGGAGCTGGCGTCCTTGATCCAGTTTGAAGTAAAGGATCCGCGTTTAGGGTTGGTTACTGTCAACGAAGTGCGTGTAGCAAAAGATTTAGGCTATGCAGATATTTATTACACTGTTTTGGGTAAAGACGATCAGCCAGAAGTATTGGCAGAGAACCAAGCGGCTCTTGACAGCGCGAAAGGTTTTTTACGTCGTCGTTTAGCACAAGAAGTTAAACTTCGTGTTATGCCGCATTTGCGCTTTCATTATGACCAAAGTGTGGTCAATGGTTCGCGTATGTCGGCTCTGATTGACGAAGCGATTCGTGATGATGAGACGAAAAACGGTAACGAAGGCGAGTAATAAAGTCGTATGGTTAAAGCAAAATGGCGTTCGGTAGACGGGATTGTTTTACTGAACAAGCCGATTGGTCTTAGTTCAAACCAGGCATTGCAGCGTGTTCGCCGTCTTTATCAAGCGGCGAAAGCTGGCCATACTGGTGCGCTCGATCCTTTGGCAACAGGAATGTTGCCACTGTGTCTTGGCGAGGCGACAAAGTTTTCTCAATATCTATTGGATGCAAATAAGCGTTATTTGACCTGTATTCAGTTGGGCAAAAGAACCACAACGGGTGATCGTGAAGGTGAGGTGTTAACGGAAGAGTCAGTTCCTACCCTTACTGATGACTCGCTTGAAGCGATTTTAGATAGATTTCGTGGTGACATTGAGCAGATACCGCCTATGTATTCTGCTCTGAAGCATGAGGGCAGGCCTTTGTACGAGTATGCTCGTCAGGGGATTGTCATCGAGAGAAAACGTCGACGCGTCACGATTGCAAATCTCACCCTTGTTTCCAGAACGGACGATACGTTAACGCTTGATATTCAGTGTTCTAAAGGGACCTATATTCGAACCATTGGTGAGGATATTGGCGAAGCGTTAGGGTGTGGCGCACATCTGCATTCTTTGCATCGTATTTCGACGGCAGGGTATTTGCCTGAAAATATGATGACCCTAGAACAATTTGAGGCGATAGCGGAGCAAGGTTACGAGGCGTTGGATTCTCATCTGATTTCAATGGATACCGCCGTAAAACACTTTGAAAAAGTGGATTTAGCGGAGGTGGACACCTTAGATATGATGTTTGGTCGGACCGTTTCTAGCCCTGTTTCATTAGAGCACGAAACTGTGGTCAGAATGTACGATCAACAATCACAGCGCTTTTTGGGGCTTGGGCAGATAAAAGGAACGTCTATTCGTCCTTATCGATTGGTAAATACTAGTGAGTTCTCTTTATAAATAGCAGTGAGTTCTGCTAAAAAAAGTGCTAAACTTGCTGGTCTAGGATGACTGAAAATATGCTCGGCTATCCTTTACTTTTAATAGCATATTAATTTGGAGATTAAGATTATGGCATTGTCTGCAGAATCAAAAGCAGCGTTGGTAAAAGAGTTTCAAGTAGCAGAAGGTGACACTGGTTCTCCTGAAGTTCAAGTAGCATTGTTGACTAAGAACATCGAAGGTCTTCAAGATCACTTTAAAGCTCATATCCACGACCATCATTCTCGTCGCGGTCTAATCCGCATGGTAAACCAACGTCGTAAGTTGTTGGATTACCTTAAGCGTAAAGATGCAGCTCGTTACACTAGTTTGATCAAAAAACTAGGTCTGCGTCGCTAAGACTGAGAAAGGGCCATAAATTATTATGGCCCTTTTTTTATTGGTCTCCCAAGGGACAGCCTGTACTTCATATGCACTTTTCTTTTCATGAGAGAGAAAGGTTGAAAGAGTTCATATGAGTACTGGCTTAAAAAGAGGTCTTTGGGAGAAGAAATTTTTTTAATAAAAGGAATACGCGTGAGTATTACGACAAAAACTTTCCAGTTCGGTAACGATACCGTCACACTAGAAACAGGCCGCATTGCTCGCCAAGCAACGGGTGCTGTACTGTGTACTATTGGTGATGCACAAGTGCTGGCAACGGTTGTTGGTGCAAAAACAGCAACACCTGGTCAAAACTTTTTTCCACTGTCTGTACACTATCAAGAGCGAGCTTATGCTGTTGGTAAAATTCCAGGTGGCTTTTTAAAGCGTGAAGGTCGCCCTTCTGAAAAAGAAACACTGACGTCGCGTTTGATCGACCGTCCAATTCGTCCATTGTTCCCTAAAGGGTTCATGAATGAAGTTCAGGTTGTTTGTACGGTTATGTCTACTAACACCAACTTAGACGCAGATATCGCCGCAATGATTGCAACGTCTGCTGCATTGACCATTTCTGGTATCCCATTCAATGGCCCAATTGGTGCGGCGCGTGTTGGTTTCAACGATGAGTCTGGCTACGTGCTTAACCCAAGCTACTCTGATCTAGAAGGTTCTTTGCTAGACATGGTGGTAGCGGGTACGAAAGACGCTGTATTGATGGTTGAGTCTGAAGCGCAAGAGCTGACTGAAGACGAAATGCTAGGTGCGGTTCTTTATGCTCATAAAGAAATGCAAGCGGCTATTTCTGCTATCACTGAATTCGCAGCTGAGTGCGCTAAGCCTCGTTGGGATTGGACAGCGGAAGCGGCAAATGTGTCTTTGGCTGATGCTCTTCAGTCTGGCTACGCGGCTCAAATCGAAGAGGCGTACGGTATCAGTGAGAAAATGGCTCGCTATGCGCAACTAGGTGTTGTGCGTGATGCCGCTGTGGCGGCACTCGTGACCGAAGGTGGCGAATTTTCAGAAGCAGACGTAACGGGCGCTTTTTCTAAACTAGAAAAACGTATCGTGCGCCGTCGTGTTATCGACGGTAAGCCACGTATCGATGGTCGTGACAACAAAACAGTTCGCCCTATCAGTGTTGAAGTGGGTCTGTTAAGCAAAACTCACGGTTCTGCATTGTTTACTCGTGGTGAAACGCAAGCGATTGCTACTTGTACACTAGGTACTAGCCGTGATTCGCAAATGACAGACGGCTTGACTGGCGAAAGCAAAGACAGCTTCATGCTTCATTATAACTTCCCTCCTTACTCTGTCGGTGAGTGTGGTCGTATGGGCGGTGTTGGTCGTCGTGAGATTGGCCACGGTCGTTTGGCTCGTCGCGGTGTTCAAGCAGTATTGCCTTCTGAAGACGAGTTCCCATACACCATTCGTGTTGTATCTGAGATCACTGAATCTAACGGTTCAAGCTCTATGGCGTCTGTTTGTGGTGCGTCTTTGTCTATGATGGATGCTGGTGTTCCTTTGAAAGCGCCAGTGGCAGGTATCGCCATGGGTCTTATCAAAGAAGACGACGGCTTTGCTGTATTGACGGACATCTTGGGTGACGAAGATCATCTTGGCGATATGGACTTTAAAGTGGCTGGTACGGCAGAAGGTATCACAGCGCTTCAAATGGACATCAAAATAGAAGGCATCAACGAAGAAATTATGGATATCGCTTTGAGCCAAGCGCTTGAAGCTCGTACTCATATTCTTCGTGAAATGGCGAAAGTCATTGGTTACGCTCGTCCAGAAGTGTCTCCAAACGCGCCTTCTATGGCGACGATCAAAATTGATCCAGAGAAAATTCGTGACGTTATCGGTAAAGGTGGCGCGACTATTCGCTCTATCACTGAGCAAACTGGCGCTTCTATCGATCTAGACGACGACGGTACTGTTCGTATTTACGCGGCTGATAAAGCGTCTTCTGATGCCGCATTGCTGAAGATTCATGAAATCACAGCTGAAGCAGAAGTTGATAAACTTTACAAAGGTAAAGTGGTTCGTCTCGCTGAGTTTGGTGCATTCGTAAATATCTTACCTGGTAAAGATGGTTTGGTTCACATCTCTCAAATCGCTGAAGAGCGTATTCGTGCGGTAACCGACTTCCTTTCTGAAGGTCAAGATGTCATCGTTAAAGTACTGGATGTTGATGCTCGTGGTCGTATCAAATTGTCTATGAAAGACGTTACAGCAGAAGAAAAAGCCGCTTACACGGAATAATTCTGTGTAATGGGATTGATCAAAAAAGGTGCTATTTATTAGCGCCTTTTTTTGTTTTTAATGGTATGTATAGACTAGAATAACAGCATTATGTGGCTGATATTGATGCTCTGTGTGCTGATTGTCTTGGCGAAAGTAAAGGAAAGAATCATGATGTTTAAAGTGGTAGGGTTATTAGTAGCGAGTTTTGTGTTGGTGGCATGCAGTAAAGACGTGGTGAATACGCCGGTGTCGGCGATTCCTGACTGTGTTTTTGCGGATGGCTCTAACCAACCCGCGCCTGATTGGGTATGTGGTGCTCCTATTGACGGTGTTGCTTTGTCGGCTGCTGGCTATAGTGAAAAATCCGCCGCTGGGGTGAATTATATGAAGCAAATGGCAGCCACGGCAGCGCGTGTTGAGCTGGCTCAAGTGCTTAGTATTGATTTGCAAAACATGGTTAAGCAATACGTCGAAACGACGGGAGCGGGCGATTCAGAAACAGTCGATCGTGTTAACAGTGTTGTTACTAAGCAAATTACGGAACAGCAATTAATAGGTTCAAAAATCATCCGTCAAATGCCAACGCCATCGGGCGGTTTAGTGGTATTGGTTGGATTGGATCCTGCCCAAGCGCAAGGTGTTGCAGAGAGTATTTTGCGTTCTTCAATGAGAAATGAAGCAGCCTTGTTTCAAAAGTTAGAATCTGAAAAAAGTTTTGACGAGCTGGCTGCCGAAATTGCTAAGCGTCACGCTAACTAATTAAGGCAAACCTGATAAGCAGCAGCACATCGCTGCTGCTTATCAATAGGACATGTTTGTTAACTTTGTTGTTCTTCATCAAAAATTGGAGTCGGCTTTTTGTTGCTGTCTACGGCAACAAAGTTGAAATGACCTGTTACCGCTTTGGTGCGTTTATCAGAGTCCAGTTGCTCTAGAAAAATCGATACCTCTACTTTTAGTGACGTTCGTCCAACATGCACTACGCGAGCGATTAATTCGACGAGAATGCCTGATGGGATAGGTTGTTTAAAGTCAACTTGCTCAGTCGAAATAGTGACCATGGTTTTTCTGGCAAAGCGAGTAGCCGCAATATAGGCCACTTCATCCATCCACTGTAGGGCGATGCCGCCAAATAAGGTATCGTAATGGTTGGTGGTGGCTGGAAACACCATTTTCGCGACGCGTGTCTCTGATATTTCTTCTCGTTTTTGGATGAGTAGCTTGTTCATGTTAATAAAAACCTTTATTTCAATGATTCTGTTAGGTGGCATTATACTCGCTGGCGTGAGTGGGTGTGATACACGTTTTCAGGCTGAAGACGTTTTATCCCAATACACGGCTGGATTAAATCGCTCGCAGTTTGTGTCGGTGTCTTCTCCTGCAATCGTAATGCCAGCTAGTCTGCCATCATCTCGTCATCGTCAACAAAGTTTGACACAATTTGATATTGGTTTATTGGATTATTTGTCTTTGCAGCAATGCAATGTTGGCGTGGTGGCCGGAAGAAAAAACAGCATTTTGGGTAAAGTGATGCCCGATAGTCAGCGTTTTTTATATGAGCTAGATATCATTCGAGCCATAGAGTCCTGTGATATTCAAAGCGACACTTTGGCGGATGAGTTACGTCATATCGCGCAGCAAAAACGTCTTGAATTGCCGATGGCGTTTGGGAATGCTCTTTTCAATGGGGCGGAAAGTGAGGCTTTTTTTAGTTTATCGAATGGCTTTTTGCCATTGAATTATTCAACGGCACAACAGCAAGAGCTAATGAATGCATTGAATCGATTGGTTGTTATTGGTGACAGTCTTGATCGTTTACCTGTTGTTGACGCCAGCGTATTTGAGGGGGATTTAAAGATTCTCATGGACAGTGAGTACGCTGGCAGGCTTTTATATACAATTACTCGACTAACGGATTATTTGGATCGTGTAACCCATACAATAGATGGGCTTGATCAGCCGATTTGTGGCGCGCCAATGGGGTACTTCAAGCAGCAATTCGAAAGCCATTATGTAGAGAGTGTCCAACCTTATATGGGACGCATTAATCGTAGCGCTTATCAGGTATTACCACTTTTAAACACATTGTTTGAGTTGAGTGCGCCATTAAGCAATGAAATGCGAGTTTTTTCTCAGCAGTTTTCATTAACTGCTGCCGATAGCCGTTGGCAGCGTTATCAACAAGCGTCTCAAGGGCATGCACGGCAATGGAGTGCGCTTTTTGGGCGATGCGCTATGTCGGTCGGAGGGGAATCTTAGAGGTGAGTGTTGAGTTGCCTTTCTAGGCTTTCGACCGCGTCGTATTGGTAAGCTGGGCCTTCAGCTAACGGCTCGAAACTCAATGCTTTTAATAAGGCGATGTTTGCAAGTGGGTTTTCTCCGATACTGTGTGAAAACTGTATGGGGCGTGTGATAGCGTGAGGCTGATGTTGGCTTAATTGATCGGGCGTATCCATCAAGGATGGACCTGGCTGATTGAACAGGCTCATTAATAAGGCAAAATTGGCATTGCCAGAAACCGCTTGTCCCGCTCGACTGCTTTGGGTTACCTGGGTTTCAACAATTTCTCTTATATTCATTTACAAGCCTATTGAATCATCTACGAGACGCTATCGGCACAGAATGATTTTTCTTAAGAAAACAAAGAATTAATTAAAATAAGGTAGGGTGTGTTTGCGGACGGTTTTTAATTGTGATTTTTTATGCAGTTAAGGCGGCAAATTTTATTCGATGTATAGCTCAAATTGTGTAAGCATCGTACTATAATGCATTACAGATCAATAATGTTTTTTAGGATCTGTTGCTTTCTATTCAGAAAAGTGGGCCGCTAACTGTCAGTGCGGTGGGGCATAGTGCATGCATGATATTAACGAACTGATCGACAATGTGAGACGCAATGAAGAAATCGCGCGCAAATTTTTTGAAATAGAGCGTTGCATTCTTTCTATTGGTCGTTGTGACCAGTTTGTTTCTACACTAACAAAAGAAGTGCAAAAGCAATTTAATGTGCCCTATGTATGGGTAAATTTAATCAATGAAGCTCCTCTTTCTCATCTCATAGAAAGTTTAGAGAAAATGCCAGATTTACGCGATCGGGTATTATTCACCAGACGTCGATCTATGATTGATATCATCAAAGCCAGCAATAAAACGGTGTTGGTAAATACCAATTTGGGTCGTTGTTGGGAAATTATTCCGGCTGTGTATCGTGATATTATTTCTTCGGTGGCGATTTCTCCTCTGACGATTGATGGAGAATTGGTAGGTCTTTTTTGTCAAGCCGACTCTGATAGCACGCGTTATGATGCAATGACCAAAGACACTTTTTTGCTGGATCAGCTTGCCATAAAAATTTCAATCTGTTTGAGTAACGTAACGGCAAGAGAAAAGCTTGAATACTTAGCGACTCGAGATCCGTTGACCGGGCTGTTGAATCGTCGGCAGCTTGAGCTGATGTTGGAGCGTGAATTCGCTCGATCCAAGTTGCAAGAGCGTGATTTAACCGTTGTATTTCTCGATTGTGATGCGTTTAAGTCGATCAATGATACCCTGGGTCACAACTGTGGCGATGAGGTATTAGAATACATTGCCAAACGTTTGCTAAAATACGTGCATAAACAGGGCTTGGCGTTTCGTTTTGCTGGCGATGAGTTTGTCTTTGTCATGCCGGGTAAAAGCTATGAACAATCCATAATGGTCGCAGAGTCTATCCAGGAATACCTTCAATCTAACCCATTGAGGTATAAATCGAATCTTGTGCCAATCACCATTAGTTATGGTGGGGCCAGTGTGATGTCTGATAGACCAAGCAACTACAAACATCTGCTCAAAGTAGCGGATGAGCGTCTTTATGATTATAAGAATAACCGTAAAAGATTGGTGCCGACTAAGGTCTTTAAGTTTTTAAATAGACTGAGATAGTATTGTAATTTTATTACATTTTAGCGGCTGTTTTTTCAGGGTTGCGGTATTTTTCCCCTCAATTTTGTTGTAAAATTTCAAAAAAATTAAATAGGGTTCGTCTATGTCCCATGCTTTAATCGCCGATCTTGGTGGAACGAATGCGCGCTTTGCTTTGGTTCCTATCCATCAATATGAGCCTCTTGAAATTAGAGTGCTCCCTTGTAAGAATTATGCGAATTTTTTCGACGCTGCGGCGGATTACATCGAGCATTGCAGTGTTGATATGGAAAATATTGATGCTGTGGTACTTGCCATTGCAGGTCCTGTCAATCAAGCCGTTATTCGCTTCTCTAATAATCCGTGGCACTTTACCCGTGCAGAAGTGCAGTCTTATTTTGGTGATGACAAGCCCGTCGCCTTACTCAATGACTTTGATGCCGTAGGTTACAGCTTGGAGGTTTTGCCTAAAAGCGATATGGTGGTTTTGGGTGAGCATTCTACAGTTGATCCAAAGGCACCATGCTGGGTCGTTGGGGCGGGAACGGGATTGGGTATTTCCTGTGTTGTTCCTCAGGATAACGGGCCGAACATGGTATTGCCAGGCGAAGGTGGGCATGTCGATTTGTCGGCTTGTAATGACCTCGAAGATGATATTTTAAAATTCTTACGCACTCGTCATAAACGTGTGTCGGCGGAGCGTGTGCTATCAGGAATGGGCCTTGAAAATATATATGAGGCCATGGCGCGACGACAAGGGATCGAAAAACGTTTAACGGCACCAGAAATTGGTGACGCTTTAAAGCAAGGTAACGACCCGATAGCCAAAGCCGCTCTAGAGCAATTCTTTGTGTTTCTTGGGCGAGTAATTGGTGATCTTGTTCTATCGGTTGAGTCCCGTGGTGGTGTGTATATTGCTGGGGGGATTGTGCCGCGTTATGTTAATGACATCCTGAAAAGTGGTTTTCGTGATGCCATGCAAGATAAAGGGCGCATGAAAGAATTTGTCTCACCTATTCCGACGTTTGTCGTGATGTCTGAATACCCAGGGCTGATGGGATGCGCTTGTTATGCGTCTCATCTTGTGTCGAAAGCCTAAATAGTTGGAGAAAGAATATATGAAGGCCAGTTTAAAAGCCTGTGATGTTGTAATTTTCGGTGGCGGCGGTGATCTTGCAATGCGTAAGTTATTGCCTGCTTTGTACCATTTGGATATGGATGGTTTGCTTGCTCCAACGACGCGTATTATTGGTGCTTCGAGACGAGAAGTGAGTACAGAGGAATACCAAACAAAAATTCGAGCCGCGCTGGATGAGTTTGTACCTTCTAGTGTGGGTGATGAAAAAACATGGCCGCGTTTTAAAGAGCGTTTGAGTTATGTGTCGGTCGATGCGCAAGAAGCGTCTGATTTCTCACGACTCAATGATCATCAAGTTGGTGGCGATAACCGTGATGTCGTATTTTATCTTGCTACATCGCCTGATTTATTTGGTTCGATTTGTTCTTCGCTCGCGGCCCATGGTTTGAATGCGGAGCGTATGCGTGTGGTGCTAGAAAAGCCACTTGGTCGAGATTTGGCTTCTTCTCGTGCAATCAACGATGAAGTAATGAAAAACTTCAATGAGCAGCAAGCTTTCCGTATTGATCACTATCTTGGCAAAGAAACCGTACAGAACTTATTGGCGATACGTTTTGGTAACACACTGTTTGAGCCTTTGTGGGACAGTGCGCATATTGACAATGTGCAAATTACTGTTTCTGAGACGGTTGGTGTAGAAGGGCGTTGGGGATATTACGACAATGCTGGTGCCATGCGTGATATGGTGCAGAATCACTTGATTCAGCTATTGTGCTTGGTGGCTATGGAGCCACCTGGTCGAATGGATGCGGATTCAGTCCGTGATGAAAAGATTAAAGTATTGAAAGCCTTGCGTCCTATTGCTGGAGCAAATGCTTATACCAAAACCGTTCGTGGTCAATATGCGAAAGGCATGATCAAAGGGAAAGAGGTAAAAGGGTATTTCGATGAAGAAGGAAGTAATCCTGATTCTCGAACGGAAACCTTTGTTGCTTTGCGCGCGGATATTGATAACTGGCGTTGGGCTGGCGTGCCGTTTTATCTCAGAACCGGTAAGCGTTTGGGTCAGCGTTATTCTGAAATTGTTATTCAGTATAAAGCCGTTCCGCACAGTATTTTTAGTGATGAAAGCAATCGTCAGCTTCAGCGCAATCAGCTAATTATTCGTCTTCAGCCAGAAGAAAAAATCTCGCTAACGGTGATGAATAAGGTTCCCGGTGTGAGTGAAGGCATGGTTCTTCAGCCTGTAGATTTGAACTTGAGTTTGACCGAAGCCTTTAATGATAAGCGCAGTCCCGAAGCGTATGAGCGATTGTTGCTTGATGTGATGCGTAACGATGCGACTTTGTTTATGCGCTACGATGAAGTAGAGGCGGCTTGGCGATGGGTGGACGGGATTATGTCCGCTTGGAACCAAACCAGCGAACGCCCAAAAGAGTATGCTTCTGGTTCTTGGGGGCCAGCAGCGTCAATGGCGTTGCCGATCAAAGACGGTCGTAATTGGCATGATTATTAAGTCTTAATAAAAGGAAAATAAAATGACTACTTCATATACTGCTGAGCAGGTGATGACAGCCACATCTGTTGTTCCTGTCATTGTTGTGGACAGTGTTGAGCAAGCAGTTGCGCTGGGCAAAGCCCTTGTTGCTGGTGGCGTGCCTGTTTTAGAGGTAACCTTGCGTACTCCGGCTGCTTTAGAGGCAATTACAGCGCTTCGTAAAGAAGTACCTGAGGCGATTGTTGGTGCTGGAACGGTCTGTTCTCGTGCGCAATATATTCAAGCAATCGAGGCAGGCTCTCAGTTCATTATTAGCCCAGGTATGACCGCGGACCTATTGGCAGTGGGGAAAGAGTACGATGTGCCTTACTTGCCCGCCGTAGCGACTATTTCTGATATTTTGCTTGGAATGGAATACGGCTATGACCGTTTTAAATTCTTCCCTGCTGAAGTGAACGGCGGTGTTAAAGCGTTGAAAGCATTTGGTGGTCCACTACCGCAAATCAAATTTTGCCCGACTGGCGGTATTGGAGCGGAAAACTTCCGTGAATATTTAGCCTTGCCAAATGTGCTATGTGTAGGTGGTTCTTGGATTGTACCGACAGATTTAGTGCGTGCCGGTAAGTGGGATGAGATTACTGAGTTGGCGAAATCGGTCGCATAAACACTGACTCAGTGAAGGCTCTTTGTACAAATATGAAAAGGGAAGAACGTTTGTTCTTCCCTTTTTTCTTGCAAAGAATTTATAAGTTTTCTTCAGCAAACTCTGCAAGTCGGCTTCTTTCTATACCATTGACGTGCATGATGCTGGCGTATTTAAAGGATTTTGTTTTCTCCACTAGGTAAGTTAATCCTGAGGTTAGTGGGGTGATGTACTTATTGTCAATCTGTGCCAAATTGCCGAGTACAATGATTTTCGAATTGCTGCCGACTCGTGTCACGATGGACTTGAGCTGGAATTGTGTGAGCCCTTGAGCTTCATCGATGATGATTAAAGCATTATTGAATGATCGGCCACGCATAAAGTTTAGGGACTTAAATTGAATGTTGGCTTTTTGCTTGACGTAGTCAATGCTGCTAAAAGAATGTTCGTCAGCACCATGCAAAATTTCTAAGTTATCGTCAAAGGCTGCCAACCATGGTGCCATTTTTTCCTCTTCGGTTCCGGGTAGGAAGCCAATGTCTTCGGCCATTGGAGGCGTAGACCTCGCTACGATAATTTTATTAAAGCGTTTTTCTTCCATGGTGACCTGTAGTCCATAGGCTAAGGCCAGTAGTGTTTTTCCTGAGCCTGCTGGCCCTGTCATCACCATGAGATCTGAGTTGTCATGGCGTAATAAGTAAAATGCCATGGCTTGCTCTAGGTTGCGTGGCAGTATGCCCCAGAAGTTTTGGTTCATTAGGTGTTGTTTGTTTATGTCGAGTAGATAGACATGTTCTTGATCAAGGTTAACGACAAAACCAATGAAGTCTTCATCGTCAATGACAAACATATTGAAATAAATATTGGGTAGATGGCTTTTGTCGATAACATGAACAGTATGGCGACCATGAGATTCTGTTTTAACACTCTCGATCGTTGACCAAAAACTGCCACTGAACTGAATGTAGCCTTTGCTCATTAAGTCCAAGTCATCAAGTACTTTGTCTTTTCTATAATCCTCTACACGTTCTAATCCTGAGCCTTTTGCCTTGATCCGCATATTGATATCTTTTGTGACTAGGCAAACTGCGGAGCGTGGGTGTGTTGCCTGTAGGCTTAAACCCACGTTGATGATGCGGTTGTCATTGGCGTGATCATGATTGCCGTTTAGAAAGGGAACATTGTCTGTCAGAGTGATTTGTTGGTCTGGATAGATGGCGAGGGAGCCTTCAACGCGCTTATTTTGCTCCTGATCAGTATCGTTGTTAATGATGCGTATTGGCACGCCTGCTTGTAGGTCGCGAGGGGAAGCATTACCGACTATTTTGTCAATCGTATTAATGGCAACTCGCGCTTCTCTACTAACGTCTTTATCTCTTCTATCTTTGATAACATCCAATTCTTCGAGAACCGTCATAGGAATGACGACTTTGTGTTCGGCAAAAGCATAAATTGCCAATGGGTCGTGCAATAGCACATTGGTGTCGAGAACGTAGATTTTTTCCATAGAGTATTACTCCTGCAATGCACATGAAGTGTGCTTTTGAATAGGGAAGAAACGAACGAAACGCATAGTGCTTAGAGATTTATTGTAAAGGGTCGTACTTAGTTTAGTGATGAGCTGTAATGTACTGAGCGTTGTTTGATGGGCGTCTGAATTCGCCAAAGAAGGTTGGAAGATGGTGTTGTAATGGTTGCGATTATGGTTTTTTGGCAAGTTAAACCTCACTGTCTTTATCCATACTCTAATTAGAGTGTATGACAGTTTTGTTGCTTATGCTTGTTCTAATAGACTTTTTTAGCAATTTTTAGTTATAAAAAAACCGCTGTTTATGGCAGCGGCTTTTTTTGTGCTAGGCTGGTCTCAGTCGTCTAAGAAGCTTCTTAGATGCTCCGAGCGACTAGGGTGACGTAGCTTACGCAGTGCTTTGGCTTCGATTTGACGAATACGCTCACGCGTAACATCAAATTGTTTACCAACCTCTTCAAGAGTGTGGTCGGTGTTCATGTCGATACCGAAGCGCATGCGCAGTACTTTGGCTTCACGAGCGGTTAAGCCTGCAAGTACCATAGTGGTTGATTCACGCAAACCTTCAATTGTCGCGATATCAATTGGAGATTCAGCGCCATCGTCTTCAATGAAGTCGCCTAAATGTGAATCTTCATCGTCACCAATCGGTGTTTCCATTGAAATCGGTTCTTTAGCGATCTTCAATACTTTGCGAATCTTATCTTCAGGCATGTCCATGCGAGCAGCCAGTTCTTCAGGCGTCGCCTCGCGTCCCATTTCTTGTAGCATTTGACGAGAGATACGATTCAATTTATTGATCGTTTCAATCATGTGCACAGGGATACGGATGGTGCGTGCTTGATCGGCAATGGAGCGAGTGATTGCTTGACGAATCCACCAAGTTGCATAGGTAGAGAACTTATAACCACGACGGTATTCGAATTTATCCACTGCTTTCATTAAGCCGATGTTGCCTTCTTGAATAAGATCCAAGAATTGTAAGCCACGGTTAGTGTATTTTTTCGCAATAGAAATAACCAAACGTAAGTTGGCTTCGACCATTTCTTTTTTCGCACGGCGAGCACGAGTTTCACCGATTGAAATGCGACGATTGATTTCTTTGAGTTCTGCGATCGTTAAGCCTGTTTCTTTGGAAACCGCACGAAGCTTGCGCTGACTGCGCATAAACTCAGCTTCGTTCTCTTCCAATGCTGCGGCATAATCTGCGCCAGAAGCAATTTGCTCTTTCAACCAATCAGGATTGGTTTCATTGCTTGGGAAGCGTTTTAAGAATTCGGTTCTTGGCATGCCAGATTTGCGCACACACACTTGCATGATAAGACGTTCTTGGTCACGAATTTTTTCCATGCGTGAACGTACGCGTTCAATCAGCTCATCGAACATTTTTGGCACAAGCTTGATAGGAGCAAAGCTAATGCTTAACTCTTCTTGCTTGTTTTTTACTTCAGGGTCTTGTCGGTCGCGTGTTTCTAATAACACTTTTAATTCATTATAAATACGCGTGATATCGTTGAAACGTAGAGCAGTTTCTTCTGGATCAGGACCGTTATCCGTTTCTTCTTCGGTGGTCTCTGAATCATCATCGTCTTCGTCACCATCGATCGTATCTTCGTCGATGAGTGGCTCATCGTTCGTGGTGTCTTCGAAAATAGGTTCTTCGCCGTCGCCATCGATAAAGCCGCTAAAGATGTCGCTTAGACGACCTTCTTCTTCCTGCACTTTTGAGTAGGCGTCGAGCAATACATCTACCGCACCAGGGAAATAAGATATCGCCGCCATGACTTCGCGAGTACCTTCTTCGATACGCTTCGCGATGGCAATTTCACCGGCACGAGTCAATAGTTCAACTGTCCCCATTTCACGCATGTACATACGGACAGGGTCAGTGGTTCGGGTAATATCACCTTCTACTGCGGCTAAAGCGGCAGCGGCTTCTTCCGCGGCGGCTTCATCTGTCGCATCACCTTCTTCCATAAGAAGGCTATCTTTATCGGGTGCAACTTCGGAAACCGTAATGCCCATGTCGTTGATCATGGCAATGATTTCTTCTACTTGCTCCGGGTCTGAAAGGTCATCAGGGAGGTGGTCGTTAACTTCAGCAAAAGTTAAGTAACCTTGTTCTTTACCCTTGGTGATCAGCTCTTTGAGACGTGACTGTTGAGTGTCTGGCATTCGACAACCTATCGTTAGAAATTCATTTGGGAGTTTAGCAAGCCGCGGATTATAACAAAATCTATCGCTTTTATCCACCGAATCCTTTCTTTTGTGTGTGAAAATTAAGCAACCATTATGATTTTTTTTGTCGGATCAGATCCATTAAATTTCGTAATTCCTGCTTACTGCTATTATCCTTTATGGATTCGTTTCCCTTACTTTTCAACCGTGCAATGCTGCTATTTAGGCCAAGATTTTTTTCTAACGCTAAAACAGTATCGAGCACTTCTTGTTGTGCGTTGGTTATTTTTTGCTTTGTTATCGCATCTTTATGGTTTAACAGTGCGTAAATGGATGACATCGCGACTTTATCTGTCATTTCCCCTAAAAGGTGGCCTGTGTTTTTATTGGGGTATTTTGTGAAATATCGCCATATTTTGCAGAATATTTGCAGCTCATCATTGGCTTGATTTATCAAAGGATCCGGTAGGTCAATGTCTTTTGCTATGTGCGGGTGCAATAACAGGCACAGAGAAGCTTGTTTAATTCGACTTAGACTAGGGGCGGCGGGTGGTAGTGCTGGCTCGTCGTTGTAAAATTTGCCTTTTGAAAAGGGTTTTTTCCCAAATGGTTTTTTAAATGAGCCTGTCGGGTTTGGTTGATACGACGGGGTTGTGTAATCGGCCGGGTGAAAATCATCATAGTCGCTATGAGGTGGTTCGTATTCGTAGTGACTGAGGTCGGGGTTTTCACCATCATAATGAGGTGTTTGTTGTGTGTGATTAGGGTATGCGGGCGTCTGTTCTTCGGTTGATATGTATTGGCGTCGTGTTTTAAAGACGGTGTTGCTTAAGGTTTCGCTGTCGATGCCAGATTGATCGCTTAGTTGGCGAATTAATACGGAGCGAAAGGTGAGCTCTTTGGGGATTTGTGTAATCATTTCCATGGCATTGCGAGCGAACTGTGCTTCGCCTTCTTCATCGCCGAGTGTCACTTGATTTCTGGCGTGGTCAAATAGGACATGTGATAGCGAGGAGGCATCTTCTAAGCGGCGATTAAAGGCGTCTTTGCCTTCTTTTCTGACCAGTGAATCTGGGTCTTCCCCCTCCGGTAAAAACAGGAAGCGTACTTGTTTTTCATCTTGCATAACCGGCAAGGAGGCTTCTAAACCCCGAATGGCGGCGGCGCGGCCAGCTTTATCGCCATCAAAGCAAAGTACAATTTTACTAACCAGTTTGAAGAGTTTGCGGATGTGCTGGCTATTAACGGAAGTGCCTAGCGTAGCGACCGCGTTGGTAATGCCATGTTGCGCTAATACGATGACATCCATATAGCCTTCTACTACCAAGATTTGGTTGAGTATCGGGGTATTTTGTTTTGCTTCAAATAGACCGTATAGCTCTTGGCTTTTTTGAAAAACTGGGGTTTCTGGCGAATTGAGATATTTGGGCTTTTCATCGCCAAATGCGCGTCCGCCAAAGGCAATGACACGGCCTCGCGAATCGCGAATGGGAAAAATAATACGATCGCGAAAGCGATCATAGTAATGTCCGGGTTGATCTTTTTTTTCAATCAGCATGCCGCCTAATAGAAGCTGTTCTTGGCTTTCGGCGCGCGTGCCCACTTTTTTGAGTAGGTTGTCCCATCCAGGAGGGGCATAGCCTAAACCAAATACTTTGGCGATTTGACCTGATAGCCCACGTTCCTTTGAGAGGTAGTCGGTGGCTTTTTTCTTATCGGGGTGCTGGGTGAGTTGTTGCTGATAAAACTGCGAGCTTTCGGATAAGCGTTTGAGTAACTCTGCGTTTTGTTCGTATCTGTCTGGTGCGCCTTGTTCTCGTGGCACTTCCATGCCGGCGTCTTTTGCCAATACTTCAATGGCGTCGACAAAGTCTAGATGGTCATGTTCCATCACAAAGGAAATTGCATTGCCGCCTGCACCGCAACCAAAGCAGTAATAGAACTGTTTGTTTGGGTTTAAACTAAAGGAAGGGCTTTTTTCATTGTGAAAAGGGCACAGAGCACTGTAATTTTGTCCGGTTTTTTTTAGGCTAATGCGAGACGCAACCACGTCGGTCAGGTCGGTTCGAGCCAAAAGCTCATCAATAAACTGATCAGGAATACGTCCCGCCATTATATTAGCCTAGTTGTGCTTTAACTTGTTTGCTGATTTGTGCCATATCGGCACGGCCTTGAACCTGTGGTTTGACAATCGCCATTACTGCGCTCATTTGTTGCATAGAGGTGGCGCCTGTTTCTGTGATAGCGGCTTTAACAATCTCGCCAACTTCCTCATCAGTCAATGGGGTAGGCAAGAATTCGCTGATGATTGCCATCTCTTCTTGTTCAATGGCTGCCAGATCTTCACGGCCGCCATCAATAAACTGCTGGTTTGAGTCTTTGCGCTGTTTGTTCATTTTGTCAAGAACAGCCAACACACGGGCATCGTCTAATTCGATGCGCTCATCTACTTCAATTTTTTTGCACTCAGATAAGATGGTACGAATGACCGTAACGCGTTGTTTTTCTTTGGCACGCATAGCGTCTTTCAATGTATCTGAGATGTGTTTTTTTAGGTCTGACATGGGATCCTCTTACTTTCGGTAGATAGCTGTCGGGTAGACAGATAAGCAAAAAAAACGGCTAGTTGGTTAACTAGCCGTTTTTTTATAAGCCTAAAAGTTAGAAACGTCTAGGCAAACATTTGTTTTTTGCAAAGTGCCAAACGGCAGATTGGCCTAGTACAAACGTTGGAATTTCTTTTGCTCACGAGAAACTTTCTTAGCGTGACGTTTAACAGCAGCGGCTGCAGCACGTTTGCGAAGAGTTGTTGGTTTTTCGTAGCATTCACGACGACGAACTTCAGCCAAAACGCCTGCTTTTTCACAAGAGCGTTTGAAGCGACGTAGAGCGATGTCAAATGGTTCGTTATCTTTTACTTTTACTGCTGGCATGTTTTTACCTTTTAAGAATATTTTTAAAACGTTTAAGTATTCACAAAAACGGCGTGAACTATACCCGTATTTAATGGGCTTTCAAAGCGCGCTTTTGTTGAACAGAGTGTGATCCAGTATGGATCGATTTCCCTAAATCAAAAGCCTAAGCCAAAAGGCTTAACCCTGAACAGACTGTTATCGCGTCTGTAACGGTATTCATTTTTTCATAGGGTGCTTGTTCGCCATTTTGCTTCTCTTTACATGGAAGCCATGGGTTAAGCTAGAAAAATCACCTGCCTTTTTATTTAAACATTTAAAACGCGCGCATTATAAAGCTTTTACCTAGCGGTGTCTAATCTCATTTACGCTGAATACGAACTAAGTTGCGGTTTGCTCTGCAATGGTCTGAACAGATAAGGTACAATATACGCAAATTATTAATGAGATTATTCTGATGAAAGTATTGGGATTAGAAACTTCTTGTGATGAAACGGGGATCGCTATTTACGATACCGAGAAAGGTCTTTTGGCACACAAGATTTACTCTCAAATCGCTCAGCACGCTGAATACGGTGGTGTTGTACCCGAATTGGCTTCTCGTGATCATGTTCGTAAAACCTTGCCACTTATTGATGAGGTGTTGCAGGCCGCGGGCATGAAAAAATCGGAACTGGATGCGATTGCTTATACGAGCGGTCCCGGTCTAGTGGGGGCTTTGATGGCTGGTGCGACCATTGGTCATTCATTAGCCTATGCCTTGGGTATTCCTGCTTTGGGAGTGCACCATATGGAAGGCCATCTTTTGGCACCAATGTTAGAAGCGTCACAGCCGAAAATGCCCTTCGTTGCGCTGTTAGTATCAGGTGGCCATACTCAGTTGGTTCGTGTTGATGCAATCGGAGAGTATCGTCTTTTAGGTCAGTCTCTTGACGATGCTGCTGGGGAAGCGTTTGATAAAGCCGCCAAAATGATCGGCTTGCCTTATCCGGGAGGGCCTTATATTGCCGCTTTAGCAAAACGCGGCAACCCTGAGTCTGGGTTGACATTCCCGCGTCCTATGACAGACCGTCCTGGTTTGGATTTTAGTTTTAGTGGATTGAAAACCGCCTTTTTAACAGCAGTACATGATGCGCTGGACAATGATCGCTGTGACGAACAGTTTAAAGCCGACGCCGCTTTGGCGTTTGAGACCGCTGTGGTAGATACTTTAGTGATTAAATGTCGCCGAGCATTGGAAGCGGAAGGTTTGAAACAATTGATTATTGCGGGTGGCGTGAGTGCAAATCAAAGACTGCGTGAGCAGCTTGAAAGTCAGTTGAAAAAAATTAAAGCCAGTGTGTTTTATGCTAGACCAGAATTTTGTACCGATAACGGTGCCATGATTGCCTATGCTGGCGCTCAGCGTTTGGTCAGTGGTCAATTTTCTGAACTCAGTTTGTCGATACGTGCCCGCTGGCCGTTATCTGAATTACCACCCTTAAAGGAATCTTAGTATGAAAGACCTCGTTTTTATTGAGGGGCTAAAAACACAAGCTGTTATCGGTGTGTATGAGTGGGAAAAAAAAATACAGCAAGATTTGGTGTTTGATCTAGAGATGGAGCACGATAATCGTGTTCCTGCTGAAAACGATGATCTTTCTAAAACGTTAGATTACGAGGCGATATCCAATTATATTTTGGCATTTTGCGTCGAACGTCAGTTTGAGTTGATTGAAACCTTGGCAGAGCATTTGGTGGGAGAGTTGATTGGGCGTTTTAAGCTAAATGCGATGACTCTCACTGTTCGCAAGCCAGGCGCTGTACCAGCTGCTCAAGCTGTTGGCGTGAAAATTCATCGAAAGTCTGCGGTCACGTATTAATATTCGGCGCGTTAATTAATCAGAGGGGATAGGGTTTTATCGAGAGCCTCTGTACGCGCTTTTTTCAATGCTTGTCCTAGCTCTGCGCCGCCTAGGCCTTGTTTGATTAAAGGGGCTGCGTTGATGGTGGCAACCGCATTTCTTAAATCTTGCCAATCCTTCATCTTGCTATTTGTTAGATGGCTTAGAACCTCAATCAGTAATACAAAAGGTTGGGGTTTTTTGATGGCGTTAACAGAGGTTAACCAGTTCTCCCAGGCGGCAGAGTCCATTGGAATTCGCTGATCTTCTAAGAATGAGCGGGTTTGCTCCGTGAGAATTTTGAATTGATTTGGACTGCGAAGGCGTTGATGTAATTGAGTCAACGCTGCCATCGGTGTTTGTTTGCAAAGAATGGCCCAACGCTGAGCAGGTGTGAATTCTACTTGGTGTAAGGTATTAGCAGAGGCTTGATTGTCTTCCCAAAGAAACTGAGGAAAGAGCTTGTCCAGTGCATTGGCCTGTTTTAATACTGAAAAGAAGACAGAGGCATGACGCGTGTTGAGTGCTTTTTCTAATTCTTTCCAAATGCGCTCTGCACTCAGCGTAGAAAGCTCTCCAGATGCGCTAATTTTTTGCATCAGGGACAGCGTGTCTGGAGCAACGGTAAAGCCAAAATCGTGAAAGCGGGCGGCAAAGCGGGCAACACGCAATACCCGTAATGGGTCTTCTACAAAAGCGTCAGAGACATGACGGAGCAGTCGATCGTGCAAATCCTGCTGCCCGTGAAAGGGATCAATCAACACGCCATCTTGGTTTTGTGCAATGGCATTGATGGTTAGATCTCTGCGCTCTAAATCTTCTTCTAGTCGTATGTCTGGCGAAAAGTCACAAATGAAGCCTGTGTAGCCTTGCCCTTGTTTTTTTTCTTTGCGGGCAAGGGCGTATTCTTCTTTGCTTTTGGGGTGAAGAAAAACCGGAAACTGCTTGCCTACCTGTTGATAACCTTTTGCCTCAAGTTGCTCTGGTGTCGCGCCTGTGACGACCCAATCATGGTCTTTGACAGGGAGTTCTAGTAAGGCGTCTCTGACCGCGCCACCTACGAGATACACTTGATACGAGGTTGTCATGCCTATCTAGCTACCTGTTTCGCATTGTTCTGGGAACATGGCGCTCCATTGGCTAAAACCGCCATTTAAAGAATACACTTCTTTGAAGCCTTGTGACGCTAAGTATTCAGCCGCGCCTTTACTGCTATTGCCGTGATAACAGCAAACAATAACAGGTTGGTCTTTTGCTGTGCCATCAATGAAGTCTTGAACGTTATCATTGGTCAAACGGACTGCGTTTGCCATGTGGCTATTATGGAAACTGGTCAGATCGCGAATATCGACAATGGTGGCATTGTTTTCGATAATTGGTAGAGCATCTGAAATATCAATACAGTGAAAAGTCATGAATTCTTCCGATTAAGTGTACAAGGTGTGCTAAAACGCTGTTTATCTTCTAAGCGCAATGCGGTCAGGCTTCCTCCCCAAACACAGCCGGTATCCAGTGCATGGATATGTTCTAGCTGAGTTTTTCCTTCTAAAGCCGCCCAGTGACCAAAAACGATATGACAACCTTCAGGAACTTTAGAGGGATAATTAAACCAAGGCGCGAAGCCTTTTTCGGCGGTATTAATGCCTTCTTTAGATTTAAGGTCAAGCTTGCTGTTTTCGTCACAAAAGCGCATGCGTGTCAAATAGTTAGTGATGGTACGAAGGCGATCTAACCCCGTCAGATCATCGCGCCATTTGTCTGGTGTATTACCATACATGGTCGCAAAAAAATCATCAACACGGTCGGATCTAAGTTTGGCTTCGACTTCACTGGCGAGAGATTGAGTCTTAGCCAGATCCCAGCAGGGAGGGATGCCCGCATGGGTCATCACGGTGTTGAGCTGCTCATCGTAATGAAATAAGGGCTGTTGGCGTAGCCAGTTCATTAAATCATCACGATCAGCCGCCGTGAGTATCTCGGCTAATGTGTCGCCACGCTTTAATTTTCCGTGGCCATGAGAAACCGCCAGTAAATGCAGATCATGGTTGCCTAACACAACGGTTGCATTGTTGCCCAGTGATTTGACGAAGCGCAGCGTTTCTAATGACTCTTCGCCACGGTTGATTAAGTCACCAGCAAACCAAAGTTTGTCTTGTTCTGGATGATAGTGAATGTTCTCTAAAAGCTGTACCAGAGGCGTAAGACAGCCTTGTAAATCACCAATAACATAGGTTGCCATAAGTCGCCTCAATGAACCTGATTGGGTACGGACAATGTAAAGGGGCGGATTGGAGCGTCAAACTCTGTGCCATCGTCCGCGAGGAACTGGTAGCTGCCTTGCATACTGCCAACAACGGTATCCATGACCGTACCGCTGGTGTAATGAAAAGATTCCCCAGGTTCCAAATGCGGATATTCTCCGATGACGCCGCTGCCTTTCACTTCTTGTACTTGTTCATTGCCATTGGTGATGATCCAGTGGCGAGTTTGAAGTTTGGCTGATTCTGTTCCGCAATTGGTAATAGAGATGTGATAAGCAAATACGTAACGCGATTCAGCTGGTGTTGATTGGCTTGCGAGATATTCTGTACGAACAGAAACCACGACGTCATATTTTTGCATTTACCCTTCCTTTTTGAGGACGTAGTTGGTGATTCGAACGAAGTCTTCCACGTCAAGTCTTTCTGGACGTAATGTGGGATCAATGTTTAAGGCAGCAAAATCATCGGTGTCTAATACCCCTTTGTAGTTATTACGTAGGGTTTTGCGGCGCTGTTGAAAGCCGATTCTGACCATGTCTTCGAGCATTTTGATGTTATTAACTGGGTAGGGCAGTGTTTTATGTGGTGTCATTCTTACAATGGCGGAATCGACTTTTGGTGCAGGGTCAAATGACTCTGGTCCAACAATAAAAAGTGATTCGACAGAGCAGTAATACTGCGCCATGACACTGAGGCGCCCATAGAGGCTATCACCGGGTCGTGCGGCCAAGCGATCAACAACTTCTTTTTGTAGCATGAAGTGCATATCTTCAATGGCATCGGCTTGACTTAATAGGTGGAAAATAAGCGGCGTTGAAATATTGTAGGGCAAATTACCCACAACGCGAATGGCTTGTTCTGGGGTGCTAAGTGAAGCAAAATCAAACTTCATCGCGTCGGCTTCATGAACGGTAAGTTCAGGAAAGCGGAAGAGGTTTACCTTCAAAATCGGAATCAGATCACGGTCAAGCTCAACCACGTCCATGCGCTCGGTAACACTGATTATGCCTTCTGTTAAAGCGCCTTTACCCGGTCCAATCTCAACAATACGCTGGCCTTTTTTGGGGCCAATACAGGCCACAATGCGTCGAATAACACCGTGATCATGAAGGAAGTTTTGGCCGAATCTTTTTCTGGCTTTATGGGGTTGTTGTTTGCTCATTTAGAAAACTTTTTCGCGTTATTTGCCATGTTAATAGCATGTTGAATGGCCACGTTAAGGCTGCCGTTATTTGCTTTGCCTGTGCCAGCCAAATCAATGGCTGTGCCGTGGTCGACAGATGTTCGAATAATGGGTAAGCCTAATGTGATATTAACAGCATTACCAAAACCTGAGTATTTTAACACAGGTAAACCTTGATCGTGATACATAGCCAAGGCGCAGTCGGCATCATTTAGGTATTTTGGAGTAAACAGCGTGTCTGCCGGAAGAGGACCAATCAAGTTTAAGCCTTCTTGGCGGAGTTTGTTGAGTGTTGGAATGATAACATCCATTTCTTCTCTGCCAAGGTGTCCATCCTCCCCAGCATGGGGGTTTAAACCACAGACTAGAATTTTGGGTTGTGTAATGCCGAATTTTTCTTGTAGATCTTTATTGAGTGCTTTGACAACAAGGCTGATGCTTTGCTCTGTGATCGCGGCAGACACATCTTTTAGTGGTAAATGGGTGGTGACAAGCGCTACTTTCATGGCGTTTGTTGCTAACATCATAACCACATGGGGGGATTGGCATTGAGCTTGAAAGAACTCTGTATGACCAGAAAAATGCACCCCCGTTTCACATAAGATACCCTTGTGTACGGGAGGGGTGACAATCGCATCAAACTCTTTTCGAATGCAGCCCTCACCCGCTTGCTTTAGTGTTTCTAAGACGTAGGGAGAATTGGCAATATCAAGCTCGCCGGCAGTGGCTTGCTTTGCCAGCTGGATGGGCAAGACGCTGACCACGCCTTGCTGATGTGCGGTAATGTCGCTTGAATCATTGAGTGTTCGAATATCGATATTTAAGCCTAGAGTTGAGGCTCTGTCTTTTAGTAATTGCGGGTCTGCAAGAACCACTAAACGAGCAGAAAAGGTCTGCTCGTTTAGTGCGCTTAATATAATATCTGGGCCTATCCCTGCGGGTTCACCAGAGGTGATGGCAATAATAGGAAGTGACTCTACCGGATTATTGGCCATGATGTTCTCTTATTTCTTAAGATCTATGAAGGCATCTGCACGCAGCTCGTCAAGCCAGTTACCAAGCACAACGTCTTGTTTTTGAGCCGTTAAAGCGCGTTCTGCATTGCTGCGTTTTACTTTGTCGCTGATGTCTGCTTCACGACGGCCTTCTACTTGCAAAATATGCCAACCAAATTGGGTGCGGAAGGGTTTGCTCGTTCCGCCAATGCTGGTTTGGTTCATCATCTCTTCAAATTCAGGCACCATGGTGCCAGGTGTTACCCAACCTAGATCGCCACCTTGTAAAGTGGAGCCTTGGTCTTCACTTTGCTCTTTCGCCAACTGGGCAAAATCAGCTCCGTTTTCAAGTCTGTTATAAAGATCATCTGCTAATGCTTTAGTCTGTTCTATATTACGGATTTCATTAGCCCGAACCAGTATATGGCGCACTTTCGTTTGTTGTTGCAAGGTAACGTCTGGTGAGCGCTTTTCGATAAGCCACAGTAAGTGAAAACCTGCATTACTTTGTAGTGGTCCAATAAGTGGGCCTTTGTCGGTTTCTAGAGCACGTACAAATAATGGTGGCAGTTGGTTGAGTGGACGCCAACCTAGGTCACCGCCTTCAATAGCAAATTGACCGTCTGAGTTTTCAACCGCTTGCTGGATAAAGTCCTCTTCGGTATTGATTTTTTGCCTAATAGATTGGATTTTGGCTTCCGCTTCTTCGGGGTTGCTGGCTCGGATCAGTAAGTGACGCAGACGCACTTGTTCTTTTTCTTTGGTGATGCTGGTATCGGAACTTAAGTAGTCGTCAATTTCTTGATCAGAAATAACAATGCGTTTTTTTAGGATTTCGCGTTTTACATTATTAATCAGGATTTCTTGTTCAATTTGTTCACGGTAGCGTGAATAGTTAATGCCCTTACTGGCAAGCACTTCTTTTAAGCCTTGCAAATCTAAGTTCATATTTTGGGCCACGCCAAGAATGGCGTTATCAACGTCGGTGCCAGAGACTCGCATACCAATTTTTCGGGCATAATTTACCTGAAGCGCTTCGTCAATCATCTGATTTTGAATTTGACGATGAATGTTATCTGTCATCACCCCGCCAGGTACACGGTCTTTGACAATCTGAAAACGGTTTTGAATATCGCTTTCTAAAATAGGTTTGGAATCGACGATGGCTGAAATACCGTCAATTTTTGTTGGTTCAGCATGCAAGGTTTGTAGAGGTAGCAATGCAACGAAAATAAAAAAAGAAAACAACTTCATGATTAATATCCAACTTTTCCTTGGTTCCAATAGCTGTCAGCAATATTATTGGCTTCGGTATTAGCGCGACCAGCACTGCTTAAACTACGTAAAATAAATTGTAAAAAGACGCCTCTGTCAAACTCATTGTCATCGTTGAGCCAGTGTTGATAGCTCATCGAAACCTTTATGCAACAGTTCTCATAACCTAATCCGGCGATTTCTTTGGTGCCATCCTCTCTTAGGAAATCATAAGTGTACTGTGTGAACATGGACCAATTTTGGTTGATTGGAAAAATTGTCCCTATGCTTGCTTGTTTGGCATCGTCGTCTGAGTCTGTGTTATTGATCGAGTATAAATAGCTTAGGTTTACTTTTATGTCATCAACGGGTTCTAAGGACGCAACAAGTTGAGCTAAGTTTACCTCGCTATTGTCTAGGTCGTAATTCAAATTTCCTGTCAAACTATAGCGATGACCATTGTAGTTTGCCGAAGTAAGTAAATCACTTCGTTCCGCGCTGTCAAAGGCGCTGCCACTGTCAGTGTTGCCTTCAATACCAACATAACGATCCTCTAAATAAAAGATCTGACCGGCTTTGAATGCCCATCTTTCATTATTGTTTGCATCATATAGACGACTTTCTAGACCAAGTGTCACTTGCTCAGTATCACCAATTCTATCGTTGCCGTTAAAACGCTTGTGACTAAACGCTTGTGAATACGTCATTGTCGGCTCACTGGCATCAAAATTAGGGATATCATTCTGCGTTTCAAGTGGGGAATACAAATAGCTCAATCTTGGTTCAAGTGTTTGTCGCCAAGGTAGATAGCCGCTTTCAAATCGACGTTCAAACATCAATGAGGAATCGATATAACGCGTGATATGGCCAAGAGAGACAGAGCGCTCTGAATCTGTGGTGTAATCTTGTAAGTCATAATCACGATATTGTGCCAGTATCCCTGGTGTAATGCTTCCCCAAGAATTATCAATGTTTAAGCTAATATCTTGATTTAATGCTATGCGCTGACCATCAAAATCATCTTGTGCAGGATCGTAGAAATCCGTGTATTGCACATCAATACCGTAATCTATAAGAGGAGTGGCTAAACGATAAGAACTGTCTATACGCGGTAGCCATTCAAAAGGCTGGTCTATCGTGCTATCAGGTGTTTGGTAGGTTAAGTAGGTCACCTTGTTATGGAAGTTTCCATTATTGAAGCCAAAATAAACGCTACGTTGATAATGATCTTTTTCACCAATCGATGTGCTGTTTGCTTCCGGATATTTGTCTTTCGTTGGATTGTCTTCCAATAAAAAGCCAGCACTAAAATAATCGTTTAGTCTCTGTGCTGTGGTGAGCTTTAACAGTGTTTGCTCATTTTCATCATTATCAAAGAAAGTGGATTGCTCATAAGTGGTTTCGCCGTAAGGGCTTAAATGACGCAATTCTAAATCAATTCCTTCGCCTTTCTCTTGGATAAACTGTGGTGTAATCGTGGCATCATAGTTCGGCGCAATGTTCCAATAAAAAGGCGCTGAAAGACTGAGTCCATCGGAACCTGAATAGCTAAAGCTAGGGAATAAGAAGCCTGTTTGACGAGAATTATCAATAGGAAAACGCAACCAAGGGAAATAGAAAACAGGTAATCCAGCGACCCGAATCTGTACGTGTTTTGCTGTACCAAAACCACTTTTTGTATCGAGCTTTATGGTGCTTCCGTAAAGCTGCCAGCTTTCTTCAGTAGGTTCACAGGTAGTGAAAAAGCCTTCCTCAATAAAAATGACGCCGTCTTGGCTACGTGACAAAAGTCTCGCTTCACCCCGAGCTCCGGTTTTGTGGCTGAGGAATTGGGCATCGTTGAACTCAGTGGGTGCATTACTGTTATTGGCAATATAACTGTTTGAGCTACGAATGAGTTGATTTTCGCTGCGAAGCGTAACGTTACCGTTTGCGCGATAATACTCATCTGGAACGCCTTCAATCTTGTCAGCGGACAAGGTGGACCCCGGTTGGCGTATTTCAGCTGCCCCTTGAAGATGAATCACACCATTCTCGTCACGCGTAATAAGGTCGGCGGATAGATCGGTTCCTTTCACATCGGTTGCTTGCCAGCTATTGATATAGGATCCTTGACAGTATCGACTGAGCTGGGATTGCTGCTCTTTAGTCAAGGACTCTCTTGGTGTCCAGTCCCATTGATCCACTTGTCCGTGTGCCAGTGGCAATACGAAAAGACTTTGAAAAAATAAGGCGTATGTTCGTAAATGCTTAACCATGCAGGGTATACTTGCTACCAAAAGTTATTGTCCGAAATCGGATGCTGCCCACAAGCGGGTCCATGTTGAGAGACAAATGATAATCTAAGCAGGCCCATAGGGGCTACCGATTCTGGAGAAATATCTTTATGTGGAAGATTGTTTGTGCAATTTTGGGTTACATTTTAGCGGGTTTTGTGGGGGCTTTGCTGGGTTTCTTTGTCGGCGGTATGATAGACAGAGCCCAGACTGGCGGGGCTTTCAGCCGTATTCGCAGTCGAGCCGATGTGCGCCTGCAACAGGAAACTTTTTTTCGTACATTATTTCTTTTGATGGGGCGGCTTGCTAAGTCCGACGGTCAAGTAACAGAAGCTGAAATTCAGTTGGCCCAATCTGTTATGCAGCGTCTAAGGCTGTCGCCTGCGGCACAGGATCAGGCTAAGCGCCTGTTTAATGAGGGAAAATCTGAAAATTTTGACCTTGCCTCTGTCCTAAATACCTTTAAACAAGTGGTTGGTCCTGGCGATTTAACACGTACTCTTTTGGAAGTGCTGCTGGTGTCGGCTTACGCAGATGGGCATTTTAGCCTAGAGGAAAGGTCATTTGTTTCTCAGGTTTGTTTTCACCTTGGGGTGTCAGAGGCTGAATTTGAAGCCCTACATATTCAGGTAAAACAGCAAGCTCATTTCAGTCAAGGTTACCAGTCTTCTTCAAATAGTATGGGCTCAAAAGACTTACTCAAAGCGGCCTATGAAGCATTGGGTGTTACGCCTGACATGACGGACTCCGAGATTAAAAAGGCTTATCGTCGTTTAATGAGTCAACATCATCCAGACAAATTAAGCTCAAAAGGCTTACCGGACGAAATGATTGAGTTAGCGAAAGAGCGTACCCAAGAAATTCAAGCCGCGTATGAAATGATTAAAAAAACACGCAAATAGTGCTTTTTTGGACATCAGTTATTTAACAGGGCTTTCATAAAAAAGCCCTTTTTTTACATTGGGTAATGTTTTTTGCTGATTGATTTGATCGGTATTTTGTTTTAGAAAGCCTCGTACTCGCTGCACTAGGAGTCGTTTGCTGTTTTTTCCTGTGACTCGATCGGGCAAGGCATCCAGCTGAATAAAATCCCCTTGTTTTTCTGCTCTCTGATTGGCCGCCTGTTTGCGCCATAGCGCGAATTGATCACTGCCACTGGTGCTTACGTAATAGTCTAAAATAGGTTGCGGTACTTGGCGGATTGTTTGAGCCATCTCATAAGAGGAGATGTTGGCAGGCGACTCAATATTGATAAGCATCAAAGCCTTGCCTGCGCTTTGATTGGCGGCTAGGTAACTGAGAGCGTAGCTGGCACCTGTTCCATAGCCAAGAAAACTAAATTGTTCAATGTTTTGCGTTTCCGCGTACGCAATAGTGGCTTCTATTCTGGCAAAAACCATGGCTTGATTGGGCAGCTCGGCCGATGTCGGTTGTGCATTGTTGACAGAAGAGGCATCGCCTGTGTTCGGTTTTACAGGTTCTGCGCGTTTTATAATATCTGGTACTTCAATCGATAGGGTGCACCAGCTGTATTCAGGCATGGCATCGCGTATAGGCGCTATAGCGTCGGGCCAATCTGGGTGTTCGTTATCCGAATGTAGCAAGATTAGACAGCCTTGTGTGTCACTGGTTATCGCTGCGCTGTAAAGGACTAGGAAGGGCTCACCATTTGCCTCTAAAGTTTGTATCTGGTGATTGAGTTTCCGCAACATTAATGACGTTTTTAATGCGTCGATGCGCGAGGCTTGTGGTTGAGGAACAACATACTCACTGTTTTTGCCTGTTGGTGTGTTCTCGCTTGGCGTGCTTTCTGTTTGTGTTGAGGGTGTTTCAGGCGTACCCTCGTTCGCCGCCTGCGGCTCTTCCGCTAAAACGGTAAGGCTTTTACTTAAGAAAAGAAGTGTCATGATAGCGTGGCTTAGCGCAGTAAATTTCTTCATTGTTTTCAATACTTCTTTTAAGTGTCTTGGTAAAATGCCATGTAAATTTTCATTATGAGACCTTTATTGTGTCACTGCTGGAGTCAGATATGAATGATTTTATCATTGCCCCTTCTATCCTTTCTGCCGATTTCGCTCGATTAGGCGAAGAAGTTGACAATGTGTTAGACGCGGGTGCAGACATCATACACTTTGACGTAATGGACAATCATTACGTTCCCAATTTAACGATTGGACCTATGGTCTGTAAAGCGTTGCGCAAACATGGTGTGACAGCCGATATCGACGTTCATTTGATGGTGAAACCAGTGGATCGTATGATTGGTGATTTCATTGAAGCAGGGGCCTCTTTCATTACGTTTCATCCTGAAGCCAGTGAACACATAGATCGCTCTTTGCAGATGATTCGAGACGGTGGTTGTAAAGCGGGTTTAGTGTTTAACCCAGCGACGCCTTTGCATTACCTAAAACACGTGATGGATAAAGTGGATATGATTTTACTGATGTCTGTTAACCCAGGTTTTGGTGGTCAGTCTTTTATCCCTGGAACGCTAGATAAGCTTCGTGAAGCGCGTGCATTAATAGACGCAAGCGGTTACGACATTCGCCTTGAGGTGGATGGTGGGGTCAGTGAAAAGAACATTGCTGAGATTGCACGTGCGGGTGCAGATACTTTTGTTGCGGGATCGGCCATTTTTGGTAAGCCTGATTACAAGTCTGTCATTGATGCCATGCGCAAAGAATTAGCGAGCGTCCGTTAATGAGAGCGCCTAAACATTTTTCTGCCTGGTTTGATGGTTGGCCTGAACTGGTGTGTTTGGATCTAGATGGTACTTTAGTTGACAGTGTGCCAGATATAGTAGGCGCTGTTGACGCCTTTTTAACGGAATTGGGTGCCCCTTTGGCTGGTGAGGAGCGAGTCAGAAGCTGGGTGGGATTTGGTTCGGCTAAATTGATAGAGCAAGCCTTAGAATGGGCGGGCATTGAAGCCAGCAAGCATGAAGAAGCTTATCGAATTTTTTTACTGCATTATCGTGCTCATCTGACAGATAAAACGACACTGTACCCTAATGTAAGAGCCTTATTAAAAGCGCTTAAGCACCATAATGTGCCAGTTGCCTTGATTACCAATAAGCCCAGTGTGTTTGTTAAGCCTATGTTGGATCATTTTGAGTTGACGGAGCAGTTTGGCTGGTTATTGGGTGGCGATACTTTAGAAGAGAAGAAACCCTCTGCTATGCCGCTGCTGCATTGCAGTGAGTCGATCGAGGCGTTGCCAGAAAATTGCCTAATGATAGGGGATTCTATTACGGACTTTAAGGCCGCAAATAATGCAGGCTTTAAATGTGTTTTGGTCACTTATGGTTATCATCAAGGTGTGGACTTGGTTTCCTTGGGTGCCGATGCGATTATTGATGATTTGGCTGAGTTGCTGGTGTAAGCCTGCAGCTCTGCTGTGAGTCAGTTTAAAAGGCCAGGTGGTAACACTTGGCCTTTTTTTGAGCAAATTTTTTGGGGGCTATTTTGTTGCTGTCGCTTCTGGTAAGCCTTCTTGTTCGGATAATACAGACATTTGGCTGCCTTTTGCCATATGAAGGGTGTGGGTTGGAAACGCGACTTCCGCTCCGTGAGATTCAATTATCTGCATGGCTTTAAACAAAACATCTTCTTTGACATTATGGTAAGTTCGCCAGTCTACCGTTTTTGTATAAGCATAAATAAAGAAGTCCAAAGAGGAAGGGCCAAATTGATTAAAATTCACCATGTAGGTTTGGTTTGTATCAAGATCTTCGTGGTTGGCCACCATGTTTTTTATGTCAGCCAAAATCGTTGGTAAAACACCAAAATCACTGTAACGGACACCAATTGTTTCATTGATACGGCGATGGGTCATGCGTGAAGGGTTTTCCACTGAAATGGTTGAGAAGGTCGCATTTGGTACGTATAGCGGACGCTTCTCAAAAGTACGAATGCGCGTCTGACGCCAGCCTATGTGTTCGACTGTACCTTCAATATTTTGATCCGGTGAACGAATCCAATCGCCAATAGCAAAAGGGCGATCTAAATACACCATTAATCCACCAAAAAAGTTAGCCAATAGGTCTTTTGCGGCAAAACCAACCGCGATACCACCAATCCCCCCAAACGCTAAGACACCAGAAATGCTGTAACCTAAGGTTTGCAGGATGACGAGAGCCGAGGTGATAACCACAGACGCGCGTAATAATTTACTGATTGCGCTGGCGGTCGTGTAGTCTACATTAGTGGTGATTTTATCTGAACTGGTAAGCGTTCTTTCACACTCTGAGATGCAACGCAGAATAAACCAAGTAAGAATAACAATAACGCCAATTTCTCTGATGGACTTAATGAGCGAAGACAGCGCAGGATCCATTTCCGAGCCAGATATCTCTGCAGCAACGCTCAAACCTACTAACCATATGAAAACTCCAATGGGTTTTTGTGCTGCATGGATCAGTACGTTATCCCAAGGCGTTTTTGTGCGTTCTAGCTGTTTGTCTATGCGTGTCAAAATATGATTAGCAACAAAGTTGGCGATAAGTGTTCCCAACACGACCAAGAATACCCTGACCACCCAGTGCATTTGGGTATCTCCAAGGCCTAAATAGATTTGCATTGTGTCCCAGTTCATTTTCTTTCTAATCTCTTTGTCATATGAATTGTTAAAGGGGTGAAGCTAAAAGGGTTAAAGCAGTAATAGTGTGCCCAGTCCCAAGAAGGCGACGAAGCCTGCAATGTCCGTTACAGTGGTCAAAATCACCGAGCCAGATAGTGCTGGGTCAATGCGTAATTTATCCAGCAAAACGGGGATGAGCACACCAGAAAGCGCGGCCATAAAAATATTGACAATAATAGCAAGGCCAATGACGGCACCAAGCATGGGACTTTCGAACCACCACAGTGTGACGACACCAATGACAATGGCCCATAGCAGGCCATTTAACCCACCGACTTTTAATTCTTTTGCTAATAACGATTTTAAGTTACTGCGGGTGATCTGGCCTAACGCAAGACCTCGGACGATTAACGTGAGTGTTTGACTGCCTGCAATCCCGCCCATGGACGCGACAACGGGCATTAATACCGCCAATGCAACGACCTGCTGCAGTGTGGCTTCAAACAGACCAATAAAAGCGGAAGCCAAAAAAGCCGTTAGCAAATTAATACCAAGCCAGATGCCACGAGTCGCCGCACTTCGTTTGACGGGGGCAAATAGATCAGATTCTTCGTTAAGGCCTGCAGTGGACATTTGCTGCGCTTCGTTTTCTAGGCGCCATGTTTCCATGGCAAGTCCAGCATGAAAGCGGCCTAATAAAACATGATTATCATCGACCACAGGGAGTGCTGATAAGGCGGATCGCTCTAGTTGTTCAGCGGCTTTAGTAAGTTCAGTATCCGCGTGAATAAAGGAGCATTCTTCATCAATAAGGCCCGAGATGGGTTCATGTCCTTGAGCTTTGAATAGCTGGTCGAATTTTACGCAACCCACCCAACGCCCCGTTCGATTCACGAGATACACCATATCTGTGTAGGCGGGGGTATTCTTTTTCAGCAGTCTTAGTGCTTCTGATACTCGGATGGATTGAGAGGCAATAAGCAGTTCGTGGTCTATCCAACGGCCAACAACATCGTCATCGTAGACAATACCTTGTTGATAATATTCTCGTTGCTTATTGTCCATCTGCTTGAGGGCGATATCAACAAGGCGATCAGGAAGAGAGTCTGTTATTTCAAGAAGATCTTCTGCGTCTACATCGGTGAACAAGGTTTCAATTTCGGTATCATCTAGACCTTTTAAAAGCAATTGACGAGATTCACCGCGCATTTCAACGAGAATATCAAGGCGGTTCGCCTGCTTAATATTAGCCCATGCTTGTTTACGTTGAGCCAAGGGAATAGACTCAAGTGCTAAAGCCACATCATCGGGCGTTAGCTCAGAAATGGCCTTATTGATTGACTCAGGTGAATGCTCGTCATGAATGAGGGTTTCGATGAGGTCGGCGACTTGGCTGTGCACTGCGTATCCTTAAAACACAAAATAATGACGGTAAAGATAACATGCTTTCAGCTTTGCCGCATAACCGTATGCATTGAAACAAGGCCTTACGGGAAAGCGATGGCATATCCTATCCTTCGTATGCGAGACACCGTGTTCATGACAGTGTAGAATTTACCGCATTTTACATTCCGATGTTTTCTTGCTTTTAGGCGCGTTTCCTCTTTATGTTATTGATGATCGACAATTACGACTCTTTTACTTATAACCTAGTGCAGTACTTCCGTGAGTTGGGTGCAGATGTGCAGGTATTTCGTAATGATGAAATTACGATTGAGGATATTGAGCGTCTTGCACCGTCTCACTTAGTCATTTCGCCTGGTCCCTGCACGCCAAATGAAGCGGGTATATCATTGGCAGCCATTGCGGCGTTTGCTGGCAAAATTCCTATATTGGGTATTTGCTTAGGTCATCAAAGTATTGGTCAAGTCTTTGGTGGCGAAGTGATTCGTGCTAAAAATGTCATGCATGGTAAAACCTCATCTATTTACCATCAAAATACGTCGCTGTTTACGGGGTTACCGAATCCCCAAACAGCAACGCGCTATCACTCATTGGTGATATCGGCGGACGCTTTGCCGGACTGTCTAGAAGTGACGGCGTGGAGCCAAACGGCAACGGGTGAAAGAGACGAGATTATGGGAATTCGACATAAAACGCTTGCCGTAGAAGGGGTGCAATTTCACCCTGAGTCGATTTTGACCGAGGCGGGCCATGCTTTATTGGCCAATTTCTTAACACGATAATTTTAATACGATAGGAGAGGCTGGTGGATATTCAAAAGGCGATTGCTGCTGTTGTTGAGCGCCAAGATTTAAGTGGTGCCGAGATGCGCACAGTAATGAATGACATCATGACGGGAAAAGCCACACCAGCACAAATAGGTGGTTTTCTTATTGGCCTAAGAATGAAGGGTGAGTCCGTCGAGGAAATCACGGCGGCAGCACAGGTCATGCGTGAGTTGTCCAGTAAGGTGCGTTTGCCTCTTGAGCATGTCGTGGATACCTGTGGTACCGGCGGTGATGGTGGTAATTTATTTAATGTGTCGACGGCGTCTGCTTTTGTCGTTGCTGCCGCGGGTGGCAAAGTGGCAAAGCACGGCGGTCGGTCTGTGTCTTCTAAATCTGGTAGTGCCGATGTATTGGAGCAGGCGGGTATTTATCTTGGTTTGGATGCTGCACAAGTATGTCGATGTGTTGAGGAGATTGGTTTAGGTTTCATGTTTGCGCCGAATCACCATTCTGCTATGAAATACGCAGTTGGGCCTCGAAAAGAAATGGCGACTCGTACTATTTTCAATTTGCTTGGCCCATTAACGAATCCGGCTAATGCAAAGCGCCAAGTGATGGGGGTATTTCATCAGAAATGGGTGCGTCCGATTGCTGAAGTGCTAAAGGCTCTGGGCAGCGAACATGTGATGGTCGTTCACTCTGAAGACGGTTTGGATGAAATTAGTATTGCCGCGCCAACTTTTGTTGCTGAGTTAAAAAACGGAGAGATTACCGAATACTCAATTTCTCCAGAAGATTTTGGCATTCCGCTGCAGTCCATTGATACGATTCAAGCCGCCGATGCCTCAGAAAGTCTTGTTTTGGTGAAGACCGCCTTAGAGGGTAAAGGAAAAGTTAATCCGGCGAGAGATATTGTTGCTTTGAATGCTGGAGCAGCAATTTATGTTTCAGGCATTGCTGACACATTAGCGGAAGGGGTTAATATCGCCGAAGATGTGATCGGTGGAGGTACCGCCAAGGTTAAGATGTCTGAGTTAGCGAGTTTTACGCGTTGTTTTATGAGTCCTGACTCACTTTAATAATAGGAGCAGTAGCCTAATGCAAATAGAGACACCCACCATTTTAAAGAAAATAGTCGCTCGTAAATACGAAGAAATTCAGGAGCGTAAATCCCACACACCATACGGAAACTTAGAAGTGGCAGCGTCAGTGGCGAATGTCCATAACGCTCCTCGTGGTTTTGCTCATGCACTAAAGCACCAAATTGCCATTGGTAAGGCTGCTGTTATTGCTGAAGTGAAACAAGCGTCTCCGAGCAAGGGAATCTTACGTACTCCCTTTATTCCTGCCGATATTGCAAAGTCCTATGCAAAAGGCGGTGCAGCTTGTTTGTCAGTTTTAACAGACAGTGATTTTTTTAAAGGCCACGAAGAGTTTTTAGTTGCAGCGCGAGCAGCGTGTAAATTACCGGTTATTCGTAAAGATTTTATTGTTGACGAATATCAGGTTCTTGAGGCTAGGGCGATTGGAGCTGATTGTGTTTTGCTTATTGCGGCCTGTTTAAGTGGTAATAAGTTGCGTGAGTTGGATCAAATGGCGCGCGACTTGGGGATGGATGTTTTGGTTGAGGTGCATAATCGTTCCGAGTTAGATTTGGCGTTGGAATATACTCAGACTGAGTTGCTTGGTATTAACAATCGAGACTTGCATACCTTTGAATTAAGTCTTGATCACACATTTGAGTTGATGCGCGATGTCCCCTCTGATCGACTTATTGTTACTGAGAGTGGTATTCACACTCGTGATGACGTGGCCCTGATGCGTCAAAAAGGGATTCATGCGTTTTTAGTCGGCGAAGCTTTTATGCGCGCTGATGATCCAGGTGAAAAATTAGCTGAGCTGTTTCAGTCCTAGTGATGAGGGCGGCAGTCATAATAGAAGAATATAAGGTCAAAATATGAAAGCGAATGTGAGTTGGCAAGAAGATGTGCATTTTACCGCTGAAACAGGCTCAGGCTTCAAGGTAGAAATTGATGGTAATCAATTAGCTGGACCGAGACCTATGGAGCTAATATTGGCAGGTCTTGGTGGTTGCACGTCTTACGATGTGGTGGGGATTTTGAAGAAATCTCGTCAGGATGTGGTTTCTTGTGTTGCGCAAATCGATGCAGATCGTGCTGATTCTGTGCCTGCTGTGTTTACAGAAATTCGAGTGCATTTTGTCGTGTCGGGTCGTAATTTAAAAGAAAGCGTGGTGGCTCGCGCGGTAAAACTGTCAGCAGAAGAGTATTGCTCTGCTTCTCTTATGCTGGAGAAAGGCGGCGTGAAGATTGTTCATAGCTTTGAAGTGATTGAAGTGGAATAAACTTCTGCGTTGAAAAGTGTTTTTCATTAAAAAGAGCTTTAGGCTCTTTTTTTGTTGTTAGTTTGCCAGAAAACGGATGGCAAATGGTGTCCTCACCAGGACTCGAACCTGGAATAGCTGCTTAGGAGGCGGCCGGTATATCCCGTTTACCTATGAGGACGTATTTTAAAGAGAGTTTTATACCTTACTTTTGCCTAAAATACAAATTAGAGCCAAGTATAGTATTGATTCGTATGGCTTTTTAAGCCCTTCCTAGGGTGTGTTTGCTGCTGATAGGGCGAGTAGAGCCTCTGGCTGTATACACTTTATTTTTACTATTATGGCCTTGAAGCAGTTCGAAGAGATGTTTGTTGCGTTTCTGTAGAGTATTTAAAATACGGGCATTGGTATTGTTTTTGGTTTTACATTGTCTTAATAAGGTTTCGCACTCTTGCATAAGTAGGCGCACATTGTCCATGGCGCTATCTTGCAAGCTAAGCCAGTGTTTGAAGGCTTCTTCGGTGGGCTTTTTTCGGTCAACAACGTCAAATTTAATGAGAATATTAACCCTTTTCTCATTAAGTTGATTCATTTCATCTAACAGTGCTTGTTTTTGTTCCGCCAAACTTATAATGGTCTGGCTGTCTAACTCACCATAGGCAGAACGCTCATCATCAAGAAGCAAGGAGAGTTTTTCTAATATCTCTTTGCTTCTGACAAATATAGGGGCAATGGGGATCATAAGACAAACCGTTTAGAGACTGTGTTTAAATCACAGTCTAGAATAGCGAGTCCATAGAAGCCATATTATTCGCTAGCTTCTGTGTATCAATTTTGTATTCGCCAGCAGCGATTGCACTTTTAATTTTCTCAACTTTATCCATATCGACATCAGGCATGCTATTAATTTTAGATTGCTGATTTTGCAAAATCTGTGCCGTACCGCTTAGCCTAACGGTATCCTTAGCTAAAGTACCGCCACTTTGTACTGTACTTTGCTTTTCTGTCGCACTACCTGTCGCATCGTCTTTTTGCGATCGTTCGCTTTTATTGATCGTGCTCTGGTTTGATAGACCTGTAAAGTGTATTGCCATTGGGTTTTCCGCCCTTTTATGATTTGCCTGTCTATATTGTCGGCTGGGTCTACAGAAACTTTAATGAAAAGCCCAGAAAAAAAGCATTTAGATAAGTCGCCGATCAGTCTGTACTCAATAGTTTACAAGAACCTCACTGTCAGTTACAACTTTGGCGTATATAATTCGTTCAGAGCTGGTGTTTTGGACACGTATTTGTTGTCCTTTTACGCCATTCTCCAAAGCAACACCGTTCATTCTGACTATAATAGTGCCACTGCTTGCGGTAATTAAAACGAGATCGCCTTTTTTGACCAGCGTAGGTTGGTCTACAAGCGCGTCGGTTACGAAGGTGTTAATGCGTAAATTGCGTGAAGCGACCAGACCGTAGGGTGGGTTATTTTTGGTGTAAACTTGTCCTCTTAGGCTGGATATATCAACGTTACCTATGTCTGTGTTGGATTGAGTAATAACTTGTCCACGATTAATCGGAGTTGTGGTCTTGATAGCGGGAATCAAAATTTCCTGTGTGACGGGGATGTAGGATTTCCAAGTAGGTGAGTTACAGCTGATCTCATAGTTTGTGCGTTTGATGGCTTCGGGTCTTTGGTTGCTGATTTGAATTGCTTCGTCCTCACATTCGGGTAGATAATTTAGCGCAGCGAGATTATTTAAGGTGATGCTGATATCGGCCTCGGAGTATATTTTTGTCAATCGAGGGATTTCTACTTGATTGATGTAGTGATTAATTTGTTCTTCAGTGGATAAGGCGAATGATAGGCCTGTATGGAGACAAATGAAGGCTAGTGTTAGCCTTATTATTCGCATGATTCACTCTCTTTGTTTATGATTGGGTTATAAATAAGATAGTTAGTAAAAAAGTAAAAATCACTTTATCATTGGATGATGCATTTTAACAATTTTGAGGTGATACCTCATTATAATGTTTACACATTTTGGAGGCGTTTATGGCTGGAGTTCTGGATACTGTTAACCAACGTACGCAGCTTGTAGGAGAAAACCGACTTGAATTGCTGTTGTTTCGCTTAAATGGTAAGCAAATTTATGGCATTAACGTCTTTAAAGTCAAAGAAGTGCTTCAGTGCCCTAAATTAACGACTATGCCGCACAGCTCGCCAGTCGTTAGGGGCGTTGCTCATATACGCGGTGGCACCATTCCTATTTTAGACTTGGGGTTGGCGACCGGAGCAAGCCCAATGGAAAATATCAGCCAGTGCTTTGTGATTATTACGGAGTACAACCGTCGTATTCAAGGATTTCTAGTGCGTGGCGTAGAGCGCATTGTTAACATGAATTGGAGCGATATCCAGCCACCACCAAAAGGATTGTCGAATGACAATTATTTAACGGCTGTTTGTCAAGTCGATAAGGAAATGGTTGAAATTATTGACGTTGAGCAAATTCTTTCAGAAGTGGCACCAACTCGCCAGGATATCTCAGAAGGTATTGTGAATGCGGGTGTCACAGAAAATGCGCAGAAACATCATATACTAATCGTGGACGACTCTTCTGTAGCGCGTAAGCAAATTAAGCGCTGTATGGAGCAAGTGGGGTTTTCAACGACGGTTCTTTGTGATGGACGAGAGGCGCTTACCTACCTACAAAACATGGTAGCGGAAGGGAAAGATGTAACGAAGGAATTCTCAATGGTTATCTCTGATATAGAGATGCCAGAGATGGATGGTTATACGCTAACGACTTCTATTCGTAATGACAGTCGTTTGCAAGACTTGTTTATTCTGCTTCATACATCATTGAGTGGCGTGTTCAATGAGTCAATGGTTAAAAAAGTCGGTGCGGATGGTTTCTTGGCGAAATTTCAGCCAGATGAGCTGGCTCGATTAGCGATAGAAACGGTACAGGTTCAGTCTGAATAATGGTTGGGCTAGATGCTTTGTCTAGCCTTAAATGGAACCTGTAAAATATGGAGTTTTAATGCTCAGTAGTACAAATGCAATCACACCTAATGGGTATATTAGGTTTAGGGACTATCTGCAGAAAGCTTGTGGTATTTCATTGAGTGATAACAAGCAGTATCTGGTCGCCAGTCGTTTGGGTAAAGTCTTAGAAAGAGAGGGTTTTTCTAAGATTGAGCAGCTTGTTGATGCGTTAGAGAAATACGGAAGTTCCAAGCTGAAAGAAGAAGTCATCAATGCGATGACAACCAATGAAACACTGTGGTTTAGAGATATTCACCCTTTTACCATACTAAAAGACAGAGTCTTGCCGGAAATGACGTCTGGCCCTTTAAGAATTTGGTCAGCGGCCTCATCAACAGGCCAAGAACCTTACTCCATTAGTATGGTGATTGAAGAGTTTAAGTCGGCTCGCCCTGGCGTATTAAAAGCGGGTGAAAAAATAGTGGCCACGGATATTTGCACTAATATTCTTCAGCACGCTAAACAAGGTGAGTATGATAGTTTGGCCATTGCGCGTGGTCTTGGTCCAGATTTGCAGCGACGTTATTTCGATAAGATAAACGATTTAACGTGGAAGATTAAGCCACACCTAAGTTCTCGAGTTGAATTCAAGTATTTGAATCTTATTGAGTCTTTTTCTGCGTTAGGTAAATTCGATGTGATTTTTTGTCGAAATGTGCTGATTTATTTTACTGTTGATCTGAAGTTGGATATTTTGAAAAGAATGCACGCTTGTTTGAAGCCAGGAGGGTATCTGTTCCTTGGGGGTTCAGAAGCGCTAAGCGGTTTATCCGATTACTTTGAAATCGTACAGTGTCACCCAGGAATAGTGTACAAAGCCAAGTCCTTGTAATACGACAAAGCATATTCGTCTATTGTCTAAAGAGCCCATCAGATTTAACTGGATGGGCTTTTTTGTTTCTTTTGTTCTACTTTTAGATATTGCCGCTTTTTGCCACTCTTTGATGAATATAATTTAAGTCTTTGATTTTTAAGTGTTTTTTATTTTGGCACCATAATTGCTTAATACAGATCAGATAGATGACGTATTTTTGAGGATCAAATGGCCATATCTTTTGCAAGTGCCTTTGCGGGGCACGACAAAACACTTGAGTTTCGTAGCGCAAGGGCAGCGGTTCTAGCCAATAATATCGCCAATGCTGACACGCCAAACTATAAGGCCAGAGATATTTCATTTGATTCATTATTAAACGCTGAAAGTAGCCGATTGAAGCTTGCGGGTAGCAATCCTCGGCATATATCAGGGGAAGGGGTTGCTAGTGAGTCGGAAGAATTACTTTTTCGTAATGCGAATCAACCATCGTTAGACGGTAACACGGTCGATATGCAAAGAGAGCAGGCAGAATATGCGCAAAACTCTTTGCAATTTGATACGAGTTTTATGTTCTTGGATAGAAAAATTAGCGGCATGAAAAAAGCGCTTACTGGGAATTAATAACTATGTCATTAAGTAACATTTTCACTATTTCTGGGTCTGCGATGAGCGCCCAAACGGTTCGTTTGAATACAATTGCGAGCAACATGGCAAACGTAGACAGTGCTGCAAGTTCCGCGGATCAGACATACCGTGCTCGTAAACCAGTATTTTCAGAAATGATGAATGACAGCATGCGTGAAAACGGCTGGGGCAATGTTAATACTGATAACAGTGGTGCTGGTGTTGGAGTGAAAATTGATGGCATTGTGGAGTCTGACGCACCTTTGCAACCAAGATATGAACCAGATCATCCGATGGCAAATGAAGAAGGTTATGTTTTTTATCCCAACGTCAATCCGATGGAAGAAATGGCCGATATGATGTCCGCTTCCAGATCTTTTCAGACAAACGTAGAAATTATGAACTCAGCGAAAAGTATGATGCAAAAAATGCTCACGCTTGGTCAGTCATAGGAGCTGATATATGGCAAACATATCTGATACCAAAGGTCTGGGCGGGTTAATTTCCCAGTATGGGACCGATGCCGCTAAATCCAAAGCAGGTATTGAAAAGCCTGATGTGTCTAAAGCGGAAGAAGCGAGCGCACTAGCCGATCAAAATGTTTTTTTGAAGCTTTATATTGAGCAGTTGAAAGGGCAAGACCCTACTTCTCCACAAGACGCGAATGACATGGTGGCACAAATGTCTCAGTTTAGTTCGTTGGAAAGGCTTACCAGTATTTCTGATCAACTGGAAAACATGGCTACTTCGTTGACGTCCAATCAGGCGCTTAGCGCCTCAACTCTGGTTGGAAAGTCTATTTTAATGGACGGAAGTAAGGTGAAAGTGACAGAGGGTCTTGAGTCCGTTCAGTTGAGAACAGTGATACCGGATGGTTCTCAATCTGCCAGCGTTAAAATATACGATGCAGACAATCGTTTAGTCCGTACCGCTGCGCTGAACTCAGGGGAGTTTAAGTGGGACAAACTGGATGATGAAGGAAATCCTTTGCCGCCTGGTGAATACCGTTTTGCCGCTTCGTCAACCAATGAAAAGGGTGAGGTGTCAGCACTTACCACTCAGCTACCCACTCGGATTCAGGGTGTCACCATTAACGGTGAAAATGGCACGGTTTTAAATGTGGAAAACCACGGAAAAATCAAACTTACTAACGAATTAGAAATATTAGGGTAATTGGAGAGCATTATGGGATTCAATACTGCACTGTCTGGCATTAAGGCTTCTGCTGATTATTTAAGTGTTACCGGTAATAACATTGCCAACGCCGATACTACAGGCTTCAAGAAGTCGCGTATTGAGTTTGATGATCTATATAACACCAGTGTACTGGGTGCCGGTAGTGGTAATAGTATTGGTTCTGGTGTCAGTGTGAGTAAGGTTTCCCAAGAGTTTTCGGCGGGTAACATATCTTATACAGATAACAATCTAGACCTTGCTGTGGATGGTAGTGGTTTCTTTGTTTTAGATTCTGGTATTGCTCAATCCTATACGCGTGCAGGTAATTTTAAGTTAGATGAAAATGGTTTTTTGGTCACGAATACTGGCAGTAATGTTTTAGGATTTAATGCGGTAGATGGTGTTGTTGGTGGCAATTTGGAAGACTTAAAGGTGCCAACCGATAGGATTCCGCCAGAGCCAACCACGGCAATGGAGTTACAGGTCAACTTGAACTCAGAAAATGACGATGTGCCGGCTTTTATTCGAGCTGATTTTGATCCACTGAATCCAGATACCTATAATTTTACGCAAACTCAGGGCGTTGTAGACGGTAATGGACAAAGTCATATAGTGACTTATTATTATGCAAAAAGTGAGTTGCCAAACACCTATAAAGTTCATGCGACAGTAGATGGTAATTTGACGGATGAGACAGGCGCCGCGTTTCTGGGGGAAACTTTTGCAACCTTTAACTCTGCAGAAGGTGGTACGGATTATAATGGTGATGGTGTAGCGGAGCAGCCATTTGAGCTTCTGTATCTAGGTGCTACAGAGCCTAGTGAAGCAGACATAGCCGCTGCAACAAAAACACCTTTAGCAGTAGCTGGTACATTGGGTGGTGTGGCGATTGCTTCAGCTCTTGCGCCAGAAGAAGTGCGAGAGCCTACTGCAGTGGCCCGTGAAGTGTTCGATCCATTAAGTCCTGAAACTTATAATTATGGCAATACCAGAACGGTTTTTGACTCTTTGGGCGAACCGCACACGATGGGGTATTACTTTATTAAGCAGGGTGAAAATAACACCTACGAGCTTCGAATCACTCTGGATGGAAAGGAAAGTTATGTTGATCCTTTTACGGGTGAAGATACGCGCTTTTTAGAAAAAAATACGACCGTCTCTTTTGATCCAGCAGGTAATTTGCTGGGGGCTTATCGTGGGCTTCCTCCTTTTGGTGTTCCGCAGCCGATTACATTAGAAATTATGGGTGTGGATCCTACTAATCGTGGTCAAATTACGCCATTAGATTTGAAGGGTTCGACGCAGTTTGCTTTAAATAATACAGACAGTTTTGAGCAGAATGGTTTTTCGGCTGGAGAGTTGCAGGGTGTCTCTTTTGATAGCGACGGCTTTCTAATGGCTAATTACACCAACCAACAAACGGCAACACTTGGCCAGATTGCCTTGGCAACATTTGATAGTACTGACGGTCTTATGCCGACTGGCCACACTTCTTGGTTAGCAAGCAAGGGGTCTGGCCCCGCTGACATTGGCCGTCCGAATACGGGAACATTTGGAAAAATTCAAGGGGGCGCGTTAGAGGAGTCTAACGTTGACTTAACGTCTGAGCTTGTTGCGCTTATTGAGGCGCAGCGTAATTACCAAGCAAACAGTAAAACATTAGAAACAGAAAATACTGTCACACAGACGATAATTAACCTCCGCTAATTTTCTGGAGAGAGAAGATTTGGTGCCGGAACGGCCTTGCTGTTCCGGCTTTTTTTTTGCTTTTTTTATGCTCTGTGTAAGTTGGTACGATTTTTGATAGTAGTTAGCAATGTGATGTGAATTTTTGAGGAGTGTCGCGGTGGATAAAGCCTTATATTTGGCAATGAGTGGTGGTGTGCAAACCATGAATGCCCAAACAATACATGCTAATAATTTGGCCAATGTCAGCACGACGGGTTTTCGTTCTGACTTTGAGCAGGCTCGCTCCATGCAGGTCTATGGGGACTATTACCCAAGCCGTGTGTATGCCATGACTGAAAATCCCGCGACGCGATATACTCAGGGTGACATGATACAAACGGGGAGAAATCTCGATGTTGCGGTAACAGGCGATGGTTTTATTACTGTGTACGACGAAAGTGGTCAGGAAGCCTATACTCGTGCTGGAGACTTGCAAATTAATGCCGCGGGGCAATTGGTGACAGGACGGGGATTGCCTGTTGCTGGTGTGGATGGCCCGATTTTTCTACCACCGTTTAACAATATTAATATTACAGCAGACGGTTCTATTTCGATTGTTCCTCAAGGTGGCGCGGAAAATGAAGTCGCTGTACTTAACCAGATTAAGTTGGTTAATCCCGACCCGCAGAACTTACGCAAAGAAGAGGATGGTTTGATACATTCTCGAGATGGTCAAGAGTTTGATCCTGATCCAAATGTGCAGTTGGTTAGCGGATTTATTGAAGGCAGCAATGTTAATGCGGTTGAAGAGATGACCCACATTATGAACCTTGCGCGACGTTTTGAAATGAATGTGAAAATGATGGATACGATTCGCGATAATGCGGACTCTTCTGCTCGAATCTTACAGCGTTCAGTTTAAGTATCATCAATCTATAAAGAATAACGGAATGTAACAGAGGCGATTATGAATTCAGCATTGTGGGTGAGTAAGACAGGTTTAAGTGCGATGGATAAGCAGTTAAACGTAGTAGCCAATAACTTGGCTAACGTATCAACAACGGCGTTTAAAAAAGACAGAGCGGTTTTTGAAGATCTGATGTACAAAACCGTTCGTGCGCCAGGTGGTTTGAGTGCTCAGAATGCGGAATTACCTTCTGGTCTGCAGTTAGGCACAGGGGTAAAAGTTGGGGCGACTCAAAAAGATTTTTCGAACGGTGACTACAATATGACGGATAGGCAGCTTGATATCGCTATCCAAGGAAAAGGCTTCTTACAAGTACTGCAGCCCGATGGTACCATCGCTTATACGCGCGATGGTAGCCTTCAGCTTAACAGTCAGGGGCAATTGGTGTCGTCTGGTGGTTTAGTGGTTGAGCCAGGCATTCAGATCGATCCCGGTGCGGTTGAAATTATGATTTCCGAAGATGGTATTGTCTCAGTGCGAAACAGTGGTGATGTCGATGCTCAGCAAGTTGGTGCCATCAATATCGCTGGTTTTATCAATCCAACCGGGCTTAATGCCGCAGGACAGAATTTGTTTACGGAAACGAATGCGAGCGGTCCCCCGATTGTAGGTGTACCTGGCACGGATTCATTGGGTACGATTGCTCAGGGGATGTTGGAAGCGTCGAACGTCAATTCTATTGAAGAGCTGGTGAACATGATTACGACTCAACGAGCTTACGAGATGAACTCCAAAGTGATTGCCTCTGCCGACGGTATGATGAGTTTTGCAATACAGCAATTATAATAACGTGTGGAATATGATGAAGATTAAATTTGTTTTCTTGATTTTGTTCAGCGCTTGCTTGTCAGGCTGTCTTTCTTGGGATGTTAACGAGCAAGCGGTAGCCAATGCCGCTGCGGCGGGTGCGGCAGCGGCCGTGACGGATGCTGTGATTGATGCGGTAACCGACGAAGAGGCGCCACCTGAAGAGGCTGCTGAAGTACCGCGTAAAGGTTACGTGCCTGATCCAAATGATCCGTTGAACGGACCACAAATCAGTCAATCGATTCAATCCGATGACCCTTATTATGCGCCCGTTTACCCAAATGGCATGACGCCTTCTCAAGCGCCAACTGGGGGGATTTATCAGGCTAGTATGGGGGATGTGTTTTTCGGTGACCAAAAGGCCAGTAAAGTTGGCGATATCCTCACAATAAATTTGAATGAAACGACGACGTCAACAAAAGCCAATGCGGCGACTGTTTCCAAATCTTCTTCTGCTACCATTGAGAATCCAACGGTGCTGGGACAAGAGCTCAAGGTGGATACGACACTTCCACAGCAAGGAACAGACTTCTCCGGTAATGCTTCTGCTAATCAAAATAACAGTTTGAGCGGAACCATTTCAGTGACCGTGTTTCGAACTTATCCGAATGGTCTTTTGGCTGTACGCGGTGAGAAGTGGCTGCGTTTAAATCAAGGAGATGAATACATACGTTTCTCTGGGGTGGTGCGTAAGCAAGATATTTCTCCGAACAATACCGTTGATTCCGAACGGGTGGCGGATGCGAGAATTACCTATTCAGGTACCGGTGATGTGGCCGCTGGAAGTGAGCAGGGTTGGGTGAGTCGTCTGCTTAATTCTAGTGATATGCCTTATTAATTTAATGATTTTAATAGTCGAGAGATTGGTTTCTCTCAATAGGTGATGTGATGAAGTATGCAGCGCTAATTGTCTTATATTTCTTGTCTTTTTCTGTTCAGGCTGAACGCTTGAAAGACATTGCCAGTGTTCAAGGCGTTCGAGAAAACCAATTGTTTGGTTATGGCTTAGTGATTGGTCTAAATGGCACAGGTGACAGTACTCCTTTTACCAATCAAAGCTTTGCTAGCATGCTATCGCGTTTTGGTGTGACTTTGCCTGAAGGGGTCAGTGCGACATCGAAAAATGTCGCGGCGGTCTCTTTAACGGCAACGCTACCTGCTTTTTCAAAACCAGGGCAAAAAATTGACGTAACCGCCTCCTCGATAGGTAATGCGAGTGCGTTGCGAGGTGGAACCTTATTATTATCAACATTAAAAGGGGCAGATGGTGAGGTATACGCCATTGCTCAAGGTAATTTAATTGTTGGCGGTTTAGGAACGAATGGGGCCGATGGTTCTCGGACTTCTGTCAATGTGCCTACGGTTGGTCGTATACCAAACGGCGCAAGTGTAGAGCGCATGGTTCCAAGTAGTTTTAATACCGGTGATACCTTGACGTTTAACTTAAATCGTCCAGACTTTACGACGGCTAAGCATGTATCGGATAAAATTAATGACTTGCTCGGGCCTGGAGTAGCGACCACGCTTGATGCAACTTCGATACGAGTATCAGCACCCAGGGATTCGAGTCAGCGTGTGACATTTTTATCTATTCTTGAAAACCTTGAGGTAGATGTGGCGGAGGAGCGTGCGCGGATTGTTGTGAATTCTCGTACTGGCACTATCATCATTGGTCAGCATGTCAAAGTGTCTCCGGCGGCAATCACTCACGGTAGCTTATCTGTGACAATAAGAGAAACGCCGCCTGTGGTTGGACAAGATGGTACAACAACTGGTGGGGAAACCATTATATCCCCTCGTGAGGGGATAGAGATTGCCCCTAATAGTGGCCGTATGTTTGTTTTTGACCCTGGTGCTTCGCTAAATGATATTGTGCGAGCCGTTAATCAGGTTGGTGCGGCGCCTGGGGATGTGATGGCGATTCTAGAGAGTTTGAAGCAAGCTGGTGCGATTAACGCAGATTTGGTTGTGATATAGGTGATCGGTTTTTATGATGAACTCAGTACCCCCTAAACAAGATTTTTTTGCTGATTTCTCTACATTAACGGCGTTAAAAACTAAGGCTCAGCAAGATCCAGATGCTGCGTTGGAAGTTGTTGCTCAGCAGTTTGAGTCTATTTTTATCAATATGTTGCTCAAAAATATGCGCAGCACGAATGAAGCAATAGGGAGCGATCTTTTTTCCAGTGCTCAAACCAAGCAGTATCAAGAAATGATGGATTCCCAGATGTCTCAAGCTTTATCTAAGTCTGGTGGCATAGGTTTATCGGAAGCGCTTATCCGTCAATATCAAAACCAGCAGCAAGGGAGTGTCAGTTCTCCTGGAGCAAAAGAGCGGGGTGATACAGACTTTCTTAATCAAGTGGCTAAGCAAGATCTGGCGAGGATTCAGGCTCTGGCCCATCGTGCCTCAACAGAATTTATTGAGTCGGTTCAACAAGAAGCGAAACAGCAATCACAGAATATTGCCCATGTTAATGCCCAGTCGACTCAACCTTCTCCATCCGCTATTTCCGTTGTGTTTGATTCACCAGATGAGTTTGTTGAGCATTTATGGCCACATGCCCAGCGCGCAGCGGAAAAATTAGGTGTGAATCCGAAGGCCGTACTTGCACAGGCCGCTTTGGAAACTGGTTGGGGAAAGTACCCTATTGCCAAGGAGAATGGCGGGGCGAGTTTTAATGTATTTGGTATTAAAGCTGACAGTCGCTGGCATGGAGATCGCGCGGTGGTGAATACTCTAGAATTCCGTGATGGCGTAGCAAAACGAGAAAAAGCGGCATTTAGAGCATATGACTCTTTTTCTCAGAGCTTCGAAGATTATGCGGATTTTCTGTCCTCAAGTGAGCGGTATAAAGATGCCCTTAAAGCGGGAGATGACGCGTCAATGTTTGCCGCTTCCCTTCAAAAAGGTGGCTACGCGACGGATCCTAAGTACTCCGATAAAATTGATAGCATCCTCTCTAGTAAGTGGTTTAAAGGCTTACCACAATAAAATAAGACAATTCTTATCTTTGGTAAAGTTCTTGCATGAGTAGCCGATAACGCTAAAGGTTATTTCTGACAAACGTACTAGGGGTGTGAGCTATGGGCTCAAGTTTATATTCAATTGGTTTATCTGGACTGCAGTCCAGTAATGCCCGTATTAATACGACGGGGCAAAATACGGCCAATGTGGATACTGAGGGCTATAGCCGTCAAAGAACAGACACCGCTAGTTCGCCTGTCGGTGGTGTTGTCATTCGTGATACGGCTCGTCTGGTTGATAATTTTGTGAGTGGACAAGTGCGAGCAGATACGTCTGACTTTTCCTATCATGATACTTACCATTCTCTGATGACAATGTCCGACAGTTTGCTTGCCGAAGACAGTGTTTCTCTTAATGGCTATTTGGATAAGGCATTTAGTGCATTGCAGAATGCGAACAATGATCCTACTTCTTCATCGCTTAGAGAGCTTGCCTATTCCAGTTTAAATAATCTTGTGAATCAGTATAAAACTCTTTCAGGCTTGGTGACTAATCAAGAAAATCTAGTTAAGGAGCAACTGTCAACTTCTCTGACTGATATAAATGCCATAACGACAAAAATTTCTGATTTGAATGGTAAAATTTTACGAGAAGAAGGGTTGTCCGCTTCGCCTGCAAATGAGTTGCGTGATCAACAAGAGTTGTTAGCAAAAGATCTCTCTAAATATCTGGACATCAATGCTCAATTCAATGACAAGGGATTAATGACGATTCAATTAATGAACGGTCAGCCTTTGGTGATGGATCAAAACCCAACTGAGTTGAAGGTGGTTCAAAACCCTTTAAGTCCAAAGAAAATTGACCTTGTTGTCAGTTTTGGCAACTACAGTGTTGGTTTGAAAACCGAGAGCCTGGGTGGCAGTGTTGGTGGATTAGTAGACTTTCGTACGGAGTTTAGTGATTACGCCGATCGAACTCTAGGGCAGCACGCGATAGCCATTGCCGATGCCATGAATACACAAAATGCCAAAGGACTGGATGCGAACGGCGACTTTGGCAGAGATTTATTTTCTTTGGGAAAAATAGACATTTATTCCAGCAAAGACAATATTCAGAAATTATCTGATATCTCGGTTCGGGTATCTCCTGGGGAAGCGTCTAAAATTACCACAGATACTTATGAGTTAAGCAGAACCGATGATAATCGTTTTGCTATTACCAAATACAACTTGAATGATAGAGCGATTGGTCAATCGACCGTATTTGATCTGTCGAGTATGACTCCTGATAGTAATGGGTATTACAAAATAGAAGAGTTGGGACTTGATATTCGCGTGGGCGATTTGAATGCGATTGACCAAGATGATGTATTTCGTTTTACACCAACCGCTAACGCTGCAGCCACTCTTGGCATACAGGCAAAAAATGGTGATGCGTTGGCGCTGAGCGCTCCAGTGGGAGCGACAACAAATTCAGATAACCTATCCGATGCAAGAATATCGGTATCAGCTGTGACCAATACTCGCCCAGATTCCTCAGCGTTTTCAGCAGATGGTTCTCTTTATCCAAGTTCACCCCATCAGATTTATTTTACATCGCCTAGTTCGTATGTCGTTCGTGACGCATCCGGAACGGAGCTGGCTTCTGTTAGTAACGTTTTTCAATACAGTAATTTATTAGAGCAGGCGGGCTTGGCAGAGGACGCTGGATTTGATGTGTCGGTCTCGTCCATGCCGCAACAGGGTGATGAGTTTTCTATTAGTACGGATGATGTGGGGCCATCTGACAATGTGAATGGCCTGGCACTAATAAACATACAGAACCAGTCATTGGTGGAAGGAAAAGCCAGTTTGACAAAAGCATTTGCAGGCTTTGTTTCGTATGTTGGAACGAAGACGGCGGAATCAGCTGGTCATGCACAATCCAGCGAAGTGATTATGAATGACAGTATTAACCGTCGCGATAGGTTATCGGCGGTGAGTCTTGATGAAGAAGCGGTAAACCTTATGAAATATCAGCAATCTTATTCTGCTTCTGCTCAGGTTGTCACGGCTGCTCGTACGACGTTTGAAACGCTATTAGGGATCATGAGGTAACTTTATGCGAGTGACGAATAATCTCATTTATAGTCAGTCGAGCAGAGCGATTGGTCAAGCCAACGAAAAAATTCTGAACGCGCAAGAGAAAATCTCGGCGCAAACTGACATTGTTAGGCCAAGTGATAATCCAGTTGGCGCGAGTCAGATATTAATGTACGAAGGCAGTAATAATCGCCTAAAAATATTTGATGAATCCATCAAGATGGCAACCAGCAATTTAGAATATCAGGAAGTCGCTCTAGAGAGTCTGAATGATTCTTTAGATGATGTCCGTACGCTTTTTATGCAGGCACAAAACGACATCAACACACAGGCAGACATTGATGCGATCGTACAAGAAATAGCCTTGATTACGGGGTCAATGGCTGAGTTGATGAACTCAAAGAGTGCCGATGGTAACTATATTTTTGCTGGCACTGATACACAAGGCCCTCCTTTTATATTGAACAGCGAAGGTCGTTACCAGTGGGCTGGTAATGAAGGTCAGAAATTTGCTCAAATTTCTGAAGACATGAGAATTCCCGTTTCAGATTCAGGAAAAAAGCTGTTTCAAGATATTTGGACCAGTCGAACCTTTTCATCCCAAGTGACTGGTGGAGATGTTTCTCTCACTGCGAAAGTAAAGCATCAGGGAGACTTTAATCAGTTTATTGAAGACTATTATGACCCTGAAAATCCAGCAGCTAACCAGTATCGTTTAACAACGCTACCTGTTATGGCAGAAGGTGCGGTTGCTGACCCAATAGAGCCCTATACAGGATCTGATACCAAAGCAGATCAAGATCGTCGTCGCGCTTTGGATGGCACACCAGGCTCATACAGTATTACCAATAGTCTTGGAGAGGTTGTGTCTTCAGGGTCTTATACCGCAGGTAAGCCTATTACTTTTGCTGGAATGACCTTCCAATTAAGTGGTGCTCCGGGAGCGGTGGTCGATATTGCTTTGGATAAGCCAAGACGTGATAACGTATTAAATGAAATTAATGATACTTTGGCGGTATTGAGTAACACCATGTCTAGCTCTGATGAGCGTCAGAAAGCTTTTTATGATGCGACCACCAGTATTAATAATGCGCAAAGAAAAGTCAGTGAAGGTCGTTCTTCTGTGGGGGCAAGATTGAATATCCTTCAGGATCGGACCAGCTTTAGTTCAGCAAATCAATTATCAAATAGCGTTGCGCAAGATCGCATTGGTGGCTTGGATATTGCGGCGGCTGCCACTGAGTTGACCATGAAAGAGTCTGCACTGAGTGCGTCACAAAAAGTGTTTACTCGTATGAACAATCTTTCTCTTTTTAATAAAATGTAATCATTAGGGTATGAGATAAAAAATGCCAGCATTTAACATAGAGTCTTGTTTTGGGGCTGATATTCATGTTGGGTATTTCGATATGGAAGAAATACTGGATATTATGCAACTCAAAGACAAGATTGTTGGCAGTAAACGGGTGCAAAGCTTAATTAAAATGCACGGTCGAAGAGACAGAATTGTCAGTGTTGCGATGCGACAAGTGACTTTTGATGTGTTACGACCTGTCTTAGATGCAGAATTTTTGCCTTACGATCCATACTTTTCCCATGATAAGTTACTCAGCAGCCGACGTGAAAGGCTGTATGATGCGCAAGAACGATTCCTGCTTTTGTGTTTGTCTATTGCTAATGGTCGATCTGTCAAAAGTCTTAAAAAGCTTAATCCTGATTTGAATACCAAAGAACTCCGTATTAAGCATACCAAAGGGCAAAGCTTGTTCCGTTACTTCAGGCAAGAGCTGAATGAGCAGACTCGAGAGTACATCTTGAGTTACAAAGCTCGAATGGAGAATAAGGGTGCTGATGGTTCGGCAAAAGAAAGTGCTGATGGCTCGGTAAAAGAGAGTGCTACTACTGTTGCCGAGTTAGAGCAAAAGCACGCTCTTTCGGCTGCCAACAAAAAAGTGACTCTCGAAAGTAAGTTTGTTCCAACGTCTTTTGACGATGAAACTGTAATCGCGCTTAAGTTGTTTCAAGATGGGTATTCTTTGTTGTCTTTGCAAGTCGAGCGTTTTAAGCGCGGTGAGCAACTGGATATGCCGGAGTTGATGAAGTTTTGTCGTCGTTTAATTGAATCTCACACACGAAACAACTTTTCTTTAATGGCCATACGCCACATAAAAGATGCGTCCATTTATTTAGAGCAGCATGCCATGGGTATGGCGGTCCTTGGTATCCACTTTGCCAAAGCAATGAAGTTATCGAATACCTACATTGAAGTGATTTCTCTTGGCGCTTTGTTATTCGACTTGGGGCGTTTTCGTTTGCCGATGGCCATGGTGACAAAAACGACAAAAATGACCGACAGTGAGTTTGACTTGTTTCGCAAACACATCCAGTTTGGTGAGCAGATTTTGCAGAAATGTGAGGGGATACCTAAGGCTGTTTTTCAAATGTTAACAGATCATCATGAAAAAATAGATGGGTCTGGTTATCCTGCAGGTAAACTGGGGGATGAAATATCGGTTTACGGTAAAATAGCTGCGATTATAGACGCTTATGATGCTATGACCTCAGAGCAGCCCCATAAACCCTCGATGGGACCTATTAAAGCGTGCCAGCAGATGCAAAAGGAGTCAGGGTTGGCATTTGATAAGCAATTGCTTTCGGTCTTTTTAAAGAGTATTGGCTCTGTGCCTGTGGGGTCATGTGTGCAGCTTTCTAATGGTCGAGTCGGATTTGTACTGACGTTAAATAAATCCTTTCAACCTGCGCTCATCCGACAGGTATACAGCATAACAAATAGAGCTTTTGTGGCGGCTTCAGATATTGAGTTGAATAAGTCTGCCAACCTTAGAACAGAAGTTGTGATTGAAAAAGAAGTCGACCCGCAAGCTTTTGGTTTGCAATTTATTAATCATATCTCATAACTCCGTTCTCCGTTCTCCGTTCTCCGTTCTCCGTTCTCCGTTCTCCGTTCTCCGTTCTCCGTTCTCCGTTCTCCGTTCTCCGTTCTCCGTTCTCCGTTCTCCGTTCTCCGTTCTCCGTTCTCCGTTCTCCGTTCTCCGTTCTCCGTTCTCCGTTCTCCGTTCTCCGTTCTCCGTTCTCCGTTCTCCGTTCTCCGTTCTCCGTTCTCCGTTCTCCGTTCTCCGTTCTCCGTTCTCCGTTCTCCGTTCTCCGTTCTCCGTTCTCCGTTCTCCGTTCTCCGTTCTCCGTTCTCCGTTCTCCGTTCTCCGTTCTCCGTTCTCCGTTCTCCGTTCTCCGTTCTCCGTTCTCCGTTCTCCGTTCTCCGTTCTCCGTTCTCCGTTCTCCGTTCTCCGTTCTCCGTTCTCCGTTCTCCGTTCTCCGTTCTCCGTTCTCCGTTCTCCGTTCTCCGTTCTCCGTTCTCCGTTCTCCGTTCTCCGTTCTCCGTTCTCCGTTCTCCGTTCTCCGTTCTCCGTTCTCCGTTCTCCGTTCTCCGTTCTCCGTTCTCCGTTCTCCGTTCTCCGTTCTCCGTTCTCCGTTCTCCGTTCTCCGTTCTCCGTTCTCCGTTCTCCGTTCTCCGTTCTCCGTTCTCCGTTCTCCGTTCTCCGTTCTCCGTTCTCCGTTCTCCGTTCTCCGTTCTCCGTTCTCCGTTCTCCGTTCTCCGTTCTCCGTTCTCCGTTCTCCGTTCTCCGTTCTCCGTTCTCCGTTCTCCGTTCTCCGTTCTCCGTTCGAGAAACGTTAGAGCTCAAACTTTTTTAACCTTCTTTCTTCATAATTTGGCTCTTTTTACATTATTTTGATGTTTTAGTGCTTTTATTTTTAAAGTTATTTGCCCTAGGTTCGATAACTGAGGGTGCCGCTTTTTTTGAGTTTAGAAAACGTAAGAAAATCAAAAAAAGTATAAAAAAATATTAAAGATCAGACCGAATGTGTCGATAACTTTAATAAGAGACAAAAACCAAATAACTAATTAAATCAAAAGGTTGTCTCATTAAAAAAATGTTTTTAGGAGAGAAAAAATGGCTTTATATGTAAATACAAACGTTTCCTCGCTGAATGCTCAGCGTATGCTTACTAACTCTAGTCGTGAGCTTGATACATCTTACGAGCGCTTATCATCTGGCCGTCGCATTAACAGTGCTGCAGACGATGCCGCTGGTCTTCAAATTTCAGATCGTTTGACATCACAGATTAATGGTTTGAACCAATCTGTTCGAAACGCAAACGATGGTATCTCTTTGGCTCAAACTGCTGAAGGTGCGTTGGATGAGACGACGAGCATGTTACAACGTATGCGTACTTTGTCTATCCAGGCGGCCAACGGGTCAAATACAGCAAAAGATCGCGTCGCACTACAGCAAGAAATGGCGCAATTATCTGAAGAGATAAACCGTATCGCATCAACCACAACATTCGGTGGTGAAAACTTACTAGATGGCACTTACCAAGGTTTGTTCCAAGTGGGGGCTGATGCTAACCAAACTATTAGTTTTACATTGGAATTTGGCGGCGCGAATAATTCTATCGATTATCAAGGTAATAATGGATTCACCATGTCTGGTTTATCAAGCCAAGCATCAGCACAAGTAAGTGTATCAACCGCCTCTGTCTCAACGATAGTCAACGCACAAAGTATGATTGGCATCATTGATACGATGATTTCAGCAGTAGATTTTAAACGGGCAGAGTTAGGTGCGGTACAAAACCGTTTTAGCTCAACCATAACGAACTTAAGCAATATCTCTGAAAACGTATCCGCTGCACGTGCGCGTGTTCGTGATGCTGATTTTGCTCAAGAGACAGCCAATTTAACCAGTGCGCAAATTCTGCAGCAAGCGAGTAGTACAATCCTTGCTCAGGCAAATCAGCGTCCTCAAGCAGCACTTTCTTTACTAGGTAATTAATTGAAATAAATGGCATTGCGTAAAGCGACACCAGATTGCCGCTTTTACAAAGTATTCGAGTCTTTTCTCGGATTATGGGCAACTTCTCTCTCCTAGAGGTGCCTTTTAAGCCGGGTGATTTTTTCACCTGGCTTTTTTTTGCCCAAATAATGCGTTCTGTTCGCGTTTTTGTGGTTTGGGAGGTGATAAAGGCTTATGCCACAGGCGGTTGGTGAACAATGTTAAGAGTCGGTAATTGTCTCATTTTTGTTCCGAATTGGCTTTGAGATGGGCTTCATCGGCAGGGTGTTGAGCTAAGGCGCTCTTACTGAATGCGTTTTAAAGCTGCATGGTTTTAATGGGGAAGGACGGGTTTTGACGTCACATTTCAAGGTAATGAATGGTTGGTTTTTAAGCCGACATTATTTTTTATGACGAAGATAGTATCTCACACCATTAGCAAGTTGGTCTGTGGTGTTTTTCTCAATAGTAAATAGATGGGTTTAATTTATGTTGAAAAGTTAACAGTCGCTACGGTTTTAGTGGCCAAAGCTTCATGTGCGTATTGCTCGGTTTTTATTGACGTCATTATGTTGATGCCAATGCACTGAATAAAGTGAATGGCACCTAGGTTATGCGGAGGGTTTCTTCTGCACATTTTCACGTCCATAAAATGAAATATTGAAAGGATTGCATGGCATAGCTGCGTCTTTTTTTGACTGAATGTTGGCGAGTGAGGAGTCTGATTTTTGATTAGAGATCTTATATGGCCATTTTATTTTTGTGTGAACTGTCGCTACGAAGTAGATAAGACTGCGTCTTTCGTATGGGGAGAATGGCATGTTCTAAAGTGTTTTACAAAGGCTTTGGCTCTTGTGAATCGCTGCGTCCTCACGATAAAAAAACGCAATCGTCATACGGCACAGCTGTGTCTTTAATTTGATGAGTGTGTTGTGGGGATATGGGGCTTGACTATTTTATGTCTGGTGTTGGTGGTTCCTCTGCAAGAGGGGGGAGCGACCAGTTCTGGTACATAAAACATATGAGTAGATTTTCAAATGAAGGAGGGAGTGTGGTTTGTAGATTATTTGGTTTTAAAAGATGAAAAATGGAAATTACCACCTGACGCAGTTGCGTCTTTTTAGGGGGATGTAATGTGCTGATTTTTGGGCGTACAGGTCTTGCTGTGGGTGAGTAATGGCTATGTTTTTGTCTTGAGATAGCGTGTTTTTGCGTATCTCAACCAGCAATTTATGTCACGAGAAGCTGAGAAAAAAGGGTCTCTATTTTACTATTTTGATGGGCTATTTTTTGTCGTTTTTTGGGGTGTTTTGTGTCGATTGAAGGATGGGCTTTGCCGCTTTTTGATCGCTTGATAAGCACTTGATGTGTGCTGTGGATACTCGACTGTCGCTTGCTCTTGTTTTTGTCACTGCTGTGTCAGTTTTATGGGGTTTTTTGTGCGTTTAATGAGCAATTTAACGAAAATAACCTTTTTTAAAAGAAAAAGTGTAAAAAAATTTAATTGTTTTTTAGTTATTTAAAACAATTAGTTAGGCATTAATTTGCCGCCATGAAGGAATCTTTTTTCCAGTTTGAGGAAAAAAGATTCCGAATCTGACTAAAGGTTTTCAAAGTCTTGCCGAAAACCTTATACGATCTGCTTTAATTTGCAGGATTTAATAAAACCTAGGAGGCTATAATGGCTCTTTACGTAAATACGAATACTTCATCTCTAAGCGCTCAGCGCCAGTTGATGGGCTCTGCTAAATCTTTGGATACATCTTTTGAACGTTTGTCTTCTGGTTTGCGTATCAACAGCGCTTCTGATGATGCGGCAGGTCTACTTATCTCTAACCGTTTAACTTCTCAGGTAAATGGTTTGAATCAATCTGTTCGTAACGCCAACGATGGTATCTCTTTGTCTCAGACAGCAGAGGGTGCATTGGATGAAACGACGAATATGTTGCAACGTATGCGTACGCTCTCTATCCAAGCGTCAAACGGCTCTAACTCAGATAAAGACCGTGCAGCAATTCAACAGGAAGTAAGTCAACTTTCTACCGAAATAAACCGTATCGCTTCCGATACTACTTTCGGTGGTGAGAATTTATTAGATGGTACCTACACTGGTATCTTCCAGGTGGGTGCAGACTCTAACCAAACGATCAGTTTTAACCTAACTGACGGTGGTGTTAATAACACAATCGATTACGCTGGAAATGGTGGTTTCACTATGTCTGGTTTGTCGAGCAGTGCGGCTACAGCGCAGGTGAGTGTTTCTACGGCTTCGGTTTCTACTGTAGCGAATGCTCAGAGTATGATTGATACACTAGATACTATGATTGCTGCGGTTGACTCTAAGCGTGCGGAGTTGGGTGCGATTCAAAACCGTTTTGGCTCAACAATCAGTAACTTGAGTAACATTACAGAAAACGTATCGTCTGCTCGTGCTCGTGTTCGTGATGCTGACTTTGCGGCGGAAACTGCAGAGCTAACAAGCTCTCAAATTCTTCAACAAGCAAGTTCATCTATTTTGGCTCAAGCGAACCAACGTCCACAAACAGCTTTGTCTCTTTTAGGCTAAGTTTTAGTGGTAGCGGAAAGCTGGGACTCTGTCCCGGCTTTTGTCTATTAGGAGGAACTCTGATATGTCTATTAATGCCAGTGATTTTTCTAAGCAGGGTCTCAATTATTCCTTGAAGCCAGAACAGCGTACAGTGGAAGACTTTGCTGCATTACGCCAAGCAAATGCTAAAGTTGTTCAGAATGCGGCCGAGACAAACAAAAGTGATAGAGAAAATAGACATTCTCATTCTTCGAATTTGTCGACTCCTATTGAGCCAAGCGATCTGAAGGCAATGAATCAAAAATTGTCTCAATTGAACGTACATTTAACCTTTGAAATGACAGAAGACCGAGCGCAAAATATTGTGAAGGTATTGGATCAGTCAACGGGAGATGTGGTTCGTCAAATTCCGACAGAAGAGTTTCTTAAAATGTCTGAGAGAATTGATGCTATCATGAGCCAGTTAAGTGATATCAAAGGAACCTTAGTAAACAGTGAGGTTTGATTAGGTCATAGATAATGCGAAGCGTTAGGAGATAGAGTTATGGCAGTAGGCTCATTAGGTGCAGGGTCTGGTATAGATTTAGAGTCCCTTGTAAAACAAATGGTGAGTGCTCAAAAAGACGTCAAGGTGAAACTTTATCAAGATAAAATCAATGGTTACGAAGCTGAGTTGTCTGCTCTAGGCAAAGTTGGTTCTGCCATTGATAACTTTAAGTCTTCCGTTAAAGCGCTTAATGATGATGAACTCTTTACTGGTCGGGATGCAAAAATAGCCCAAAAAGAAGGGGAAGAAGTGATTGCTATCACCACAGATAGCACCGCTTCTAATGGCTCTTATGCTATTGATGTGAATCAATTGGCAAAAGGCAGTCGTGTTATGTCAGCCCCTGGGATTTTTTCTTCTGCTGATGATGTGGTCTCTAAAGAAGACGCACAACTTATTTTTAAAGCTGGCAGTCATGAATTTTCAATGAATGTGGCTGCGGGTACAACCCTTTCCGAATTACGTAATCAAATTAATACGTCAGAAGATAATTTTGGTGTGTCAGCCAATCTCGTTGACGATGGCAATGGTAATTTGTTTTTTACGTTAACCTCTTCTATTCAAGGCGCTGGCAATACTTTAAAAATTTCCAACACCGCGGTTCTCAGAGATGAAGATGGGAATGTTATTAAAAACAATCCTGCGGTTGAAGAAAGTAAAGACACAGACGTCGAGGATGCTTCAATTGATGAAGTCGATGAATTAGACCTTGAAGGTGACGACGTTGATTTTGCAAACGATGGCCCTATTCCTGCCGATGAAGAGAGCGCTAGCCTAGAAGAGGAAGACGTCTCTAATAGTGATGCTGCTGAGCTGGATGATGCTCAAGATAGCCCCTCACTGTTTGCTTCGGGTCTCACTTTGGACAGTGTTTCAACAGAAGGCGCTTTTGCAGGTCTATACACGCCTTTGGGTGAAGAAGCGCGTGATGCCGTGATTACCGTAGATGGTATCCAAATTCGAAACGACACCAATACTTTTGATGAAGCGGTTGCTGGATTATCAATAGAAGCGCTAGCGCCAACCAGCAAGACCACAAAAGTCGACATTAGTTTTGATCAAAAAACAGTACAAGAAACGATAGAAGAATTTATCTCTTCCTATAACGACATGGTCGGCTTGTTAAATGCCAGTTCTCAAAAAGGCGCAGTACTGAATGGGAACAGTATGATTCGAAATTTGCAAGCGTCTTTGTCAACTCAGTTAATGAGCGGCTATGGCGATTCATCTTCTTTTACTTCTATTTTTGACCTAGGCGTAAAGATGGATAACCAAGGCCAATTAAGTTTCGACAACACTAAGTTTAATAATGCGATGAAGCGAGGCTACAGTGAAATAGCACCATTGATGTCTGGTGATAATGGCTTAGCTCAGTCACTGGAAAACCTGTTAGAGAACTACACAGGATCACGTGGCATGACAAATTCATTAAAGGATTCCTTAAGTCGGTCGATAGATAGTACAGAAGAGACATTAGAAGCGTATGAAAGTCGTATGGCGAAATACGAAGAATCGCTTCGGACTAAGTTTACGAGTTTGGATTCTCGCCTAGCGGAAATGAACGCACAGGGTGGTTATTTAAACTCTGTCTTAGCGAAAATGTAAAATGGTTTAAACTGAATAAAACGGGGTTGTATATGTACAAGAGTAAAGGGATCCAAGCCTACAGAAAGGACTCAATCAAGTCCGATTTAGCGTCGGCTGACCCTCATCGTGTCATTCAGCTCTTAATGCAAGGCGCGCTTGAAAAGCTTGCTTTAGGTAAGGGCTGTATTGAACGTTCTGATTTGGAAGGAAAGGCAGCGGCATTGACTCGTGCCAGCGAGATTATTAATGCTTTAAGAGATGCGCTAGACCGTGATGTCAATCCTGAGCTTGTAGATAACCTTGAGTCCCTGTATGAATATATGATAGTGCGCATCACTGAGGCCAGCATCGCTAGGGATACCAGTATTTTAGACCAAGTCATGGGGCTTCTTTTGCAGATTAAAGGTGCTTGGGATCAAATTTCTAACGCCGATAAAGAAGCGGCCTATAGTGGTCAAAGTGAAGCTAGAGTGGGCGCAATTTAATGTTTAACATGTCTCACTTAATAACCTTGAGTGCCGCATTAGAACAAAGTGTTACTGACAGAGACATAGATAAAATTCAGCAGTTATGCGAAGACAATAACCGTTTTATTTTGACCATTGAGCCGCTCGAGGATCCGGCGGCTAATGAAAAAATAAAGCACTTCATAAAGGTGCATCAATCAGCGATTCGGCTGATACGTGATGTGCGCTCAGAAATGCAAAAACAACTTTATCAAACTCATAAATCCCGCAAGGGTGTGAATAAGTACAAAGGCGTGAAACATGCAGAGTGAGGAGAATTTCTCGTCTCTTGGTCAGGCAGAGGCATTTGCTTCTATGTTTGAAAGAGGTGCGGCTCGCCTCAAAGAGAATGATCATGAGCTAACAGAACGATATCTAAGAAACATGACCGTATTCTCTCAAGTCATGCCTCATATTTTCGAATCTTTCCAAGATTATCAGCCTAAAAAACGTCATATATACATGGAAGAGGGTGGTGAACTTAACCTTTATCGAGAAGATATTGGTGTGCCGCTTTTTTCGAATACCCCACGCGCTCAAGCCGAAGACAAGGTAAGGCGTGCGCTTTTAAAGCCTAATAAAACAGTCTTAAATTTAGAGCGTACGGTCAATCATCCCAGTCGTCACGTGTATTACAGCAATAAGATTTTAGATCAAGTTGAACGCCAATCAGAAGGGCTAAACCCACAAGACGGCTGGCCAGAATTCGTCGGGTCGACTATTGTTTTTGGTATAGAGTTTGGCTATCAGCTTGAAATGTTGCTTGCTGAGCGTCAGATCAAACACCTTTATCTTTATGAACGTGATTTGGATTTTTTTTACTATTCATTGTTCGCCATTGAGTGGCAAGATATTTTAGAGACCTTCAATCGCGATGGTCGTACCATTCATTTCTTTTTAGGCGTAAGTTCAGAAGAGTTTACCGAAAAATATTTGCGGCAGTTGGAAGAGAATGGCTTTTTCATGGCGCCAGAGACCTTTTTGCATGTCGGTTATACCAGCCCAGAAAACGATCAGGCAATAGAGTACTTTAAAAAGCATTATGCTCGTCAGATCATGGGATGGGGGTTTTTCGACGATGCACTGATTGGCATTGCTCAGGGGTTAAAGTCCTTACCTAAAACGAAAATTGCTCATTTTCAAGGCCAAGATATTTTACCTAAATGGGTTAAAAATATCCCAGTTTTCATTTTAGGAAACGGTCCGTCCCTTGATCAGGGGATTGAATTGGTGAAAGAAGTAAGAGATCAAGTGTTGTTGATCTGCTGTGGTTCAACCATCAACACCTTAAAAAAACTGGGTGTTACTCCTGATATTCATGTGGATATAGAACGACTCAAGCAAACCGTGGATAAGTTTCAGTTTTTAGACCAAGACTACTTAGATAAAATTTGGGGCTTGTCTGTTAATGTGATGCACCCCGGTTTATTTGATTGTTTTAAACGCTCTGGCATGGCAATGAAGCCAGGTGAAGCGATCACGTCTTTAATGCTCAATCAAGCCCGCACTCATGGCGATAGCAAAGAGTATGTGCAGTTAAACTTCTGCAATCCTGTCGTGGCGAATTTAGCATTATCCTATGTGCATTTGTTTGGCTTTAATAATGTGTACTACCTCGGTGTGGATAACGGTTTTAAAGACAAAGGCAGCCATCACTCCGTCCACAGTGGTTATTATAAAGACGGTAAAGAATCCGGTTTTCAAACCTTTAAAGAAGCGAAATTGGTAGAGCGTGAAGGAAACTTTGGTGGCACGATTTATGCGACCGGCATCATGGATACCTCGCGAGTTCAATTAGAGTCTTTGACACGACAACTCAATAAACGCCGTAACTTTGCCAGCTTCAACTTATCTGATGGCGCTAAGATTGAAGGCGTTACGCCATTGCATATCGACGATGTATTGATTACGGATCCTAAAATCGACCATGCTAAAGTCATTGATATTTTAGAAAGTGCGTTTTTTACGGATCCCCCAGAATCACTGCTCGACAAAGCCGCTGATGCGCTTATTTCTGTAGAGGATTTTCGTAAGATTAGCCAGACACTACAGCAAGGGTGGGATGCAGGGATCAGAACACGCGCACACGTATGCGATCTGCTTTGGTCTCATCATCGTCAAATTTACTTTTTGAAAGGCAGTGTGCATCGTCATATCTACGATTTACTGATCGGTTCTTTTACTTATTCAGCCTTTTTAATCGTGCAGTTTATTTTTAAATTTGAAGACGAAAGTGAAGCCATAGAACGTGCGCGTCATTTATTTGAGCCTTGGTGTGAGTTTCTGGAAGAAATGCCCAGTATGCTTCAGCAGGCTTCTGAGTATGTTGATCAGGGCAATGATCATCTTATCACTTATTACAATGGTTGATTTTCATTATGTTTGAGAAAACGCCCTTTATTATTGCTGAGTTATCGGGCAATCATGATCAAGATTTTGAACTGGCCAAAGCCATGATTCACGCCGCAGCAGACGCGGGTGTGGATGCCATTAAGTTGCAAACCTATACCCCAGACACCATGACATTGGATGTTCGTCATGGGGAGTTTATGGTGTCCGAAAGCGACAGCCTTTGGCGTGGAAGTAACTTGTACGACCTTTATGCTAAGGCATCCACGCCTTGGGAGTGGCACAAGCCGTTATTTGAATTGGCTGAATCTTTGGGGTTAGTGGCGTTTAGTTCGCCTTTTGATCTGAGTGCCGTGGCATTTTTGGAAAGCTTGAATGTGCCATTGTACAAAATTGCCTCCTTCGAAATGACCGATATTCCGCTGATTCAGGCGGTGGCTCGAACTGGTAAGCCTATTATTATGTCGACAGGAATGGCGACGTTAGAGGAAATAGAAGAAGCCGTAGCAACCATTCGCGCGATTGGCGATAACCCTTTAACCTTGCTCAAATGCACCAGTACTTATCCAGCCAAAATAGAAGACTCTAATTTGATAACGATGGCCGATTTGGCCGCTAAAACTGGTTGTCCTGTGGGGTTGTCGGACCACACACAAGGGCTAGGCGCCGCCGTGGCCGCTACGGCATTAGGTGCTACCGTTATTGAGAAACACTTTGTGTTGGATCGCAGTGCGGGTGGTGTGGACGCGGCTTTTTCCATGGAACCTATGGAAATGAAAGCCTTAGTCGACGCGTGTCGTGCTGCGAAAGCCGCACTTGGTACAGTGACGTATGGTGGCTCAGACGCTGAGCAAGCGGCCAAAAAATACCGTCGCTCTATTTATGTGGCCGTGGATTTACCCGCTGGTACCATATTGACAGAAGCACACTTGAAAATTATCCGCCCATCGTTTGGCCTTGCTCCTAAACATTGGCAGGATGTGTTAGGCAAAACCTTGTCGATGGATGTACAAAAAGGTCAGCCACTTGCTTGGGATATGATGGCGTGAAATTATTGGTGCGAGCCGATGCTTCAGTCGAGATTGGCATGGGGCACAGAGTTCGCTGCCAAGCTTTGACGCATGCGTTTGAGGCGCTAGGCTGGCAATGTCGGTTCGTGATGGATCGGCGCTATCAGGCTTTTGGTTCGGTCGAAGACATTTTCATTGATTCAGAAACGCAATTTTGGCGATTGGCGGCGCAAGCGGATTTGGTCATATTGGATCATTATGGCTATTTGGCAGAGGATATTGCGAGGCTTTACCAGCATCAGTCGAATCTTTTAGTCCTAGATGACATGAATGACAGGGGCGTATTCCCCGCTAAGTGGCTGCTTAATCCTTTACAACAAAATTATACCAAGCAAATCGAATATCTCTTAACGGGCAGTCAATACGCCTTACTGAGACCTGTGTTTCAGCGTTCAGGTCATTCCATTGACCATGCAAAGAATCTTCTAACTCCCAGTCAATTGCTTATTACCCTAGGTGGAACCGACCCTTTAGCACTGACCTTACCGATTTTAAATGCTTTGTTGAGGTCTGATTTTCCTGCACAAGATATTAGGGTTTTATTAGGCGCTAATGCGAAGAATGCAGATCAAGTGTTGGGCTTTTGTCTTGCTCATCGTATTGCTATTGAGCAAGGTTTGTCTGACGTGACTCCCCTGATGAAACAGGCGAAGATGGCGATTTCCGCTGCGGGAGGTACCTTATTCGAGTTAGCTTGTATGGGCGTGCCGACTGTATTTGCCCAGGTGGCTGAAAATCAAACGCGATCTCTTGAGCAACACGTCCCATTGGGCTGGTGTCGTTTTGTACGGTTTGACGATGTGTCTGACGCCTTGCGTGGGCAACGCATAGAAGAGTTAGTCGAGGAGTTGAACCGTGCTTGGTTCGATCTTGAGTGGCAAGACAAAGCCCGTCAAATTGCTCGTCGTTTAGTGGATGGTGATGGGGCAAAACGCGTCGCGAAGCAAGTAAGTGACTCTTTTCATCTCTCTTAATTTGTAAAATCTGAGGCCTGTTGTAGGCGCATAATTTGCGTGAGTCGTAACCAATCTTCTTCTGTGTCTAAGTCTTGAATTCGATGTCTTGGCAACAACAAAGGCTTGGACTTTGGGCCAAATATCTCCTCGTTAAACCAGTCTTTTGTACTGGCCCAATAAAATTGGCCAGCATCGTGAATGGCTTCAACCAGATCCTGTGAGCGCTTGCGAATATGTTCAGGGAACATGGGGGCTAACTCACCATTGTGTTGAATGTGAAGCGCTCTTTGAATGGGGAAGGCAAAGGTGGTGGCGGAAAAGCAAAACGCTGTGTTTTCATCGAGCTGTACCAAACCTCGTTGTATATCTTCCGACGTCAACATAGGGCAAGTGGCGTAAATTAAGCAGGCTTGGTCTGGTGTTTGCCCTTCAGCTATTAAAAACCGCAAAGCATGTTGCATCACAGGTGTGGTGCCTGTCATATGATCCGCCAGATCAGCGGGTCGTAAAAAGGGCGTCTCGGCCCCAAATTGGCGCGCCACGTTGGCAATTTCCTCATCGTCAGTGGACACCACAATGCGATCAAATAATCCAGACTTTAGGGCGGTTTCAATAGAATAGGCAATCAGTGGTTTGCCATCTAGTAATCGAATATTTTTTCGTGGAATACGCTGAGAACCGCCACGAGCGGGTATTACCGCCACTCGATAAGGGCGATTAGCAGAAAGAGTGGCATCTTGTAACGACCGTTCGTCTGACATGATTAGGCTCTCATGACACGGTTAGCGATTAAGGCATGTTTTAAAATCAGCGCTACCCGTTCTTGTTGAGCATAAGTGAGGTCGGCAAAAAGTGGCAAACTCAGTGTGCGGGTGTAATAATCTTCTGCGATAGGAAAGTCGCCATCGTTGAACCCTAGCTGTTTATAATAAGGTTGAGTATGCACGGGAATGTAATGTACCTGAGTGCCAATACCAGCGTGACGAAGTACATCAAACACGCCTTTTCTGGCGGACTTATTGTGCTCTGGTAATAAAATCGGATACAAATGCAACGAGGAATAATTGTCCTCCGCCTGATAGGGCAGAGTGATCGGAAAGTTCTTCAACAGGGTTTGATAGTTTTCGAACTGACGGTGACGGCGTTCGATGAAGTCGTCTAGATGAGACAGCTGAGAGAGCCCTAGCGCCGCTTGTAGCTCTGTCATACGGTAGTTGAAGCCCAATGTATGTTGTTCATAATACCAATCACCTGGTTGTTGCGTGAGCTCATCTGGCGATTTGGTGGTGCCTTGTGACGCATGAGTGCGCATGTGTTTGGCAAGCTGCTGATTGTTGGTGACGGCCATGCCGCCTTCCGCTGAGGTAATGATTTTCACCGGATGGAAACTAAAAACACAGATGTCGCTGAATTTTCCACTGCCTACATAATCGCCTTGATAAGTCGCACCAATGGCATGGGAAGCGTCTTCAATAATACGAAAACCGTATGCTTTTGATAGGGCGTATATGGCTGCCATATCACAGGATTGTCCAGCAAAATGCACAGGTATCACCACTTTAGGCAGTGTGTCTGTTAACTTTGCGGCTTGTAGCTTTTGTGCCAATTTGTTCGCGCACATATTGTAAGTGCGAGGATCAATATCAACAAAGTCGACGTTGGCGCCACAATAGCGAGCACAATTGGCCGAGGCAATAAAGGTGTTAGGCGATGTCCATACCCTGTCCCCAGTGCCAACCCCTAATGCCAAACAGGCTAAGTGCAGCGTCGAGGTGGCGCTGTTGGCGGCGACGCCGTAGCTGGCACCGACTTTGGTCGCAACGGCGTTTTCAAATTCACTAACACATGGACCTTGTGTTAAAAAGTCAGAACGCAGCGATTTGACCACAGCGGCAATGTCGGCTTCGCTAATGGATTGGCGACCGTAAGGTATAAAATCAGTGTGCGTCATCGAAGGTTAAAATCTCTTCAACACTTAAAAAGTGTGGGTTACTACCAGATTGATATTCGTAGCCAGGCTCAACTAATTCACCGACTTCACCTAAACGACTGTGAGCAAAATCCATATCATCTTGATAAAATTTGATGCTTGGGGCAATCACATAATGGTTTTTAAACTCATAGGTGTGGTAGGAATCATCGCTTGGGCACATGACTTCATGCAGTTTCTCACCAGGACGAATGCCAACATCTCGAGTGGGAATATTTGGCGCGTAAGCCGCTGCCAAATCCAGAATGCGCACAGAGGGAATCTTAGGCACAAAAATTTCACCGCCATGCATACGTTGGAAGTTCGTTAAAACGAAATCCACTCCCATGGGGAGTGTAATCCAAAATCGGGTCATATCTGGGTGAGTGATGGGAATAGATTCTGCACCATCGGCCACCAATTTTTGGAAAAAAGGCACCACTGAACCACGTGAGCCAACGACATTGCCATAACGAACCACAGAGAAACGGGTACGGCCTTGGCCAACCATGTTGTTGGCGGCAACAAATAGCTTATCGGATGCCAATTTGGTTGCCCCGTAAAGGTTAATAGGGGCGGCGGCTTTGTCCGTAGATAACGCAATGACTTTATCCACATTGTTCGCAATGGCGGCAGCAATAACATTTTCTGCCCCGTGGATATTGGTTTTGATGCATTCCATTGGGTTGTATTCTGCTGCGGGTACTTGCTTAAGCGCGGCAGCATGAATGACATAGTCCACATCCCGCATGGCTTGAGTCAAACGGTCTTTGTCTCTTACATCCCCAATGAAATACCGCATGCAGGCGGCATCGAAATCTTGCTGCATTTCGTATTGTTTTAACTCATCACGGGAATAGATAATTAAGCGTTTGGGTTGGTAGTTGGCCAGTAATGTTTTGACATACTGACGACCAAATGACCCCGTACCGCCAGTAATGAGAATGCTTTTGTTATTAAACATGTATGAATACCAAACCAAAATGAAAGTTACACAAGCCCAATGAGGATGAGCAGAGAGCAATACTCATAGGCATAACGTCTTTTTACTGTATCGACTACTTTAGGGGAAACATTAGTGAAATCAAGGAACTCCTTTTCATTTTTGGGCCTTTTATACATCACTTTACCCCCTTCCAGTCTCCCCTTAGCAGGGGAGAAGCACAGAGCCACGGTCTAGTCCCTTTCCCTTATCTTCAAGGGTTAGGATGGGGGTTGTATGTTAAGAAGTACGAGCCATGCAATCAGCAATATGGTCATTTACCATGCCCGTAGCCTGCATAAAAGCATAACAGGTGGTGGGCCCAAGAAATTTAAAACCTCTTTTCTTCAAGTCTTTAGCGAAGCGAGTGGAGAGTTCGGTTACCGCTGGCGCTTCTGTGTGGTGATTGATTGAATTATCAATGACCTTATGATCGCTAAATGCCCAGTAGTATTGGCTAAATGAACCAAACTCCTTGGCGATCTGCAAAAAAGCTTTTGCGTTATGTATGGTGGCTTCTATTTTAGCTCGATGGCGAACGATGCGCTCGTCTTGTAACAATCGCTCGACGTCAATATCCGTCATATTGGCGACTTTTTGAGGGTCAAAATCATGAAAAAGAGCTCTGTAGCCTTCTCGCTTGCGTAAAATAGTAATCCAACTTAGACCTGCTTGGGCGCTTTCGAGTACAATACACTCAAATAATGCTTGGTCGTCATAAATAGGCACACCCCATTCGGTATCATGATAATGCATGTATTCAGGAGATCCTAAACACCAAGCACAGCGTATGTCTTCCATTGATAATGCTCCAAGATAAGCGATGGCGAATAAAGCTATGGTTTGCCAGTATAACTTGGATCGTGCGCAGTACAATCTGACATTAGGCCTTTTGCCCCCATCATATCAGACCTAACTTGAAAAAGTGGCCTGCTTAGGACGAGATCATATGAAATTTAAACCGACTTACAGCAAAAAAGACGTTGAGATTTTAAAAGATGAATGCCTCTACAAAGGTTTCTTTGAAATGCGCAAACTGACGTTGAGACACAAAAAGTTCAATGGTGAATGGAGTCACCCAATGAGCCGTGAAATGATGGTTCGTAATGATGCCATTTGTGTCTTATTGTTCGATCCGGTGGCGGATAAAGTGTTGCTCATTGAGCAATTTCGTCCCGCCGTGCTGCGCAGTGAATCACCTTGGTTACTGGAGCTGGTGGCGGGCATGGTAGAAGAGGGTGAAAGTGACGAAGACGTTGCCCGCCGTGAATCCTTAGAAGAAGCCGGTGTCACAGTTAAGCGTCTTGAATACATGTTTAAATTTGTGCCTTCTCCAGGCGGCTTGATGGAGTATTTGCGCATGTACGCTGGCGAATTTGATTCGAGCCAAGTGAACACGGATCAAGTCCATGGTTTGGACTCAGAAAATGAAGACATTAAGTTGCATCTCATCTCTGCGGATGATGCCATTGCTTTGCTCAAACACGATGTTGAAAACGCCAGTACCATAATGGGATTGCAATGGTTTGCATTAAATAAACACGATCTTGTCGCCCGTTGGAGAGTCTAAACTGATGGCTGATCAACCGAATCTCTCCTCCGTTCTCATACTGAAACGCATGGTTTTACAACCAATCACTGGCGTGTCGTCTTTCATCTTCATGTCCAGTAACGCGCTGTTTTGGACAGTATTAGCCCATTTAGTTGCTCCCTTACTGTTGCTGAAACACACCCGATACGAAGCGCTAGCAGAACGTTGTTTTAATCGTCTTTATGAGGGTTGGGCGGCCGCGAACGAATGGTGGTTTCAGCATGTGCTTGGCATAAACTGGGAATTAGACGACACCATGAAAGTGGATTTTCAGCACTGGCATTTAATTATTGCCAATCATAGATCTTGGGTGGACGTGTTTGTGATCTTTGCGCAATTAAGAGGTCGTCGTCCTTTGCCACGAGTATTTATGAAGCAGGCTTTGATTTGGATGCCGTTTGTTGGCAGCGCCACCTATATCATGGGGTTTCCCTATATGAAGCGTTACAGTAAGGACACGCTAAAGAAGAAACCGCATTTAATCGGCAAAGATTTAGAGACCACACGTAAGTCCTGCGTTAGGTTATTAAAACGCCCTAATGCTATTATGAGTTTTGTAGAGGGAACACGTTTTACCAACGCCAAACACAAACAACAAGCCTCGCCTTATGAGCATTTGCTTAAACCCAGAGCGGGCGGTGTCAGCTTTATTTTGCAAACCATGACACCGACCATAAAAGGCATCACGGACATTAATGTCTTGTATGAACAACAGACGGTTACGGGGTGGGATTTACTCTGTGGTCGGATAGGCAAAGTAAGAGTAGTAGTGCGAGACATTGCATTACCAAAGACAATGTTAACGTCAGAATATAACGCAGCGGGCAAAGACAGAGAGCACTTTTTTGCATGGTTTAATCTATACTGGCAAGATAAAGACACACGTCTGAGTCGCCAACTTGACGCGCTGAGGCATCCTTCGAACATCGGTACAGAAACCGATTACTCCGTAAAAAATGCCCCGTGACCATGGCAAACCTCATGAAAAAAGATGATAAAGACAAAATGATCGATAAAATGTCAAAACACTATGTACCAGATTTGGTGAGTTTGCAGATGCTTGGCGAATTGAATTACCGTCGCCTAGGCAAACTCATGCGTGGCCAAGAAGAAATGGACGCGTGGCATTTTGCGATTCACAGTGCTGGTGACCAAGAAAGCCGTCTAAGCCTTACCCTAGGGAAAGAGAGTCGTTTCACCTCAGAGATCGGGTTAGAGTTTGGTCCTGAGATAGAGAAAAAACTGTTATTCGAAGCAAAGTTATCCATGACCATACGCTTGTATCATGATGTTGGCATTGCCGAAATCACCGATGGACATCGCCAATACCAAGGAGCGTATCCTTATCCCAATGATGCCATGCTGCATCGAGATGAAAAATTTCGACTCAATCAGCAGTTAGCCGATCTATTGGAATTATGTTTGAAGCATGGGCATCGACTCGATACAGTCTTGTCATTTCAATTTGCCTAATTAATGTTCGTTCGTTTAACTTGATGTGTGTGTAGAGAATCCTTTGGCCACTTTATTATATATCCATGGTTTTAATAGCTCAGAGCGTTCCCATAAGGCCACCGTGCTGATGAATGAGGCGAGTAAAAGAGGCTTACCAAATGCGGTGATTTCGCCACGTTTGTCATGGCACCCCGCGCAAGCGATTAAACAGCTGGAAACCCTCATTGAAGCCCAGCAACACCAAGGCATTACCTTGATTGGCAGTTCGCTTGGAGGCTTTTACGCTGCGTATTTGGCTGAAAAATATCGTCTGAACGCCATTTTGGTGAATCCAGCGGTGCAAGCGCCAACCTTGTTAAAAGAGTATCTTGGCCCACAAACCAATCCTTACACCCAAGACGAATACGAACTGACTGAACATCACATGTTAGAGCTTGAGCAGCTAGTCATTACGCAGCCCACAGCCGAACTATATTGGCTGATGATTCAAGAAGGCGATGAAGTATTAGACTACAAAGAAGCGTTAAAGGCGTTTCCGAGAACAGCGCGCTTAACGCATGAAGAAAAAGGCAATCATAGCTTTACCGAATTTGAACGCTTTTCGTCAGAAATTCTGCGTTTTGCACAAATTATAACCGAGTAAACCACGACACTTGTTGGACTATTTCACACCACGTAAAACCAGTGATAGACTCTAACCAATCTAATTTACACTCGCACGCGCTCTAGTATTTTGACACTATGACGCACGATCAACTTGGAAGTAAAAACACGCATGTCTGCAAAAGAATATAACGCCGGATCGATAGAAGTTCTGAGTGGCTTAGAACCTGTACAAAAACGCCCAGGAATGTATACGGATACCTCACGGCCAAATCATCTAGGGCAAGAAGTCATCGACAACTCAGTGGATGAAGCCTTAGCGGGTCATGCAGATCGCATAGAAGTGATTCTATACAAAGATGGCTCATTAAGCGTCGAAGACAATGGTCGAGGCATGCCCGTCGATATTCACCCAGAAGAAGGCATATCGGGCGTTGAATTGATTCTCACTAAGCTGCACGCTGGTGGCAAGTTCTCTGGTGACAATTACCAGTTTTCAGGGGGATTACACGGTGTAGGTGTTTCGGTAGTAAACGCCTTGTCGACGTCTTTAGAAGTTTGGGTAAGACGTAATGGTATTCAATACCACATCGGTTTTGAGAACGGTTTTAAAACCTCAGAGCTCAAAGAAATTGGCACGGTGGGTAAGAAAAACACCGGCACCAAAGTAAAATTTACTGCGGACAGCAAATACTTTGATAGCCCTAAATTTTCGGTTTCTCGTCTCAAACATTTATTAAAAGCCAAAGCCGTATTGTGTTCGGGTTTGCATGTGGTTTTCATTGACCAAAGCGGCGCGGAAGACGTTCGAGAAGAATGGTTTTACCAAGATGGCCTAAAAGATTATCTTGCACAGGCCAATGAGGGTTTTGTTTTATTGCCAGATGAGCCATTTATTGGTGGTCTGACAGAAAAAACACAAGGCGTTGACTGGGCAGTACAATGGCTACCTGAAGGCGGCGAGTTGGTAACAGAAAGTTATGTTAACTTGATCCCAACCGCGCAGGGCGGGACACACGTCAATGGCCTTCGAACGGGGCTGTTAGAAGCCATTCGGGAATTTTGTGACTTTCACAACCTCTTACCTCGTGGTGTAAAGCTTACCGCAGAAGACGTATGGGATCGCTGCAGCTATGTGTTGTCAGCCAAGATTCAAGAGCCACAGTTCTCAGGTCAAACCAAAGAGCGCTTATCGTCTCGTCAAATTGTGGCCTTTATTTCAGCCACATTGAAAGACGCCTTTAGCCTATGGCTGAATTCGAATGTTGAAGACGGTAAGAAAATCGCCGACATTGTCATCAATAGCGCACAGAAACGCTTAAAAGACAGTAAAAAAGTGGTGCGTAAACGGATTACTCAAGGCCCAGCCTTGCCGGGTAAGCTGGCCGACTGTTCAGGACAAGATACGTCTCGAAGCGAACTTTTCCTAGTGGAAGGGGACTCGGCGGGCGGTTCTGCTAAGCAAGCCCGCGAAAAAGACTTCCAAGCCATTCTGCCACTGCGTGGTAAAATTCTGAACTCATGGGAAGTGGACTCCAACCAAGTACTGGCCTCGCAGGAAATTCATGACATTTCTGTCGCGCTGGGGGTAGACCCAGGTGATGAGGACTTGAGTGGTTTGCGTTACGGTAAAGTGTGCATCTTAGCCGATGCTGACTCAGATGGTCTGCACATCGCCACCTTGATATGCGCCTTGTTTGTGCGTCACTTCCCCGCTTTAGTGAACAGCGGACATGTCTTTGTCGCCATGCCGCCCTTGTATCGAATCGACATTGGTAAAGAAGTCTACTACGCCCTAGATGACGAAGAAAAAGACATCACCTTGCACAAAATCGCCGCCGAAAACAAACGTGGCACGCCAAACGTACAGCGCTTCAAAGGCTTGGGTGAAATGAACCCATCGCAACTGCGTGAAACCACCATGGCGCCAGACACTCGTCGTTTAATTCAACTGACCATGGAAGACAAACCAGACACCGACGAGCTACTGGACAAACTGCTATCGAAAAAACGCGCTGGTGATCGCAAAAACTGGCTAGAAACCTATGGTAACTTGGCGATTATTGATTAATGAACCAATAGATTACCGCTTTTGCCAAGACACGCTAAAATATATGTATAGCTCAACTAAATGGAAACGAATAAATGTCTGAAGAGATAAACGATGATGTCATCAGCGAAGAAGTTCTGTACGAAAAAATAGACCACTATTTATTGACGTTTGGAACCGATCGTTCGCTGATGTGTGTGTCGGAGTTAGATGGCTTTTTAACCGCATTGGGTTGTTCTGTACAAGAATTAGAGCCAGATGTCTGGTTGAACGCCATTTGGGGCGCAGATGAAGACCAGCCAGTGTGGGAATCCACGGAACAAGAAGACGAGTTTCTGAGTCTTGTGTTGATCATGTATATGGAAACCATGAACAGCTTGTTGTTTGGGGATTTTTACCCCGTCTACCTTGAGCAAGAAGTGGATGGCGAATACAGCATCTTGGTGGAAGAATGGTGTGTTGGCTTCATTCGCGGTGCCAAACTGATTGGTATGGGGATCGGTGGCGACAGAGCATTCTTTGATGAAGCGCTGGCACCTGTGCGCCTATTCGGTACCGAAGCGGGTTGGGATAAATTGGAAGTCATGGTCGAAGAAGAAGTAACCTTCTGGCGGGAAATGTTAGAGCCTTCTATTTTGCGACTGGTACAGTATTATCATCCAGACATGCAAGCGGGCAAAAAGAACTCGGAAAATCGCGTAATACACTGATTTAGTAAGTTTTTTCCTACCGTATTCTTTCTTCTCAGAAATAAAAAAGCCGTGATGTGCATCACGGCTTTTGTGTTTCAAGGGGTGGGAAAATTAGCCCACCACCTTCGCAATGCTTTCACACAAATAATCGATGTTGTTATCACTGACACCAGCGATACTCATACGACCAGTGTCTGCAATGTAAATTGCATATTCACTGCGCAACGTGCGTACTTGCTCTAGGGTTAAACCAGAGTAAGAGAACATACCGCGCTGATCTTTGATAAAGCTGAAATCCTTGCTTGCGCCAGACGCCGCTAATTTTGCGACCAATTTTTCACGTAAACCGTTAATACGATCACGCATCGCTGCCACTTCCAAAACCCATTCTGCTTTCAGCTCAGGATTGCTCATAATGGTGTAAACCACAGCGGCACCGTGAGCGGGTGGCATAGAGTAGTTGGCACGAATCGCCTGACCAATAATAGAAAACGCCGCATTGGCTTCGTCGGCAGACGCAGCTACCACGCTCAAACCACCGCAACGCTCGCGGTAAATGCCGAAGTTTTTCGAGAAAGAGTTTGCAATCAACATGTCTTGAACATTGGCCGCCATGTAACGCAAGCCCGCCAAATCTTCATCCAAACCATCACCAAAACCTTGGTAAGCCGCATCCACCAGAGCTAACACACCACGCTTGTTAACGAAATCGGTTAGCACTTTCCAATGGTCGAATTGCAAATCAATGCCTGTAGGGTTATGGCAGCAAGCATGCAACAACAACACATCGCCTTCTTTGACTTCGGCTTCTAGCGTTGCCATCATGTCATCAAAGCGCAAACCGTTCGTAGCAGGATCGTAGTAAGGGTAGTTTTTCACCTCAACGCCCGCAGAATCAAAAATAGACTTATGGTTACCCCAAGTCGGGTCACTTACCCAAAGACGTGCGCCTTTCAAATTCGCGCTGATAAAGTCCGCTGCCACTTTTAACGCGCCAGTACCGCCAGGGGTTTGTGTTGAGCGAACGCGACCAGACGCGATCAATGGATTACCTTCACCCAAAATCAAGTCTTTAATAATGGCTTCAAACTCGGTGGCACCGTAAATGCCCAAATAACTTTTAGAATCTTCTTGTTCAAGCAAAATGGCTTCGGCTTTTTTTACCGTATTAAGAATCGGCGTGTGGCCGTTATCGTCTTTATAGACACCCACACCCAAATCGATTTTCTTTGGATTGGTATCTTGTTTATGGGCCATAATAAGGGCTAAAAGAGGGTCGCCAGAAACAGCTTTAAGATGCTTGAACATAATAATTACGGGGTCCTTATATACGTCACAGGGAAATCACTGTGGCTAGAATCGTTGCTTAAATAGCCTCTTCATTTTGCCGTTTTTATGACAAAATACAATGCAACAGCGAGGGAAATTTCCCTAATACTGTAAAGAAAAAAAGACACTGTGTTTTTCCTTTCCGATGAGCCAATTCATGACAGCGTTCCAACAGCATTTTCAAGCCCTAGATACTTGGCTAAAAGCGCACACACGGCTTTGGCAATTCGACACCTTTGCACGGCTTGATAACCCTTGGCGTGATCATTACCCTGCCTTGGCAGAGTATCTTACGAGTCAGCTAGAGCAACCAATAGAGGAGGCTTTTTATAACGAGGTGGGGCGTATTTGCCCAGAACTTCAGCTTTCAATTAACGAAAGCCACCATGAAAATAGAAGGCTATCAGAGAAGCGAACACTTACTACCGATTTGCCGAGTTATCTGTCGACCGCCATAAAAGGGCGTAAATGGGCGCAAATTCAAGCCTTTGTTGCACAGACACCCAATGCAGAAAGCTACGTAGAATGGTGTGCAGGTAAGGGCCATCTCGGTAAATTATTGGCTTTCCAAGACAACAAGCCGGTCCACAGCCTAGAATGGCAAAAAGCCTTGTGTGATGCGGGCGAGCAAGATGCCAAACGACTCAACCTGCCACAGACTTTTACCCACGCCGATGTACTAAAAGGGGAAGGGGAATTGGCGTTAGCGAACACTCACTGCGCCGTTGCGCTCCATGCTTGTGGGGATTTGCATTGTGAACTGATTAAACAAGCCGTCATTGCGCAGACAGCGGTGGTATGTATTTCTCCTTGTTGCTATCACCTGACACAAGATGAGCTTTATCGCCCATTATCCCAATGGGCAAAGCAATCCCAACTTAATTTACGCCAAGCCGATCTCAAACTTGCGGTAAAAGAAGTCGCCACCGCTGGGGCTCGTGAACAACGCCTCAAGCAACTCGAGCTCACTTATCGATTGGGTTTTGACTCATGGCAGCGGATTGCTCGTCAACAAGACGAATACCTTCCTGTTCCCTCCATCCAAAAAGCCATTCTTAACCAAGGTTTTACGGCCTTTTGTCACTGGGCGGCGGAACATAAAGGGCTAACTGACTTAATTGTCGAAACCCCCTTTGAAAAGTTCGAACCCATTGGCCAACAACGCTATCAACAAGTGCAAAAACTCGAAGCCATCAGCCAGCTGTTTCGACCGGTCTTAGAGTACTGGCTCGTCCTCGACCGCGCCATGTACCTAGAAGAAAACGGCTACCACGTAGAGATAGGAAAATTCTGCGATAAAAGCCTAACCCCAAGGAACTGGATGATCAGGGCAGAGCGGACGTAAGAGGCTTTTGTGATAATATAGCGGGTAGTGTTTAGCGAGGTGCTTTATTTTAGAACTGTGCTGTATGTACCGCCAACGAACATGCATGGATGCAGATAACATTGACCATTGGGAGAGGGTGTTATGACCAAAAAAACGCAACTTAGCCTACAAGACCAAACCTCAGAATTCTTACTTTATACCGCCCCTAATGGTGAGGTAAAAGTAGAAGTATTGCTCAGTGGTGAAACCATTTGGCTTACGCAAAAGCGAATAGCGGAGTTATTTGGTGTGGGCGTACCTGCCATTTCAAAGCATTTAGATAATATCTACGATTCTGGAGAATTGCAGCGTGACGCAACTCTTTCCATTTTGGAAACAGTTCAACAAGAAGGCAAAAGAGAAGTTAAACGCAAACTTGAGTATTATAACTTAGATGCTGTGATTTCAGTCGGCTATCGCGTTAACTCGACGCAAGCCACCCAATTTCGTATCTGGGCAACTCAACTCATTAAAGACTACATCATCAAAGGCTTTGCTATGGATGATGAACGTCTTAAAAACGGTCGCTTTTTTGGCAAGGATTACTTTAAAGAGCTACTGGAACGAGTTCGCTCCATTCGAGCCAGTGAGCGACGTGTTTATCAGCAAATAACCGATATTTTTGCTGAATGCGTTAATAAATTTTTAGCCTTCAATGAATATCAAGTGTTAGAAGGCTACGGCCAAATATCACGCCAAGCTGCAGAGCAAAAAGCTCATACTGAGTATGAACAATTCAATAAACAGCAAAAAATAGAATCAGACTTTGACCGTGAAGTGAAGCAATTACTGAGCAACAAAAAAAGTACGTAGATACATCTGCATAGGCAGAGCGTTAATCAATAAACAAGCACACAACGACAAACTGATTAACCCAAATACAAAAAGACAACAATTGCGGTTTGGCGATCAAACAAAACTGCGTTACATTGCAAGACCATTACATGTAAAGGGATTGTCAGATGGAGTTGGTGCAGCGTTATTGGATGTTAGAATTGATCGCCTTTTGGGAAGGGCAAATAAACACCAAACCACTAATGACAGCTTTAGGTCTCACGCGGCAAAGCGTCAGTCAGCTGCTTAAACAATATCAGGCCGATTTTCCAAACTCGTTAGACTATGATGCCAAACGAAAAGCCTACCAAATAACAGATCATTTCAAACCGCACTATATTGACCAAACCGTGGATGAATACTTTGATTGGCTAAATTACGGCAAGATTCCCACCTTTTCCAATGCGGCCAAAGACGCGACCCAACACAGAATACAAGCCCTAGCGCGCTTCGTCTCGCCCCAGGTCATGCGCCCCTTATTGCAAGCCGTTAAAGACAAAACCGCCGTAGATTGTGAATACTTATCCGTATCCAGCAGCGATCCGCAAGGCCGCTTGATTTACCCCCACAGCTTTGTCAAAACCACTGGACGCTGGCATGTTCGTGCTTACTGCGATATGCGAAAGCAATTCCTCGACTTTGTACTAAGCCGCTTTCAGCACGTAGACTACGATGGCAAAGCCTGTGAACACACCGAGCAACAAGATACCCTGTGGAACACTCAAGTTTCACTGATTCTTGCCCCAGATTCTCGCCTCACCGACAAACAAAAACACGTATTGGAAAACGACTACGGCATGACAGACGGCCAACTGAACATCACCACCCGCGCCGCCCTCGTTAAATACACCCTAGACGACTTACAGATCAAAACCAAAATGCTCGAAGCCAACCCACAAGCCCAACAACTGGTGTGTGTTAACTATACCGACATAAAACAATGGTTATTTGACTGATTGAATCGTGAAAAACATGATTTTACTCAAGACCTGTCAAATTACTTTACCTGTGTAAAACGACAGGGTTGTGGGTGTGAGGGAAATCAATCAAGGTATGGGAATTGAAGGAAGGAGAACCATAGTGAGTGAGAAAATGTTGGCTATTAAAGAAGCTCTTTCTCTTATTTCGAAGTATTGGGGAAAGGCTCGATCTTCATCCGATGAGGGTGATCCTTATCACTTACTTCCTTTTCATTGTTTGGATGTGACCGCTGTTGCTGCTTATTGGTGGGATTATAGCTTTGTTATGCGAAACCGATTTGCACAAGGTAATGATTTACCTGAGGAACAAGTTAGAGCATGGGTGTTATTTTTTATTGCTTTGCATGATCTTGGGAAATTTGATATTCGTTTTCAATGTAAAGCAGATAGTGTGTGGTTATCGTTAAATCCTGATGATAAGCCTGTCCAACGCCCATCCTATATGGCGTGTAAAGGCTTTGATCATGGGCGTGCCGGTTTATATTGGTTTGTTGAAGATTCTCAGCCAACGTCCAGTATGGAGATGGGTAGTTTAGATTTTTTATTAAGTGCTTCTTTAGAACACCCTTATCAAGCGTGGTTTAGTTGGTTAGAAGCCGTAACAGGTCATCACGGCTATATTGTGAGAAGGGAAAACGTGAGCAATCTTATGCTTACGGAATATCCAAAGCTTGCTGAGCGAGATAAATTGGCTCGGCAGGCATGGTTGCAGATTTTAGAAGCGCTTTTCTTAGAACCTGTTGGCTTGTCTTTTGAGCATATCCCACCTGCTCCATCGTCTTTACTCGCTGCTTTTTGCTCTATTTCTGATTGGTTAGGGTCTTGGATTTCAGAAGATACCTTTCATTATCATGCATCGCCTTGCGACAGTTTAGAAGCATTGCAAGGCTACTTTCAGGAAAAATATAAACGAGATGCAGCCTTAGTCATGGCACGTAGTGGCTTGATAAAAGAAAGCCGACCCTATAAGGGCGTTGCGAGTTTATTAAAGCAAGGTTATGAACCTAGACAGCTTCAGGTGTTGGTGGATCATTTGCCCATAGCATCTGGTTTAACTCAGGTTGAAGGTCCGACGGGGTCGGGCAAAACGGAGCTTGCTTTAGCTTATGCATGGCGGCTAATAGAGGCTGGAATGGCGGATAGCATAGTGTTTGCATTGCCAACGCAAGCAACCGCAAATGCAATGTTAAGTCGTTTGGATTTATTGGCGGATAAGTTATTTGACCAGCCCAATATAATCTTAGCGCACGGTAATTCTCGTTTTAATAAAGAATTTAAAGCGATTAAACAACGAGGTGATAATGTTCAACAGCAAGAAGAAGCATGGGCGCAATGTTGTGAATGGCTAGCACAAAGCCGCAAGCGTGTGTTTTTAGGTCAAATTGGGGTATGCACCATAGATCAGGTATTAGTGTCCGTATTACCGGTGAGGCATCGTTTTATTCGCGGATTTGTGGGACGAAGCATTCTTATCGTGGACGAGGTACATGCCTATTCAACTTATATGTATGGCCTGCTGGAGGAAGTGCTTAAACAACAGGCGCGAGCAGGTGGCAGTGCAATATTGCTATCGGCAACCTTACCAAAACATCAGAAACTCCAACTAATGGCGGCCTATGGCAATGTGGACCAAGAGCTTCCAGAAAGCTACCCATTAGTGAGCTGGAAGGGTTCTGATAAGGCGAATTTCTGGGATTTAGACAAAATGCCAGAACATATGCCTCAGCCTATTTCCCTCAAGCTTGAGCTCTATTACTCAGCAAAGCTTTTACCTGACTCAGAACTGTTCGCGCGTATGGTGTATGCTGCAGAGCAAGAAGGGGCTCAAGTGTGCTTAATTTGCAATTTAGTGGATGTTGCACAAGAAGCGTATGAGCAACTACGCAAATTCACTCAGCATGAAGTCATGCTTTTTCACTCTCGTTTTACCCTAACGGATCGTCAAGTAATAGAAGAGCGAGTTTTATCCTGTTTTGGTCCAGATGGTGATCGCAGTGTCGGGCGGATCCTTGTCTCGACGCAGGTTGTAGAGCAGTCGCTCGACCTTGATTTTGATTGGCAGATTACTCAACTTTGCCCTGTGGATTTATTGTTTCAGCGCTTTGGGCGACTACATAGGCATAAACGCGATAGCCGTCCGCCAAGTTTTATCGAGCCTAAAGCCACTGTATTGCTACCAAAAGAAGAAAGCTACGGCGGCAGCGGCTCTATTTATTCCAATACATTGGTGATGTGGCGTACTCAACAACATATTGAAGCGCTTGGGCAATCCAGCTTACATTTTCCTGATGCTTATCGTGATTGGATCGAGCCTATTTATCAACAAGGGTTAAAAGACGATGAACCCGAATGGGTACGTTTAGGTTATAAAAAGTTTGAAGATGATGAGTATAAAAAACGTAGCCATGCTCGGCAGATGTTGCAATGGGCAGAGGAGAGTCCTTTACCTGATGACGACAGTACGATCAGAGCTGTTACCCGAGACGGTGAAATGAGCTTACCTGTTATTCCTTATATTGACACTGCACAAGGTAAGCAACTCTTAGATGACAAAGTGCTAGAGCGGATTCCAGAGTTCGAACGACAAGAAGCTCAAATCTTAAATCGAGTCAATGTTCCAGCCACATGGAAGGGGCTATTTCTTCAGGAGCCCGATGAGGATGGTGTGATTTGGCTGCTGGGTCTGAGAGAGGGTGATGTCTTTGAATTTAAAGGTAAAAAAAGTGTGAAATTTATTTACTCAAGAGAGCTAGGAATGAGAAAAGTTACTCATTCCTAGCTATTACCCCCACGGGTGTGGGGAACAGATTGCATCTACTCGCTGTTCATTAAAAAACAGACGGTTTATCCCTACGGTGGTAGGGATGAAGTGAGTATACAGAGCAAATGAAAATATATAAATAAAATAACCAATAAAATACAGACTTGAATTTTTTATGTTTGTGGCTATTATTTATCCAATACTAGATTGGAGGTAGTTGCATGATTAATAAGGTGAGAGGTTTGCTAAAAACCTTAAATGAAATGTCTGTGACGGGTGTGGCTTGTATGGCCATGTTAGTGGCTATTTTGGCATTGATGGTGGTTCTAACAAATTAGGAAATTGTGAGTGGGAGATGCAATGGATTTATTAAGACATGATTGGGTTCCCGTGCGACCTCTAGCAGGAGGAGAGCCGGAGAAAATAACCTTGCAGCAACTTCTTTGTGAGCAAATGAAATGGACGCTTTGCTTGCCAAGGGATGATATGGAGATGGCGGCACTGCAATTGTTGATTTGCCTAGTGCAGGTCACATGGCCGCCTAAAGATAATGGTGAATTTCTGACACGAGCTAGGAATGTGCTTAATGAGTCAGACTTTCAGCAAGGTGTGGATAAATGGGAAGAAACCTTCTGCTTAGATCACCCTAAACACCCTTTTATGCAGGTAAAAGGGGTAACGGCTAAAGAACCAACCGGTATGGATAAGCTGATGGCTGGACTCACCGGTGCTACCAACTGCACTTTTGTGAATGAGCCAAATCAGGCTGAAAATCTATGTACTGGTTGTGCTGCAATTGCTCTCTTTAACCAAGCTAATAATGCTCCCAGTTTTGGTGGTGGTTTTAAAAGTGGTTTGCGCGGTGGTTCCCCTGTTACAACACTCGTCAAAGGAAACGATCTGCGTACAACGGTATGGCTCAATATCTTAACGGAAGAACATTTAGATCGTTCTGTACCTGATTGGCGAGAACTCAAAGGACAACAGCCGACTTGGCAACAGCCAATTGTGGCAGGTGAGAAAATACTCGCAGCTAAAATAGGGTTGTTAAGAGGTTTATTTTGGCAACCGGATCATATTGAACTATGTCCTCCTGTGGGAGAAGGGCAGTGTTCAACTTGCGGTGTTTATAGCCATCAGCGTTACAACGGTTTTTTAAAAGCAAAATTCAATTTCACGGTAGAAGGAATTTGGCCCCATCCCCACTCTCCTCGTATTTTGCAAATTAAAAAAGGGCAGCAAGAAGAGAAGTTTTTAGCCTTTACTACATCAGCGCCTTCTTGGACGCAAATTAGCCGAATGCTAGTAGCAAAGCAGGTAGATAAGGGGCAAGAAGGTCATAAAATAGCCACTGTTTTGCAACAAATACAACAAGTTTGGCCGGGCAATCGACTGCATCTTATTGTTGGCGGTTATCGTAATAATCAAGCGTCTATCTTGGAGCGTCGCCACGAAGTTTTATCTTTTAACCAAGGTTGGGAGAAACACCCAGATACCATTTTATCTGTTGTGCAAATTGGCTTGAGTTATAAAACGGCTTTACGCAAGGCCCTATTCTTATTTGCCGAAGGGGTTAGAAATAGTGAGATCAAAGGTGCGGGGGTGGCTGTGCAAGAGGTCGCTGAGCAGCAATTTTATCGCCAGAGTGATCCTATTATTACAGGCTTATTAGCGAGTCTGGAATTTAACCAGAGTGAACAACTCTTGTCTTATCTAAGGCAGCAACTACGAGAAATTTGTTTGCAACTGTTTCAGCAAGCTACTGCTCCTTATTATCACCATCCTAAACTAATAGCGGCTATGGCGATTGCTCGTCGTAATTTACATAAATCCCTTTCAGAACTTCAACCACAAGGAGAGAAACATGACGCTTAAGAAGTTTGACGCTATGGCTCTATTTAATGCTTGGCAGGCATTAGACTCAGGCGCCAGTGCCCAGCTAAGGCGTATTGGAACACCAGATGAACTGCGAGATATTCCGGCTTTTTATCGTTTGGTTCAGCCACTTGGCTGGAAGGAAAAAGATAATCAACACCAGTTAGTACGCATGGTGTTTTGCCTTAGTGCTGGTAAGAATGTGGTGAAAAATACTTCTGAACAAATCAGCCTTGGTAAGGCTCTAGCAAAGACGGGGGCGATTAATGAACGTCGGGTGTTTCAGCTTATTCGTGCCGAGGCTCCCAATGATCTGATACAGCTTCGTCGCCTATTGATTCATGCACAGCCTACTCTAAACTGGGAAAATTTTGCTCAACAGTTGCAATACTGGGGTGCGAGTGCCAAGCGTCAGCTCTTAGAAGATTTTGTATTAGCTACACCAAAAAAAGATTAACTCTATAAGGACTCAATCATGACTAACTTTATTAATTTCCATATGCTTATTTCTCATAGCCCAGCTTGTCTAAACCGTGATGATATGAATATGCAAAAGGATGCTGTTTTTGGCGGTAAACGACGTGTACGGATTTCCAGCCAGAGCCTTAAACGTGCGATCCGCAAGAGTGATTATTATGCTGCCAATATAGGTAACTCAAGCATTAGAACTATTCATCTTGCTAAGCTGCGCGATACTCTCCATGCCAAATTGGCGGATAAATTTCCAACAGCATTAATTGATAAAACCCTTAGTTTATTAACGGGGAAGGAAATTAATAATGCTGAAAAAATAGAAGGCGATGCAGTGTTACCTTGGGTTTTGGGGGAAGTGGAATGGTTCTGTCAGCAAGTAGCGCAAGGCGAAGCAGAAGGACTGGATGATAAGAAACTGCAAAAAATGCTAAAAGAACAAATCACTGCAATGCGCGCCAATCTTAATCAAGGTGTGGATGTGGCATTAAGTGGTCGTATGGCGACCAGTGGTTTTATGAGTGAGCTGGGGAAAGTGGATGGTGCTCTATCATTGGCGCATTCTATTACCACTCATACTGTGAATTCTGATATTGACTGGTTTACCGCTGTTGATGATTTACAAGAGTTGGGGTCAGGGCATTTAGGGACTCAAGAGTTTTCCGCTGGGGTCTTTTACCGTTATGCCAGCTTAAATATTCGCCAACTTCAAGAAAACTTAGGCAATGCTGATAGAGGCAAGGTGCTAGAGATTGCAGCACATTTTGCTCACCTATTAGCCACAGAAACGCCGAATGCAAAACAGCACAGTTTTGCAGCCTTTAACCTAGCTGATTTCGTGATGGTTTCTTTCTCTGATTTTCCTTTGTCATTGGCAAACGCCTTTGAGCAACCTGTGAAACAAGAGTCTCAAGGTGGTTATTTATCTCCTTCCATTAAAAGCTTAAACGATTACTGGGAAAAAGTTGCCAAAGGCTATGGACTAGATGGTGCAACGGCTCAGTTCCAGATCTCTGCTAATGAAGTACCTGAAGGGGTTAAATCACTTGATACACTGGCGTCACTGAAAGAATGGATCCTTAACAATGGCGAGGTGTAATGATGGGGCATTATCTGATATTAAGGCTTTCTGGCCCCATGCAAGCGTGGGGGCAGCCAAGTTTTGAAGGAGCGCGCCTAAGTGCTGCGTTCCCCACTCGTAGTGGATTATTGGGCCTTTTAGGTGCTTGTCTTGGTATTCGTCGTAGTGATCGAAAAGCCTTGCAAGAACTGAGTAATGGGGTGCGTTTTGCGATACGTTGTGAGCAAAAAAATATCGAAGGGAAGGCGATCAAGGTCACTAAACTAACGGATTACCATACGGTAAAAGACGCTCGTGAAAGCTACCGAGGTTTAAAAAGCCACGAAACCATACAAACATGGCGTGAATACTTATGCGATGCGACTTTTACCATCGCAGTATGGACGGTTGAGTCTTCTTTTATATCATTAGAGCGCTTGACAATGGCAGTGAAAAAACCTGTATTCACGCCTTATCTTGGCCGTCGAAGTTGTCCATTTTCTGAGCCTCTTTATTTAGCTGAAGTCGAAGCAGAAAAGCCACTGGATGCATTAAATCTTTGCCCACCTAATGAAGGCGTAATTTATAGTGAAATAGCCAATGCAGAACACGATGTGCATCTTCAAGTGCGAGATGAACCTATTATTAATTTGCCTAGACAATTCGCAACACGTGAATGGTTTATTGTTCAAGGAGGGATCGGCAATGTATCTAAGTAAAGTCATGGTTCACTGGAAATGGATCGAGAATCCTTACAAGTTACATAAAGCATTATGGCAACTGTTTCCCTATAGAGACGGTCAAAAGCGTGATTTTCAGTTTCGAGTTGAGCAATACCAAAAAGGAATTGGTGCATTGGTTTTGTTGCAATCAGAGCAAGAGCCAATAAATGCGGATGTTGCCATGATTATGGCAAGTAAGTCTTTTAAGCCAAACATCGAAACAGGCTCAACTATACGCTTTAAGCTGCGAGCAAATCCTGTGAAAACGATTAAAGATAAACACGGTCGATTAACAAAAAAGGGGGAACCAAAAAAATGTCGAGTCCCCTTACTCAGAGAAGAAGATCAAATCAATTGGTTGCAACGCAAGCTTGAAGGAAAAGCAACGTTGCAATCTATCCAGGTACAAGATGAAAAGCCTTTGTATTTCTATAAGGAATCGGAAGATCGTCGTGGCCAGATTAAGCCAGTTTGTTTTGAAGGAGTTCTATCTATAGATAATGCTGAGGCGTTTTCACAAATGCTTCAAACTGGTATCGGGGCAGCAAAAGGAATGGGGTGCGGGATGTTATCACTGGCCCCTGTTGGATAAACATTCTCTCAATGTCATCGAATTCGATGACATTGACGCTGTTTTAAACCCGTCGAATCCAACGGGTTTAAAAATTTACCTGAGCCTTAATTTGCTAGCCACGAATAGTAATGAGCCAAACCATACAAGGAGCCAAGTATGAGTAGTTTTATCCCGCTGAATCCGATTCCGATTAAGAATCGGGTGTCGATGATTTTTCTGCAATACGGTCAGTTGGATGTGAAAGACGGGGCGTTTGTGCTGATTGATGTGAACGGTATACGTACTCATATTCCCGTGGGTTCGGTGGCGTGCATTATGCTAGAGCCGGGCACGCGGGTGTCTCATGCAGCGGTGAAGTTGGCAGCAACAGTGGGTACATTACTGGTTTGGGTCGGTGAAGCAGGCGTGCGTTTGTATGCGTCTGGTCAGCCTGGTGGCGCTCGTTCGGATCGTCTTCTATATCAAGCCAAGCTTGCCTTAGATGATGACTTACGCTTAAAAGTCGTGCGAAAAATGTTTGAGCTGCGCTTCGGTGAAGCGCCGCCAAGCCGTCGTTCCGTGGAGCAATTACGTGGTATCGAAGGTGCACGAGTTAAAGAAACCTATAAGCTGTTAGCTAAGCGCTACGGTGTGGATTGGCAAGGCCGCCGCTATGACCCGAAGGATTGGGAAAAAGGTGATACTGTTAACCAATGTATCAGTGCTGCTACGTCATGCCTTTATGGTATTACCGAGGCCGCCATTCTTGCCGCGGGTTACGCGCCAGCTATCGGTTTTGTGCATACAGGTAAGCCTTTATCTTTTGTTTACGATATTGCCGACATTATCAAATTTGATGCAGTGGTTCCCAAAGCCTTTGAAATTGCCGCCAAGGGAACGCATAAGCCTGATAAAGATGTTCGTATTGCCTGCCGCGACATTTTCCGCAGTGCCAAAGTACTGGATAAGCTGATTCCATTGATTGAAGAAGTGCTTGCCGCAGGTGAAATTGAACCGCCCGAACCACCAAAAGATAGCCAACCTCCCGCGATTCCAGAGCCAGAATCCTTGGCTAATAGTGGTCATCGGAGCCATTAGAGGAGAAGTCTCATGAGCATGGTGGTAGTGGTAACGGAAAACGTACCAGACAGACTACGAGGGCGTTTAGCCATCTGGTTATTAGAGATTCGTGCGGGCGTTTATATTGGTAATACTTCACGCAAAATCCGTGAAATGATCTGGGAACAAATCAACGTATTAGCGGAACAAGGTAATGTTGTAATGGCTTGGGCGACCAATACCGAATCTGGTTTTGAATTCCAAACTTATGGTGAAAATCGGCGCATTCCCGTTGATTTAGATGGACTAAGGCTTGTCTCTTTTTTACCAAAAGATAGCTAACTAATTGATTTTAAATAAATTCTGGTGAAATGGTTTTTTAAGAAAAAGCTTTAAATAAAACCAATAAAAATCAAATAGTTACAGCTCTTTAAAAACTCAAAAAAGAGTAAAACTCTTGGTGGATTTTTTGTTAAAGAATTTTCCTTTGCAAAACAATCGTCTACACTAAGAGCGTTCCCCACAGCCGTGGGGATTAACCGCACTGCAGCTTGGTGAATGGCGAGCGACCGCAGCGTTCCCCACAGCCGTGGGGATTAACCGGTCGGGATATATCGGAACGGGTCACGACGGCAGCGTTCCCCACAGCCGTGGGGATTAACCGAAGATTGCAGAAGGTGGGTTTGATCAGTTTGAGCGTTCCCCACAGCCGTGGGGATTAACCGCGCGATGTCTATTTCGATAAACGGCTCAAGTAGCGTTCCCCACAGCCGTGGGGATTAACCGCTGGAGCCTTATTTGGCTTCACTGTCTCTGTCGCGTTCCCCACAGCCGTGGGGATTAACCGTGCTTTATCAGAAGCGGGTTTCTTCGGACCTAGCGTTCCCCACAGCCGTGGGGATTAACCGCTGGAGCCTTATTTGGCTTCACTGTCTCTGTCGCGTTCCCCACAGCCGTGGGGATTAACCGTGCTTTATCAGAAGCGGGTTTCTTCGGACCGTGCGTTCCCCACAGCCGTGGGGATTAACCGTTTGGGTTGTGCCCAGACTGCAACAACAACAGGCGTTCCCCACAGCCGTGGGGATTAACCGGAATGATTTTGAACACTATCACGTTACGTCCCGCGTTCCCCACAGCCGTGGGGATTAACCGTAGTTCCAGACGTAAAAACTTACCGTGACTTCGCGTTCCCCACAGCCGTGGGGATTAACCGTTGTTGATGTGAACGGATTAAACGTGGAGTTAGCGTTCCCCACAGCCGTGGGGATTAACCGAGTAATGACGACGGGGTGAAGTTGGAAACGTGGCGTTCCCCACAGCCGTGGGGATTAACCGATCAGAAAAGAACGTCGGGACCAGGCGTTATGGCGTTCCCCACAGCCGTGGGGATTAACCGTAATGCCGGACAAACTCTGCACCGCTTATGGTGCGTTCCCCACAGCCGTGGGGATTAACCGTCATTGAGAAGTAATTACAACGCGACGAGGACGCGTTCCCCACAGCCGTGGGGATTAACCGTAATCATGAATGTCAGCGTATGAGTCAAGTAAGCGTTCCCCACAGCCGTGGGGATTAACCGTACGGTAAGACCACAATCCTTGCAGGACTCAAGCGTTCCCCACAGCCGTGGGGATTAACCGTAGCCTTTCTCAGTCTTAATGAGATAAGAATCGCGTTCCCCACAGCCGTGGGGATTAACCGTGTGATACTTGTAGAGATAGTCGATTTAAAGGTGCGTTCCCCACAGCCGTGGGGATTAACCGTAAACACATCATCACCGTCATTGTCAGACTTAGCGTTCCCCACAGCCGTGGGGATTAACCGTAATTTCATATTACACCAGTAAAATTAAATTAGCGTTCCCCACAGCCGTGGGGATTAACCGTCAATGAACAAACCCTTAAACTCAAGGACTTGGCGTTCCCCACAGCCGTGGGGATTAACCGCCTGCGCTCTAACGGTCTCCCAAGCTGGAGCCGCGTTCCCCACAGCCGTGGGGATTAACCGCAATCGCACTGCTGTGCCGCAGATAGGTACCAGCGTTCCCCACAGCCGTGGGGATTAACCGTTCGACCCAAACTCACTGGAGCGAGCTAAAGTGCGTTCCCCACAGCCGTGGGGATTAACCGTGCGCACGCTGGATAGAATCGTTGATCATGTCGCGTTCCCCACAGCCGTGGGGATTAACCGCGCGCCGCCATGTTGAAAATGTGCTGAAGCAGGCGTTCCCCACAGCCGTGGGGATTAACCGGTATTTTCATTATGATTTTCAATAAACAAAAAGCGTTCCCCACAGCCGTGGGGATTAACCGGGGATAGAAACAGCCTCACCTTTTTGAGGCCTGCGTTCCCCACAGCCGTGGGGATTAACCGGGGCGCGAACCCTACCTAATCCCTGCCACTTGGCGTTCCCCACAGCCGTGGGGATTAACCGTTCTTCGATGGCCGCTTTCAAAGCAGCTCGAAGCGTTCCCCACAGCCGTGGGGATTAACCGTCGCATATTAGCAAATTCCTGATTAACCTTTTGCGTTCCCCACAGCCGTGGGGATTAACCGAATGTTTCCATAAACATGTTGTCCATGATTGGGCGTTCCCCACAGCCGTGGGGATTAACCGCGGGTTATTTTGCGACTCCGTTTATTGCTCATGCGTTCCCCACAGCCGTGGGGATTAACCGATTTTGGCAATTTGCCTGTTCTTAATGAGGAAGCGTTCCCCACAGCCGTGGGGATTAACCGCTGAAATTCAGCGTTCGAGTTTTGATCGTTCGGCGTTCCCCACAGCCGTGGGGATTAACCGCGATTAATAACAATATTTCGAACGTGGAAGTAGCGTTCCCCACAGCCGTGGGGATTAACCGCCAAGTATATCATCCTGCGATAGGTCGCTTTTGGCGTTCCCCACAGCCGTGGGGATTAACCGTTAGAGGCTATATTTTGTTCATGCTCTGAGAGGCGTTCCCCACAGCCGTGGGGATTAACCGCAATGGCCTGCTTACGGGTCGGATATAGAAGAGCGTTCCCCACAGCCGTGGGGATTAACCGTACAGCATTTTAAATGTTGAAATTCCGTAATGGCGTTCCCCACAGCCGTGGGGATTAACCGCTGGTTTGGGATGCATTTGGAAAACTGGAGAGGCGTTCCCCACAGCCGTGGGGATTAACCGACATCAGACAACAAAATATGTTGACGACCACAGCGTTCCCCACAGCCGTGGGGATTAACCGGCGACTACTCATTATTTGACGAATTAGTGAATGCGTTCCCCACAGCCGTGGGGATTAACCGCATGGCTAACATTACTTTACCTGAACCAGCAGGCGTTCCCCACAGCCGTGGGGATTAACCGATCTCTAATATACTTAGTATGAGTCTGACCATGCGTTCCCCACAGCCGTGGGGATTAACCGAATTGGGTTCCACATATACCAGAGCCTTACAAGCGTTCCCCACAGCCGTGGGGATTAACCGCCGCTTAAAGGCAACGTCAAGAAGGCCAAAACGCGTTCCCCACAGCCGTGGGGATTAACCGGCCGAAAAACTGACGGGCGCGGTAATGGATGCGCGTTCCCCACAGCCGTGGGGATTAACCGCATGGCGTTTAACAGTCAAAGCAGAAGCCAACGCGTTCCCCACAGCCGTGGGGATTAACCGCTAACTTTCTGCCAAATGCCCGACTCCCTATCGCGTTCCCCACAGCCGTGGGGATTAACCGGCCGAAAAACTGACGGGCGCGGTAATGGATGCGCGTTCCCCACAGCCGTGGGGATTAACCGTAATGGCGTTTGACGCGGAACAACTGACACGCGCGTTCCCCACAGCCGTGGGGATTAACCGCATGGCGTTTAACAGTCAAAGCAGAAGCCAAAGCGTTCCCCACAGCCGTGGGGATTAACCGTAATGGCGTTTGACGCGGAACAACTGACAAGCGCGTTCCCCACAGCCGTGGGGATTAACCGTTATGGGTGCTGACGAGTCGCAGACCGATAGGGCGTTCCCCACAGCCGTGGGGATTAACCGAGACTCTCCAGTTCTAATGGATTCAGCCTTTAGCGTTCCCCACAGCCGTGGGGATTAACCGAAATTCTTATCTTGCTCCAAGTATCTCAAGATGCGTTCCCCACAGCCGTGGGGATTAACCGCTGGAATGATTAAAGCCATGCAGGCGCAAAGCGCGTTCCCCACAGCCGTGGGGATTAACCGCGACCATGCCACGCGTGATTTTATTAAACGCCCGCGTTCCCCACAGCCGTGGGGATTAACCGACGTACTTTGCCCCCAACGATTGGGCGCGCGGGCGTTCCCCACAGCCGTGGGGATTAACCGCGGGGTTTAACGGGGGGGTTTACCGTAAACTCGCGTTCCCCACAGCCGTGGGGATTAACCGCCGACGATAAACGGCAAACAAACGAGCGGGTTGCGTTCCCCACAGCCGTGGGGATTAACCGATGATTCCCGCCTGCAGAAATCGTATGCAAAGGCGTTCCCCACAGCCGTGGGGATTAACCGGAGCTGATCTTTCTCAATGCCCGACTGCCCAGCGCGTTCCCCACAGCCGTGGGGATTAACCGCGATTCCAGTAGGTACGCCGCTTGATCATTTTGCGTTCCCCACAGCCGTGGGGATTAACCGGCCAAATCATCACGGTGCTGACCAACGGGGATGCGTTCCCCACAGCCGTGGGGATTAACCGTAGCAATCCCAACCGTCACCAAATCTATGCCAGCGTTCCCCACAGCCGTGGGGATTAACCGTCTTTGAATGCGTTATTATCATTGGATCTAAAGCGTTCCCCACAGCCGTGGGGATTAACCGGGATTAAAACATGCGAATCTCGCGCAGCTTCAGCGTTCCCCACAGCCGTGGGGATTAACCGCTCTTAATGGGCTTTCTAGTCATTATGGTCTCGCGTTCCCCACAGCCGTGGGGATTAACCGCATTAATGATGATGTTTCATCTTTGGGTCTTGGCGTTCCCCACAGCCGTGGGGATTAACCGCCATTGATTTGTATATTAATTATTTTATTATCGCGTTCCCCACAGCCGTGGGGATTAACCGAAATTATTTCCAAAGAAAACTGGTTTGAGGATGCGTTCCCCACAGCCGTGGGGATTAACCGGCCATTTACAGCGGGTCAGAAGGCGAAACAAGGCGTTCCCCACAGCCGTGGGGATTAACCGTCTTTTTATTCATCGCTTGCGTGTATTTAGTTGCGTTCCCCACAGCCGTGGGGATTAACCGCAATCCGAACGGATGAAACCCTTTTGGGGAGCGCGTTCCCCACAGCCGTGGGGATTAACCGCGCTGCTTGCTCGCAGAAATCAGCTAACGTAGGCGTTCCCCACAGCCGTGGGGATTAACCGTGATGTGCTGTTTGTAATGTACTCTTGCGAGTGCGTTCCCCACAGCCGTGGGGATTAACCGTACGTCTAGGCATGTTCGTAGTGACTAAGAGCGCGTTCCCCACAGCCGTGGGGATTAACCGGATTAAGCTCTTTTTTTGATCGAATCATCTTGGCGTTCCCCACAGCCGTGGGGATTAACCGATCAAATTGCTTCAATACTAGGCTACATAGGAGCGTTCCCCACAGCCGTGGGGATTAACCGGCATCTCTTTTGGTGACGCATTACTTGATGAAGCGTTCCCCACAGCCGTGGGGATTAACCGCATGTGTTTGATCTTGCGAGGCGTCGAATGGTGCGTTCCCCACAGCCGTAGGGATTAACCGGTCCTTGTGCATGGTTTGCGGTTCCCAATGTAGCGTTCCCCACAGCCGTGGGGATTAACCGCAAATAGAATGGATTGAGTGGGTTTGTTCGATGGCGTTCCCCACAGCCGTGGGGATTAACCGCCTCGTTATGCTTATTCAAGACATAAAAAAACGCGTTCCCCACAGCCGTGGGGATTAACCGTTGGGATAGTAACTTTTCACGTCTCGTAATTGGCGTTCCCCACAGCCGTGGGGATTAACCGCGTCTTCAATTAATTTTTCAATTGCTTCGTGTGCGTTCCCCACAGCCGTGGGGATTAACCGCAAAGAAGGGTATTTAAACGCCACTTTATTTGGCGTTCCCCACAGCCGTGGGGATTAACCGCTTGGAAAGGGTCAGCAGCGACCACGGCAGAAGCGTTCCCCACAGCCGTGGGGATTAACCGAAAATCCGAGCGTTTCCGACCTAGCCATAGGCGCGTTCCCCACAGCCGTGGGGATTAACCGCGGACGCATTGAACACAGGTCATAACTCAGAAGCGTTCCCCACAGCCGTGGGGATTAACCGTTGACCAGCCTTTGTTTAGCATGAGTTTACGTGCGTTCCCCACAGCCGTGGGGATTAACCGCTAATCTCGCCTCCTCTTTAGTTATGCCTGTTGCGTTCCCCACAGCCGTGGGGATTAACCTCGCCAATTACATAGAAACCTTTATTGTATTTCGCGTTCCCCACACTCGTGGGGATTAACCGGTTTTTTTATTGATCTGATACGTGGCGGTCAAGCGTTCCCCACACTCGTGGGGATTAACCGGCATGAGCGTGAAAAGCCTTGCCGTTAAATTGGCGTTCCCCACACTTGTGGGGATTAACCGAAAACGTCATACAGCTGCAGAACGAACTGATAGCGTTCCCCACACTCGTGGGGATTAACCGTTTTGATATTACTGATTATGATGGCATTGATACGCGTTCCCCACACTCGTGGGGATTAACCGTCTTGAATACAAGTAGTCATTGATCGGGATAGGCGTTCCCCACACTCGTGGGGATTAACCGCTGATGACAACGGTAATCGGAAATTGATCCAGCAAAGGAGTGGTCTCGCCAGTGGCACTCAAGCCGCCGTGTGGATTGAAGTATTAGTTGGTAGGTAATTAGGCGCTGGGTTGTTGTTCCGCCTCATAAGGTGATGGTTTATGCGTACAGTAACTGATGCTTATTTATTCTTTGTTTCTTGGATTTTAATTATGGCGAGTTCGCCACAGTTAAAATATCAGCAGACTGGGTCATTGTTTTTCAATGATGATTGAGCGGATAAACAGGAATGACGGGAGAATATTTCTGTCGTGGGATTGTGAGTATGAGGAGTTGGACTATCTATTGTTTTAATGTCATCGAATTCAATGATTTAGTTTTGGTCGTTAAGTCTGTTGTTGGCAGATTACGGTCGTGCCTCCCTCATGCTGCCCTACGGTGTGGTTGATGATGGCTTGGTGTGTTTTGGACGTAAAGGCCGCTGGCAGATTACGGTCGTGCCTCCCTTATGCTGCCCTACGGTGTGGTTGATGATGGCTTGGTGTGTTTTGTGGGGCAAAGGGCCGCTGGCAGATTACGGTCGTGCCTCTCTCATGCTGCTCTACGGTGTGGTTGGATGTTAAAGGGAATGGGTTTTTGCAGTTGTTAGATGATTCGATTATATTGTATGAATCGAACGATTTATTTGGAGATGATGATGAATACTATTTCTGCCAATGAGGCTAAAACTCATTTTGGTGATTTATTACTAAATGCTCAAAAATCTCCTGTTCAAATCAGTAAAAATGGTAAGCCAGTTGCTGTTGTTATTTCCGTTGATGATTATGAGAGTATCGAAGCGTTAAAATTGCATTTATTGCAAAATAAAGCCGCTCAAGCAATGAAAGATATATCAAAGGGAGATCTGGTTGCTGGTGAAGCGTTTTTCAGTGAGCTTGAAGAAGGGCTTTATGATTAATGTCTGTCACTTATTATTTAACACCTGATGCAAAGTCAGACTTAGTTGGAATTCATCGTTTTACGTTAGCAAACTGGGGGATCACTCAGTCTAAACAGTATTTGTTTGGGATTAGGCAAACGATTAGATTGCTTGCCGAATCACCTTCTCTTGGTAAGAGTCGGCCGGAGATCCGAGAAAATGTTTTCAGTTTTCCCTACGGTAGCCACGTTATTTATTATGTTGAAGGTAAAAATCAAGTTGTTGTCTTTGCCGTTTTGCATAAAAGTATGGTGCCGTTTATTCATCTTATTGAAAGAAAATTCATCTAAACCGCCCTCCGTTTTATAGGCCGTTGTAGCAGATTACGGTGGTGCCTTCCTGATGTTGATCTGGGGTTTGGTGAAGAATCTTTTGTCGGGCTGAAGCCGCGACCTGCAAAATATTATGTGGATCAATATCTTGCAGGTCGGTGTTTATGTCGTTGGTGGTTACACCAAGTCAAAAAGCAGTGCTTTGACGCGTTTTTCACTCAGTCTTTCAAAGTTAATATCTGTTACGTCTTCAATTTTTGCGCCGTCGCCTGGGTGCATGGTGATGCCGTTGCCGAGGGAGAGTTCGCCTTCGATCAGGTGCACATAGTAATGGCGGTTTTTGTCCGCTGTCCAGGTGGCAGTTGGTTGATCTTCTAGGATCAGTTGGATGAGCTGCATGTTTTGTTTTATGTGCAGTGTGCCATCTTTTCCATCTGGGGTGATGATGGTGGTGAAGCCTTGTGCTTGGCTAAATTCCTTTTGTTGGTAGCCGGGTTCTCCGCCTAGTTTGTTTGGCATGATCCAAATTTGTAGGAATTTCAGCATGTCTTTTTTAGAGGCGTTGAATTCACTGTGGTAGATGCCTTTGCCTGCGGACATGAGTTGATACTCGCCTGCGGGCAGTTCTTTTATGTTGCCTGCGCTGTCTTTATGGGCGATGGTGCCTTCTAATACTAGGCTGAGTATTTCCATATCGCGGTGGCCGTGGGTTTCGAAACCCGCGCCGGGTGTGACGGTGTCGTCGTTGATGACGCGTAGGTCAGAAAAGCCCATGTGCTGTGGGTCGTAGTAGTTGCCAAAGGAAAAGGTGTGGTTGCTTTTTAACCAGCCAAAGTTGGCGTGTCCACGGTCTTGTGCGTTGCGAAGTGTGATCATTGTCTTTCTCCTAGTTTTTTCTCGCAATTCATAATGATGTGCGGGTATGAAGTGAGTGTAGTGGGTGGGAAAAAGAAAGAAAATTGGAAGGTTTTGAGCTAGTATTTCAAAAAATTTGAACAAAGGTTGAGCTATGGCCTACGCGGTGACATTGGAAGCATTACGGGTGTTGGAGGCGATTCATCAGTTGGGCAGTTTTGCGGCGGCAGCGGAGGCGTTGTTTAAGGTGCCTTCGGCGTTAACGTATACGGTGAAGAAGCTGGAAGACGATTTGGGCGTGGCGCTGTTTGATCGGTCTCGACAAAAAGCGGTGCTGACGCCAGCAGGGCATTTGGTGTTGGAGCAAGGTCGTGCCATTCTTGCTGCTGCTGTGCGCTTAGAAGATTCGATCAAGCAGTTTGAGTCAGGCTGGGAGCCTAAGCTGAGAATCGCACGAGATACTGTGTTGCTGGAGTCGCCTTTGATGTCTGTGGTGGGGGATTTTTTATCACAAAATCGACCCGTTGAGCTGACTTTATCAGAAGAAGCGGTGGGCGGTGGTTGGGATGCCTTGCAAGACGATAGGGCCGATTTGGTGATTGGGGCAACGGGGGAGTTGCCAAAGGGCAATGTGCATATTCGTGCGATTGGTGAGATAGAGTTTGTCTTTGCGGTGTCACCAACGCACCCATTAGCGTTGACGGATGGGCCGATTACCGCCGCGCAATTACGTCAGTATCCAGCGATTGTGGTGGCAGATAGTTCAAAAATTTTACCCGCTCGTAGCAGTGGTATTTTTGAGAGTCGCCAAGTGCTGAGGGTCGATACCATGCGCAGTAAAATTCAGGCGCAATGTTTGGGTTTAGGGGTGGGGTATTTGCCGAAACATCGTATTGTTGATGAGCTGAGTGCTGGGCGTTTGGTGTTGCGCCAGTGTGAGTTACCAAGGCCGAATCAGATGGCGTATTTGGCATGGCGTAAAGACGAACCGGGTTTGGGGTTGTCTTGGTTTGTAGAGCAGTTAGCGGTGCAAGATTGGCGGCTTTGTCATTCTCGCTAAAGGAGGCTGTCGCTAAACGAATTCCGTCGATCTTGTGGATCGTGCTTTAGCGCGTCAAGGTTTTTGGTTTTGTGTTGTTGGGCTTTTGACGGCCTAAAGGCCGACCTACAGGTGATTACCTTGGGCTATTTTTTTAAGGGGTATGTGTGTTTTCTCTCTCTCTTTCCGTGTTGCCGGTGTTTTTGTTATTGATGGCGGGGGCGGTGTGTCAGCGCTGGCGTTTTCCGATGGATGGTTTTTGGTCGGGCGTGGATAAGTTGTCTTATTGGGTACTGTTTCCCGCTTTGTTGTTTCATAAAACCTCGCAGATCGATTTTTCTAACCCTTTGTTGCCTAAGTATGCGTTTATCTTGCTGTTTGCTTTGGTGGTGACGGCGATTTTTGTGTTTGTCAGTACGTGGCTGATGAAGGTGGTGGCGCCGACGGCGTCGTCTATGTTGCAAGCGGGCGTTCGCTTTAACACCTTTGTGATGTTGGCGTTGGCAGGGAGTTTGTACGGCAATGAAGGGTTGGTGCTGGCGGCCTTGGGGGCGTCGGTGTTGATACCCTCTATTAATGTGTTTTTGGTGGTGTCTATGACCTTGATGCATGGGCCGTCTACAACCGATCCTTCTGCTTCCACCTCCTTACCACGTTTGTTAAGTGGTGCCTTGATCCGTAACCCGTTGATTGTGTCGATTGTGCTGGGCAGTGGTTTGAATTTGTTGGGATGGACGCCGATTATTGTCGTTTCCGATGTGGTGGGGATGTTGTCACAAGCGGCGTTGCCATTGGTGTTGTTGGCGGTGGGCGCGAGTGTGCGTTTTGAGACGATTCGTGCGGTGGGTATGACTTTTGTTATGTCTTCGGTGGCGCGTTTTGTGGTGTTTCCCTTGGTCATTGGTGTTATGTGCTGGTGGCTGGATGTGCGGGGGTTGCCAGCGTTGGTGGCGGTGTTGTTTGGTGTGGTTCCTACGGCTACATCGGCTTATGCATTGGCTCGTCAGTTAGGCGGTGATGCCGATAAAATGTCGGCTTACATTACTATGCAGACCTTGTTGTCTGTGGTGACCTTGCCTGTGAGTGTGTGGTTGAGTCAGTTGTATTTAAGCTGATACGCCGTTAGGAGGGCGATTTAACCGGTTTTAAAAAAGATATGTTGCGGTGTTTTGTCATATCAATACTGATATGCAATTCGCCGTAACTTGCATTTGAAAGCACAGGAAGTGAGTTATATTCTCAATGGCAGAGTATGGCTGAGGCGGAGTGTCCGCCGTGTTGTTCTCAGTACTGATCACAACAAAAATAAAAGGAATCTAGTATGCAATCTCTTTCTGTTCGTTCTTCTGTTTGCCATTCGTTACCATGGTTAGGGGCTTTTAAGCGCAAGGCTTTGCTGACGACTTTCGCTGTGATGCTTCCTGTGTTTTCCGTTTCGGCGATGGCGGCGGATCTTACTATAGGGTTTTCGCAAATTGGCTCTGAAAGTGGCTGGCGAACGTCTGAAACCGAATCCATTAAGGCTGAGGCGGAACGCCGTGGCTACGATCTAAAATTCTCCGATGCGCAACAAAAGCAAGAAAACCAAATCAAAGCGGTACGTTCATTTATTGCCCAAGGGGTGGATGGCATTTTGTTGGCACCTGTGGTGGAAACCGGTTGGGATCAGGTATTGAAAGAAGCGCAACGGGCTAAAATACCGGTTGTGTTGATTGACCGTGGTGTGGCGGCGGACCCTAGCTTGTACTTAACCAAAGTGGCATCTGACTTTAAAGAAGAAGGCGCCTTAGCGGCTTCTTGGTTGGCAGCGCAGACCAATGGGCGTTGTAATATTGTTGAGTTGCAGGGTTCTGTTGGTTCATCGGCTGCGATCGATCGTAAGACAGGGTTTGATTCTGTTATCAGTAACTTCCCAAATATGACGATTATCCGTTCACAGTCTGGCAACTTCACTCGCGCTGGTGGTAAAGAAGTAATGGAGAGCTTTTTGAAAGCAGAGGGCGGTGCGAAGAATATCTGCGCGCTGTTTGCTCACAATGACGACATGGCATTGGGGGCGATTTTGGCAATGAAAGAAGCAGGCGTGAAACCAACCAAGGACATTTTAGTGGTGTCTATTGATGCGGTGCCAGATATTTTTAAAGCCATGGCAGATGGCGAAGCCAATGCCACTATCGAGTTAAACCCTCATCTTGGTGGTCCCGCGTTTGATGCCATTCTGGCGTCTCAGAAAGGCGAATCTGTTGACAAGTGGATCAAAGCCAACGGCCCATTGTACCTTCCAGACACAGCGGCTGCGGAATACGCGAAGCGTAAATAATAGGCAGGCACACCTAGAGAAAAGGCGTTCTAGGTGTGCTTGATTGTTTTGTATTCGCTATAACGGAGACGGCAGGCCATGTCGCATTTAGCCAAAGATACTTCAGTAGTCAAAGACACTTTCGAAGCGGCGCAAAGCGCGTCCCATTCGTTACTCGAAATCAAACACTTATCAAAATCTTTTACCGGTGTGCAAGCTTTAAACAATGTGTCTTTGTGCATTCAGCCGGGTGAGATTCGGGCTTTGTTGGGTGAAAACGGTGCCGGTAAATCTACGTTAATTAAAGTGCTGACGGGCGTCTATCCACGTGACAGTGGAGAGGTTTTTTTAGATGGCCGTTTGATCAATGCATCGGACAGTGGTCATGCGCAGCGTTTAGGCATCAGTACGGTTTATCAAGAGGTGAATCTGATTCCGACCATGTCGGTGATGGAAAATCTCACTTTACAGCACCAAGAAAAAACCTTTGGTCTAATCAGTTGGAAAAAAGCCGAAATCCGCGCGCGAGCATTGTTGGCGCAGGTCGGTTTAGACATAGACCCATTGCGACAGTTAGACACCTATTCGATTGCCATTCAGCAGCTGGTGGCGATAGCTCGGGCGTTAAGTACGCAAGCCAAAATGCTGATTTTGGATGAGCCGACGGCCAGTTTGGACAGTGATGAAATCAAGCAGTTGTTTGATTTGATGACGCGTCTGAAATCCGAAGGGCTAGGCATTATTTTTGTGACGCATTTCTTAGATCAGGTGTATCGCATTACCGATAGTATTACGGTGCTGCGCAACGGTGAGTGTGTGGGGACTTTTAAAACGGCTGAGTTGACGCGTTCTGAGTTGGTCAGTCACATGGTGGGGAAATCCCTAGAAGATCTTACCCCGACCGCCCACGATCATTCTATTAAGCGTGAGCGCACGGAACTGTTGCAGCTGAACAATGTGGGCAAGCAGCGCTATTTGCAGCCTTTGGATTTGAGTATTGCGGCGGGGGAGATTGTTGGCGTAGCGGGCTTATTAGGTTCTGGTCGCACGGAACTCTGTGAATTGGCTTATGGCTCGGTGAAGGCGGATCAGGGGGAAGTAATACTGGGTAAGCATTCACTGACGAATTTGTCTTTGCGCCGTGCGATTCAAGTTGGCATGGGCTATTGCCCTGAAGATCGTAAGCTCGACGGTATCGTGGCGGAGTTGAGTGTCAGAGAAAATATGATTCTGGCGTTACAAGCAAGTCGAGGCTGGTGGTCACCCATTTCCATGGCAGAGCAACAGCAGCTTGTGGAAGACATGATTCAGCGTTTGGCGATCAAAACGCCCGATATGGATAAGCCTATTGGTCAGTTGAGCGGCGGGAATCAGCAGAAAGTCATTCTCGCTCGGTGGTTGATTACACATCCTGCTCTGTTGATTTTAGACGAGCCCACTCGCGGTATTGATATTGGTGCGCATCACGACATTATTCAAATCATTAACGAGCTATGTGAACAAGGTATGGGCTTGTTAGTGGCCTCTTCTGAATTAGAAGAGTTGGTGATGTTTGCTCATCGTGTGGTGGTGATGAAAGACCATCAAAAGATATCGGAGCTTCATGGCAATGAAGTGTCTGAGCAAGCCATATTGCGCACGATTGCCAGTTAACATGGTTTGTCGTGTTCTGCTTCTTTCGGTCTGTTTTCAAAGTAGTTGTCCCTATGAAAAAGAATAAGTTTTTGCATAAACATCAAAAAACGCTCGCGCCCTTGGTATCGCTGGTACTGATCATTCTAGTGACCGCGTCCATCACACCGGGGTTTTTGAGCATTCAAATGGTCGATGGGCATTTGTTTGGTAGCCTGTTGGATATTTTGCATCGTGCCACGCCAACTGCTTTGGTGGCATTGGGCATGGCAGTGGTGATTGGTACCCGTGGGATTGATTTATCGGTCGGTGCTGTGATTGCTATCTCAGGGGCGGTCACGGCGGTACTGACAGTGAACACTGACTTTCCTGTGTGGCTGGTGATCCTATGCGCTTTAGGCACTGGTGTACTATGCGGTGTGTGGAATGGCGTATTGGTGTCGGTGTTTAATATTCAGCCGATTGTTGCCACCTTGATTTTGATGGTAGCAGGGCGTGGTATCGCCCAGATGATTACCGAAGGGCAGATCGTTACCTTTCATTCTGATGTATTGGATGCCATTGGTAATGGTTATTTTTTGGCGTTTCCGATTCGGGTGTGGATTGCGATTGGCATGATTGTATTGACCTTGGTGGTGATGCGAAAAACCGCCCTGGGCTTGTTTATTGAAGCCGTCGGGGCGAATGTGAGGGCCAGTCGTTTAGTCGGGATCGAAGCGCGTTTGTTGGTGTTATCGGCTTATGTGTTTTCCGGATTCTGCGCGGCCATGAGCGGCATTATTCTTGCCGCAGACATTCGCGGAGCGGATGCGAATAATGCCGGATTATGGCTAGAACTGGACGCTATTTTGGCGGTGGTGTTAGCGGGAGCTTCGTTAGCGGGCGGGCGTATTTATTTATTATTGACGATTGTCGGTGTGCTGATTATTCAGACGTTAACCACGGCGATTCTGACCAGTGGTTTGCCAGCGCAATATAATTTGGTGGTGAAAGCGACCATTATTTTGGCGGTATTGTTGATTCAATCGCCGAAAACCCGTCAGTGGCTGTCTGGTTTTTTCCAGAAAAAGCAGACTTCAGTAAAAGGGAACACAAAACCATGATTAATGAACGAAACTTGCCAATATTGGCAACCCTGTTGGTGTTTATCCTGTTGTATGGTTTTGGCGTGTACGAATACAAAGGCTTTCGTGACACCTTGGTGTTTTCCAATTTATTGACCGACAACGCGTTTTTGATCATCACGGCCATTGGCATGACGTTTGTTATTTTGTCCGGTGGTATCGATTTGTCAGTGGGGTCAATGATTGCCTTTGTGGGGGTGTTGATGGCGTATTTGATATCCAATATGGAAATACACCCGCTGTTTGCCATGGGTATCGCTCTGATGGTCGGTGTGGCTTTTGGTGCGATCATGGGGATGATTATTGCGTTTTTTGAGATTCAGGCTTTTATTGTGACCTTGGCCGGAATGTTTCTGTTTCGTGGTCTGGCGTACCTGATTAATCTGGATGCGGTGCCTATTGATCACCCTTTTGTTGCTGGGTTATCGAGTATTTATTTGCCTTTACCAGGTCGTGGTGGTTTGACCTTTATTGCCATGGCTATGTTGGTGTTGTTGCTGATGGGGATCTTAATTGCTCGTCGTACCCGTTTTGGCATGAGCGTGTATGCGTTGGGGGGAGACAGTCATTCTGCCGCTCTATTAGGTGTGCCAGTTAAGAAAACCATTATTAAGATCTATGCTTTGAGTGGTTTTTACAGCGCTATGTCTGGGGTGATCTTTGCGATTTACACCGGTTCCGCCTATCCGTTGGCCGCAGTTGGTGTGGAGCTGGATGCTATCGCCGCGGTGGTCATTGGCGGAACCTTGTTAACAGGCGGTGTGGGTTATGTGTTTGGGACCTTTTTGGGCGGCATGATCCAAGGCATTATTCAAACCTTGATCACATTCGATGGCTCGTTAAACAGCTGGTGGACAAAATTGGCAGTGGGTGGTTTGTTGCTGTTTTTTATCTTGTTGCAAAAGGGCATTGTGGTGTGGGTAAAAAAACGCTCAGCGGCCTACAGGTGATTGGTTTTATGTAGGTCGTGCTTTAGCGCGTCAAGGTTTTGGTTTGATGTTATGAGGTTTTGACGGCCTAAAGGCCGACCTACATTTTGATGGGGATTGGTTTGGTGCCATCGGCTTTTGACGGCCTACAGGTGATTGGTTTTATGTAGGTCGTGCTTTAGCGCGTCAAGGTTTTGGTTTGATGTTATGAGGTTTTGACGGCCTAAAGGCCGACCTACATTTTGATGGGGATTGGTTTGGTGCCATCGGCTTTTGACGGCCTAAAGGTGATTGGTTTTATGTAGGTCGTGCTTTAGCGCGTCAAGGTTTTGGTTTGATGTTATGAGGTTTTGACGGCCTAAAGGCCGACCTACATTTTGATGGGGATTGGTTTGGTGCCACAGGCTTTTGACGGCCTAAAGGTGATTGGTTTTATGTAGGTCGTGCTTTAGCGCGTCAAGGTATTGGTTTGATGTTATGAGGTTTTGACGGCCTAAAGGCCGACCTACATTTTGATGGGGATTGGTTTGGTGTCATCGGCTTCTGACGGCCTAAAGGCCGACCTACATTTTGATGGGGATTGGTTTGGTGCCATCTGCTTTTGACGGCCTACAGGTGATTGGTTTTATGTAG
>NZ_QGOK01000007.1 GCF_003259175.1 Marinomonas shanghaiensis | reverse complement strand
GTTTGCCAGCTTCGCTGGGCAAACAAAAAAGCCCCTCGTGAACATCACAAGGGGCCTTCGAGGTATTATGCAGACAAGTAACGATCTTGGTATTCGTTACGTAACGATACATACCATGGCTCTTGAATTGGCCACCACCAAAGATTGGCAAGATCTTGTTGGCTGTAAGAGTCTTGGAAAAACTGTTTCGTTTCGGCAGGTAATAGTGCATCTGCCCCTTTTGCAGTAGAGTTATAGCCTGTTGCTTTAACAAACATTGCGCCGGCTTCTGGCGTGTAATACCAGTTAATGAATTCATAAACCGAATCCACATTGTTGGCATTTTTAGGAATAACAAATCCTTCCATCCATGCCAATGCACCCTCTTTTGGTGCACCATAAGCAATTGCCTCGCCTTCAGAGCGTAATTTAAACGCCGTGCTGTCCCAAGTTTGACCAATGGTTGCACCATTCGTGCGGAAGGCACCTTGCGCTTCATTTTCAGTTGACCAAAACTGAGCAATTGCCCCTTTATGCTCAACCGCCACTTTTAAGATAACGTCAAAGTTAGCGCGCATCGCTTGTTCATTTTTGTAGGATTCCAATAATGGATAAGGTAACTTACCGGCTTTTTCTAACCACAAACCAATACCGACAAGAGCCGAATGGCCACGGACAGTAACGCCACCAGCATTCTCAGGCAACCAAAGATCACCGTAGCTTAGCTCTTTGCTGATTTTGGCATCATTCTTATTGTAAGCAATGGCCTCTGTACCCCAGTCGGAAGGAGCAAAATAACGCTTACCGTTCACAACACCACCGACATCCGATCCAGATAAAGCACTTTCTAAGCAGCCGTCCCAGTTGATTCTTTTCACATCAAGAGGCTGAACCAAATCATAATCCACATACCCAGGCACTCGGTCGACCGTTGGCATAATAATATCGAAGCCCGTACCATCCGTTGCCCGCAACGAGTTCATCAACTCATCATTTGTGCCATAAGGAGTAAAAGTCGCATTAATACCAGTTTTCGCTTTAAAGTCTGCTAGCATTTCATCGGTAATGTAACCAGCCCAAGCATAAATACGTAACTCTTTATTCGCAGCAATGGCTCTATTGATAGAAAATGGAGCAGCGGCAACAGCACCTGCAATGGAGGCACCTTTAACAAACTGACGACGAGAAAGGGTCATTCTTGAACTCCTTTGAGTTTATGATTTTTAGTGATTCATGAAAAAACGTTTGACGCTCAAAACACACTTTTATTAAACACTCGTTTAATATCCTTTTAAATTTAATACAAAATAATGACGAAAAAGTGACCATGGAAGTTTTTTTTATCCATTCAGAATGTTTCGCGATACGTAAGGCGCTAAAAGTCAAAAATAAGGCGCTTTTGGACCATTAGACCAATACCGATCAAACGCTCTCCACTCAACATCTAATACCAAGACTGTCATATTTTTGTCATCTACTCCTATTAAGGTAGTCCCATTTCCAAAATAATGTAAACAAAGTAGGTTCTGGATTGAAAATCTCCCATGTGACTCGCACGACGACCATTAGTTATTTCATTATTGCGGGTATGCTCATCGCCCTGCTGCTTTGGAGCCTAATGAAATTTCGTGATGCTTTTGAACAAAGCGATGCCTATACACAAGTTTGGTCCTATTCTTCCATCGATTTAAAACAGCTTATAGAAGGGTATTTATCTTCTGGAGAAGCATCCACATTGCAAACAACGGAAGCCTTTATTCAAACAAAAATTCGCCCAGCATTAGGCACATTACCAAGCGACATCAGAGACCCAATTGAACAACAACTCACAGAAATAGAAAAAAGCCTTCAGTCGGATATAAGAGCGGCCGGAAAATTATCCGCCAACCCTTTTGCTCTCATCGAGAACAATGAACGGCAGACGTTATTATCACTGGACGAAGCCACTGACAAAATACAGTCTTACCAAGTTCAGACCGACCTCCAGACCGCAACCCCTTACCTAGCAAGTCAAGCCAAACTGTATGCTGACTTGATTCATGTAAGCAGCGCAAGAAACGAATTTTTAACCAACAGTACAGCAGAAAACCATGAACGCTTAAAACAAGCTGTACAGCTTTTTCAATCCCACATCAAAGACTTCAGCAATTTGCCTATACTGACACTGATCGGCGAAGAAAGTAGCAGTGCCAATGATGACCTCTCCGCACTAATGGGCTGGTCAACAGACACAGAAGATACAGCGCAAAAAGTAGATCCTTTAGAAGAAGCCAAAGCTGAACTGCACTCTTGGTCTGACCGATACTTAAAAGACGTAGACGTGAGTCTCATGGTGATTAAACAAGCCGTCGCAGCACAAGATAAAATACGCTCGCAAATAAAACAGCTTGAAGCCACCCTAAAATCGGGTACGCAAAACATTCAGGAAAGTGCTCAGGCCACACAACAACAAACCTTACTCGCCTTCTCTGTCTTTGTCATACTCATGATACTGACCACTGTTTCTGTGCATATTTTCCAAAATAAAGTTGTCGTAAAAAGTGCGAGAGATTTATACACCGCGGTGAAAGAATTAGTGGAGCACCAAAATATCAGCACATTAAAAGTGGGGAAGAATAAAAATGAATTATCAGATGTTGCCCACTATTTAAACCGCTATTTAGAGCAGATAGCGGTTCAACGACAACAAAGAGACACCGAGCTTAGCAATATATCGCTTTCGCTTAATGACATGCTCAATGCCTTTGGGCAGGTACACGAGCTAAGTATGGCTTCACGCCAAGAACTTGACGACACATTAAACATGTCCAACCAAGTCGAAACCTTAGCCAATAAAGCTGAAGTCCGCGCTCAAGAAGTTGCCAGCTATGCGGCGGACACTAATACTGCCATGACGCACAGCGTGAACCAAGCTGCGTCATTGGCTGTCGCAAACCAAACGACAATGGAACGCTTAGCCAACAGCAATAATGCCTTAGCTAATTTAGCGGCCTCAGTATCAAGCGCCTCTTCAATTGTAGGCGGCATCAAAGACATTTCAGAACAAACCAACTTGCTGGCGCTAAACGCTGCCATTGAAGCTGCTCGTGCAGGGGAACATGGTAGAGGCTTTGCTGTCGTTGCTTCTGAAGTGCGCACCTTATCCAGCCGGACCCAGCAATCATTAGAAGAGATGACCGAAATCTTTTCCTTACTCACTTCCGCCACCAGCCAACTGAAAACTAACTTAGAACTGATTCAAAGCGCCTCAACGGAACAAGTCAGTTTGACGCAAGCCCTTGGTCAATCGGCACAAGAAATCTTAGAAAAATCTAAGCAGTCTACCCATTTAGCGAAAAAAGCAACGGGGTATGCGGCAGAGCAAAAATTAGGCATGAACAAACTCAATACGGCCGTTGTCAAAGTTCGAGAGCAGGCCAATGAGTCTGAAGCTTTTATGTCAAATGTCACCAACAACATTAAGCAAAAAATTCAAGATATCACCACTACACTGGGTATCAGCTAGCCTCTACACAAAGCCGGTTACTTAAGCCTAAAATAAAAATCCAGCCTAAGCTGGATTTTTTTTCTCACACAGTCATAACAAATGACTAAAACAATACTCGAGCTTTTATCGTGCCATCGACTTCTTTCACTTTTTCAAGCGCAAGTTCGCCAGCGGCAGCGTCTACATCCATGACCATGTAGCCAAGTTTCTCGGTTGTACGAAGATACTGGCCTGTAATGTTAATGTTGTTTTCAGAGAAGATCGCGTTGATCTTAGAAAGCACACCTGGACGGTTTTCATGAATGTGAAGAATGCGATGATTATCTGCTTGAGCAGGCAAAGCCACTTCTGGAAAGTTAACTGCAGCGGTTGTGGTACCAACATCAGAGTATTTAATCAGCTTCTCAGCGACCTCAATACCAATGTTTTCTTGCGCTTCCATCGTACTACCACCGATATGAGGCGTTAGAATAACATTGTCCAAACCACGCAATGGTGAAACAAATTCCTCATCGTTGCCTTTAGGCTCAACTGGGAATACGTCGACCGCAGCGCCACCTAAATCTCCAGATTTAATGGCATCCGCCACCGCGTCTAGATCCGCTACCGTACCGCGTGAAGCATTAATGAAGATAGAACCTTTCTTCATTTGAGACACTTCTTTCGCACCGATCATCATCTTAGTGGAATTTGTCTCTGGCACATGCAAACTGATAATGTCACTGGTGGACAGTAATTCTTTCAGGCTCTTTATTTGACGCGCATTGCCTAATGGTAATTTCGTGACGATATCGTAAAAGCACACTTCCATGCCTAAAGATTCAGCCAACACGCTCAACTGCGTTCCTATGCTGCCGTAACCAATAATACCCAAACGCTTACCACGAGTTTCGAAAGAGCCCGCAGCAGATTTAATCCAACCACCACGATGACACGCTGCGTTTTTCGCAGGAATGCCTCGAAGCAACAGAATTAACTGACCAAGAACCAACTCAGCCACACTGCGCGTATTGGAGTATGGCGCGTTGAAAACAACAACACCCTTCTCGCTGGCGGCATCGAGATCCACTTGGTTCGTACCAATACAGAAACAACCAATGGCAACCAGTTTATTGGCATGTTCTAAAACCTCGGCCGTTAACTGAGTACGAGATCGAATACCGATAAAATGCGCTTCCGAGATTTTCTCAATAAGCTCATCTTCTGCTAGTGCTGTTTTGTGGTATTCAATGTTGGTATAGCCTGCGTCATGCAATGCATCCAATGCTGACTGATGAACGCCTTCTAATAACAAGATTTTGATTTTGTCTTTGTCTAGTGAGTTATTACTCATGGCTCGTTCGACTTCTCTTTGGTGGTGGGGGAAAAAGTTTGACTATATTAACACAGAATAATGTGTAACCTAACGCTGCGACAGGAATGTCTTTCATTATCAGAAGAACAATCCTCATAGCCGCCTCGTCTCATTACAGGCATTGTGTGTCTGATTCATTAAACCGCTGTCTTTCTCTGCAAATACACACCCGTCTCCACATGATGTGTGTACGGAAACTGATCGAACATGGCATATCGAACCACTTCATGCGTGCTCGACAAAGCCTCTAAATTCGCTTTAAGCGTCTCTGGATTACAGGAGATATAAAGAATGGCGTCAATCTTACGAATCAGTTCAACCGTGGCATCATCCAAACCGGCTCGCGGTGGATCAACCAGCACCACAGAGGGCGTCAGTTCACTCACGCCCGCCTGAAGTAGGCTCTTAGGCAATTCAACGTCACCGTTCAAAGCGGCAGACACGTCTTCACTGGCCATTTTTACCACTTGAATGTTGTTCATACCGTTAATCGCGACATTCAGTTGTGCCGAATTCACCGATACTTTAGATATTTCTGTGGCAACCACGCGATCAAAACGACGCGCCAGAGGAATGGAAAAATTACCATTACCACAGTACATCTCTAACAAATCTCCTGATGCTCCTTTGGTAACATCCAAAGCCCATTCAAGCATCTTTTCGCTGATACCAGCATTGGGTTGCGTAAAACTGTTTTCCACTTGCTGATAGTGAAATTTACGACCGTTAACCGTCAACGTTTCCATCACAAAGTCACGCGTGATAATTTGCTTTTTCTTACGACTGCGACCAATAAAATGGCACGCTGGAAAAGCCTCATTTAACTGAAGCGCCGCCGCATTCCATTCTGCATCAATCGGCTTATGGTAAAGCAGACTGATTAAGGCCTCGCCCGTCGTGGTCGTTAAAAAATCCACTTGGAAAAGCTTATGGCGTAGCACAGGTATATCACGAACAGCATCGAGCAGTTTGGGCATCAACTCATTGATAAGGCTCGATGCGGCCAAAAACTGATCCGTTCTAATGGGGGTTCTCGGATCAGCAGAGTCAAACATAGCGTAATATAAATCATCGCCTTCATGCCAAATACGGAACTCAGCGCGCATCCGATAATGAGACGGCTGACTCGCAAATACTTCCATCTCAGGCAATGACAAAGTCGCCATTAATTTGGCTAATTCAGCTTGCTTTTCTTGCAGCTGCTTTTGATACATTTCTGGTTGGATTTGATCCGGTCTCATAGCTGATACTCTTGGAAGCGATCGATACTGATTAAGCGCGGCATTATACGAGTTCCCCGCATACAAATCTAATCGCACACCACCATACCGTGAAATTAACCAACCAAATTAATGAAGGTATTTAGGCCCAAGTAAAATAGCTAAGGATAATGTGAGCGAAAATGTTCCCTCATAATCCTCATCAGCCTCATGAGTAAATTGAGGAATAACCTGCCCTATGAGCCAATCCTTATACAAGAGACGCTCATATTGCACATTATACAAAACACTATCTGGCTCAAGAGAATGCTCACCGGACTGCAAAAAACTGACTTGATACTTTACGCGATTTCTCTCGTTTAATCGTTGCTGTATAAAAAAGTTTTCACGAGCGTAAAACAACCCCTCTTTATCAAGCCAAGTGATACCAAAGTCCGTCCCTAAATCGAGAGTAGGAGCAACGACATACCCCAAACCGATACCATAACGTGCGCCAATGCCTTTAGAATAATAAGCAAAAGCCTCTTGCTTCTGCCACCACTCCCATTTGTCTATCACGTCACCCTGCTTAAGGCGCACACGTATAAAAGGATCAAGCGGAAAATCAACACGGATACCCGCATCAACATCCAAACCTATGTCGTCTTCTATATAGCGAACCGCAGCCGACACGCTGGATTTCAGTGCCGAATCGATCAAAGTATTTTGCTGAGATGACTCTCCACGCAAACTTTCAGGCGCTAAAGAATCCGGTTCTGATTCAACGATCAAGCGCAAACGATCCTGAGTATTCGGTAATTTCAATCGTGTACGAAAGTCAAAAAAACCCGTACTTTTGTCTTCGTTAAAAATGGACCCAAAACGAATCTGTACGTTACTATCGGATTGCTGTGGGCTTTGGCTACCAGATAGAAACGTATCAATATTTGTTGACCAACTGCCAATTGTTTCTGAGAAAGATTCATGAGAATCAAGCCACCACGGAGCTTGATCTTCCTCACTATACTCTGCCTCAGTCGCTTGGACAGTGTCATCTTCAGCCGAAAACGCCAATAAAGGCCAACAGACGACGAAACAAATTGTCATCCTATAGCCCTTACCCAGTAACATAAACTTAGTTACCCTTAAGCATTTTCTGGATCATAAGAGAGGAATTTTCAGCCGCCACTTTTAGATACTCTTCGAAGCTTTGAGGCGATTCCTTACCCGCGATGTCAGACAAAGAACGCACCACCACAAACGGCGTAGCAAACTTAAAACAAACCTGTGCTACCGCAGCGGCTTCCATTTCGACAGCAACCAATTCTGGAAACATTGCACGCACCTTATTGACTCTTTCAGGGTCGTTCATAAAACTGTCACCTGTGCCAATCAGACCCACTTTCGCCTTCACTTGAGTCACTGACGTCAAGGCTTGTTTAGCTTGATTAACCAGCTCCATGTCAGCGGGATAAGTCGCAGGCATATTTGGCACTTGCCCCATAACATAACCAAAAGCGGTAACATCCACGTCGTGATGAACAACCTGGTCAGAAATAACCACATCGCCAACCTGCAATTCAGGATCAAAACCACCAGCAGAGCCAATATTGATCACATACTCAGGCTTAAACTGAGAGAGCAATAAGGTAGTAGACACCGCCGCATTCACTTTACCGATACCCGATTTCAACAAAACAACGTCTTTGCCTTCAAAACGTCCAACAAAAAAATCACAGCCAGCAATAGACTGTTCACGAACCTCTGTCATCCACGCTTTGATCACAGCGACTTCTTCGTCCATGGCTCCAATTAATCCAATTACACTCATTTATTGCTCCCAATATTTGTCTTTTGTTGCATAACTTTTTCAGTAAATAATCTTATCTGGTCAACAGAGTAAGGCCACGGCATATCAAAAAATGACACATTATCCGGCATTTCAGGCCATTGCTGTAAAGAAAAAATTTGAACTTTTGGAAAAGCGGACTGAATCGCCAGTAAAAGCCTTGAAGGCTGAGGCTCCAGTAATACAATGGTCGCTTCAGCATGATACGACAAGACAACCTGATAATGAGAAAGATCTGCCAACCACTGGGTAATCACACGATGTTTTTCTAACTCAGTATACCAAATCGCTTTTGTGACTCGACTGCCGCCAATCATAACCCAAGAACGCCCTTTCTCGCTTGAGCGAATAGGTAGTATGCCCTCTCGTGCACAGGCTCGAACCAACACTTGATGCAAACTATAATCAAAAGAACACCCCTGTAAGGTAAAAACATGAGCATTCACCTCCACTGGCAAGGTACTGTTAAGCCATACAAGCGGAAGATCATCGCGGTTGTATTTTAACTGCAAAGCACGAGTCATATCGGATTGTGCATTAATATCTTTATCACAACCAATTAATACAGCATCAAACCTTTGCATCGTACTGGACTGAGTAAAGAAGCTATCAGTTGATACATATTCTTCAACGTGTGTGCCCAACCGGATCAAGGCCTCTTTAATGGCTTTTGCGTTTGGGTAATCATTCGCTACCCAAGCAACGACTTTATCCGCTACTAGCGAATGAAACTCTGCACTCTGCCCCTCTTCCCCCACCAACAAATTCAATTGAACTGCATTGTTTTGCAGGATTTTTTGCTGACCACCAAGCGTTGCCAGTAACACCTTAATCATCCAATAAAAGAGCGGCCTAAACGCCATATCATTCATCGCAATCATTTCCAGTTCGGAATCGTAAAAACGCACAGTGAGGCGCCTTTCAGCCATATCATTTGACATGACCATCATGAGCAAGACTCGTATCAGGCTTCTGAAGCAGGTGTCCACTGCAACCACTTTTGCGCCCGCTTCAATGGAGCAATCTAATAAGGCTCGGTTTGCTTCAACGCCCATCGCGGCCATCACACGCGCACTCTCTTGACTAAATACCTCACCTATTGGCAAATAAACCACATCACTTTCCACACCATCAATGTCATCTAATACAGAAATCAATAAAGCAAGCCAACCCTGAAGATGCCTGGCTTCCAACGGCCCAGGCAAAGTAGACAGATACCCTAGCTCATTTAAAATCGCATCTGTATCCACTTTTCTTTGCACTACAGAAGACAATGGTTGCAGTTGCGCCAATTGCCACGTCAAACTCGTCTCTTGTGTGACATTTCGGCCCACCAGCAACAAGCCACGATAGTCACTCTCATTCTGGAAGGAATAGGCACGCCATTGGTATATTTGGCTCAAATTATTAATCGTCAAATCAAAAACCACCCCAAGACCGCCCTTTAGTGCCTCCTGAATAGGTTGATGACAAGAAATAGGCATGAAATCAAATAAGGTCCTAGATTTATCGGCATCGGGGAAAAGGCTTTTGGCCTCAACATTGATTAATTCAACTTCCGCCACCTCATTACAGAAAATAACAGCACTGTGTACTGATTCAGCAAGCAGGGTAAACTTATGTTCTTTTGCCCTGATAAAGGCCTTATATTCATTACTTTGTAACTGTATAGGCTGCAGTTCAGCATAAGGCAGCAGAGTGTCTTCTCGACGATAAACAATGCGCTCTAAGGGAGAAAAAATTAACTGTCGAATCAAACGCAGCAAAAGCAAATAACAACAGAACAAGACGCAACCAACCGCAAGGATCAAAGGCAGAGCACGGCTCAGCGTCGCAGAAGAAAGCGTATACTTTTGCAGGATGTCCAATTGCAAATCGGCTTGCACAGGCGAGACTAAAGGCAAACGCGAATGCAGTACTGTGCCAGATAAATCCACCCCCACTTTATGCTCTTCAAGCAAGATCCGGTTATGCTCACTATCATAGACACTCACGGCACTTACTTGAGCACTTTCAAGCAATTCGTTCGCCAATGTGAGATTATCGTTTAACGAAATAAAACCATATAAAAAACCAATGTTTTCCTGCGCTGCTGAAACCAACCGCTTTTTATAGATCAGTAGAATAGAATTATCTTTGGTAACAACAGACGCCCATTTATTCATCAGCCCCGCTTCTAAAACGGAATCAAAATCGACCTTTGTGAATAAACGAGCCCTTGGGTCCATCGAGTTTTCACCATTTACCCACTCAATGTAGAAAAAATCCAACCCCCCAAAAAACAACACTTCATGATGGCTAAATAATAAATCCAGCTCTCGCCCTGAAGCATAGTTGCTTAACGAAAGATCTTGGCCGATGAATTTCATCTCGTCTTCCGCACGAGCCAAATAATCATTGAACGTTTGTTCGACCATACGATGCTTTAGCGCAAGGTTTGTCTCTAAAGCCGACTGATGCAAACGATCGATAAAGTACAAAATCGCAAGAGCAATGGCCACAAAAACCACACAGATTAGTATGAATGCTTTTTGCCGAAAACGACGGCGTAAACTAAAGGTTACTTCTGCCATAATTCCACCGAATAATGATGGGCTTGTAGCATCATTAAGCGCAAACTCTCTGAATCTAGCTCAGCGGGCATCAGCGTGGCGTTAGCCACATAAAGGTTGGGCATATTTCTTCCTTCAAGATCTAATTTAATCGCCTCAGCAACCGCAATGGCTAAATCGTCCTTCATAAACAAAACACTCACTTTCACCCGACGACTTTCTAAGTCAGCCAATCCGCTTAACGTCACCCCCCAAGTATTCGTTTGTGTTAATAAATGCTCCCCTGAGGTTTGCAAGGCGGCCACCACGCCTTCAGAAATGCCCTGAGCACAACTGAAAATAAAATCGGTATTGCCTTCCTTCAAAAGCGTCTTTGCCGCGACAAAGGCTTCCTGCTTATCATCTGGCACCTCTAAAATACGCTCAACACGACGTTTATACTTCTGCATCTCATCCAAAAATAAGTCACAGCGCACATAACCAAGGTAGCTAGGTGGTAAAATCAATGCTGAGATTCTTGCTCCTGCGGGCAATTGGCGATCGAGATAACTTGCCAACATCGAGGTTGCTTTCTTTTGATCAAAACCTATGTACATCAGTGGCGGATGATTTATCCAATGCGTTAACGGTGATGCGAAATTATATAAAATCACTTTGGGTTTACCAGAACGAAGAAAACGCTCCAAAAATCGTCGCTGCACAGACCCCAATTTTGTTACCACCACATAATCTGGTGACGAATCCGTTATCTTAAGGTAAGACGTCAGATCACCGTCCCACTCAGACTTATCCGTATACGTATCTAAGCGATAGTCTATGTTTAACTCTCGCATACGTTTTCTAAAGGCGACCAATAAAGATCTATTTTCTATCGAATCAACGTCACCGAATAGCAGCAAGGCAATGCGTACAGCGTTTTTTTGAGAAACCCGAATGGGACTGGGAGGAGAACTGACAATCGTTGAAAATTGCTCGGCTAAAGGGCCCTGTCTGGGGATTAACTGATAAAAATCACGGCTGTCCATTAAATCAAGCGCCATACTCGCCGCTTGCGTTGGCGGCACCGCACAGCCCAAAGTCACCCATACAACAAAAGCACACAGTCTTCGCATTACTGAATCCGATAAAACATCATAGAAAAACAATTCTAACCAAGTTAACGAACTTTGGTGATGACGGAAACAAGAAACTGCCAACAAGTACAAAAAATGTACCTAAAAAGACCCAAATACCGAAAAATAAGACGTTTTGATAAATTTTAGACATAAAAAAAGCCGACATAAAGTCAGCTTTTTTTAAATTTGGTGCGGAAGGAGAGACTCGAACTCTCACGCCGTGAAGCACTGGAACCTAAATCCAGCGTGTCTACCAATTCCACCACTCCCGCAAGGAATGGCGAGCATTATAGGTAATTGAATTTTCCGGTCAATAGTTTTTTTACTTTTTTATTAAAAAAATCAAAAATAATTTCCCAGACCTATTTGCTCACCATTTTATTACGCATCAAGCATTTGCAAGCCTGACTTAAAAAACACGACCACCAGAATATTCACCACGCTCATAGCGCACAGCCATCTCTTCCAAATCCATAGTATGGATACGAGAAGCTTGACCAGCAGAACCAAAGGCTTCATAACGGTCAATACATACCGCTTTCATCGCTTTGATACTTTCCGTCAAATACTTACGCGGGTCAAAGTTGCCTTTGTGCTCCGCCAAACTACGACGAATCGCACCAGTTGCCGCCAGACGCAAGTCAGTATCGATGTTAACCTTACGAACACCGTAACGAATCGCTTTAACGATTTCGTCAATCGGCACACCGTACGTTTCAGGAATGTCACCACCAAATTCATTGATAATAGATAACCAATCCTGTGGAACCGAAGACGAGCCATGCAATACGATATGAGTGTTTGGAAGTAACTCAACGATTTTCGCAATACGCTCAATATCTAGAATGTCACCGGTAGGTGGACGAGTAAACTTATAAGCACCATGGCTAGTACCAATTGCCACAGCTAACGCATCAATACCAGTAGCATTAACAAAGTCTACCGCTTCTTGAGGGTCTGTTAGCATTTGATCATGAGAAAGTGTGCCTTCAGCGCCCACACCATCTTCTTCCCCAGCTTGACCCGTTTCTAGAGAACCCAAGACGCCCAACTCACCTTCTACAGAAACGCCACAAGCGTGTGCGAATTCAACCGTACGACGAGTAACATCAACATTGTACTCATAAGTCGCTGGTGTTTTACCATCAGCCATCAAAGAGCCGTCCATCATAACAGACGAAAAGCCCAACTGAATGGAGCGTTGGCAGATAGCCGGAGACGTACCATGATCCTGATGCATAACAACAGGAATATGTGGGTAATCTTCAATCGCGGCCGCAATTAAGTGACGCAAAAAGTGAGATCCTGCATATTTACGAGCACCAGCCGATGCCTGCATGATAACCGGTGAGTTCACTTCATGAGCCGCTTCCATGATTGCCTTTACTTGTTCCATGTTATTCACATTGAAAGCAGGCAAACCATAACTGTGTTCTGCTGCATGGTCGAGCAATTGGCGCATACTGATTAAAGGCATAAAAGGTTTCCTCTGACAATTTGTCTTGTTTTGTATTTATAACGTTTGGAGTTACGGTGTTAGTTAACTCTCTGTATTTGTAATCATGGCTTGTTCGCACAGACCATGTGGCTTACGCCTTATCGTTATTGTCATACCCGACTGACATCGAGTAGGTCACTCTCTAGTTTTGTTTTCACCAACACTGCTTTCAGTGCAACTCACATCAAACTTCAAACAGTGTTAGTAAAGTAGGCTTTTCGCCTTTTATCATTTATGTAGTGCTTTAGAACGATCTTTGCCGTTCTTTAATACTAATTTTGCGCTCGTGACTCTAACATCGCAACCGCTGGCAACACTTTTCCTTCAACAAACTCTAAAAATGCGCCGCCGCCAGTTGAAATATAGGAAATTTTGTCTGCAAGACCGTATTTATCAATCGCCGCTAATGTATCTCCACCACCCGCCACTGAAAACGCATCACTGTCAGCAATCGCCTGAGCAATAACTTCTGTGCCTTTAGAAAAGTTATCAAATTCAAAGACACCGCATGGACCATTCCAAAGAATGGTTTTGGCATTTTTTAGAATATCAGCGAGCACTTGGGCAGAATCCGGACCTAAGTCCATAATTTCTTCATTATCAGCCACTTGATCGACCGGCTTAATCGTTGCAACCGCCGTTTCTGAAAACTCTGTTCCCACACGAACATCCGTCAACTCAGGAATATCCAAATCAGCCATCAGTTTTTGAGCTTGAGGGATTAAGTCTTTTTCATGCAATGACTTACCAACATTGTAGCCACGAGCGGCAACAAACGTATTAGAGATACCGCCGCCCACAATAAGCTGATCACATACTTTAGACAGTGATTCTAATACCGTTAATTTAGTCGATACTTTTGAACCACCCACAACAGCCACCAAAGGACGAGCGGGATTATCAAGCGCTTTACCCAACGCTTCTAACTCTGCCGCCAATAATGGACCAGCACACGCCACAGGTGCGTATTTAGCAACGCCATGGGTTGATGCGTGAGCACGATGAGCCGTACCAAATGCGTCCATCACAAACACATCGCACAAAGCCGCCATTTTTTTCGATAGGGCTTCATCGTCTTTTTTCTCACCAAGATTAAAACGCACGTTTTCAACCAAGACAAGTTGACCCGACTCAACCTCAACGCCATCCAGCCAATCTTTGACGAGTGGCACATCTTGCCCTAATAAAGTAGAAAGGTGTGTAGCAACAGGTTGAAGAGAAAACTCTTCTTCATATTGTCCTTCTGTTGGGCGACCAAGATGAGACATCACCATGACTTTCGCACCGGCCTCTAGCGCCAGCTTAATGGTTGGCAAGGCAGCACGAATTCGCGCGTCGCTGGTCACTTTTCCATCTTTTACGGGCACGTTTAAGTCTTCACGAATAAGCACGCGTTTATTCGTCAAATCCAAATCTTTCATATTCATTACGGTCATGTACGATGTCCTCGTCGTTTTAACGTCTGATGTCTCGATCCAAATTTGATTGCTCAATCACACCAGCCCAATACTTAGCCACATCCAACATACGGTTAGCGTAGCCCCATTCATTATCAAACCAACACAATAACTTCACCATACGCTTATCAATGACTTGAGTTTGCGTACCGTCTATGATCACAGAACGTGGATCATGATTAAAATCTACTGACGCATGCGCTTCTCTAGTAAACCCCATGAGCCCAGCGTATTTCAAATGAGCAGCGTGTTCCAACTGTGTATTGATTTGTTCAACCGTTACGTCGCGCTCGGTACGCAAAACCAAATCAATCACAGAAACATTTAAGGTCGGTACACGGACCGCATTACACCCCATCTTTCCGTCAAGTTCAGGCATCATACGAGTAATACCTCTTGCTAAACCAGTATCGACGGGAATAATAGAGCTCAATGCAGCACGGGTCAGACGTAAATCTTTTGTATGATAGCCATCAATCACTGGCTGATCATTCATCGCCGAATGAATGGTCTGAGTCATACCATGCACAACGCCACAAAATTGCTTCACAATGTCCAATACAGGAATCAAACAATTTGTCGTACAAGAAGCAGCTGACACAATACGATGCTCTGCCTGTATATCATGATTATTAAAACCATACACAATGGTCGCATCCACATCCGCAGCAGCGGGTTGAGAAAGCAATAATCTTGGCACACCCGCATTGAGATAAGCTTGCGCCCCATCTCTACCAGAAAAACTGCCAGAACATTCAAGCACCATGTCTAATGCGAGAGACGACCAGTCCAATTCATCAGGCGTCGCACAGGAAAAGCACAAAATGGCATCATCACCAATAAGTAATGCATTACCTTGAGTCGAAACAGGTTGAGGGAAACGGCCATGAGTCGTGTCATAGCGCGTAAGATAACTGATTGTCTCAATGTCAGACAATTCATTGATAGCAACCACTTGAATGTGATCGCGGTAGCCGTTTTCATACAAGGCTCTTAATACCGAACGCCCGATACGACCATAACCATTGATAGCGACTCGCAACATAGTCCTACTACTTCATCGCAAAGAAAGTCATCCAAAAAAGCATCACTCTCCGCCTAATAAAAGGAAAAAGAGGCGCGCAAGCGCACGCCTCTTTTCTTAGCAAACAAAACCCTTACGCGGCAAGAATTTTCTCAGCCGTCGCAACCACATTGTCTACTGTAAAGCCGAAGTGTTTCAACAAATCGCCGCCAGGTGCAGACTCACCGAAAGTCGTCATCCCCACCATGGCACCTTCGAAACCAACGTACTTGTACCAATAATCCGCATGTGCCGCTTCGATGGCAACACGCTTAGTCACACTGCTTGGCAACACAGACGCTTTATACGCCGCATCTTGTGAGTCAAATACGTTTGTTGATGGCATAGACACCACGCGCACTTTTCTGCCCTTCGCTGTCAACGCTTTCGCTGAGTCCATTGCAAGACCCACTTCAGAGCCCGTTGCAATTAGGATAAGATCTGGCGTACCAGCACAATCCTGCAACACGTAACCGCCTTTTGCGACGTTCGCCAATTGCTCTGCATCACGTGCTTGCGCAGGCAAGCCTTGACGAGAAAAGACTAATGACGTTGGGCCATCACGACGCTCAATGCCCGCTTTCCATGCCACCGCAGTTTCTGCCGCATCACATGGACGCCATACAGACATGTTAGGTGTCATACGTAAGTTAGCAAGCTGCTCTACTGGCTGGTGAGTCGGACCATCTTCACCCTGACCAATCGAATCATGGGTGTAAACAAATAGGTTCTGAATACCCATCAACGCTGACATACGAACCGCATTACGCGCGTACTCCATAAACATCATGAAGGTCGCGCCGTAGTTAATAAAACCACCGTGCAAAGACGCACCATTCATGATGCCACTCATACCAAATTCACGCACCCCGTAGTAAACATAATTACCGGCTGGGTCGTCTTGAATACCTTTTGAACCAGACCAAAGCGTTAGGTTTGAGCCGGCAAGATCGGCAGAACCACCTAGCAATTCTGGTAACATAGCGCCAAAGAAACCAATCGCATTTTGCGACGCTTTACGGCTGGCGATGCTTTCGCCTTTGTCTTGGCATTCTTGGATGAAGGCTTTTGTTTTCGCGTCGAAATCCGCAGGCAATTCGCCTTTAATCACACGGCGTTCAAACTCGGCTGCCAGCTCAGGATAAGCGGTTTTATACGCTTCGAACTGAGCATTCCATTGCGTTTCACGTGCAGAACCTGCTTCTTTTGCGTCCCAGCCAGAGTAAACATCAGCAGGGATTTCAAAAGGTGCATAAGGCCAACCTAGGAACTCACGCGCTGCTGCGATTTCTGCATCACCTAGTGGTGCACCATGGCAATCATGGCTACCCGATTTATTCGGTGAACCAAAACCGATAATGGTTTTGCAGCAAATCAAACTGGGTTTCGTCGTTTCGGCTTTTGCCGCTTCAATCGCTGCTTTAATCGCTTCTGGATCATGGCCATCTACGTCAGCAATAACGTGCCAACCGTAAGCTTCAAAACGTTGTGGTGTATTGTCTGTAAACCAACCTTCAACATGACCGTCGATGGAGATGCCATTGTCATCCCAGAAGGCAACCAGCTTGCCTAGACCCAACGTCCCCGCCAATGAAGCGGCTTCATGAGAAATACCTTCCATCAAACAACCATCGCCAAGGAAACAATAGGTATTGTGATCTACAATCTGGTGGCCTTCGCGGTTAAATTGCGCGGCTAGGGTTTTCTCAGCAATCGCCATACCTACCGCGTTACTGATACCTGCGCCCAACGGACCTGTTGTGGTTTCTACGCCATCGGTATAGCCGTATTCCGGATGACCTGGTGTTTTAGAGTGAAGTTGACGAAATTGTTTTAACTCTTCGATTGGCAGCTTGTAACCAGACAAATGCAGTAAAGAGTAAATCAGCATAGAGCCATGGCCGTTTGACAACACAAAGCGATCACGATCTACCCATTTTGAATTATTGGGGTTGTGCTTTAAAAAGTCATTCCATAGCACTTCAGCGATGTCTGCCATCCCCATTGGCGCACCTGGATGGCCTGAGTTAGCTTTTTGAACAGCATCCATACTCAAAGCACGTATGGCGTTAGCAAGTTGTTTGCGAGACGGCATGGTTATTCTACTCCTGATAGCTTAACGAACAATAGAAGAAACATTCTCTACGGGATAGAGCCACCATGCAATGCTGACCCCATCATTACGCCCAAACATTGGGCAGAGAAAATGAAAATACACATAAATCGGCACCATCGTAACAAAAAAAACGACCTTTGCCTCATTAAAATCTGCAGATCGGGTTGATATTTAAACAACTCTAGTCCATCATTTGACCCACTAAAAGCGTCGATTTGTTTCGGCTTGCGGACGCTATATAAATTCAGCTAAACAGAAGCAATATCACCTGTTTAGCTTTTTTGAAATATAAACATTGCTAAGCGGGTTTTTTTATACCTATTTAGCGCTTATCCATCATTTTTGATAGAGGCACTAAACATGTCAGAATATTCTTTATTTACTTCAGAATCTGTTTCTGAAGGCCACCCAGACAAAATCGCCGACCAAGTATCCGATGCTATTCTTGATGCCATCTTGGCTGAAGACCCAGAAGCGCGTGTCGCTTGTGAAACTCTAGTCAAAACAGGCATGGTATTGGTAGCCGGTGAAGTGCGTACTAATGCTTGGGTCGATATTGAAGAAATCGCCCGCGGCGTTATCCGTGAAATCGGCTACAACAGCTCAGACATGGGCTTCGACTGGGAATCTTGCGCTGTCATGAATGCCATCGGCAAACAATCTGCCGACATCGCGGTCGGTGTTGACGAAGCCGGCGAACACGAACAAGGCGCAGGCGACCAAGGTTTGATGTTTGGTTTCGCCACCAACGAAACCGACGTATTAATGCCAGCGCCTATCACTTACGCACATCGCTTAGTTCAACGCCAAGCAGAAGTGCGCAAAAATGGCACACTTGACTTTCTACGCCCAGATGCAAAAAGCCAAGTCACCTTCCGTTACGACGAAAACGGCAAGCCCTGCGCGATCGATGCCGTGGTTCTTTCAACGCAGCACAGTGCGGCCGTAAAGCAAGCGGACCTTCGTGAAGCGGTTATGGAAGAAATCATCAAGCCGGTTCTTCCTGCAGAATGGTTATCTAAAGAGACAAAATACTTCATCAACCCAACGGGCCAATTCATCATTGGTGGACCAGTGGGCGATTGCGGTTTAACGGGTCGTAAAATCATCGTTGATACATACGGCGGCATGGCGCGTCACGGCGGTGGTGCCTTCTCCGGTAAAGACCCATCCAAGGTTGACCGTTCTGCAGCCTACGCGGGGCGTTATGTGGCGAAAAATATCGTGGCAGCGGGTCTTGCAGACAAATGCGAAATCCAAATCTCTTACGCCATCGGTGTGGCTGAACCAACGTCTATCAGCATCAATACTTTTGACACAGGCAAAGTCAGCGATGCGGTGATTACACAGTTGGTGCGTGAACACTTTGAATTACGCCCTGCCGGCTTAATTAAAATGCTCGACCTAAAACGCCCAATTTATCTACCAACAGCGGCGTACGGTCACTTTGGCCGTGAAGGTGAAAACTTCACTTGGGAAAAAATCGACAAAGCAGACGCATTACGCAAAGCCGCTGGTTTATAATTTTCTGATTTTCCGTTATAAAGCCTTCTGCTGCCTAAATCTTATTTAGGCAGCAGAAGGCTTTTTTATTTCTCTCTTTTCATTTATTCAAAACCATAAGGCAAAATCATGCGTATTCCACGAATTTTTATCGACTCAGAACTCAACGAGAATACCATCCTTGCTTTACCTGATTCCGCATTTCAGCATCTATGCAAAGTACTACGGTTAAAATCAGACCACCCTCTTCGTGTGTTTAATGGCCAAGCGTTTAACGGTAAAGGCGGTCAATTTAATGCCATACTGTGCGATGTCGAAAAACGTTCTGCTAATATTCGCGTCACCGATTTTGAAGAACTGGATAATGAATCCCCCATTCAAGTGACGATTGGACAAACGCTGTCGAGAGGCGAACGTATGGATTACGCCATACAAAAATCCGTCGAAGCTGGGGTATTTGCCATTCAGCCACTTTTTAGTGAGCGCTGTGAAGTCAAACTACAAGAAAGCCGAGCGGAAAAGCGCCAGCAGCATTGGCAACAGGTTGCCATTAGCGCCGCAGAACAATGTGGTAGAGGCATGGTTCCCATCGTCTACGCCCCTATGGAATTACATGAATGGGTAGAGAAATGTAACGAAATGTTAAAGCTTACGTTGCATCATCACAGCGCCAAACCGATTAGTCAGTACGAAAAACCCTCTAATAATCGCGTAGCTTTGTTGATTGGCCCAGAGGGCGGCCTAAGTGAAAAAGAAGTCCAACTGTCTGAAAAAGCAGGGTTTAATGCCATTACACTGGGGCCTAGAGTACTGCGGACAGAAACCGCTCCCGTTGTTGCCCTCAGTGTTATTAATACCTTATGGGGCGATATCTAGTCTATTCTTATGGCAAGCAATCACTAACAGAATCACTACATATTCAACGTATAAATGGCTTTACCATTTTAGTAGGACTCAATAAAGGACAGATGATCACATGTTTTACCGAATCGTTTTAACTTGTACGGTATGTATAGGGACAGCTCTGCTACCTGCAACGGCCCAAGCTCTAACACTAGAGGAAGCCACTTATATTGCGATAGAGAATAACCCAACGGTTAGACAAGCCATTGCCGAATATCGAGAATCCAAAGAAAATGCCGAGATAGCACGACGCTCAGGCTACTATCCAAGCGCTGATCTCTCAGCAGGCGTTGGCCGTGAAACGACCTACGCAGACAATACAAACTCAGACGATGTTGACTTGACACGACGCGAACTCACCCTTTCATTAAACCAACCCTTGTTTAATGGGTTTTCCACAAAAAACGAGATTGATCGGTTAAACAGCGAAGCGGAAGCCAATCGCTGGAATGCGCTAATTTCCGTTGAGAATACGGCACTGGAAGTCGCCCAGGTGTTTGCGAATGTCTTACGCTATCGAGAACTCGTTACGCTTGCCGAGCTTAACCTCAAAACGCATGAGCGTATTTACGGGCAAATTAAATTAAAAAGCGACTCTGGCGTTAGTCGTCAATCTGACCTCAGCCAAATCACAGCCAGACTTGCGAAAGCCAATGCCAACCATCTAGCCGCCGTCAACAACCTTCGAGACGCCGAAAGTAACTATCTCAACATTGTTGGAGAGTTACCACCAGAAGACCTAATTTATCCCGTTCCGGATCAAGACCTTCTCCCTCAAAGTTTAGATTCCGCCATCAGCCAAGCGTTGCAAAAGAACCCAGCGATTGAAGGCGCACGTTGGGATGTAGCGGCCACGGAAAGCCTCGAGAAAATTGCTGATGCAAGCCTGTATCCCAACATTAATTTTGTTTTAGAGCGAACATGGAATAACAACATAGACGGAGATGAAGGACCAAGTGAAGATATGTTGGCCATGATTCGACTGAACTATAATTTATACAGTGGTGGCACTCAAAAACGTCAAAAAGAAGTCGCCGTTCAACAGAATATTCAAGCGTCTGAAATTCGCCGAAAAACCATTAGGGACACGGAACTTACCGTGCGCTTAGCGTGGGCGGCATTTGAAGCAACAATAGGACAAAAAGAACACATTCGACAATACGTTATTGCCACCAAGGAATCCCAAGTCGCTTACGAGAAGCAATTTCGCCTTGGCCGTCGTACATTACTAGACGTGCTTGACAGTGAAAACGAATTATTTCAGGCACGCCAAGACTACGTTAACGCAGATTACGACGAGCTTTTTTCAGAGTTTCGTTTGTTTAATGCCAAAGGTGAGTTAATGCGCGCCTTCCGTATTTATCGCCCTCAACTACTTGGTTTCAATGATGAATTTGATAAAAAGAAAGCCATTCCTAAGGCCGGCCCAACCGCGATTGACGAATTAAAAGCCGCCGAAAAAACACTGCAAAAGACACCACCGGTCCCAAAATCAAAGGCTCCTACAGAGGGAACCAAAGGCGTCCCAGAAAACGAGCTTTTCTTAGAAGCTGATGAAAACACCGGAAGCTGGTAGCAAAAACCGCAATAAGAACAGAACCATTGGGTCAATGTATTCAACATACTAACCAATGGTTCGGTACTCAGTAATAAGTACCTACACATTGGACTCACCTTCACGACGCGCAGGATTTTTATTCATAAACATAACTATCTACAAATCGTGGCTGTTTTTTCTTCTCAGCGCCCCCATATTTCTATAGCATCATCCTTATTAATCGATTTATAAAAGCATTGATATACCGCTTTCGCTTTAGGAACTTACCCTATGACTATCAAACTCGGAATTGTTATGGATCCTATTTCATCCATAAACTACAAAAAAGACACGTCACTCGCCATGTTATGGGCCGCTGCAGAGAAAGGTTGGCAGCTTATTTACATGGAACAAAAAGACTTATTTTTAGACAATGGTAAAGCCTATGCCATGACCCGCCCATTACAGGTTTATAAGGACCCTGCGCACTTTTACGACCTTGGCGAAGAAACCAAAATGGCCATGGGCGATCTGGACGTTATTTTAATGCGTAAAGATCCGCCATTTGACAGTGAATTTGTCTACAGCACTATGATTCTAGAGCAAGCAGAAAGAGACGGTGCACTTGTCGTTAACGACCCCAAAAGCTTGCGCGACTGTAACGAAAAACTGTTCGCTACGCAGTTCCCGCATTGCTGTCCACCGGTCTTGGTCACCAGACGAGCAGACTTACTCAAAGGGTTCCATAAAGAGCATGGCGATGTCATTTTCAAACCACTGGATGGCATGGGTGGTAGCTCTATATTCCGCATCAAGCCTGATGACTCGAATATTAGTGTCATTATTGAAACGCTCACTAATATGGGCGTAGAGCAAATCATGGCACAAAAATTCATCCCTGAGATCAAAGACGGCGATAAGCGCATTTTGGTCGTCAATGGTGAACCTGTGCCGTTTGCGCTAGCACGCATTCCGGCATCAGGCGAAACTCGTGGCAATTTAGCCGCAGGTGGTCGTGGCGAAGGTCGCCCTTTAACAGAACGTGATCGTTGGATTTGCGACCAGGTCATCCCATCACTAAAAGAAAAAAACTTAATGTTTGTTGGCTTAGATGTCATTGGTGATTATCTCACCGAAATCAATGTCACCAGCCCAACATGCGTTCGTGAATTAGATGCTCAATTTGATCTAAATATCGCCATGATGTTAATAGAAGCCATCGAAGCACGTCTTCAGTAAGAGCAACATGCGAGTAATAGATAAATTTTCTGTCGCACTTTTCATCGCCATTAGCTTCCATGTGCTAATGGTGATGGTTGTTGGTTTCGATTTTCAACTTCCCTCTCCCAAACCCAAAACACTAGAGGTAACACTGGTTCAACACACCACAAGCGCACCTGTTGAAGCCGACTTTATTGCGCAAGCGAACCAACAATCCAGTGGTACAGAACTGCGTAAACAAAAACTCACAACAACAGAAGAAGCGCGCTTCTTAGCCGATACGATTCAGGAAATATCGCCTCCCATCCAACCTCAACTCGCTTCTGCCGAGCCCGTTGATGAACCCAACCTGCTGGCGACAACCAATCAAGAGGCTATATTTGAAGTCGTAAACGAATCAGAAAAAGAGCCCAAAACCTTAGAGGAACAATTTCGAGGGGAAACACAGCTGCCAAGTCACCTCTCTAATGACATAGCAACCTTAGAGGCTTTACTGGATCAACAACGTCAATCCTATGCCAAACGCCCAAGAATTCGTCGCCTCACTTCAGTCTCTGCTAAAGCCGCGATAGATGCCCAATATCTGGATGACTGGCGCCGTCGAATTGAACGCATTGGCAATATTCACTACCCAGAAGAAGCAAAACGTAACCATCTGTATGGTGAGCTTCGCCTGGCCGTTATCTTGCTGCCAAATGGTTACGTGGATGATATTGAAGTACTTCATTCTTCTGGTATCAGAGTATTAGACGATGCGGCTATGCGCATTGTTCGTCTTGCAGAACCCTTTCAAATATTTCCCAGCGAACTCAAAAAAGAAGTCGATAAGCTAGAGATCATTCGCACATGGCGATTTGTCCCAGGTAATCAATTACAAAGCCAGTAAGACTAAAAAATAACAAACACAAAAAAGCCCTCAAATGAGGGCTTTCGTTGTCTTACTGATGAACATACGAGCACGTCAGTCGAACTGACCATCTCCCATCGCAAGACGAATTTTCTTCATCGCATTTTTTTCAAGCTGACGAATGCGTTCAGCAGACACACCGTATTCATCGGCTAAATCATGCAAAGTCGACTTAGCATCTGACAGCCAACGCTGCACTAGAATGTTTCGACTACGTTCATCAAGATCTGCCATCGCCACTTCAAGACGCTGGTTAGAGTCTTCTTCCCAGTTACCATTTTCGAGCAACATGGCTGGATCTGAACGGTGATCCTCTAGATACTGAGAGGGCGCTTGAAATGCACTGTCATCATCGTCATCAGCGGATGCATCGAATGCCATATCGGAAGAGCTTAAACGTCCTTCCATCTGGCGAACTACTTCTGGTGTTACACCTAAGTCACTGGCCACCGATTCGACTTCTGAATTGCTGAACCAAGACAAAGATTTCTTTGCACTGCGAAGATTAAAGAACATCTTACGTTGTGCTTTCGTCGTCGCCACTTTCACAATGCGCCAATTCTTAAGAATAAATTCATGAATTTCGGCCTTGATCCAATGCACTGCAAACGACACAAGACGCACACCGACTTCAGGATTAAAGCGTTTAACCGCTTTCATCAAGCCAACATTGCCTTCCTGGATGAGATCGCCTTGGGCTAAACCGTATCCAGAGTAACTTTTCGCGATGTGCACAACAAATCGTAGGTGCGACATAACCAAAGTACGTGCAGCCTCAAGATCTTCCTGATAATAAAGACGATCCGCCAACGCTTTTTCTTCGTCGGCCGTTAAAATTGGAATTCTGCTAATGGCTTGTATATAAGACTCTAGGTTCTGACCTGGAATCATCATGTCTGTAGGCTGAAGAGCTTTACCCATCTCTATTTCCACCTTTCTAGTTGTTCATGCCGTGTATGACAAAATACTACCAAGTAAATTCTGCTTGTGTGTGACATAAATGTGAATAAACCATGGCTATTATCTTCGTACTGATTTTCGCCTTTCATTGTCACTGCAGCTCAATGTTTGTGATGTGTCGGTTCACCGCAATCCACGCGCCAACCACACCCACCAAAGCGCTTATAGTTAAACATAAAATAATTTCATCTGCATTAAAAGTCTGTAATTGAAAGCCACTCTGATAGAGCTCAATCAACCGCTCTGCTGGCGTACTCACCCACCAGCTAAGCAAGAGAATACATAGGCTAGCAAACAAACCACCCAAGAGACCAAACCAAAGCCCCATGTATAAAAAGGGTCGACGTATATACGCATCCGTCGCTCCCACCAACTTCATGACTAACACCTCATCACGACGACTTTCTACTGCCATGCGAATGGTGTTACCCACGATTAAAAACACAGCAACAATCAATAACACCGATAACGCGTAGACAAATCGCTGCCCAAAACTCAGTATATTGGCAAGACGCTGTAACCATTGTGCATCCAATTCTGCGTATTCCACTTCTTTTTGTGCCGCAAGCTGGTCTCGTAACGCTTGTAAGCTTGCCAGAGTATTCACATCCACAGTGAGAGTAGGGATCACGCGCAATACAATCGGCAAAGGATTTTCAGGTAGCGATGACATAATTTGCTCATAACCACTTGATTGCTCAAAATAGCGCAAGCCTTCTTCTTTCGAAATATATTCAACGGATGCCACATTATCCAAAGCCGAAAGACGATGTGATAACGCAAGCGCTTGTGTGTCTTCTAAATTAGAAAAAAGATACAAAGTAATGACTGACTGCTGTTCCCATTGATCAGTGACAGATTGCACATTTTTCAACAACACATACAAACCGCCAGGCAAAGACAATGCGATCGCAATCACCATCACCGTCATAATGCTGGCCAATGGATAACTGACCAAGCGCATAAAACTTTCTGTTAGTGTTTCTTGGTGTTGACGAAAGTACTTAATAGGGCTGAAAGACGTCCGCGTTGACCAGCTATGCTTAGTCGCTTTAATCGACTCTCTGGTCGCGCCTCGTTGATTGGGTTTTTGCACCATTTAGCCAAACCCTCCGTCGTTCACCATTCGACCTTGGCTCAACGTCAAAACACGATGACGCATACGAGCAACCAAAGCCAAATCATGACTGGCAACAAGAACCGTCACACCGACCCGATTAAACTCCTGAAACAAGTTCATAATTTCAGCAGATAATTTAGGATCCAAATTCCCCGTAGGCTCATCCGCTAACAAGAGCTGCGGCTTATTCACCACGGCTCGGGCAATACCAATGCGCTGTTGCTCGCCCCCTGATAAGGCCATTGGGTTGTATTTTTCTTTATCCAAGAGACCCACTTTATCCAAAGCAGCACGCACTCGCTTAGCAATCTGTTGAGAGTCCGCACCACTCACTTGCAGTGGTAAAGCCACATTATGAAAAACACTTCTGTCCAATAACAACTGATGGTTTTGAAAGACCACGCCCACTCGACGACGATGATGAGGAATCGCTCTACGACTCAAAGTTCGTAAATCCACACCATCGACCAAGATTTGACCTGAAGTCTGACGCTCAATCATCATCATGAGCTTCATTAAAGTACTTTTACCGGCACCCGAATGCCCAGTAAGAAAGGCCATTTCACCCTGCTGCAAATGAAAACTCACCTGCGACAGCGCCTCTTGTCCACTCTCGTACTTTTTACCCACTCGTTGAAATTCGATTTCCACGCTAATCCAGCATCCTTAAATTAGAAAAAACAGTACTAAAGAACTCACTCACCTACTCACTATCAAACAAGGCGTCAACAAACTCTTGTGCCACAAAAGGACGCAAATCCTCAGCTTGTTCACCAACACCAATATAACGTATAGGTAATCCGAATTGTTTAGCGATAGCAAAAATAATACCGCCTTTTGCGGTGCCATCCAATTTCGTCAGCGTAATGCCGCTCACACCAACCGCTTCGGAAAACAGCTTAGCCTGACTAATGGCATTTTGACCCGTTCCGGCATCCAAAACCAACATCACTTCGTGTGGCGCTTTTTCATCTAGCTTTTTCATGACGCGAACGACTTTTGACAGTTCATTCATCAAGTTAGCTTTATTTTGTAAGCGACCCGCTGTATCCGCTATCACGATATCGATACCCTTAGCCTTTGCAGACTCAATGGCATCATAAATGACCGAAGCAGAATCCGCTCCAGTATGCTGCGCGACAACAGGAACATTATTGCGCTCCCCCCAAACTTGCAGCTGTTCAACGGCTGCGGCACGAAAGGTATCGCCCGCTGCCAACATAACACTTTTACCTTCTGCCTGATATTTTTTCGCCAATTTACCAATCGTTGTCGTTTTACCGACTCCGTTTACTCCCACCATCAAGATGACAAACGGACCGTCTTGACTCACAGGATCAAGTCCTTGCTGAGATTGACTAAGAATACCTTCCATGTCAGCTTTTAAATGCGTTAGTAAGGTGGAAGAATCTTTTAGCTCTTTGCGATTTAATTTGTCCGTCAGACCACTGATCAAGGTTTGCGTCGCGTCAATTCCAACATCCGCCATCAGCAACTGTGTTTCCAGAGCTTCCAGCAAATCATCGTCAACTTTTTTATGCCCCCCAATTACAGAAGACAAACCGCTCCCTAAACCGCTGCGAGTACGAGACAGACCCGATTTAATACGCTGCGACCAAGACAGAGCTGGCGAAGGTGGGGTTGAGGGCTGCGCAACAGATACATCTACTTCACGCTCGGCGAGACTTGCTTGACTGTCATCCACATCCACCAAAGAAGCAGCGTCCCCTAAATCCGTTGCGTGGGATGCCGCCGCTTGTGCGTCTTTTTGCTTCGCTGCCGCGATACTGGCATTCATTTTTTTAACAAAGCGACGACGAATCACAAACGCCACGATGGCTAAAAGTGTACCAATAACAATGGGAACATAACGCGCATATTCACCAAGATACGGCGTAAAAAAAGCAACAATTTGATTAACAACTTCCATTAAATCGATCTCTTTATTTTGACTGATGCAGTAAACAACCGTGAAATGCTATGATTAGACACAGCGCTACATATATGAACACTTAGAAACCCTTATTTTAACATTATTCTGGCTCGCAAACAGGCTTAGTTTTCATCAAACATTCTTCTCTTTCTAAGGTAAATTATGTCCGATAGCAACAAACCTCTTTTCAGTAGACCGGTATTAGCCGCCATTATGCTGTTCTGCACATTGGCTATTTGGCTACTCAACCTCACTGCACCGGCCAATAAATTTCCCACACCCAATGTAGAGACGTGGACCACAACATCAGGCATTCCCGTTATTTGGCTCAAACAAGAGCAATGGCAGGCAAGTGACAAATTGGAAATTCGCTTTGCCTTTCGCGCAAGCACCCGCAACATGCCGCTGACTCAAACAACGCTTGCTCTTTTAATGAGTGACTCTCTACCGCTTAGCACCGCGTCTATTAATCAAAGGTTAACGCCTTTAGCGGCCAGCGCAAGCAGCTATTATGATCACGAAAGACAAAGTATTGGGGTGACATTAAGTAATGAGCCACAATACTTAATGCCAACACTGTCCTTGCTGAGCAATTGGCTAAAAGCACCGGAATTCAAGCGTCGAACCTTTGACAATTGGCAACGCCAACAACACGCTAACCCTCCCGTACAACACGAGCTTGAAGAAGTGCTCTTTTTTGATCCTACTCAGCCAGACGAAACATCAGAGCATCCAGCAATATCACTACAAGACGTGGCAGACTATTATCAAGACTTAACAACCTCTGCGAGCGCCATTTTTATCATTGGAGATATGACACCCGACTCCAAAACGGCCATTCAAGATGCAATCAACAACATAAGCCAAGACTATCGTCTAGCAAATCAGACAACAGAACCTCTTCAACATGCGCTCCTTAGCGCGACGATTCAGCAACAGGAAGGTGAACTTTGGCAAACCCGCAGTGCTTTAGCGCTCTCATCCATTACCTCTGTTACAGAATGGATTAGCTTACAAATATGGGGCGCCGATATGATTGCCACACTGAACCAACAACCACATATTGATTTTGCTCAACTCGCCTTAATATTATCACCACAAAACCCTTGGGCGTGGTGGAGCATTCAGTATGGCAGTAACGTCACCACGAATGCCCCTACCGACGACGTTTCGCGTTTTATTAATGCCAAAAGCCTCATTTTTACCGAACAAGTGCCGTCTATCAAGCATCCCAAGACATTTCAAACACTGCTCGATGACTTCAAACAACAACTCGAACAACAAAGCTTATCGCCCACTTGGTGGAGTAACATCGCGACTCAAGTCACCAACCAGAATGGCTCATTAACCTTGGAAAAATTCGCTGCCGACTATCAAGAAGCGATGAATAATTTCTCGCTTGAAGAGTACCAAGCCACACTTAAAACCTTATTAAAGCCATCGTCCTATCAAGAGATTCAGGTCTATCAATGAAAAAAAACACCCCCAGTAGCGCCGTCAACAACAGCAAAGCGAAAGCCTCAAAACTGCGTATCATCGCGGGGGAATGGCGATCGCGCCAAGTACCCATTCCCGCCGTTGAAGGCTTAAGGCCCACACCGGACCGAGTAAGAGAAACCCTGTTTAACTGGATTAACCATCACATTCCAGGAGCGGTCTGTGGTGATCTGTTTTGTGGATCAGGCGCACTGGGGCTCGAAGCGTTATCACGTGGCGCCAAACATCTTACATTTGTGGATAATTCACGTGTCGTTTCACAACAAATGACCGCCAACTTAGCCACTTTAGGTGCGACCGATAAAGCGAAGGTGATCGCGCAAAACGCCGCCGTTTTTTTGGATACCGTGACACCGCATGCGATGGACATCGTATTCTTAGATCCGCCGTTTCGTAAAGGCTGGCTGGCTCAAATCATTCCATTGCTCGAAAAAGGCTGGCTCGCATCACGTGCTTTGGTCTACATCGAAATGGAAAAAGAAGCCGCGCTTCCCGCGCTTCCCGCTCACTGGACGTTAATAAAAGAAAAAAATGCAGGACAATTGGTCTATCGGCTATTCGACATCAATAAATAAACACTATTAAAATCGCCCTAACCAAATTAGGGCTTTTTTTTGCGCGTAAAGCACTCAAACGCCCCACAAAGAAGCAAGCATCAGCCTCCTTCTCCATTATCACGCCAAATATAACAGATCACTTTGGGTATTTTTAGCACGATGCTTGCATGACCTGAAATCACTAGGTGCTACTTAATTTGCGCGCACTCTCTCTAACGCTTCTCTATTATGATCAGGAAAGTCATCATGTTAGCCAACCTATCCTTCAAAACAAAATTATTGCTGCTGCTTATTACAGCCGTTTTGGGTTTCATCATAGTGACCTTTGTTGCCATGAAAGGTCTTTCTTCTCAGCAGGATGCCAACAACGAACTCAGAAAACTCTCTAAAATTCAGGCATCAAATGATCAACTCAGCATTCACATGCTCGAAATTGCCGACCAGCTCAGATCCATTTCGGTCGACAACTATTCCGATTATGTCGCTAGCGCCAATCAGCAAATAGAACAAAACAACCAAACCATTACGGCCAATATCGCACAAGCCAGTCGACTAGAATTAAAAAGCGCTCTTGAAGACAATCTTGTAGCCATGAATAACTACAGCCAAGCCCTCATGATGCTGATTAATAAACGCCACACGATAGGTTTTGATTCCTCCTCTGGTTTGCGCGGCAGCGTCAATACAATGGGGGAAGAAATAAGCGAAGACATCAAAAGCCTTAGTCTACTAAAACGAGAGTTTACGAATGTTCGTAAAGCCGAGGCAAGCTACCTATCCGATCCCGAAGACAGCACATTGGCCGAATTTACTGATAGTTTTGCTCGCTTTGATAACCGTATAGAGAACTTTGGCTTTCAAGATACCCACGGCGTCAAAGCCAACGCTTATCGCGATGCGCTTATTCAATACGGTAAAGAATACCAATCGCTAGATGTCATAGAAGCCCAATTTACGGAACAAAAAGAACGCTTTAATGACAGCCAGCTCAAGGCCAGTCAGCTCATTGAAGCAACCATTGCCCAAGCCGAAACCGACGCAGAGAAAAGCTCAACCCAAGCCAACATTACCCTTCTTAGTGTCAGCACGGGGGTCATTTTTTTCGCCGCCTTACTCATGGTTGCCATTGGCCGCAGCGTTAACATGACGTTACACAACATCATTAGCGACCTAAACAAGGTAAAAAAAGGGGACATGTCTTCCAAAGCTGCCATCAACAGCAGGCGCAACGATGAATTTGACCAGCTCAGTCAATCGCTCAATGAAATGACAGGCGGCCTGGGGGACGTATTAAAAGACGTGGTTTCTACGACGGATAATGTCAGCGCCATGTCAACCGACTTAAACAACACCATCAATAGCATCGCCAGCAGCAATCACTTGGTCAATCAGCGAACCCTCTCATTAGCGTCCGCCACCGACGATATTTCAAGCCGTTTAAACGAACTATCCAGTACCACTAATACCCTTAAAGCCCATTCTAAAGACACCTATCAATCGGCAAAATCAGGAGCGGATACCATTAAAATGGTATTAAACAGCATCACTGACACCGTCAATATTGTCAACATGACCAGTCAGCAACTCGATGAACTGGGACGCTTATCGAAAAATATCGACAGTGTTATCGCGATGATCAACGACCTTGCAAGCCAAACGAATTTACTCGCCTTAAATGCCGCAATAGAAGCCGCTCGCGCCGGTGAAGCTGGACGAGGATTCTCAGTGGTTGCCGATGAAGTACGCGCTTTAGCAGAAAAAACCGTTGATGCGACTTCAAAAATTACCGACATAGTCAACACCATTCAACAGTCCACTCAGACAGCCATTAGTACCATGGAAGGCGGACAAAACAACTTAAGAATCATCAGCGAAAATGGCAGCAAGGCTGAAGAAGCCATGCGTGACATCGAAAACAATGCGATGACAGGATCACAATCCACTGACTCGATGGCCAACGCTATTCACGACGTGGCTAGTACCGCCATCCAGATGAGCACCGAAATGGAAGAAATTGCACAACAACTCAACCAAGACACACGCTCTATCGACATTTTGGCGGATAAAACCAAGCAGATTCAGCTCATTTCTGCGCAACTTGCGGTGAAAACACAAGTTTTTACCCTCGCTTAAAAAAGTCATTCATCAACAAGCGCTTTTGATTGTCTGCAAAAAAGACAACATAAGCGCTTTCTAAAGCGACCATTCTATAGCAAACCCTTGATGACACTAGACGCAAACGCTAGACTGTGCAGCATCATTCATCGATGAACCTTCCCACCTATCTTCACGGGAACTCGAGCACTTTCTTTAGACTTTAGGATACAAACAAACCTATGCCGGACGTCATTCCAGCCGACTCTGTTGGTATTGTCACGCCACAGATTGCGCAATTCGACACACCGTTGGCACTGTCCTGCGGACAAACCTTGTCCTCGTATCAGTTAGTATACGAGACTTATGGCACCCTGAATAAAAGCGCGTCTAATGCGGTGTTAATTTGTCATGCGCTCAGCGGCGATCATCATGCGGCAGGCTATCACACCCTGTCGGACACCAAGCCAGGTTGGTGGGATACCGCAATAGGACCGGGGAAAGCCATCGATACCAATAAATTTTTTGTGATTGCCCTCAATAACTTAGGTGGCTGCTGTGGCTCAACAGGTCCCACCAGCATTAACCCAGAAACGGGACAACGTTGGGAAGCCAGTTTTCCCATTGTCACCGTAGAAGACTGGGTGGAAAGTCAGGCCCGTTTGGCAGACGTCTTGGGCATTCAGACCTTTGCGGCCATTGTGGGTGGCAGTCTTGGCGGCATGCAAGTACTCGAATGGAGTATCCGCTTCCCTACCCGTCTGAAGTCCGCTGTGATTGTCGCTTCCGCGCCAAAATTGTCGACACAGAATATTGCCTTCAATGAAGTCGCGCGCCAATCCATTCGTCGTGATCCTGACTTTTTTGATGGTAATTACATAGAAAATAATTCTGTCCCCACCAACGGTCTAGGTTTGGCTCGCATGTTGGGCCATATTACCTATCTTTCAGACGATGCCATGGGGGCAAAGTTTGGTCGCCAAATGCGTCACGATCGCTACCAATACAATTACGGCATTGAATTCGAAGTGGAAAGTTACTTGCGCTATCAAGGCGAAGCCTTCACCAAACGGTTTGACGCCAACACCTACATGCTGATGACCAAAGCCCTGGATTACTTTGATCCCGCCTCGCAAACCGGTGGCGACTTATCCGCGGTTCTAAGCCGAGCCCAATGCGAATTTTTACTGGTGTCCTTTACTACCGATTGGCGCTTCGCTCCAGAACGTAGCGAAGAGATTGTTAACGCCTTGGTCAAAGCCGGTAAACTGGTTTCTTACGCCAAGATCGAAGCCACAGAAGGTCACGATGCCTTTTTGTTCCCAATTCCTCGCTATATGGCCGTGTTAAGCACCTTTTTAACTCGCATCGCAAGCAACGTAACGACGGAGACCAAATAATGCGCTCTGACTTAGAAATGATCGACGAATGGATTCAGCCCAACATTCGAGTGCTGGATTTAGCTTGCGGGCCAGGCGAATTGCTTCACCATCTCATCAAAAACAAACAAGTGAATGGCTATGGTCTGGAAATTGGTCCTGACGATTTAAACACCTGTATTAAAAAAGGCATTCCGGTTTTAGAGCAAAACATCGACGAAGGTTTGCAAAACTTCGATGACCAAAGCTTCGATCTCGTATTAATGACTCACGCCTTGCAACAATTCCGTCGTCCTGACTTATTGATTGACGAAATGCTGCGCATCGGCAAAGAATGCATTATCACCTTTCCAAACTTTGGTCATTGGCGCAGTCGTCTGCATTTAGCGCTGAAAGGCCGAATGCCGGTATCGGATTTCTTGCCCTATAATTGGTACGACACCCCAAACATTCACTTTTTTACCTTTCAAGATTTTGAACGTTTGTGCCGTGAAAAAAACATCAAAATTCTGCGTTGGGCCGCTGTCGATGGTCAACTTAAAGACCATTGGTGGATTCGATCCATGCCGAATCTATTCAGTGAAACGGCCATTTTTCATATCAGTCGTTAGACGATACATCACACAACAAGGCGGCCCATCAGCCGCCTTTGTTTTAAAGAATAACAGAGGGAAAATCGATGAACAAAACCATCGTACTCGCCAGCAGCAATGCTGGAAAAATCAGAGAATTCAATGCCTTGCTTGGCGATATGGGTATTGATGTTAAGCCACAAAGCGAGTTTAACGTCGAAGACGCCGAAGAAACAGGCTTGAGTTTTATTGAAAATGCCATCCTGAAAGCACGCCACGCTTGTGCCCAAACAGGCTTACCAGCATTGGCGGATGATTCCGGCATTGAAGTGGATTATCTCGATGGTGCGCCGGGGATTTATTCGGCTCGCTTTGCGGGAGAACACGGCAATAACGCAGCAAATAACGCCCTACTGCTAGAAAAACTCGAAGGAGTGCCCGAACACGAGCGTACCGCTCGTTTTCATTGCGTATTAGCCTATATGCGTCACAAAGACGACCCAACGCCACAAGTGTTCCATGGTGTATGGGAAGGCCGTATTTTAACATCCACAGAAGGCCAAGAAGGTTTTGGCTACGATCCCTTGTTTTATGTACCAGAGTGCGCTTGCAGTGCTGCCAGCTTACCAAAAGAAGTGAAAAATCAAATTAGCCATCGCGGTAAAGCGTTAAAACAACTTTTTGCCGCATTTCAATCCTCCCCTTCCCAACAAGGAACGCCATTTTGAGCACGTCGTTACCACCACTAAGTTTGTATATTCACCTACCTTGGTGCGTGCGTAAGTGCCCTTATTGCGACTTTAATTCTCATCAAGCCGACCGCTTTGAAAGCAATGGCAAACTGCCTGAAGACGCTTATCTCGCACAACTTTTAGCGGATTTAGAAGCGGATCTTCCTTATGTAGCAGGTCGTCCCATCCAAACCGCGTTTATTGGGGGCGGCACACCCAGCTTGATGAGCGAAGACTTCTACTACCGTTTAATGGATGCGCTACGCGACAAGCTAACTTGGGCTGACAACGCTGAAATTACCATGGAAGCCAACCCAGGGACCTTTGAGCAGGAAAAGTTTCGTCATTTTCGCCAAGCGGGTATTAACCGTTTGTCCATTGGGATCCAAAGTTTTCAGCCAAACCTGTTGAAAACCCTAGGAAGAATCCACAACCGCGAAGAAGCCATACACGCTGTGGATAAGTCCAGAGCCGCTGGGTTTGATAATATCAACCTAGATTTGATGCACGGCTTACCTGATCAAAGCCTAGACATGGCGCTGGAAGACTTGTCACTGGCCATTGAATTGAACCCTGAGCACTTATCTTGGTATCAACTGACGATCGAACCCAATACGGAATTTTATCGCCGCCCACCTACGCTACCCGAAGATAACACATTGTGGGGGATTCAAGACGCAGGGCAAGCGCTGCTCACCCAACAGGGTTATGTGCAGTATGAAGTGTCAGCGAACTCGAAACAAAACCGTCGTGCAGCACACAATCTGAACTATTGGCGCTTCGGTGATTACATCGGCATCGGCGCAGGCGCTCACGGCAAAATCACGTTAGTTAATGGACAAATATTTCGTACACGAAAGACTCGCCATCCAAACCATTACTTAAACACTCTGCCTGAAGCCTTGGTGATCAAAGAGGCCATCGAGCAAGAAGACTTACCCCTTGAATTTATGATGAATCGCTTACGTTTGTTCGAAACCTTTGATTTAAAGGATTATGAGCGATTTACCTATCAAAGTGTGCCAATACCTCTGCTCAAAGCCTGTGAAACCGCGTTAAAACAGGGTCTTTTAGATAACAATGAATGGAAGCATCAACGCATCAAAACCACAGAAAAAGGTAAGCTATTCCTCAATGAATTACTGGAATTATTCCTTCCTTAAACCCTGACCGAACGGGTCATTTTGTTTACTATAATTTGACATCTAACTAAATTGATGTAACTCTTACCAGGTTAAAAATGAAAAAGGCCATCCTAGATGGCCTTTTTTCGCTTAATTAAAAACACACCGTAATGTGGACATTTCTAATTCCTTTGTCTTTTTAAACGAAAAATAACGCTATTTTGATGCTTTAATTCATGACTTCGCTCTATTTGGTAACGACCCAAAATTATGAATGAATTGTGAAAACAGGACAAAATACGTCGCATTAAGAACAATCTGCTCATGAGAATTCTTTTAGTGTGAGTTAACGAGATTGTATAAAAAACACTCATGTTGATTTTCGTTTAAAAAGAACAGAAAGAGTTCCACTAATTCAGGAGAATGTTTATGAGTAATAAAGTACCTGACAGTGGTCGGGCAGAGTACAACACGTCGTACAAAGTAGGCCAAGATAACATACAGTTTCTTGGTCTAGACGTACTTAATCCTGTGTTTAGCACCAGTGCTTTGATCATTTTTGCATTCATTATTGGCAGTATTTTATTCCCAGCCGATGCCAGTGCTGTTTTATCGGGCGCCAAAAATTGGTCAATCGATAACTTTGATTGGTTCTTCATGGTCGCAGGGAATATTTTCGTACTCTTCTGCTTGATTTTAATTGCACTACCTTTGGGTAAGATTCGTTTAGGTGGCACCGAAGCGAGCGCAGAACACTCAACCATTACTTGGTTTTCTATGCTTTTCGCAGCTGGAATGGGTATCGGCCTGATGTTTTGGAGTGTGGCTGAGCCTGTCGGTTACTATACAGCGTGGTACGGTACGCCATTTGATGTCGCTGCAAATACACCTGAAGCACGCGATCTTGCGATGGGCGCTACCATGTTCCATTGGGGTCTTCACCCTTGGGCCATTTACGCAGTGGTCGGCCTGTCTTTGGCTTTCTTTGCTTACAACAAAGGTTTACCGCTGACTATTCGTTCCGCTTTTTATCCCTTATTTGGTGAAAAGGTTTGGGGCGGTATTGGTCACGTGATTGACGTTATCTCCGTTATTGCGACCATCTTTGGTTTGGCAACGTCTCTCGGTTTTGGTGCCCTGCAAGCCGCAGGTGGCCTCAACTTCCTATTCGATATCCCTAACACATTAACAACACAAATCCTTGTTATCTGTGGTGTTACCGCGGTGGCTATTATTTCAGTGGCTCGTGGTCTTGAAGGAGGGGTGAAACTGTTATCCAACATCAACATGATTATCGCTGCCGTACTGGCCATTTTCATTGTCATCGTTGGTAATACTGGCGCTATCTTTGCCGCTATGGGTTCTTACTTTTTGAGCTATGTTGAAAACATCATCCCATTAAGTAACTGGATTGGTCGTGATGACACAACTTTCTACCATGGTTGGACTGTGTTCTATTGGGCTTGGTGGATTTCCTGGTCACCATTTGTCGGTATGTTTATCGCACGTGTTTCTCGTGGTCGTACTGTTCGTGAGTTCCTAGTTGCGGTTCTCCTGGTACCAACTGTGGTTTCTCTTGTGTGGATGTCTATTTTTGGTGGTTCTGCTCTAGACCAATCCGCCAACGGTATTGGTGCATTAGCCGACGGCATTGGTGATTCGTCATTAGCCATGTTCCAAATGTTTGCAAACCTACCGTTAACAGGGCTGATTTCTTTTGTCGGCATCATTCTGGTATTGGTCTTCTTTGTCACGTCTTCAGACTCTGGCTCTTTGGTCATTGATGGAATTACCGCGGGCGGTAAAACCGACGCTCCAATGATCCAACGTGTTTTCTGGGCCGTTCTTGAAGGTATCATTGCCATTGCTTTACTCGTAGGTGGTGGCTCTGAAGCACTCGGTGCGATCCAAGCGGCAGCCATTACTATTGGCCTACCATTCACATTGCTCATGTTAATTATGTGTGTGAGTTTGTGGAAAGGCTTGCACAGCGATATGCACCTTTATAAATAACCGTGACAACACAACGCGAATAATATAGATCGTTCGCGTTGTGTTGTTTTTATAAATACTTTACTATGCGCGTTCTCTTAGGGGAGTAATCTTCTTTGCATAGCCTACATACTAATGTGTGCAGCAAAGATTCTTTGTCAACATAATTGAGCCTCAAGCTCGTGGCAAAGAAGTCCTGATCTGAATGACGGGATTGATGAGACTTAAGACAATAACTTGGCTCAGGTGGGCACGAGTTTATTGTCTTTTGTTTTATTGCCCACCTAGGACCTATCAAAAATGGAAGCATTACTCACTTCTATCTCTACTGTTGCCCTTGCTGAAATGGGCGATAAAACCCAACTTTTGGCTTTGTTCCTAGCAACGCGTTTTGCCTCTAAAATGTCGATTGTGCTGGGCATTCTTGCTGCGACCTTACTTAATCACGCGTTGTCTGCTTGGTTAGGGGTCGAAATTGCTCAATGGATACCAGAAAGCGCAATCAGTTGGATTGTTGGCCTAAGCTTCATTGCTGTCGGCTTATGGTTATTGATTCCAGATAAAGACGATAGCGAAGACAGTCAGGTGCTAAAATACGGCGCATTTGGCGCGACCTTTGTGCTGTTTTTCTTGGCAGAAATTGGCGACAAAACACAAATCGCGACCGTATTATTGGGAGCACACTATGGTAGTGTTTGGATGGTTTTGATTGGCTCAACCTTTGGCATGATGCTCGCGAACGTTCCTGTTGTTTTTGCTGGACGTTGGATTATGGATAAAATTAACGCTGACCGTACTCGCCAACTCGCTTGTTTGCTTTTCCTGATCATGGGCGTTGTCACCATAGCGGCACCGCTACTGTCATAAATCGGCTCGACTAAACGGGAAGAATACGATGGACGTCGAATTAACAGAAATACTCGAAGCACTTTGCCAACATGCCCCATTCAATGAGATTGCCGATGATACGCAACTCAATGATATGGTGAAAGAAATAGAGATACAGTACGTTCGTGCTGGCGAGTGGGTCATCGCTCCAAGCGCACTGAACAATACGCTTTTCTTTATCCGTAGTGGGGCGATAGAGGTACTGAGCAAAGAGAACAAGTTAATTCGACGTATGAATGAAGGCGAACTCTTTGGCTATTTTTCTCTGTTGCGCGGCGGCAAGTCATCACAGTCAATGCGCACTATTGAAGACAGCTTGTTGTATCGTATTCCTGCCCGCTGGTTCCTTAAGCTGTACGAAGAAAACGACACATTTTCTGATTTCTTTCAGTTAGCACGAGAGGTACGGCTGCGCGTCGCCATGGATTCGCAAAGCTCAGACGTATCGCTAATGACTTGCCCTGTTGTTAGCTTACTAAGACGCCCTCCTATTAGCACAGACGTCAGCTCAAACATCCGAGTGGCTGCGCAAATCATGGCGGAGCATCGAGTGTCCAGTTTATTGATTACGGAATTTGACGAACTTATCGGCATTGTTACCGATCAAGACTTACGCACTCGAGCGGTTGCTAAAGGCCTTGCCTACGATACGCCAATTGCAGACATCATGACCCGTCACCCTATCGTTATGGACAGCGGAGATTATGCCGCCGAAGCCGTGCTAAAAATGATGGAACGTAACGTTCATCATATACCGGTGGTGAAAAATGGTCGTCCTATTGGGGTAGTAAGCACAGGCGATATCATTCAAAAAGAAAGTCATGGCAGTATTTACCTCATCAGCGACATTTATAAGCAAACCAGTATTGAGGGCTTACAAAGTATCAGTCGCAAGATGACACACACTTTTACCCATTTGGTTGTCGCGGATGCCAATACACAAATGATTGGCAACGCTATGTCACACATAGGCACCGCCTTTGTAAAACGATTGCTGCAACTCGGTGAGGAAAAATTTGGTCCACCCCCTATCCCCTATTGCTTTATCGCCCTTGGCTCACAAGCTAGGGAAGAGCAAACCATCAAAACCGATCAAGATAATGCGCTGATTTTAAGTGACAAATACAATAAAAAACTGCATGGCGAGTATTTTGAAGCGCTGACAGATTGGGTTTGTAATAATCTAGATAAATGCGGTTATGACTTATGCTCTGGCGACATCATGGCATCCAACCCTCGTTGGCGTCAGCCATTGAGTGTGTGGAAAGAAAACTTCAGTGAATGGATTCAAAAACCCAAGGCCGAAGCGCTGTTACGTCTGTCTATCTTTTTTGATTTGCGTGGCGTTTATGGCGATAAAACACTCGCCTTGCAACTCAATCAACATATACGCCGTGAAGCACAGCAACATTCTGGCTTTTTGACCTTTATGGCCAGAAACGCCAATCAACGTAAACCACCGTTAGGTTTTTTTAGACAATTCGTTCTGGACGGTGAAGGCACGCAATCGCGTACTTTTAACCTAAAAGAAAGAGGCATTGCCCCCATCATAGACATTGTGAGGGTACACGCTCTCGCCTGCGGTAGCGACAAACTCAACACCTTAGAGCGTATCGAAGATATAGAGGCCGCAGGCTTGCTACCAGATGGCCGAGCCAAAGATCTAGCACTGGCTTTAGAAATGATTGGCATGGTGCGTATTCGACACCAAAAAGAGCAAATAGAAGCAGGCGAAGAACCCAATAATCACGTTAATCCCGAGAACCTATCTTCCTTTGAAAAACGCCATTTACGGGATGCGTTTCACATTGTGTCAGGACAACAAGAGTTTATTAAATTTCGCTACGCTGGGAAACGCAGCTAAAATGAGTAAATTACTGAAAGCCAAAACAAAAGAAGAAAAACAAGACTGGCAAGCCATGTTTGCCGAATGGGCGGAAGAAGCCCCCGAAGGACCACTGAAGCGCTATTATCAAGCAGGCATGATTGCACCAGACACCCCCCTACAAGATGCCCCCTTATTGGCATTAGATCTAGAGACCACCGGACTAGATCCAAAAGAGGATGAAATCATCAGCCTTGGTGTCATTCCACTCAGTAATAAAATCATCCGTTGTCAGGGTGCTCAATATTGGATGGCAAAGCCCGAACGTTCATTGAATGCAGAATCAGTCACTATTCACGAAATCACACATTCTGAACTCGCTGAAGCACCACCTCTGCATGCTATTTTAGATCAGATCTTAATCGCACTAACTGGCCAAGTCGTCGTTGTCCATTGTGTTTCGATTGAGCGTCAATTCTTATTACAAGCGGCAATAAAAATATACGGCTATCCGCTGTATTTTCCCGTGCTTGATACCATGGATATTGAACGACAGGCCACCTTTAAGCCTTGGTGGAAGCGCTTTGGCAGGCGACCTTCGCTGCGCTTAGATGCTTGCCGTCAGCGCTACAAACTGCCTCGCTATAAAGCTCATCATGCGCTCACCGATGCATTGTCCTCGGCAGAGCTGCTGCAGGCGCAAATCTCTCACCATATGGACCCAACGGCCGATATTTCAAACTATTGGGTATAATAAGTCTGTTATTAAGCCAGAACAGAATGGGTGCGTTTAGACTCAACAAGCATAGAAGCGTCAATCGAAGGACAACTTTCACGTACCACCAATTCGGTTTCTAATACCACGTCTTTGGCTTCTCTTAGACCTAAGAAAACCTCAGCCGCAACACGTCCTTTTTCAACCGTATGTTGATGAATGGTGGTGATTGAGGGGTGAATGTTTCCCCCTTCTGCAATGCCATCGAATCCTACCACTTGTAGATCTTCAGGGACGCGCAACCCCATATGCAACGCCGCTTGTATGGCCGCAATAGCAATACAATCACTCATGCAAAGCAACAGCTGAGGACGTTCCGCCATGGTTAAGGCCTCACGAGCCGCTTGATAAGCTAACTTATGATTGTTCTCAGGAATATTCCAAATATGCTCAGAGGCAACCGATAACTGATGCTCCTCTAACGCCTGAAAATAACCATACAAGCGCTGAATCGAAATAGAGGCCGCACGATCAAATAGCTCATCTTCGCGTATACGGCACACTCGATCCGTCGCCAACAAACTCAGCCCCAAAATGGCGACAGCGCTTGGTTTGTGCTGTAACGCATGACAAGCAATTCGATAAGCACCACTGTGGTTTTCTATGTTGACCGATGTGGTACCCGGAATAAAACTGTCCACCGTGATGATATTCTTATTTGGCATCAGCCAAGGTGCGTTAATACACTGTTGAGGCTTATGACCGTAAACAATAAAACCATCCACCATAGATGACTGCATACGACTTTGCGCATCTTGCTCGACTTGATCGGAGGACAACAACAACATGTTGTATTCGTTGGCTTCAAAGACTTCCGCCATGCCTTTTAAGAATTGATTGGCAACAGGATCCGTTAAGCTGTAACTAAGATCATCAGACAACACAATGCCGACGATTCCAGTACGACCAGTACGCAAACTACGAGCGGCAGCATTAGGACCAAAATAGCCCATTTTCTCGCATTCGCTCAAAATATTTTCACGCAAAGTCGCCGACAATTGATCGGGACGATTAAAGGCGTTTGAGATGGTTGCCGTGGATACTGCCAACCGCTCAGCCACATCTTTTAAAGTCAGTTTTTTTATGTTTTTTGTCATACTAACCACTCGTAACCACTCTTCACAAAAAAAGAGCTTTGACGAACAAGCCGATTTACGTAAAACGCAAACCGGCTTGTTAACAACAGCACTCAATACATTGCGCAATAACGCTTAAGACAGCTTAGCGTAAAACGCCTGATAAGCCGGTAAAGTCAATGTTTGTCCATTTAAAGTAGCGGTAAAACCATGTCCGTCGACTTCAACCAAGTCACTGTTGACAGTGGCTTGCTGAGTGTCACCTGTCATGTTTAATACCACTAACAAGCGAGTACCTTGATATTCACGTACCAAGCCAATTAATTGCGCGTTGCCCACATCCAGCTGTGACAGCTCGCCATTAACCAACGCAGGCTGCTGCTGACGCCAATGAATCAGATGACGCACCTTGTGCAGCAATGACGCTGGATTAGCTTCCTGTGCCGCTACGCTCAATGGCAGGTGATTTTTATCTACAGGCAACCAAGGCTCTATCGTTGAAAACCCACCTTGCTCTGAATTATCCCACACCATTGGTGTACGACAACCATCACGACCTTTGAACACAGGCCATAACGGAATACCGTAAGGGTCTTGGATGCGCTCAAACGGCACATCAGCCTCAGGTAGGCCCAATTCTTCACCTTGATACAAGCAAACACTGCCGCGTAAAGACAAAATCAGCGCCAACGCAATCAGAGGATACGCTTCAGGATCTTCATCGGCTCCCCAACGTGTGCGCGATCGCACCACATCGTGATTCGACAAAGCCCAACATGGCCAACCATCACCAACGATTTCCTGCATGTTTTTTAGGACATCACGGATATAATCTGGCGTATGAGGTTTATTCAAAAAATCAAAAGTATACGCCATGTGCAGCTTATCACCACCCGACGTGTATTCCGCCATGCGTTTCAGTGGGAAGTCATCACCAATTTCACCAACGGTTGTACTGCCTGGAAACTCGTCCATCATGGCACGCATGTCTTTCAAGAAATCTAAGTTTTCAGGACGGCTCAAGTCGTACACGTGACGCTGATACGTATAAGGATTATCGTGTGGCGCGCCCATGGTTTTTGGCTCACCCACAGGCACTGGTGGATTGTCTTCCAAGCCCTCACTGTGGAAGTAGAAGTTCACCGTGTCCAAACGGAAACCATCGACACCTAACTCCAACCAGAAACGCATATTATCTAGGTGCGCCTGACGCACTTCTGGATTATGGAAATTAAAATCCGGTTGAGACTCAAGGAAGTTATGCAAATAATATTGCAAACGACGGCTGTCCCATTTCCACGCACTGCCACCAAAGATGGATAACCAGTTATTTGGCGGTGAGCCATCTGGTTTTGGGTCCGCCCATACATACCAATCGGCTTTAGGATTGGTTTTATCTTGACGACTCTCTTCAAACCAAGGGTGTACATCGGCCGAGTGACTAATCACCTGGTCTATCATGACTTTTAAACCCAACTCATGGGAGCGATCAATCAAAACCTTGAAGTCCTCCAATGAACCAAACATCGGATCAATATCTCGATAATCTGATACATCGTAGCCAAAGTCTTTCATTGGTGACGTAAAGATAGGAGAAAGCCAAATAGCATCCACACCAAGTGATGCGACATAATCTAATTTACGGGTAATACCCGCCAAATCACCCACACCATCGCCATTCGCATCCATAAAACTACGTGGGTAAATTTGATATATAATCCCACCTTTCCACCAGTTCAAATTGGTTGTCATCAGACTCTCCAAAAAAGATAAAACATGGGGCAAAGCATGGCCTGCCCCAATGAGAAATAACGTACAACTTAACGAGTATAAGATTGCTCGTTTTCATCAAATAAATGCATTTTTTCAGGCAAGGCAGACAAATGAACCTTGTCACCGCGCTGAGTTTTTAACGTGCCCGCTTGCTTGGCAATAATCATGTCATCGCACCCAGGTACTTTTACGTACAACAAGGTCGCCTCCCCTAAGGACTCAACAAACGACACCTCACCAGACAAGAAAGCTTGTTCTTGGGTAGCAACCACCACCATATCTTCAGGTCGGATACCAAAGAAAGCCGACTTAGACTGTTCTGCAACATCTGTTTTGATGGGCGTATCGACCATCACCGAAGAAGACAAAGCAACGCGAGTCTGATCACCTGCTTTTTCAATTCGACAAGGCACGATATTCATCGCAGGCGAACCTATAAATTTCGCCACAAAAACATTCGCAGGGTGTTCATACAATTCCAACGGTGAACCAACTTGCTCAATATTACCCGCAGACAATAAGACAATTCGATCCGCTAACGTCATCGCTTCCACTTGATCGTGGGTCACATAAATCATCGTCGAATCGGGCATACTGTCTTTTAAATTAGCAATCTCCATGCGAGTCGCCACACGCAATGCCGCATCCAAGTTAGACAAAGGCTCATCAAACAAAAATACCTTAGGACGACGTACAATCGCACGACCAATCGCCACACGCTGACGCTGACCACCAGAAAGCGCTTTAGGCAGACGATCTAGGTATGGCGTTAACTGCAGCATATCAGCCGCTTTACGCACTTGTTGATCAATATCGGCTTTGCTCACCTTAGCAATTTGCAAGCTAAACGCCATATTGTCGTACACAGACATATGCGGATACAAAGCATAACTCTGGAATACCATCGCAATACCACGTAACGCGGGTGGAATATCATTCACAACCTGACCATCAATTTCCAAGGTACCAGACGAAATTTCCTCCAACCCAGAAATCATCCGTAACAAGGTTGACTTGCCGCAGCCAGATGGACCGACAAACACAATAAACTCGCCTTGTTTGATGTCCAAATTAATGTCTTTTAGAACTTCTACTTTATTTGAGTAGATTTTTTTAACATGGGTTAACTTTACATCTGCCATGATTCAATTGCCTCAATCTAAATACTGACCTTGAGTGAGGAGCTCGCTCAACCCACTCACATAGGTGATGTTATTTCACAGAGCCTGCTAGCAAGCCGCGCACTAAGTAACGCTGCAAACTAAAGAAGACACACAAAGGAATAATGATGGTAATAAAGGCGGACGCCGTCAGAATTTCCCAGTTACCACCACGAGAACCTAATAGCTCACGCAACTGCCCGGTTAACACCAAATGCTCTTCGTTGTTGCCAAGAAACACCATGGCGATCAACAAGTCATTCCAGACCCACAAGAACTGGAAAATAGCAAATGACGCCAATGCAGGGAAAGACAAAGGCAAAATAATCTTACGGAAAATATCAAAGTCTGAGGCACCATCCACACGAGCAGATTCAATAATTTCACCCGGTAACCCAGCAATGTAGTTGCGTAGTAAATAAATCGCCAAAGGCAAACCAAAGCCCGTATGAGCCAGCCAGATACCGACATAGGTTTTTGAGCCCACACCAAAAAACTCACCAATCAAGTTGTAGCTTTTTAACAACGGAATCAAGGACATCTGCAAAGGCACAACCAATAAGCCCACAACCGCCGCGACCAACAACGCCCTACCAGGAAATCGCATCCAAGCCAACGCATAAGCCGCAAACGCTGCCACCAGAATAGGAATGATGGTTGCCGGTATCGTCACGGTTAAAGAGTTAATAAAGGACTTGCCTAACCCTTCCGTACTCAAAACTTCCCGGTAATTATCCAAGGTAAAACGAGGTGGAATCTCCGCGGTATAGAATATCCGCTGGCTGCGTCCCTCCCATGGCGACGGAGAAGAAAACGCGTAGTCACCATTCTCCATTACCTGAAGCGTCTGACCTTTTCTAAGGTCGGCCACCGTACCAGCTTCAAAGGCTTCTGGTTCCAAAGAGCTAAAACCAAACTTCGACACAGAACCAGAAGAGCCCTCTAAAATATTACCGCGAATGACATACTGATCCCCTTCTTGGACCTGTGTCTTAGGGTCGTTCGCTCGGGCAATAATCAGCTGCTCTGACGTTGACAGCGCCGTCCACCAACCCGATACAGATAATTGATCTTTGTCTCGAATGGAGGATATAAACAAACCCGCTGTTGGAATGGTCCAGATCACCACTAAAAACAACACAGTGGCATGAACCAAATAAGTCAATGGGGATCGTTTCGAAGATGCAATCATATTAGCGCCCCTCCATTTCTGCATTTGCACGCTTAATATTCCACACCATAATTGGAATCACCAATACCATAATAACAATAGCAATAACCGCACCACGACCAAAATCACCGCCGCCGCGGAACATCCAATCAAACATCTGATTGGCTAATACTTGTGTGTCCCATTGGCCATTCGTCATCGCCAATACAATATCAAAGACTTTCAGTACGAGTATGGTAATGGTCGTCCATACGACCGCAATGGTTCCCCAAATTTGTGGCACCATAATTTTAAAGAAAATTTGTAAACCATTTGCCCCATCAAGTACCGCTGCCTCAATGGTTTCATCAGGAATACCACGTAATGCCGCTGATAAAATCACCATAGCAAAACCCGTTTGGATCCAGACTAAAATGATCATCAAAAAGAAATTATTCCAGAAAGGGATAGTGATCCAGTTCTGCGGCTCGCCGCCAAAAAACACCACAATGGCATTTAACAAACCGATTTGTGCATCGCCACCACTACGATAATCGTAGATAAATTTCCAAATGACCGACGCACCAATAAACGAGATCGCCATGGGCATAAAGATCAAGCTTTTCGCAATATTGCCCCACCAAATACGATCCGTCATGGTCGCAATAATCAAACCAAAAAAGGTCGCAGCGGTCGGTACAACAATCAACCACAACATATTATTTCGGAAGGATTCGAAGAACTCATCACTGCCAAATAACCACGTGTAATTAGACAGGCCGACGAATTCTTCACCACTGCGGTCGAAAAAAGACAAGCGAATGGAGTCGATCACGGGGTAAAAAAGATAAAACGTCAGCAGTAACACGGCAGGGCCGAGAAACAACCAAGGACGAATACTGTTAGCAATGCGTAGGTTACTAGCGACTTGTTGTGCAGGGCGATTTTTCGTCGGGAAAATTTTGTCTAGAAGAATGTTGGAGCCATAAAAATAGACAGCACATCCCAATACACCCAAAATCATGGTCACTAACGCGGAAGCGAGCTGGGCCATAGAATCTCCAAAAATACGTACAGCGCATGAGATAACCCCTCGGGTTACTCATACTTATTTGGCAATAAAAAACAAAGCCCCTAAGCACAGATTCGCTTAGGGGCTTTAAAAAGTATTACTTCAAAGCATCCCATGTTTTTTGAATATCACGAGCCACTTCTTTGGCATCTTTACCGCCCGTGTAATCCACCATACCGGTCCAGAAAGAGCCTGCGCCGATCTTGCCAGGCATCAAATCAGACCCATCGAAACGGAAAGTCGTTGCATAACGTAAGATTTCACCTTGTTTCTTCGCAGCATCACTTGAATACAACTCAGGATTTGCACCTAAGTGTGCAGACAAGAAGCCCGTTTGAGCCATCCACAATTCATGAGCAATGGGTGAACGAATGAAATCAATAAAGGCACGCGCCCCTTTCGAATCATTGGTGATACTCATCAAGGTACCCGCACCCAAAACTGGGTTACCCAAATCTTTAGACGCATAAGATGGGAAGTAGAAGAAGTCCGCATCTAGGCCAAGCTTAGTACCTTCTGGAAAGAAAGCTGGGATAAAAGATGCTTGGCGATGCAAGTAACATTTAGGAGGCGATTGGAATAGGCCTTTTGGACTATCACGAAAATCTGTAGAAGAAACCGCGCCTGCGCCACCATCAACAAACTTATCATTGCGTGCGAACCAACCAAATTCTTCAATCGCACCCACAACACGTGGGTCATCAAATTTAATCTCATTGGTGACCCAGCCATCATAAACAGACGCTGGCTGAGTACGAAGAAGCAAATCTTCTACCCAATCGGTAGCAGGCCAACCCGTTGCCGCACCAGAACCCAGACCAATACACCAAGGCGTTCCGCCATCAGCAACAATCTGTTCTGTTAAGGCTTTTAGATCTTCCATGGTTTCAGGCACGTCATAGCCCGCATCAGCGAAGTTATCGGGCGAATACCAAACCAGCGATTTCAAATCAGCGCGATAAAAAACACCATAGAAATCGTCTTGCCCTTTCTGGTTTTTAAAGGTCGCAAGGTCGACCCATGACTGACCCGCCGCATAATCTTTTACCACGGCATTTTTTACCGTGTCGCTAAGCGGACTGATAAAGCCTTTAGCGGCCAAATCTGCCGCTAAACCTGGTTGCGGAAAGACCGAAACGTTTGGAGCACTGCCCGCTTGAGCGTCAATCACTATCTGTTGCTCAAAAGAATCTGAGCCAGCGTAATTGACCTTTGCGCCCGTGGCTTTTTCAAAGTAAGCAATAACTCGCTCGAAGTTGGTTTTTTCATCGCCCATCCAAGGACCGAAAACAGAAACCGTCTCACCAGATAAATTAACGGATTTTAGAGCCTCATAGCTGCTCCAACTAAAACGAGAATCTTCACCTGGTGTAAATAAGAGGTCGGCTGCGTGCACAGCATTTGCGGAAAGTGTCAGGGCGACTGCCACAGACAATAGAGATTTTTTCATCATTGCTCCTTACAGGCTCGCTTGGGAAACCCATAGCACGCCTTTGTTTTTATTATCAGAGGTCGAAACAAGGTAAACATGTCTTCTATAAGGATTAAGAAGAAATTTGATTATTCACAAAGAAAACCCGCCCTTCAAGGGCTCAGACTCCTTAATATTGACTTAATTATTTTTTAAATTTAGTAGGTCTTCGCCAAAATGCGAATCTTATTTGATAAGGGTGATCCGTATAAAAAACCAACAGAAAAGGTTTTTTATACTAAATTCAGTAGGTTATTCGCAAAAAAGTACACAAAAAACCTGCTTTTCATACATCAAATTTGCATTTTTAATGCACATTTTATGTATGAAAAAAGCGCGGTACTGCCGCGCTTTCGACTGACTTTAAAGCCACTAAATATTTTCTTAACCGTTTAACTCAAAGGCGCTTTCTAGACGCTACGGGTTAAAAACGGCTTAATTGCGCCTGTGCTTCATTTAACGTAGGCAGAGAAGGATAAGCGCCTAATTTCGTCACAGAGTCCGCCCCACAAGCGGCAGCAAAACGAACAATATCAACCAATTGCGTTTGTGATAGCGCCGATAGAGAAGCCTGATCGCCGCCTTGTTCTGCCAATTTATACAGTAAGCCACCCACAAAAGCGTCACCCGCAGCGGTAGTATCTTTTACTTCTACTTTAGGCGTGATCACTTCACCCTCACCATGAGCGGCGGTATAGAAGCGAATGGGGTTGGCGCCGTCGGTTAATACAAACAAGGTGACACCAGCGGCCAAAGATTCATCGATTAAAGCAAACGGATCCGCCGCCAAAACAGCAAGCTCCTCAAGACTGGCTTTGACCACATCACCACTTTGCATCCAGTCAATCACACGCTTAGTATCCACCTGCCCATTTGGCCACAGGTTCATCCGTAAGTTTACATCGATACTCACGATCCAGTTGGCGGCTCGCGCCATGCTCACACCGGCGAGCGTCGCTTTGGTGATCTCAGCGTCCGTTAAGGTATTAGAGCAGGTATGAAAAACGCCTTTTCCTGCGAACCAAGCGGCATCAAAATCGGCCTCTTTAAACAAAATATCCGCAGAAGGGCTGCGGTAAAACTCAAAACTACGCTCACCTGTTTGGTCCAAACTTACGAATGCTAGAGCCGTTTTCGCTTCCTTAGTCATCAACATATTGCTGGTGTTTACGCCATAACTATCAAGGGAAGCTTTTAAGAAATGACCAAATGCATCATCGCCCACTTGACCCACAAAATGACTATTGCCACCCAAGCGCGCAACCGCGACAGCCACGTTTGCTGGCGCACCACCAGGAAACTTGGTAAAGGATTCAAGCTCGCCAGCTTGCGTGGCACCATTAGAAAGAAAATCAATTAAGGCTTCACCGAACGCCATTACTTTTGTTGTCATTGCTCTGTTCTCTTTGTGAATCGAAGATAGGAAAAAGATTAGTCGAAAAATTATGCAGGGGGAAAAATATTAAATCAATTTAATTTATTTAAAGCACACTTTGTCATAGATTCAGATGACAATTGGTTCACCGACACTTTCTTGCTAGACTCCATGCTTTCATTACATTCCTTACACCAACCATCATTGAGATTGAGCAAGAGAATGACCAAAGCTAAACGCCTCTATGTTGTAGACGATGACGATGAGATTCGTATACTGCTCAAGACTTACTTAGAAAAACACCAATTTACGGTGTTAACCGCCGATTCAGGCGAAGCCTTTTTGGCGGATTTTCGCGCTGAACAAGAAGTCGATCTGGTGATTTTAGATATCATGTTGCCTGGTCAAGATGGCTTTGCCGTCTGCCGTTCGCTCAGGGCGCAGTCGCAAGTCCCTGTTATTATGTTAACGGCCAATTCCGATGAAATGGACCGTATTATTGGTCTAGAAATCGGTGCCGACGATTATCTTGCCAAACCCTTTAATCCTCGAGAATTATTGGCTCGTATTAAAGCAATCTTAAGACGCATGGAACACAGCGAAGTCGTCGACATCGCTCCTGTTGCCCACCGTTTTTATCGCTTCGCACAATTTACCCTAGACACCCTTTCACGAGAATTACACTTTAAAGCGGAAAAAGAATCACTATCTGGCGCTGATTACAACCTTTTGATGTTGTTCTTAACCAACCCAGGAGCGGTGCTTACGCGCGAAATCATTGCTGAAAATACCCGCGGGCGAGACAGTGCACCACTGGATCGTTTTATCGATGTCCATGTTAGCCGTTTACGCCAACGTCTGCGTGAAGACGCTCGTCAACCACAGTTGATTAAAACCATTCGCGGTCAAGGCTATATTTTAACCGCCAGTGTGGAAGCCATTAGCGATGTCCGCGACTAACACGTCCGCCAGCAAAGGCTCGCGCCTCAAACGCTGGTCGCAATCACTGACTGGACAGATCTTGATCATCATGGCACTGGGGGTCGCCAGCGCCCAATTTATCAGCTCAACCATTTGGCTACGCCAACTCGAATCCGATACCGAAGAAAACGTTCGTGAAGTTTCCAAACACATGGCCTTTCGAATTGCGGCAACCGTCAGTTATTTCAAATCCCTACCAACAAATTATCGCCATATTGTCATCGATCAATTACAAGACATGGGGGGAACACGCTTCTTTGTCACTCTCAACAAAGAAGAGATTCGCATCAACAACATTCCGGACTCGCCGCTCAAAGACATTGTCAAAAATGAAGTGCAAGGCACATTGATAAGACAATTAGGCATTCATAACGCCAAAATCGCCTTCTCCAGCCCCGATGATTTACACGTTATTAACAACCATACACGCCTAGTCGACTTACCGGAGCGCTGGGGGCATCACAGTTTATTGGTAAAACCGCTTACTCCCCCTATTATCGTCATTCAAATCCCTATAAACGATAAAGATTGGCTGTACCTCGCCAGCTTAATGCCGGACCCGTATTTTTTAGATGGAGCTTCCGCGCTGAGTGAGGATCGCTTATTTTCCATGGCGATGTCAGTCATTACCGTGTTGCTGCTCAGTATTGTTGTGCTGAGACGTGTAACGCGCCCCCTCGCTACATTGGCGAGAGCGGCAGAACGGTTTGGTCAAGGCGATTGGAAACCCATCAAGGAAGCGGGCAGTATCGAAGTGCGTAACACCGCCAAAGCATTTAACGACATGCAAAGGCGTATCCAGCGTTATCTCAATGACAGGGAACGGCTCTTTGCCTCCATTTCTCATGATCTAAAAACCCCGATTACTCGCCTCCGCCTTCGCGCTGAAATGCTAGACGAAGATGACATACGCGACGCCATGATTCGAGATCTTGAAGATCTAGACATGTTGGTAAAAGGGGCTCTTCAAAGCGTAAAAGAGACAGATATTCATGAAAACCGCATCGAAGTGAACATTTCAAGAATGCTCAAGGACATGCAGTCTACAGCTAATTTACACGATACTAAGCTCACGGTCGCTGGTGAACTAAAACACCCTTTTATCGGCAAACCGCTGGCGATTAAACGCTGCCTGGGCAACCTTGTTGACAACGCCTTGTACTACGGCAAAACCGCCACGGTATTTATAGAAGACGATGAAGACGAAGTCTGTATTCGTATCTGTGATCAGGGGCCCGGCATCCCGATTGATAAAATGGACAAGGTTTTTCAGCCTTATACCCGTCTGACGCCCGATCATTCCGGTCACCCAGGAGGCATGGGGTTGGGCCTCAGTATTGCCCGAAATATTGCCCGCGCTCACGGTGGTGAAGTCACCCTAAGTAACCATATAGAGCAAGGCTTAGAAGCCAAACTCTGGTTACCAAGACACTGAGTATTTAAAACATAAAAAGCGTTTTTTTGTTCAGGGTAAGATGCAATAAATCGTCATTTAAAAAGCAAGAAATGATCAAGCAAACAACCCTCTTGCAAGACTTTGTTACAATAGGTTGCTCTATTTTACCCTCTCTTGCCATATCCTTTGCTAAATTCTATCACTCGAACGTGCGCTTACACTGACTGATCAGACGGCGACGTCGATATAGAAAATAACGCAACATCAAAACAGTTTCTGTATTTGATTGGACGACATAACAATAACAAAGGTTACTATCATGAAAAAAATTGCTTTCGGTTTAACCACAGTTGCACTTTCTCTAGCTGCCGCAACCGCTCAGGCTGGTGAAGTAGAAGTTCTACATTGGTGGACATCAGGTGGCGAAGCCGCTGCGATCAATGTACTTAAAGAAGAAATGGTAGGCGCTGGCCACACTTGGAAAGACTTCGCAGTCGCAGGTGGCGGTGGTGAATCTGCTATGACCGTTCTAAAATCTCGTGCCATTTCTGGCAACCCTCCTTCTGCGGCTCAAATCAAAGGCCCAACCATTCAAGAATGGGGTGATTTAGGGTTCCTAACGAATCTAGATGATGTTGCCAAAGCGGGCGAGTGGGATGTTATCCTTCCTCAAGTCGTTAGTAACACAATGAAATACGACGGCCACTACGTAGCGGCACCTGTCAACGTTCACCGTGTTAACTGGATGTGGGCAAACCCTGAAGTATTCCGTAAATCTGGTGCTTCTATCCCAACCACATGGGAACAGTTCATCGTAGAAGCGAAAAAAATCAAAGCCGCTGGTTTCACTCCACTTGCTCACGGTGGCCAAAACTGGCAAGACGCAACGCTATTTGAAGCCATTGCCTTATCTAAGGGCGCTCGCTTCTACAACAGTGCGTTCATCGGCCTATCTGACACCACTCTACGTAGCCAAGACATGATTGACGTGTTTGATACTTTCAAACAAATGCGTGAATTCGTTGATCCAGGTTTCTCTGGTCGTGATTGGAACGTCGCAACCTCTATGGTTATCAATGGTGAAGCAGCGATGCAAATCATGGGAGACTGGGCGAAAGGTGAATTCACTGCTGCTGGCAAAAAAGCAGGCATCGATTACGTTTGTTACCCAGCACCAGGCACAAGTGGCGCGTTCACTTTCAACATCGACTCTCTAGCCATGTTCAAAGTAGACGGCAAAGACAAACAAGCGGCACAAAAAGACCTTGCTCGTTTGATTCTTGAGCCAAAGTTCCAAGAGACCTTTAACTTGAACAAAGGTTCTATTCCAGTTCGCTTGAATATGCCACGTGAGAAATTTGACACTTGTGCACACGCTTCTATGGATGCGTTCCTAGCAAGTTCTACTACAGGCAACCTAGTACCAAGTATGGCTCACGGCATGGCAGTGAACTCAATGGTTCAAGGCGCTATCTTTGACGTTGTGACTAACTTCTTCAATGACGAGTCTATGACCTCTAAAGAAGCAGTAGACAAGCTAGCTCGCGCTGTTAAAGCAAGTATGTAAGATCTACCCCTGCAAACCCCTTGTTTGCAGTAAGCATACGAGGTTGGTCTTCTGACCAACCTCTTCTTAATACCTCCAAATAGTGAAGCATCAACTATGAACACTAAAGCCGCCAATTCTGGGTCAGGACAGACTCAGTCAGGACGTCCTGCGCGCCTAAGCTTGGCCGATTGGATGCCGAAAATCGTCATGGCCCCAACGGTACTGGTTACCTTGGTGTGCATCTACGGCTATATGATTTGGACAGCCGTACTGTCTTTTACTGGCTCGCGTATGTTGCCGTCGTACAATTTTGTCGGCTTCGAACAATACGAACGCCTTTTCAACAACGAACGCTGGATGGTAGCCCTATCTAACCTTGGCATTTTCGGTGGGTTGTTTATCTTTATTTGTTTGTTCCTTGGCGTAACACTTGCCATTTTCTTGGACCAAAAAATTCGTGCCGAAGGCGCAATCCGTACCATCTACCTTTACCCGATGGCCATTTCTTTTATCGTAACGGGTACTGCTTGGAAGTGGTTGCTTAACCCGACCAATGGCCTAGAAAAAATGATGGTTGATTTTGGCTTCGTGAACTTCAAGTTCGACTGGCTGATTAACCCTGACATGGTAGTTTACTGTTTGGTTATTGCCGCGGTTTGGCAAGCCTCTGGCTTCGTTATGGCACTCTTTCTAGCTGGTCTTCGCGGCGTAGATGGTGACCTGATCAAAGCCGCTCACCTAGACGGAGCCAGTACCTTTACGACATATCGTCGTATTATTCTACCCTCATTAAAACCGGTGTTTTTCAGTGCCTTAGTGGTGTTGTCACACATTGCGATTAAGAGCTTCGACTTGGTGGCCGCTTTAACCAATGGTGGACCAGGCTACGCTTCAGACTTGCCTGCTAACTTCATGTATACCTATACCTTCACCCGTAGCCAAATTGGCTTAGGCTCGGCTTCTGCCATGGTGATGTTGGGTTGCGTGTTGGCTATTTTGGTTCCTTATTTGTACTCTGAATTGCGAGGTAAACGCCATGAGTAATAACGCTATCAGTCGCAAAACCTCAGGCGTGGATAAAGCCTTACGCGTTGCCCTATACACAGTGTTATTAGTGGCCGCAGCGTTTTACCTTATCCCTTTTATCGTCATGTTGATTACGTCTTTAAAAGACGTTGAAGAAATTCGTACTGGTAACCTACTTTCCCTACCAGCGGCATTGAATTTTGATTCTTGGGCAAAAGCGTGGTCAAGCGCTTGTACTGGCAGCAGTTGTGGTGGTATTTCCCCATACTTCATGAACTCGTTTCAAATCGTCTTGCCCGCTGTAGCGATTTCAACACTAGTAGGTGCCATTAACGGTTACGTCATTTCTTTGTGGAAGTTCCGTGGCAGCGATTTGTTTTTTGCCGCTATGCTAGTGGGCTGTTTCATTCCCTTCCAAGTAATTTTGTTGCCAATGGCACAAACACTCGGTTGGTTAGGTATCGCTAATACAACATCCGGTTTGGTGTTTGTTCACGTCGTGTACGGTGTGGCATTCACAACCTTATTCTTCCGTAACTTCTATCAGTCTATTCCGGGGGAATTGGTCAAAGCGGCTCGCCTCGATGGCGCGGGTTTCTTTACGATTTTCTATCGCATCATTTTGCCGGTTTCTACACCGATTATCGTCGTAACCGTCATTTGGCAGTTTACACAAATTTGGAATGATTTCTTATTTGGCGTGGCTTTCTCTGGTTTTGATACACAACCGGTTACGGTCGCCTTGAACAACTTAGTTAACACCAGCTTCGGTGGTAAAGAGTACAACGTCGACATGGCGGCGGCCATCATCGCCGCACTACCGACACTGGCGGTTTACGTGTTCGCCGGAAAATACTTCGTTCGTGGCTTAACCGCTGGTGCTGTCAAAGGCTAACAGCGGCTTAAACAAACCAGAATATAAAAAGATGCACTGGTGTTTTTTCATCCTACACCGCACCAGTGATTAGACAAAATTTGGAGTAATAACATGGCAAACCTCGTCATTGATAATGTTAAAAAGCGCTACGGCAACACAGAGATTTTGAAAGGCATCAATATTTCCATCAAAACCGGTGAATTCCTGATTTTGGTTGGGCCTTCTGGCTGTGGTAAATCGACGCTGATGAACTCGATTGCTGGTCTTGAAGATGTCACGGAAGGTCGTATTTTAATCGCTGACAAAGACGTGACTTACACTAGCCCAAAAGATCGTGATATCGCGATGGTGTTCCAGTCTTACGCCTTGTATCCCAACATGACGGTAGAGCAAAACATCTCTTTCGGTTTGGAAATGCGCAAGGTACCAAAAGCAGAGCGTGACGTAGAAGTACAACGCGTCGCCGAGCTGTTGCAAATCAGCCATTTACTAGACCGTAAACCGGCACAATTGTCTGGTGGTCAACGTCAGCGTGTTGCCATGGGACGAGCCTTAGCGCGCCGCCCTCAGCTTTACTTGTTTGATGAGCCATTGTCTAACCTAGACGCTAAATTGCGCGTAGAGATGCGTACAGAGATCAAGAAGCTGCATAAAAAGCTTGGTACCACCATCGTTTATGTTACGCACGATCAGATCGAAGCCATGACCTTGGCCGATCGCATCGCCGTGATGAAAGACGGACAAGTTCAACAACTTGGTACCCCACAAGAAATTTATGACAACCCAGCGAATTTATTCGTTGCGGGCTTCATGGGCTCACCTGCGATGAACTTCATCCCAGCCAAAGTGATTGAGCAAAATGGTACGCCCATGTTGGAGCTGGCCACCAGCACCACGGTTGCTTTGCCATTCCCAAAACCAGAAGCACTAAAGAACTATGTAGGCAAAACCATCTTACTTGGCCTGCGCCCTGAAATGATCACCGAACCTCAGCCGCACAAAGAGGGTCAGCCTTTTGTGACGACCACAGATGTAGAAGTCGAAGTGACTGAGCCTATGGGGGCTGACACCATGATTCTAACTCGTGTCAACGATGCTGAAATCAACTGTCGTTCCAACCCAATGTACCCAGCTGCGGCGGGATCCATCATTAAAATGATGTTCGACACCTCTAAAGCCGTTGTCTTTGATCAAGAATCTGGTCGACGTTTAGATCTCTAGTCGTCACTCTTGCTATAACGCGTTAAAAAAGCCCAAAACAGAATGTTTCTGTTTTGGGCTTTTTTATGAAAAACGTCAATTTTTTGCACAAATGGTCAAAATTACTGCACAGTCCCTCGAACTTGTCACAAATATGAGATACATTTTGAGAACCGTAATCAAACAAGCGACTCTAATAGTGGCATTTGGTTATCTCAAATCGAAGAATGGCCGACTAATATCATGTAAAGGAACCAAACCATGAAATTCACCAAGCGTTTTATCACGCATATTGCGATAACAGGCGTCGCATTATCCGTGACAGCCTGCTCAATGGCGCCACAAAAACCCGACTGGAAAGAAGACAAAGAATATAAGGTAACCATCCTACACACCAATGACCATCACGGTCGTTTTTGGCAAAACAGCAACGGCGAATACGGCATGGCCGCTCGCAAAACCTTGATCGATAACATTCGTGAAGAAGTCGTATTAGACAATGGCAATTCCCTATTGCTGTCTGGTGGTGACATCAACACTGGCGTTCCAGAGTCTGACATACAAGACGCTGAGCCTGACTTTCGTGGCATGAAAATGTTGAAGTACGATGCCATGGCATTGGGTAACCACGAATTCGATAACCCACTTTCTGTTTTGAAAAAGCAACAAGAATGGGCCGGTTTCCCTTTCCTTTCTGCCAATATTTTAGATGCCAAAACAGGCAAGCCACTGTTTGACGCCTATAAAATTTTTCAAGTTGACGATTTGAAAATAGCGGTAGTCGGTTTCACTACCGACGACACCGTAAAACTAGGTAACCCAGAATTCCTTACAGGCATCAAAATCGAATCGCCGATTACCGTTGCGAAAACCCTCATTCCAGAGCTTCGTAAAAAAGCCGACTTAGTCGTTGCGGTAACTCACATGGGTCACTACAAAGATGGAAAACATGGCGGTAATGCCCCTGGCGACGTCACCCTAGCACGCACAGTTCCAGGCATTGACGTTATTGTCGGTGGTCACTCACAAAATCCTTTGACTCAGCCTGATGAACAAAACGGTACGCTGATTCTGCAAGCCCACGAATGGGGAAAATACGTTGGTCGTCTAGACTTTGTCTACAAAAATGGCGCCATCGTTTGGTCCGAATACAAACTCATTCCAGTCAACTTGAAGAAAAAAGTCACCACGGCTGACGGCAAATCTGAACGTGTTTTCATTGAAGAAGAAATTCCTCAAGACCCAACCATGCTAGCCATGCTAACGCCGTTCCAAGAAAAAGGTGAAAAAGGGCTCAATGTGGAAATCGGTTTCGCCAATGCCGACTTCGTTGGTGATCGAGATCAAGTGCGCAGTCAAGAAACCAACCTTGGTAACTTGATCGCCTTGGCAATGAGACAAAAAGTAAACGCAGACATTGGTATCATGAACTCTGGCGGTATTCGCGATAATCTCGAAAAAGGCCTTGTTACCTACAAAAGCGTGTTGAAAGTACAGCCTTTCGGTAACATGGTGTCTTATGTCGATTTCAGCGCCACTGAACTAACAGATTACCTTTCTGCTGCTGCCGCAAAAGAAGCCGGCACCGGCGCATTTGCTCAATTTGACGGTGTTTCTTTGACACTCAAAGACGGCAAAGCCACCAACATCATGGTGGCAGGCAAAGCACTGGATATGAATAAAACCTATCGTGTTGCTGTAAACAATTACACGGCGTCAGGTGGTGACGGTTACCCTAAAATTTCCGATCATCCAAACTACGTCAACTCAGGTTATGTGGATGCCGATGTATTGGTGGAATACATCCAAAAGAACTCACCATTGGATGGTGCTAAATTCGCCCCAACAGGTGCTGTAAAGCGTTAATTGTATTTCGCTAGTTGCCAGCATTAGCCACTAAAAAGCCCCAATATTGGTTGTCCAATCATTGGGGCTTTTTTATTGGTAACATGCTGTTGAAAAGTCAGTTTTATAGTTACTGTTTTTGATAAGACAGTGACCAAGTTAACGGTGTTGGCAGCTTTTCAGATTCTAACTTAACAGTAAACAACACTTCGCTGTCACTGATTTGTTGCCAGGTGTTCGTGCGCTTACCACGTTCAGACTCAAGCACCAGAATCACAGCATCATTAGTTTGCTGATAGGTGCCTGATATCTCGACACCCTCCTCGTCCTTCTTAATCACCTCACCTTTGGCGCTCATTGGCATGACATCAGCTTCGGCTGCATCACACTGCCACTGAAACGCTTCTGCCTGCCAGCCTAGTACCCATTGCTGACAAACTTGCGTCTGTTTCTGCAACACAGGTCGCGCCAAAGCACGAATAAAAAAATTCATCTCCTGCGCCACGTTTTCAACCGCTTCATCCAGTTTCGCTTGCGTATTGTCTGCGTCTTGCAATCGCCACGTTCCCTCTAAACTCAACGCTTGCACACCAGAACTGACGACCATGCTTAATACGCCAACACCGATCAATTTATTCACCTTGCTTCTCCTTATTGTTATTGTGGTTAGATCATCGCAGAGTGCAAGAGACTTGTAAGGCGCAAAAACGCTCACAATAACTAACATTTAGCGCCAAAACACCATGACTACGCATCTTGGCATTCGAAGGGAAACACCTCATTATCTTTTAGGTACAAGGTCGCCAGATCAGCTTTAACCGGTTTTGAAAAATAATACCCTTGGTAGCGCGTACAACCAATGTGCTCTAAGATCTGTTTCTCAACACGACTCTCGACCCCTTCTGCTAACACCGATAAATTCATGTGTTCAGCCATAGACACTATGGTGTTAATGATCACATGGCTGTTAGGATCACTCGATAGATCTCGTACAAACGTCTGATCAATCTTCAGCTGATTGAGTGGAAAATGCTGTAAATATCGCAAAGAAGAATACCCTGTACCAAAGTCATCCACCGAAAAACGTATGCCATGCTCTTTTAAACGCCACATTTTTTCGGCCACTGACGCAATATTCTCCACCAGCATCCCCTCTGTGATTTCTAGATCGAGCAAGTTCGGGTCCACTTGTGTTCTCTCTATTACCGCTTCCACTGTGCCCACAAAGCCTTCTTGCGCAAACTGGTAAGGACTGATATTGATCGCAACGCCTTCAAATGACGATGGTAAGCCGATACCTTGCCAAATTTTCACTTGTCGACAGACGTTTTCGAGTACCCAGTCTCCTATTTCATAGATCAGGCCGATCTCTTCCGCCACGGGAATAAAGCGCGCTGGCGATACCAGACCAAGCTGAGGATTATGCCAGCGTAACAAGGCTTCATAGCCCATCAGCTCGCCTCGTTTATTCACTTGGGGCTGATAGACTAAATAGAACTCATCGTCACGAATGGCGCCGTGTAAAGCTTTTTCGAGTATGGCGAGGTCCGTAATTTGCTGCAGCATTTCTTGGCGATAAAAACGAAAACCATTGCGGCCCTTCTTCTTCGCCTCATACATAGCGGTGTCCGCTTGTCGGAGAATCTGAGAGTCACTGGCCTCGCCAAAGGGAAACAAACTGATGCCAATACTCGCAGAGATAAACACATCCGTCTGTTCTAAACGAAACACTTTAGATAGCTGCGACAGTAATACTTCAGCAAGAATCGTCGCCCTATGTTGTGCCTCATCATGGTCATTGGCGAGCACGGGTAACAAGAGCACAAACTCATCGCCACCGATCCGCACGGCAATATCCGACTCGGATAAACAGGATACAATACGCCTAGCGGCTTCGATCAAAAGAGCATCACCAACATGGTGCCCCATGGAATCATTGACATTTTTAAAACGGTCTAAGTCGATAAACACTAAACCACCAACCTGGCCAGTACTACGCGCCTCTGAAATCACCTTTTCCAGATGCTGATTTAAAAAGCGTCGATTAGGCAAACTGGTCAGAGCGTCGTAATATGCCAAAAACTTGACCTGCTCTTGGTCCTTTTTACGCTGCGTAATATCACGAAAAGACGCCAAAAAGCGCGCCTCATTGTCCAAATAAATGATGTTTGCACAGACTTCAACGGGAAAGCTCTCACCGTTACTCCGACGATATTGTGTTTCAAATATCTTAGGATCGCCTTGAGCACTTTTCACCCAGTCTTGCAACAAGCTGGGAGTTTGTTCTGGGTCTATGTCTTGAATGTTTAATGTAAGCAATTTAGGCGCGTCATACATCAACAAACGACAAGTTTCATGGTTACAATCGAGTATTTCGCCCTTCAAATTTGTCAGCAACATACACTCACTGGATTGATGTAAAACCGCTTTAAAATAGGCTTCTCTTTTGGCTAATTCGCTTTCAACCTTTTTTCGCTTATGCCAAAGCGCCGTGATAGTGCGTGCCAAGATCCCCAGCTCATCTTCCCGAGAGGTTTGTTTAAATTGCAATTGCGCAGGGTCGTTTTCGGCATTTTCCAAGAGACTAAGTTGACCAATTAAACGTGACAGAGGATGAGAGATCTGTACGTAAAACAGCATAAACATCGCCGCGCCAAGCAACATGGCCGACAATAACGAGGTACTAATCAAACGGAAACTGCGACGAATAAAACCGTTAGTCACGGACCCACTGTCTATGGTGACAACGATGGTACCGACCACTAAATGATTATTGCGCTTTAACGATAAGCGGAAGTGTTTTGGTAAATCACTAAAAATGCGTTCCGATAACCAGCGTGATGACACAGGCTCCAGTGACCGATAAGCACTTGCTAATTCATAACCCAAATCGTCTTCTAAACGCGCCGTATGAAAGCTATTCGAACGCATTAGGCCTGTCAGCACTTTTTTTGCCAAGGTCTCATCCAACGAATAGGCGGCTTCTGTCGCGGCATTTTCGACAATCTGCAGCGTCGACGTTACCTGTTTCTGAATGGTGGCTTTTTCATCCTGCCAATCAAAAAACACTTGAAAGGTACTCATCAACAAACTCAGCAATAGCAAAAGCACCAGTGCCCACTTGGCTTGCTGATAAGAAAGGCGTTTACGCAAAGCTAACATAATCCCTCACCGTTTATAGCGCGAACTTAAGGCGCAAAAGATAGCCCGTATTGCTTAAAAATTTCGTCCCTTTTTCCGCTTCGATCCAGCTCTTTCAAACCGTCATTTAATATATCACGCCACTTTTGAGCATCAGGATAACGTTTACTAAAACAGACCGCATAGTGGTCTAATCCCAAGCCTTTCACATCGTAAAAACTCAACTTATCCGCGACACCCATTTGATGCGCTTCAAACAACGCACTATCACGCTCCGTCATGAAAATATCCTGATTGCGCCGTAAGATCAGATTAATCCCTTGTTCTAACCCAGTAACAGAAGAATAAGAAATGCCTGCATCTTGCAATATATTCGTTTGCGACCAACCATTTACCGCCGCCACATCAAATCTTGTTAGTATATCTAGGTTGGTATTTTCCACATCCAAATACCCCAAACGCGTGACAAACGCACTCATAGACTCACTCAAGGGCGAAGAAAAATAAGCAAATGTCTCGCGCACAGGCACCCGACGGCAAGACACCGCCCCCAACACTAAGCCTTCTTCAACATCACGCATCACGCGCTTCCATGGATGTAACTCAATACGCACAGAAATACCCTGCGTCGCGTAAGCAGCCCGCAATATATCAACGTCCGAGCCATAGACATCACCAGCGTTAGGGAAACGGGCTGATGGTGGTAAAATCGACGCATCTATAATACGTGGCGGCAAATGCACCGTGTGCAAGACTATCTCTTGCGCGTAACCGCGCACCGAAAATGCCCCAAACACAATGCTCAGGCTATAGATTAGAATCCAAGAAATACCTCTCAAGCCCCCTCCTATCATGCTCTTTCGGTCAAAAAACATTCTAAATCTGATCAAATATCCCCTATAACGCTGTGTCACTCAAGCAATATCCACAATTCATACTCAGTTTTACTAGCAAAAAATAAACCAGTAGGCATAAAAGAAGGCACAAAAAACGTCTTGAGAACCCCTAAAAATACAGATGAGAAATCGATAGGTAAAAAAAATCTAGCCGAGGCTAGATTTTCATGATTAAACGACCCTTATCTATGCATGATAAGGGTATCGTTAATACGCTTTTTTGGGTGGTGCTTGTTTGTCAGCTCTTACTTATCAAACAAGGCTGCGCGCTGCGCTTCCATGATTTCGGTAATGCCTTTACGCGCCACGGCTAGCATCCCCATCATGTGTTCGTCGCTAAACGCCTCACCTTCGGCTGTGCCTTGAATCTCGATAAAACCGCCTTTGTCGTTCATGATAACGTTCATATCTGTTTCGGCGTTGGAGTCTTCTGGGTAATCCAAATCCAAGACTGGCACACCTTTGTAAACGCCTACTGAAATGGCCGCGATTTGTGACACGATTGGATTCACTTTGATCTTTTTATTCTCAACCAAGACACGCATCGCATCCGCCAAAGCAACAAAGCCACCCGTAATAGAGGCCGTACGCGTACCGCCGTCGGCTTGAATCACATCACAGTCAATCGTAATGGTATTCTCACCCAATTTTTTAAGATCCACCGCGGCGCGCAAAGAACGACCAATCAAACGCTGAATCTCCACCGTACGACCACCTTGCTTACCTCGAGCCGCTTCACGGTCCATACGGCTGTGTGTAGAGCGAGGCAACATACCGTACTCTGCTGTGATCCAACCTTGGCCCTTGCCTTTTAAAAAACGCGGCACGCCAGAAACCACAGTCGCCGTACAAATAACTTTCGTGTCGCCACATTCGATCAGCACCGAGCCTTCCGCATGCTTAGTAAAATTACGTGTGATTTTAAGGGGACGTAATTGATCTGCTTCTCTACCGCTTGGACGCATACTCATCTCTCTATCAGGTTAACCATCATAAAGCCGCAATTATAATGATCTTAGATAAAATTGCGCCCCTTCCCTGCGAAACTCTTGACGATAGGCTACAATATTGCCTTTATTTTTTTATTGCATTTTTTATTAGGTATTCAACATGACAGCAAGCATGACCGCCTTCTCACGCCAAGAAGCCGTATACGATTGGGGCACCATCAGCTGGGAAGTACGCTCCGTCAACCAACGCTACCTAGAGCCTAGCTTTCGTCTACCCGAAAACTTTCGCGAGCTTGAGTTTGCCTTTCGTGATGTGCTGCGCAAAAAGATCAATCGCGGCAAACTGGAATGCCAACTGCGCTTCCAAGGCGTCGACAAAGCCGCTACCCACTTAACCATCAATCCAAGCAACGCCCAAGCCTTGGCAAACGCCATCGACACACTCGGCACTTGGTTTAAAGACCTAGATCCAGCCAACCCGCTCGACATCCTAAAATGGCCAGGCATTCTCAGTGACGAAGGAAGCGACTTTGAGATGATGAAAAAAGCCGTTGTCACACTGTTTAATCAATCGGTCGACGAACTCATTCAAGTACGTCTTCGTGAAGGGGCGCAGCTAAAAGACATCATCGAACAACGCTTAGACGCCATCGAAGCCATCGTCGTCGAAGTTCAAGCCAAACTGCCCACCATCATTGCCGCGCAAAAACAAAACCTGCTCGACAAGCTGGAAGCCGCCAAAGTCGACCTCGACCCCATGCGCGTCGAAGCCGAAATCGTCTTATTAGCACAAAAGGCCGACGTTGCCGAAGAACTCGACCGCTTAGCCACCCACACAAAAGAAGTCCGCCGTCAGCTGCAACAAAATGGCCCAATTGGCCGTCGCCTCGACTTCTTAATGCAAGAACTCAACCGCGAAGCCAATACACTCTCATCAAAATCCATTGTCGTCGAAACCACCCAAAGCGCCGTGGAATTAAAGGTTCTTATTGAACAGATGAGAGAGCAGATCCAGAATATTGAGTAGACTTCAATAATACGGAATAAAACTCATAACCTATTGAAAAGCTCGATTTATTTCGAGCTTTTGTTTCTTTTGGTTTCATTCGATTAGCGTATGAATTTCACTGCCAGCCTCTTTGTGGTGGTCATTTTTACTCGACCACTACAACCATTACAAAGATCAACGAGCTAAATCTAAAATACTGCCTATCCAAGCATCAAAGTGTGGACATTTCCTCCTGAAAGTATCAATCCCTATAACTTCAGCGATCATTGGACCATGCAAAGTCTTTTTATATTTTGGAGCATGCTTCTCAATTCTTTTGGATGGTGCAGTATGCTCACCTTCATTGATATATTCAGGACTTGGGAACTGTTCGGAAATTTTTTTCAGTGCACTGTCATCAACATTGTCTATCCAGTCTGAAATAACATCAGTATCGCAAAAAAGCAGCGCTTCAAACTCGTGAAGCATTAAAAAAGGTATAAAGTTACTTATACTAAGATCATCCTTCATAGCTTGCTCAAGATAAGTAACTTTATCATAGCAATTATTCAAAGCATGATATGAAGGATCCGATCGACCAGGAGAATCTTTTGGATACCTATAGAAATCAATAAGGGTCGTTATCCAAGCATTTTTATCTTGTTTCCGAATTTTCCCTAGTTGATTTCTAACTTTTTGATAATTAACAATTCCCCCTTTATGGCCAGGGCTCGTTGTAGCAATGATAGGAGTAAGATATATCCCAGAACGCATAAAATAATCGTATAGGACCTGAGTCACAAAAGCCTCTTCGGATTGCCCCTCTACAAATACAATTACTCTTGTCACTTCTGAGGCCTCCCGCCGATGATGTTTTTCTTCCAAATATCGCCAAGAGAGTATTCTTCAAGCCAGCCAGATAATGACTCAATGTCTGGCCGCGTAAAGGTAGATTTCCCTTTATGCCTATCAACTATGATTAAATCTTCTAAATCAAATTGGTTCACTAACTCAACTGACTGAGTGGACACTATGATTTGATGATCTTCCGAAGCACTTTTAATCAAGTCAGCCAACACATTAATCGCATAAGGGTGCAAACCAAGTTCAGGTTCATCAATTATAATCGCACTTGGCATGAATTCTTCTGGCTGCAAAAGAACAGTAGAGAGTAAAATGAATCTCAATGTCCCATCTGAAAGTTCACTCGCCTTGAAAGGTATATCTTGTTCAACCTCTGTCCACTCAAGTTGAATGAAATCCGCATTATCCGTAGTAGGCCTTAAAAAGAAGTCACCAAAGAAAGGAGCTACTAATTTTATTGTCTTTACTATTCTTTTATAGTGCTTCTCTTGATGCTGCTTAAGACGGTATAAAAAAGCAGCTAGATTCGATCCGTCTTCTCTTAAATATTCATTATCATTTAGCCGATGAGTTTGTTTCACTTTCGCACTATCACTAGTGTCATGAAAGTGATAAACCCTCCAACCTGTCATTGTTGATAAGGTATATTGCTTAACTCCAGATCTATGCTCATCAGCTCGTGACTCAAAATGACCAGAGTAATTTCCAAAATCGCCCTTCATATTCCAAAACAAAGATTCATTTTGAAACATCATTCTGTTGTCATTAGTTGCTTCTAGAGTAAATTTGTAGCCATTATTCCCAAAATACAACTCAGCGGACAGCGACTCAGTCTGCTTCCTACCGAAGTGTAGCAAAGAATCTGGCCCTCCCGATTTTCCAACTAGCGTTTGCAAACGATGATCTAGCATTATAGAAATAAGCTTAAAAAAGCTAATGAAATTAGACTTACCTGCTCCATTAGCACCGATCATTACATTCAGGCACCCCATACTTAAGCAACATGTCTCTATCGACTTATATCCATAGATATTTATCTCACTCAGATGTGTACGATTGGTTACAGGTTTCATGTTGAGCCTTACGAAATAGAAGCTAGTATACCTATCAAAGATAGACGTATTTCAGAATTAGATGATGCCATCTATCGCTTGCAGAGCAAAGCCACTACCCCCTAGAAAAGACCTATCTCGTTTAAATTTCAGATAAAATCCCAAATTTCCCAGCAATCCCAAGAAAAAATAAGGATTTACTACTTCTCAGCAACAAAAATCGTAACTAACTGAAAATAAATAATATATTAAATCATATTGTCTATTTTCGACATTAAGGTCCAAAATATTGAGCAATTTCGATCAAGGAGTGGATAGCGATACTATCTACTTACTCCAATAGAGGCGTTATGAATGAAATCATTGATCATAAAATCGTGATAATCCATCACAGCCTAGCTCGGATCAATGAAGTCTATCGCCTAGCAAAAGATCACCTTGATACTAACCTAACAAGCCAAGACTCGATCATCTTCAATCCGGCGTTTTTCAACTCAACCATAATGCAACAAACACTTTTATGCGCATAAAAATGTAAAAAACCACACTTTAATGCGCGTAAAAATGTGGGATGAGTTATGCTATAGGCTGTTAACAATCTTGATTGGCGGGAACAAACAATGCAGCGTAACTTACTCAACGCCTTAATAGCATGGAAAAAACAGTCTGTGCGCAAGCCATTATTGATCGATGGCGCGAGACAAACAGGTAAAACCTATCTGCTGAAAGAGTTGTTTGGTAAAACCTTTGCCAACATCCTTCGTATCGACTTCCTTGAAAACCCTGCCTACAAAGAAGCGTTCGATGGCTCACTGTCACCTGACGAGCTAGTAATGAACATTGAGTTGTTAACCAACCAAGCGTTCAATCCAGAAACCGACTTGCTGATATTAGATGAAATTGGCGAATGTGAACGAGCCGTTACTTCGCTTAAGTATTTTGCCGAAAAAGCCCCGTCCTATTTTGTCGCAGCCAGCGGTTCTAACATTGGTTTGCTCAACACCTTCCCTGTGGGCAAAGTAGAACAATACAATTTACGACCACTGACCTTCCAAGAATTTATTTACGCATCCAACGAGCAAGCACTGATCAAAGCATTTGATAGTCAAGCAAGCACACCAGCGGTGCATACTAAATTGATGGATAAACTAACCGACTATTTTTTTACCGGTGGTATGCCGGAAGCCGTTTCTGCTTGGTATCAGTATAAGGATTCAAGCATTCTAGAGCGTGTTGAAAAAGTCACAAAAATTCATGCCGATTTAGTTGAAGGTTATCGCCGCGATTTTGGTAAGTACGCGGGCAAGGTCGATGCCACACTGATTGAATCGGTATTTAATAGCATTCCAGCCCAGCTATCACTTGTCAGCGATGAGTCGGTTAAACGCTTTAAATTTAAGCATGTGCATGAGCGTAAATCTCGTTATAGCGATTTTGAAACCGCGATCCATTGGCTTAACTGCTGCCGCTTAGCTTTGCCAAACTACCCTATTGAAGGATTGCCGAAATCTCCGTTAGCGGCCTATAAAAAAGAAAATATGGTCAAGCTGTTTCTGTTTGATGTGGGCCTGCTTAATCATATGCTCGGCAGCAGTTATAAAGAAATTAAACAGCAAAACTATGAGTACAAAGGTTATGTGGCTGAAAACTTTGTGCAACAAGAGCTCACTGCCATTGGCGTTGACCCAAGCTATTCATGGAATGACGCCCGCGCCGAAATCGAATTTATTTTGGCGACCGATGAAGGCGATATCGTCCCTGTGGAGGTCAAAAGTGGTAAACGTACAAGAGCAAAATCGTTGGCATCCTACTTTGAAAAATGTACTCCAAGTAAAACCTTTAAGTTAACGGGTACACAAGGCTCATCAGCGCTAGAGCAAACCAATATCGTGATGCCTTTGTATTTCACGCAGTATGTACCCCAGAGATGGTAAAAGCGCGTAGTCTAGAAGTATGAGGTCTACACAACATTACCTTATGAGTAACAATTTGTAGACCTGGATGACGGATACTCGATATTCAGTCTTGGCAATATTGGACACCACAGCATCCGAATCGAACTTTATTCAATGAAAATGGACACCATGATATCCATTTAAGGCTAGGCTAATTTTCTGCTGACTCATCACGGTCACATAAAACAAGCGAAAAATGGCGAAGCTATGTTGGCAGAAATCGTGCTCGATAAAGCCTTTCAAAACTGCTATGTTTTAGCTCTAACAGCAGCATAAAAACGGCACTGTTTTTCCGTAGTCATAGCCAACAAGCACCACTAAGATTTAGTAAAAGCCAGAGGCAGGTGGTGGGCAGTTTGGTGGGCAAACAGGCATTTTTGAACGGCTTCTTTTCGATAAGCTATTGAGTTTGTTGGGGTCTAGGCCGCTACTCAATGAGCAAATTCAGAATATTGAATAATCTGAAACCGTAAGGTAGCACTATGCTCGATAGAAATAAGCTAATTCAAGCCATACAACACCTAATGCCAAAGGCTAGGTTGATTTACTTGTTTGGTTCTCAAGCTGATGGTATTGCTACGGCTTCCAGTGATATTGATATTGCCGTGCTACTGGACAAAAAAATAGACTCAGTAGCACGCTTTGATCTCCAAGAAACACTCGCCATCGAACTGAATCAGGACGTGGATTTAGTCGATTTGCTAACGGCTTCGACAGTCTTACAAAATCAGATCATTATGAATGGTGAGTTACTTGTCGGTAGCGAAGACGAGCAAACTAAGTTTGAAATGCAAATCATGTCTATGTATCAACACTTGAACGAAGAACGAGCTGGCCTATTGCAGGACTATTTACAATGAACGACTCAATTATTAATAAGCTCACCTCTATTGATCGCTACCTAGATCGTATTCGGGAGGTTTATGCTTTAGCAAAAGAAAACTTCGACTCAGACTACACCAGCCAAGATTCGATCTTCAAAATCCATCGTCTTAGGAACAACGCAACGCACCGTGGAATTGAAGCGCGTCGATTCCCATTTTAGCGCAGCGGTATGCTTCGTAAGTGCAGCTCAATGGCTTCTATCATCGATTTAGTCAGCGGTAAATGCGCTTTTTCTTTCGCCCATATTTCATGGAAACCTGCCACGGTTTGTTTGGCGGTATCCAACACCAATTTTTCTGGCAGCATGGCTTTAGCGGCTAAGTGTGATAACTCATCCAGCGTGAAATCACTGAATCTCTTGCTACGGCTAACCTTCAGCGACGCACTATCATCGGGAATATAAGGAATGGTCGAGACAAAGTCATAAGCAGGTGCTATCGATGCGGTGCGCTTGTCTTTGTAAATCACAGACCAATTCTTCAAATGCATATCGGCATTGCCAATTAGAGTGTTGAACACCAATCGGCGAGTAAATTCTGCGATATCCTCGTCTTGTCCTTCGATGCCGATAACCTGAGCAATATTCCGCATACTGGCTTTTTTGTATTTATCTTGAGGATAAACGCCAAACACTTGCGCAAAATCTTCAATATGTACGGCTTGCTCACCTGCACGATCAAAGCGCTTGATCACAAACGCACTGTCACCAAATTTACCGATACCATCTGGGATATTAGCAATCTGGTTAATCGGGAGTAACTGCGTTTCTGGCACGTCCATTCCCAACATTCGAGCCAGTTCCATCATCGAATATTCATTTTCTGGCACAGCGTCAAAGCGAGACGATGGCAATTTTACAATCCAAGAACCACCTTGACCAGTTGCTGGAATAGTCAAACCACCGCCTGCCTGTTGTACGGCTGAAAACTTCAATTGCACACCCGCTAATGAAAAACGCATTGGCACTTCAACTTTCGTTTCATCGTCAATGTCTTGACGCACATTAGGTGGCAGCGCTTCGCCATCAGTAGGTTCAACCGTGATCGCACCTGCTAAATCTTGTCCTAACACCCACAATAGAAAAAATTCTCGCGCGGGGTTCACACCGGCACGCTCTGCCAAGTAATGACGCATGGTTTCTTCTGGCAAAAGGTTAGAGAAAAACGGAGTTAACTTAGTTTGGGTCGGTTTAAAGTTAGTCAGCAAGCCACCTAGCGAATCTTTAAAACCCAGTCCTAACACGGGCCGCGATTCGTCATTAATGTACGAATCCATAAAGGCAAAAAGTGTTCTGTCATTACCCACGTTGGTGATCGTTGCGATAGGTTCACCGTAGAGCAACACGTTAAGCGTAGAAACATGATTAGTCATCGTCGTCTTCCCCTAACTGATATGCGGGCGACATCTGCTCATCTTCATCGCTGAGACCTTGGCTGCTTCGAATGATTGACTTGATGGCAGGAATGGACTTTTTAGGCGCAACCAATAGCTCTAGGTCGAGTACACGGGCAAGAGCAATCAAACTGGACATTCTTAAATCAACACCACCAGACTCGATTTTCGATATATGGCTTTGCGGTACACCCGAACGCGCACTTAACTCTCTCTGGCTGAGCCCCTTACGCACCCGAGCCTCTCGAAGACTTTGCAGTATTTGCTCGGTTACATAGCTCATATTGATATGCCTTAATAAATCACTAAAGAAGATTTATATATTAAAGCACATCATACACCGAAGAGCACAAATATGATGACTTATTACATATCAAAAAGTATATTTTGATATGTAATTATAGATAATTTTGATGTTTTTCGTGAGTATTAAAGCCAATACGCTTTCGTCAACATTCGCCTTACAAACTCGATAGGAGCGTTTTTATAAACCCTCACTCCTTCCCTTGCTTCATTTCCCGACGCAATTCCTTCAACTCTTGCTGAAGTTGTTGCATTTGCTCCAGTAACTGTTGCTGAGTGGCTTTTTCCGCATCCAGCTCGTCTTTAATATCGTCGTCGTGCATGGTTTGCACAGCATTGACGATGACAGCGATGAAGAGGTTCAGCATGGTGAAAGTGGCGATCAGGATAAAAGGCACAAAGAACGCCCAAGCATAGGGGAATTCTTCCATGACGGGACGCGCGATGCCCATGGACCAGCTTTCTAGCGTCATCACTTGGAACAGGGTATACAAAGACGCGCCTAGGCTACCAAACCAGTCTGGGAAGGCTTCGCCAAATAACTTGGTCACCATCACCGCAGCCACGTAATACACCAGCCCCAATACCATGGCGATGGACAACATGCCATTTAGAGATTTGATTAACGCTCCGACAATTTTTCGCATCGATGGCACAAAAGTCAGTACACGTAATACCCGCAAAACGCGGAGCGCACGCAACACGGCAAACGGCCCGCTGGCTGGAACTAAAGCGATCCCCACGACAATAAAGTCGAACACATTCCAACCATCTTTGAAAAAGGCAAAGCGATGCACAAACAAGCGAATACTCAGCTCAACCACAAACACGGCCAGAATCGCCTTGTCCAAGGCCATTAAAAACGGCCCAACGCTTGTCATCACCTCAGAGGAAGTTTCTAATCCGAGAATAACGGCATTGACTAAAATCAACGCCAACAAACTACGTTGTATTGTCGAATTTTCAATAAACGCCTTTAAACGCTGACGAATGGGATTCGTTGGAACCACCGGTGTACTGGGCATGCGCCACCTCAATGCTAGATTGTCCCGAACTTGGGCTAAATTGACGCCATTCTATGCCAGAGCCAAATAAGATCAATCTCTTTTGATGTAAATACATGGGGCTGTTTAAGGATTTTGCCATAAGGCTTTTTTGTCAGAAAGAAAGAGCAAAAACCGGTAAAACCCTTTATCCTAAGTTAAATCAAAATAGTGCGTCATTCTTTACAAAACTTTTTGGTAATGTGTAAAGACTCATAACGAAGAGAGGTTTGAACATGAAGTTTCCATTATTAGCCATTGCGGTAACACTTGCGTTAGCTGGCTGCGCAAATACTTGGGAAGGCGTGAAAGAAGACTCCTCAAAAGCCTACGAAAGTACCAAAGAAACCATTCATAAAGCGACTGAGTAAGCCGATTTTATAAACCATGACCGTATTTTAAAGCCCGCTTTTACCCTGTGTAGAAGTGGGCTTTTCACATACAAAGCCTTTCAATAAATCGCTTCTCTATTCTCCATGCGCTCTTTATCAATCACATAACCCTTGATAGAAAACTCACGCAACCCCTGAGTCGCCCACTGACGGAACTGAGTCGCTCGCACAGAATTAACGCGATAACCAACAAAGATAATGGCGTCTAGATTGTAATGCTGCGTATCATACTTTTTACCGTCAGAAGCAGTTATCCGGAATTTCCGGATAACTGCTTCTTCATTGAGTTCGGCTGATTGAAATATATTTTTGAAATGCTCACTGACCGTTCGTACATCAACATCGAACAGCTCAGCAATCAGCTTTTGGGAAAGCCAAATAGTGTCTCATAACGCGCCTCAATGCTCTGCTCACCAGATTGCCCAGTAAAAATCAAAAACTCAGCCGTGCTATTGCAGATTAACTTGGTGGTCATTGGCACATCCAAACTCTTTTTGAATCAGAAAATCAGGAAACTAATTATAAACTGTCTCATTTATCTTGTTCCTACTCAACTTCGTTAAGCAATAACTGCTAAGATCATATAAATCAAATACTTCTATAGGCAAAGGATAACTAATGCCCGAAATTTCTATTCCTCGCACATTTTGGTATGACACCGAAGACAAAAGACTAGAACTCTATCAAGCAGAGCTTCTTGATAGAGAAGAGCCGCTGATTATTCTGGGTGAGGCAGGAATGGGGAAAAGCCATCTTTTAAAGCAGTTAGCGCAGTCAGACACCTGTGTTCTTTGTACTGCAAAAAGGCTAATTGCAAGCCAACAACCAGAAAGTATTATTGGTGATGCAACCATTCTAGTAATCGATGCATTAGATGAAGTCAGCGCTAAAAACGATGGTGACGCGTTAGATAAGGTTCTATCTAAGTTAGAGCTGCTTGGAAACCCTAGATTCATTTTGTCTTGCCGAGCAGCAGAATGGCAAAACGCTACAGGCACTTCGTTAATCAAAGAATTTTACAACACCGCACCTCTCGCACTTCATATTAAATCATTACAAGACCCTGAAATTCTAGAATACTTAGGTAGTAACCTAGATAACGAAAGAGCGTTATTTGTTTTGGAACATTTTAAAGGGCTTGGCTTAGAGGAATTACTTGGTAATCCTCAAACTCTAAGCATGATTGAAAAAATATCCATGGATGACCATCTTCCAGAAAGCAAAAGCGAAGTTTACAAATTAGCAGTCGAGAAGTTAGCAACAGAACATAATGACAAGAAAGAAACTGGACAGCTGGCAGAAACTAACATTATAGATACTGCGGGAGCGGCATTTGCAGGTCTTATACTGACAGGCAAAGAAGGTATTTCACGTAAGGCAGTAGCAAATACGGCAAAAAGTGATGTATGTCTTGTAGACTTAGGCATTTTATCCAATGTAGAAAACTTAAAAAAAGTAACCAACTCAAGACTATTTATTGCTATTGGAGACGATAGATTTAGTTATATTCACCGAAGTATTGGTGAATATTTAGGTGCTAGATGGTTAGCAAAGCAAGCGAACACAGCAAGAAAAAGACGTCGTTTACTAGCCATATTTCAATCCTATGGTGTTGTACCTGCCAACTTACGTGGCATTCATGCATGGTTAAGCCAAGATCATGAACTTGCATCAAATGTACTTAGTGTTGACCCAATGGGCGTTATTGAATACAGCGGCACAGACAATCTATCCCCTAACCAGTCTAATATACTACTTGATGCGCTTATCAAGTTGGCAAACGACAACCCGAACTTCACAGGATGGAAATCTTACTCAGCCAAAGGTCTAATTAATCAAAAATCTGCTGAAAAATCACTTTCTTTAATCGCTTATAAATCCACACCGTTTGCGCTGCGTATATTGCTTTTAGAGGCTTTTCAAGACTCACCACTGGCTGAAAGCTACGACCAACTGTTCAATAATTTATCTTTCGATACTTCTGAATATTTTGCCATTAGAAGTGCAGCTTTAAATCTTTTAGCAAATATAAGAAATAAAGAAAATTGGCTAAATATAGCCAAAAATCTTGCTGATTTAGAAGACAACGATTCATTGCGATTAGCTGAAGAGTTTATTAATACCATCAACTTTGAAAGTATTGATGATGAGCTCATTGTTAATTTAACAATCAAGTATGCCCAGTCCCATGACAATACCGCATTAAAATTCTATTCATTGGCTAGAAATCTTCCTATTGAAAGAATCTCTAACACTCTAGATCAGTTTTCAGAAAAGTTATCCACTCTAGGAGAGTGGTACGAAAGATCAGGGCATGATGATATGGCAGATCTAGTTTGTACTCTACTTTGCCGGCTTATAGCAAAAGGAGAAATATATCTAGAAAAAATGTGGTATTGGCTAACGTCAATCCAACCTCAAACACAAAGTAGAAGAGATTCAGAAAAGCTCACTCTGTTAATCGAAGAAAAAAGTCTACGTACCAGCATTCATGTTTTCGCTTTCCTATCGAAACCAAATACCAATATACGAGAACAAAGCCGGCTATTGCAACATTCGTTTCCAGCATTAGGTGTCAATGAAAACGACGTAATTACTTTACTTGGGCACCTTAACCCATTCGATAAAAACGACACACGTTGGCGCGACTTATTGCTCCTTTGTTACCACAATGGTGTGAGTGGAGAAAAAGTACGTGAAGCAGCACAAGAATTTGCAAAGCAATATTATGGAGACTTAACTTGGCTTAATGAGCTTGCCAATCCACCTCTAACTGAATGGGAAGAAACTCAAACCCTGAGAATCGAATTAGATGAAGCAAAAAAAGCAGCCCGTCATAAGCAACATAGAGAAGAATACTCAGAAAAAATTCAAGAGTTGATAAAGGGAGAGTTTAGCTGGCTAGTTAACCCTGCGCGCGCTTATCTAAGAATGTTTAATGATATTGAACAAGACCTTCCTGCCCATAAACGCGTAGTGGACTGGCTTGGAGATGATATTTCTAAAGCTGCACTATCTGGCTTTGAAACTTACCTCAAAAGTAATCTCTTTGAGCCTGACACGATAGCCAAAACACATTTAGAAAATAAGCGCTATGATGCTGAATTTATCTTCATTGCTGCAATCGCTGAGCGCTTAAGAAAAGGCCAAGTCTTAAACGATTTAAGCGATAAATGTTTGTTGGTCTGCTTATTTTCACATTGGGGAAGTCTAGTCTCTGTTGACTATGCAAAAATAGGTGATATTGGACAATACTTAGAACAGGAAGTAATAAATAGAAATTTAATAAAAAGTGCGTATCAGCGCTATGTTGAACCACAACTACAAGCCAATAAAACTTCAATTCACTGCCTGTATAAATTACTACGAGATGAGAATCTATCTAACATTGCCTGCGAACTAACATCTAACTGGCTATTGAATTTCCCAAACTTATCTTCAGAAACCGAAATAGCACTCTTAAAAAAGCTCATTAATTCTGGTCATAACTCAACAGTTCTAACCTTTTTAAAGCGAATCTCAGAAACTGAAAGTATTGAGCAACAAAGAAACAGGTTAGCAGCTCGGCTCATAGTTGATTTTGAAGTGGTAAAAAGTGAAATAGAAGAATCAGTGGAAGCTGAATTACTTTGGAATATTCAAGACTTATTACCAAAAAACAACACACCGAAACTTACAGCTTGGATTATCAAATCATTTAGAAATTTGTGGCCTATACATGATTATCCAGTTGGAGGTTGGTCTGGGAGATCTAATAAATGGGATGCAAGTAAGTTTATTTCTAACCTTATCAATCAACTCGCTACTAACACTTCAGACGAAGTAATACAGGCTCTTCACAACCTAAGGGATCAGGGAGAGGATGGCTATTCCAATCAAATAAAGAGTGTTATCGCCGAACAGAATCAACGTATCGTAGAGCAACGATTTATTCTTCCAGACTTAAAAACCATCAAAGCCATAATAGACGACAGCACACCGACCACTATAGATGATTTGCAGTCTTACTTAATTGAAGAGCTTGCTGTCGTTCAGGCAAAAATAAAGGCAGATGACATAGAGTCTTGGCAAGGTTTCTATGATGACAATAAAGAGCCCTACAAAGAAGAACGGTGTCGCGATCATTTATTAGGCTTATTACGTCAAAATATTAACGACATTGATCTCGTACCCGAAAGTCATGTTGCGAGCGATAAAGAAGTCGATATTACCTGCTCTGTTACTGGAGGAATAAGACTACCTATCGAAATAAAAGGTCAGTGGCATAAAGACTTGTGGACAGCCGCAGATAAACAACTAGATACGCTCTACACAACAGACCATCAAGCACAGGGCTGTGGAGTTTATTTGGTCTTATGGTTTGGTTTAGGCTCATCTAAGAAACTAAAAAACCGAGGAAAAGGCAAAGAACAACCTATGACAGCAAGCGAGCTACAGAAGATGCTCGAAGAAGATTGCTTAGCAGCTAAACATGGCCGCATAAAAATAGTTGTGATCGATATTGAGCGAAGCCAACAAACCAAATAAGCCTTCTAAATCAGCTCAAAAATTAATCGTCCAACTTCTTCAATAGACGTTGGCATGCAAAGATTTACCAAAGCAGCAAAAAGTCACTCTCCCAGCTCTAGTGATGCACTAGCCCAAACCTCACTCTGCATCATAAGCTCTCACGTCATTGCCATCTTGCGTCATAAGCTGCATCAGCTTTGGGTGAACGAATAGCTTTTCCTTGCCTACTGACACTTCTTTTAACACGCCAATGTCTGTAAGTTTTTTTAGGTAAGTCGAGGCGGTTTGTCGCTTGGCGATGTCTTTTTCGACTAGGTTATTAATACGGCAATAGGGTTGTTCGAATATGAGTTGAACAAGCTCATAACTGTATATTTTTGGTAGCTGGTCGCGGATATAGTCTGCGGTGATGTCGATCAACTCTTTAATAGCGGCGATTTTTTTACACGTCCAAAGGCAAGTTTGCTCTACACCTTGCAAGATAAAGAGTAACCAATTCTGCCAATGTTGCTCACGAGTAACTTGGTTAAGAAGTCGATAGTAGTCTTGCTTGTTCTGCACGATATAACGGCTTAAATATAAGATTGGCAGGCTGAGCAGTTTTTGCTCAATCAGAAACAGTACATTCAAGATCCGTCCGGTTCGGCCATTGCCATCGTAAAAAGGATGAATCGCTTCAAATTGATAGTGACTCACTGCCATTTTAATCAGAGGGTCTATGTCATTTTCGTCGTGTAAAAATTTTTCCCAATTGGCCAGCAAGCCACGAATAACGTCTTCACCAACAGGTGGAGTATAAACAATCTCGCCTGTTGTTTGGTTGCCAATGATAGTCCCTGGGACTTTACGAATATCCATATCCGTATTTTTCAAGGTGCTGCACACTTCAACGGCGGTATTACTGCATAAGGGTCTACGAGTCAGTTGTTTAAAACCTTGATTCAGTGCCGTTCGGTAGCGCAATGCCTCCTTAGTGGCATGGTCAGCCCCTGTGTCTTCTTGTGCATATTGGAATAACTGATCAGTCGTCGTGACGATGTTCTCTATTTCAGAGCTGTCTTTTGCTTCTAAGAGAGGTAGCAAATTGATCAACATGCCCTGATTCGGAAGTAATTCTCCCGCTTGTTTTAGCTCTGCCAATGCGGCTCTCGCACTAATGCAGGCTTTAAGCACGACTCTTGTTTCTATCAAATCAATATTGGGAGGAAGTGGCGGCAACTGGTTATATGGCTGATCAGCACGAAAACTCATGTTTAAATTCCTCAACAATTTCGACATATCTCTATTTCTTTTGTAGCTTATGTCGATGCCATCGACATATCAAGATATCATGTTGAAATTCTCTCACTTTTTCGACATGAAAAGAGCAAATCCTTATGACGTGTCTATTTTTTCGTGTTTTTTATACATGACCCAACAGACATCTGCTTGCCTATGTCTCCTATAAACCGCTCTCAAACATTAAACGCTTCATGTTTGGCAAGTTGCTCGCTGCGACGAATACCGATCTGGTTGGCGATGCTTTGCCAGTGCTTCACGGCACCAAGCACTTCATCGTAAATTCGGGTCGCTTCGTCGCGGTCGAGGCGGAAGAAGTCGATCACGTCGAATGCTAAGCGGTAGTCAAGTTCGTTAGAGGTATCGGTAATGTTTAAGTGCAAGCCTTGCTTACCAACAATAGGGTTCAGGTCATAAGCGGGTGACAGTTTCCAACCTTTATTTGTCAGTAAGAATCCGTGATTTCTTAAATGATCGTCTGTATTAGAAACCGCAATATTAAACACAATTCTGCGCCAGAGTTGGGCTAGGTCGGTTTTGGTTTGCGATCCGCTGGTTGTTAAGAATTCTGCAATTTCTAAGTAGCTTGCGCCGTCTGAATATTCTCCATCATAGTATTGTAGCTGCGTCATAGCGGAGGAAAAATGCACTCGCTGCGCGCCAATTCGGTCAAACCGTTTGGTGATAAAAGTATGATGTTCAGAGGAGTATCGGCGTATTTCACTGGGAAACATCTCTACGCCAGCCGCTTGAGCCAGTTCGTAGCAGAGCATTTCCCAAGCCCCCACATCGAAAGCATCACTTTGATTGGGAAATTTGGCAATCCAGAGGTGATCATTCTCGTCCTTCACGCACGCTTTTGGTCTCGCACCGCCTAAAGAGGAACCGGGAGAAATTAACATTTTTAGCCAGCGATAGTATTCATCGCTCTCAATATTGTCGTCTTTTTCTATTTGGAGAGCGGCATATTCTAACTCTCGTAGAGAAGCCATAGGCGGTGCAGCAAACTCGCTGTTGTTATCTAAAAAGTCTGTCGCACCAGCGAGTTTAAAGCGAATACCACCCATTCGATAAGAGTCATGCACACCTAACAAATAGTCTAATTCAGTGAGTCGACTCGTTGTCCGTAAGCCTTTGTTAAACTCAATGGCGGCTCGTCGCTTCATGAGAATTCGACCCCAACGATCCGGCGATGAATCCAAAAATGCGCGGAAATTTTTATCAGGTGAATCGTTATACAGTTCACCATCATGAAGCGTCAGCAGTGGATCTATCTGCAAGCGGTAATCTGATGTTAGAAAGGCTTTATCGTAAGCAAAGCTAAACACACCACCTCGGCTGCTTTCTGCGAACGTCAGCTGTCCCACTAACAAAGGCGAGTCGATAGGCATCCAATGGGCATAAACATCCACCACTCGGCGACTCATTTCACGCCCTCTAGTAATTTAATGTTTTGCAACTTAACGCCAACTTCATCATGGGCAGCAAGCGTCGAAAAATTTTCTTCCATGCCAAGTACTGACATGACTTTAATATAAGCGCCTATCGCCACACCAGGATCACCAGCAAACACTTTGTTCACTGTCTTGTTGTCAAATCCTGTGCGGTCACAAATCAATTGCTTGGTAAAACCTCGTCGTTTAGCCGCCAACAACAAATCTTCACCGAACACACGCAAGACCTTGAGTTGTTTAGGAAATAACACTCGATGCATATCTCTCTTGGGCATTTTGTTTATCCCTATTTAAAAGTAGGACTGTATTCCTATATTTTTGACTATTATGGGAATATAGTCCTACAAACAGTAAAAATCAATATTCAAGAAACGGCCCTATCTTTATAAAAATGGGACTGTATTCCTATATTTTTAACTAATGGATTTAAAAGCCATTTTTCAGCACCTCCTCAATGGACGTTGGCATGCTGGATTGATTATTTTCTGTATTTTGGGTCAACGCAAAGAGCCGCGACAGTTCATCAAGACTTTGCCAGAGCAACAATAGCTGACGAAAGGAAATCTGCCCTGTCAGTTCGAACTTTTTAATAGTAGGCGCGGGCACGCCACTGCGAGCGGCCAATGCATCACGAGACAGTTTTTCTTGCTCTCGCCGTTTACGAAGATGCGCCGCAAAAGCGTGCTGTACGTCGCTGTCGTCCAGCAGTAGGAAATGATTCATAGAAAAAATCACCAAATAAATGGATATAATAGTATCTATTTTAACCTAAATTTAGGTTTTTTGGACATTATTGTATCTAATAGGTAAATTCTTATTCTTTGACCTTGCCTACCGTTCAGCAGAAAAGGCGTTTTTTAAGGCGTCGAACAACCATTGATGGGCGGGACCACGTAAGGTGCCTTTTTTACAAACAAGGTCGACAGGAACAGACCAAGGTTTGTGGTCAAAGGTAACGTCTATCTTTTGCAATAAGCCCGTTTGCACAAAAGGCTGAACCAAGGACAAAGGTAGGTAAGCCCAGCCGATTTGCTGTTTCACCAATTCCAATACGCTGTAGTTGCTTGAACACCACCAGGCATTTGGGGTCATGCTAATGAGTACTTGGGATTCTCGCTTTTGTTGGCCTCTGACGGCAATTTGCCGATAGGGCATTAAGTCCGATTCCGAGAGTCTTCGCATCGCCGCTAAGGGAAAATCCGCATGACATACGGCCACAAAGTCGACGCTGCCCACGTAACAGAAATCCACTTGTTTGTTGGCTTCCACTTCTGAAAACATCACGCCAATATCCGCGTTGCCATCTTTCACCATAGCAATCACATCAGGAGACGCCAGAGACACTAGATCGATCTCTACATGAGAAAAGGTGCGCGCAAATAACGCCAAAATAGCGCTCAAATACGGTGTGAGCAGAGCATCGTCAACGGCCATCGTTAACGCGCCTTCTTCATGGCGCGTAATGGATTCGGCAATTTTTTCGAATTCATAAGACTGTGCCAATAAGGCTTTCGCGCTACGCAGTAAGCGCTCCCCTTCTGGCGTGAGTTTGGGGCTACGAGAGGTGCGATCAAACAATTCGACACCCAAGTCTATTTCTAAATTGTTAATCCCGTGACTCACCGCCGATTGCACCTTACCGAGCTTTCTTGCGCAGGCGGAAAAGGAACCCAGCTCGGCAGACAACACCAGCATATTAATTTGTTCTAGACTCAACATATGAATTTTTTCGATGGTTATTAACTTTTAAATATCATAATTATTGATAGTCTAGCCTGCAAATTACATTGTCTTCAACATAATAAGGAGTGAGGCATGAGTTGGTTATATTTGTTGTTGGCAGGGTTAACGGAAATTGGTTGGCCTGTTGGGCTAAAAATGGCGCAATCTGGCGGCTCAAAAGCACTGGGCATCGCCATGGCGGTGGGGTTTATGGCCGTCAGTGGCACTTTGCTTTGGTTGGCACAAAAAGAGATCCCCATGGGCACCGCCTATGCCGTCTGGACAGGCATCGGTGCGTCAGGCACGTTTTTAGTGGGTATTTGGTTTTATGGCGACCCGACCTCTTTGCTGCGTTATATGGGCGTGTTGCTGATTATTCTTGGCGTGGTCGTGTTAAAGTTTGCCCATTAAGCTGTTTGACCATTAAGCTGAGCAATCCACCTTGCGTTATGATGGGTAAAGCCAAACAATAAACCGACCACGCTTCAGCCTGTGAGCCTATCGAGATGATCCACCGTGTTAACCTAAATTTGTTGCGTTCGTTGAAGGTACTGCTGGAAGAGCGGCATGTTAGCCACGCGGCCGATCAGTTGAACCTAACACAATCCGCGGTGAGTCGTCAGCTTAGTCAGCTCAGGCATTTATTTGCGGATCCATTGCTCATTCGCGAAGGCAATAGCCTGATTCCCACACCCAAAGCATTGCAGCTGCAGGCTAAATTGGCGCATTGGTTTCTGGAACTGGATGATTTGCTGGTGGAAGAGACGTTCGAACCAGCAAAATGGCATAGCGAATTTGTGCTGTCCTCCAGTGATTATGTGGCCCAGTATATTTTGCCTGACATTGTCGAGGCCTTGGCGGCACAAGCGCCAAATGTCTCACTACAATATCGTTTATGGCAGCCGGATTTATTATCTCAGCTTGCCACCTCAGATATTCAGTTGGCATCCAGCATGTCACCGGTGCAGCCAAAAGGCGTGTCTTCAATTCAAATAGGCGAAGACTTCCCGGTGTGTGTGATGAGTGATGCTCACCCTTTGGCAACGCAGGACACTCTCAGCATCGCAGATCTACTCGCCTACGCTCATATTAAAGTGATCGGTGGTGGTGACAAAGACAGTTACGTTGATGAGGCGTTAGCCAAGCTAGAAAAACAGCGACGCTTTGCGCTGAAGGTGCCTTTTTTTTACGCAGCAGCACAATCACTGTGTCAAAGCCAGCACCTTTTGGTGATTCCAGAACACATTGCTCGCAATTTGAAAAACCACTTTTCACTGATCTATAAACCACTTTCCATAACAACTCCACGTCATAAGTACTGGCTCATTTGGCATGCAAAATACGACAATGACCCTTCTCATCTGTGGATGAGAAGCCTCGTTTTGCAGGTGATGTCAAAAGCCGCTTACTCCATTGGCTATGATCTAAGATCATAACCATCATGAGAAAAGATGATTTCATATAATATCAATAGCTTGCTAATCTGCTTCAATCATTAAGGAGCAAGCGTATGTCACTGTCTATTTGGTTTTCCCTATTTACCATTTGTTTGCTTGGTGCTATCTCACCAGGTCCGAGTCTCGCTATGGTCATCAAGCACAGTTTGGCGGGTGGTCGAATCAACGGTTTAGCCACGTCATGGGCTCACGCCACGGGCATTGGCTTGTATGCCCTGCTTTCCATGCTTGGCTTGGCGGTAATTTTTCATCAGTTGCCTTTACTGTTTCAGATCATCAGTTACGCGGGAGCGGCGTATTTGGCCTATCTTGGTATTAATGCTCTGCGTTCCAAAGGAGGCATTGCGGCTAAGTTAGAATCAGGCACTCGCGTGAGCGTGTTTCAATCCGCCAAAGAAGGTTTTCTGGTGTCGATTTTAAGCCCCAAAATCGCCCTATTCTTTGCCGCATTATTCAGCCCTTTTGTGGCAGAAGTCCATCAAGTCAGTGGAAAAATGCTCATGGTGGCGACACCTTGGCTGGTGGATGGCCTTTGGTACACTTTGATTGCATGTCTGTTATCGAACGCGCGCTTTTTAGAAAAGTTGCGTAGCAAGGCTATGTGGATTGATCGCTTGTCTGGCTTAGCATTACTTTTCTTGGCGCTGTATATTCTCACAACAGTCTAAGCGAGTCATAACGTAACGCCTTGTCACTCCTTGCCCCAACGCTCTATCCGATATTGTCTTGGCGATTTCCCCAACGCTTTTTTAAAAAAAGTGATGAAGGCGCTGACGGAGTCGTAGCCCAGTTCTTCTGAGATGGTTTGGATGGGCAGATTAATAGCGAGCTTTTGGAGAGCCAGCACAATATGCAATTGGCTTCGCCATTGACCGAAGGTGAGTTGTACATGACGCTTGATCATCCGTGCCAGTGTCCGCTCACTCATGGCGAAGTCGCTGGCCCATTCACTTAAAGTGCGCTTTTCATTGGGTCTGGCGATGAGTTCGAGCGCAAGGCGATTCAAGATAGGCTCATCGGGAATAGGAAAATCAAACTCTTCTCGCTCTAACTGAATCAACTGATCGAGCAGGACATCCACCAGCCGATCCGTTGCTGGATCTGTCTTTTCGTAGTCTTGTCGCGTATGCAAATGCAAGATCAGCTCGCGCACAAAAGGTGTGACCGTTAAGGTGCAAGCCGCGTCTGGCAAAGACAAATCAGCACCATCCACAAACAACATACACACATCTGCATTGGGTGAAATCTGGTTGCGATGCATGACATTGCTGGGGATCCATACCGCACAACGGGGCGGTACAAGCCACATTTTGTCATCAATAAAACTGGTCACCACCCCGGTTAATGGTAAGACAAGCTGTGCTTTTTGATGATGATGCCATGGGGTTTCTTCACTGTGCGGCACCGATTGAGAACGCAAGACCAACACCCTATGTGGGTAATGATCGGCAAAGCAAAGATCCGTCAGCGATTCAAAAATGCTTTTGTCTGTATTTCGCAATTTATTGTCCAAGTCTCTCAATTCAGCAAACAGAGTAGCGCATATAATAGCGAATCAACAAGCATTCCCAATAACCTCTTTTCTAAATGGACACCATGAAACGATTACGACGATTAGCACAGCACGATGCGGCCTTTTTACTCTTGTTTATTTTTCTGGTGGCATTGAGTTTGCGCGGCCCAGTCACAGGCTTGCCACCGTTATTAGACAGGATCAGTACAGACCTCAGTCTCAGCAGCTCTCAATCCGGTTTGCTCACCAGCTTGCCCCTATTGGCGTTTGCTTTTTTTGCGCCCGTAGCGTCTTGGCTGACTCGGCATTTTACCATTGAGCGCATTCTTGCTTCGGGTGTGGGCCTGATAGCCCTTGGCATGGTAATTCGGACATTCGGTTCTATTAGCGGCCTGTACCTTGGTGCCGTGTTTATTGGCGCAGGCATTGCCATCGGTAACGTATTGTTGCCGAGCTTGCTGAAACGCGAGTTCCCAAATTACGTGGTGCAACTCACGGCCATTTATGTATTGATGATGAGCATCGGCGGCTTTTTGATGTCGAGCCTTGCGGTGCCATTAAGCCTCTATGCAGAACAACCCACTTTTCAGTTGCCGATGAGCGGCTGGTCGTTTGCTCTGGCGTGCCAAAGCCTACTGATTCTATTGCCTTTAGTGGTGTGGTTTAGCTGCAAAATCACCCAACACCAAGCGCCTCAAAACGGGAATGTCGAGGTCGCCACATCCGTTTGGCGCTCTGTCACGGCATGGCAAGTGGCCGGTTTTTTGGCCGTTAATTCGTTGATTAATTATATTGTTGTTGCTTGGGTACCGGCCATTTTAATGAGCAAGGGTTACACCGATACCACGGCGGGGCTTTATCAAGGTTATCTGCAATTAGCCGGTGCCATTCCGTCGTTAATTCTAGCGCCCTTTATCAATCGTTTGGGCAGCCATAGACGCTTATGTTTGTTTGCTACTGGGCTGACATCTTTGAGCGTAGCGGGCTTGTTATTTATTCCGAGCTGGTCAGGCCTATGGTCAGTATCGTTTGGGTTCGGCGTCAGCATGGGTTTTATTTTGGGTTTATCTTTCGTGAGCTTACGAACCCACAGCCCAAAACAAGCAGCGGCATTGTCTGGTATGGCGCAGTTAATTGGTTATACGCTAGCGGCGATTGGGCCTGTGTTAATTGGTGCTTTGTATGACATACAACAATCCTGGACCGCTCCGCTCTACATCATACTGGGTATTGGTTTACTTTGGATGGGCTTAGGCTGGATGGCGAGTCCAAAACCATCCATAAAAAATACGCGTCATTAAACGAGGAAACACAGCGAGATATAAGGTGGTGTGATATACTCATTCGTCTCTTATATCGACCCAGATTATCGGATGTAAAGACTCCTATGCACAAACATACTGGCAACTTATTTATATTGTCTGCGCCTTCTGGTGCAGGTAAGTCTTCTCTGTATAAAGCCCTGCTAAAAGCAGACGATAACGTGCGTATTTCCATTTCTCATACGACGCGCGCCCCACGTGCTGGCGAAGAGCATGGGAGAGAGTACTATTTTATCGACGATGAATCTTTTTTGGACATGATTGCAGAAGACGCTTTTTTTGAGCATGCCCAAGTGTTTGATCATTATTATGGCACTTCTAAAGCGTCTATTTTCAGTCAGTTAGAGCAGGGATTGGATGTCATTTTAGAAATAGATTGGCAAGGCGCCCGTCAAGTACGCCAACTCTACCCGGAAGCCATTGGTATCTTCATACTTCCGCCATCATTGTCATCCCTAGAAGAACGATTAAAAAAACGCGCTACCGATACGGATGATGTGATTCAGCGTCGTATGGCGAAGGCGGTCAATGAAATGTCCCATTACCACGAATACGATTTTGTGATTGTGAATGACGACTTTGATGTGGCTCTTGCAGAAATGTCGTCCATTTTTATGGCAATGCGCTCAAAAACACCTGTTATGCAGCAAAAATATGGCAATCTTATAAATGATCTCTTGTCATTGTGAGAAGCCGTTAAGTAGAATTACCCTTGGAAAAATAGATAACCGAACACAGAGGTCAAAATGGCTCGAGTTACCGTAGAAGATTGTTTAGAAAACGTTGATAACCGCTTTGAACTAGTGATGGTCGCGTCAAAACGCGCTCGTCAACTTGCTACTGGCGGCGAAGACGCAAAAGTGCCTTTAGAAGGCGACAAAGTGACTGTAGTTGCACTACGTGAAATAGCCGAAAACTTGATCAACGCTAAAAATGTTGACAAGCAAAAACGCCCATTGCACGAGTTTTAATTTCTATGGTGTCGCTCATTGCAAATTGTCGCGCTTCTTTTTTGCCAATGTGAGGTGAGCGATGTATACCATTGAAGATTTAGCACTGACCTTGAGTCAGTACTTACCTTACGAGCAAGTCTCTAAGGTAAAGCGTGCTTACTATTACGCTGAGCAAGCCCACGATGGGCAGCGACGCAAAAGTGGTGAGCCTTATGTCACCCATCCTCTCGCAGTCGCCGAAATCCTCTCGGAACTTCGGATGGATTGTGATGGTTTGACAGCCGCTTTGCTACACGATGTGATTGAAGACACAGGCATCAGCCGAGAAGCACTCACCGAGCAATTTGGTGAAGGTGTCGCGGGTCTTGTGGATGGCGTCAGCAAACTGACACATTTAGAATTTAACAGCCAAGTCGAAAAACAAGCCCATAACTTCCAAAAAATGGCCATGGCCATGGCCGATGACATTCGTGTAATTTTGGTAAAGTTGGCGGATCGTTTGCACAACATGCGCACATTGGATGCCATGCCAGCGAATAAAAAACGCCGTATCGCTCGTGAAACCCTAGATATTTATGCGCCCATCGCCAATCGCCTAGGTATGTACAATGTCAGGGTCGATCTAGAATCTCTCGCTTTCCAAGCCTATTACCCGATGCGCGCGCGCATGTTACAACGAGCCATTCATAAAAAGTATGGCCAGCAGCGCATCAAAGACACACAAAAGCTTGAAGACACCATTCGCTCAGAATTAGCCGCTGATTACATAGAAGCCAGTATCAGTGTTCGTGAAAAGCACATCTATAGTATTTATCAGAAGATGGACAAGAAACGTCGCTCTTTGGATGAAATTATGGATGTTATGGGTGTGCGCATCGTGACAGATCGTCATGATAGCTGTTATCGCATCCTTGGCGTGATTCACGCACTTTTTAAACCGATAGAAGGTCGTTTCAAAGACTATATCGCTGTGCCAAAATCCAATGGCTACCAATCTCTGCACACTACCGTATTGGGCGCCAACGGTATTCCAATGGAAATCCAGATCCGTACAGAAGAAATGGACCTGGTGGCGAATAATGGTATTGCCGCACACTGGGCTTATAAAGTCAGCGGCACATCCAACATGCCAAGCAACCACGATCGCGCTACAAAATGGGTGAAAAGCCTGTTGGAAATTCAACAAAAAGCGCGTAACCCGGTCGAATTCGTTGATAACGTGAAGAGTGATCTATTCCCCGATGAGGTGTATGTCTTCACTCCAAATGGTCAAATCATTGAGCTACCCTCTGGCGCCACGCCAGTGGATTTTGCTTATGGCGTACACACAGAAATTGGTAATACTTGTATTTCTTGTCGTATCAACCGTCGCCTAGCACCACTGAGTACACAGCTAGAAAGTGGACAGACGGTAGAAATCATTACGGCCAAAAATGCCCAACCCAATGTCGCTTGGTTGAGCTTTGCCATTACGGGTAAAGCTCGCACGAACATCCGCCATTATTTAAAAGACAAACAACGGGAAAATGCCATCTCCATTGGCTATCGCCTGCTGACTCGCTCTCTCAATGCATTTAAAACGAATGTTGAAGAGTTGACGGCGGAACAAATTGCACAGGTATTAGCAAACCACCAGCTCGCCACCATGGATGACTTACTAGAATCCATCGGTAAAGGCCGCCATGTAGGCTATCTGGTGGCCCGAGAGCTTTTCCCAAATATTGATGAAGATACCTTGGTCACGCCAAAATCCTTTAAGGTTAATGGCTCAGAAGGCATGCTGATTTCCTATGCGAAATGCTGCGCCCCTATTCCAGGCGACCCTATTGTTGGCTATGTACAAGTCGATAAAGGCATCATTATTCATCACCTTAATTGCCCGAATGTTCAGGACCATCTCTCTAGCCCTGAACGCTTTATTCATATGGCATGGGGCAAAGAAATTGAAGAAGAACTGCACATTAGTCTTATCGTGACCTACATTAATGAACGTGGTGCCGTGGCGAAAATCGCCAGTTCCATCAGCGATACCGATTTCCAAGTATCAAATCTCGATATTATTGAACGTGGCCGCGTCAGTCGCTTACGGTTAAGCATTACTATCTCCAGTCGCGTAGGCTTAGCGGATGTCATGCGTCGTATCAAAGCGGTTCGTTGTGTCGAGAAAGTCACACGAGAAACCATTGTCGGGCGTTAATGAGCCTTTATTTACTGTTTAATGACCTTCTAAAATAGGATACGTATTTATGTCAAAACAAGTCATTCACACTGAAAATGCACCCGCGGCCATCGGTCCTTATTCACAAGCCGTTCGTGCTGGTAATACCGTGTATTTGTCTGGTCAAATCCCTTTGGTACCTGAAACCATGGAAGTGATCAGCGAAGACATCGTTGAACAAACCACTCAAGTGTTTAAAAACTTACAAGCGGTTTGCGAAGCGGCAGGAGGCTCTCTTGAGAACGTGGTAAAATTCAATATCTTTATGACGGATTTGAGCAACTTCGCTACCGTAAACGAAGTGATGATGAAGTTCGTCAAACAGCCTTACCCTGCTCGCGCTGCGATGGGTGTTCGTGCTTTACCAAAAGGCGTTCAAGTAGAAATCGAAGGTATCATGGTGTTGGAAGACTAATCTCTTCAAACCCATAAAAACGCCGACTCTCCTGTCGACCGCGCTTTACCCTTAAAAAGTATGCAGACAAAAACCTAGCCCGACAAATCACGTTTTGTTGGGCTAAAGCTGCGGCCTACAAAACCCCAATCCCCTGTAGGTCGGCCTTTAGGCCGTCAAAAATCTGATCACACCAAACCAAAACTCTTGACGCGCTAAAGCACGGAACTACAAGATCGACGAAAGTCGTTTAGAGACAGCCTCCTGAGCGGGAGTGACTTGTTACAAAGGATTAACGCACTACACCGACTTACGTATCACCCGCGCGTCGCATTAAACTCACGCAATAACGCATGATAGCCGGCCACGTAACTCGGATAACGTGGCACCCAACCTTGGGACATCAAGTATTGGCCTTGAATGCGCTTACCTGAAGTGGGAACAAAGCCTCCATCGCCACTTATCGAGACGTTAGCACCAAGACACGTTGCCAACCACAGCTTTACCTCCCACATGGACACCGGTGTTTGATCGGTCACAATCACCTGTTTAGGTAAGTCTTTCCCCTCAAACGCGATGTTGGCTAATGTTACTAGAGCTGACACAACGTCGTCCCGATGAATACGGTTGGTCCAACTGTTAGCCTCCCAATCCTTTCCACTTAATACCGTCTCTAATAATCGAAAACGCCCCGGACCATAAATACCGGAACAACGCACGGTCACACTGGGAAATACTGCCGCAAGCGCTTGCTCGGTTTCGAGTAAGATTTTTGCCGTCGCCGATGCCGGAATCGCGGGCGTTGTTTCATCAACCCACTCACCTTGATTTTGTCCATATACGCTGGTGCTTGATACAAAAAACACCTGAGGCAAGGTCGCCATCTTTTTGTAACGACGAATCAATACCTGAGCGGTCTCAAAATAAGCCGCACGATACGCGTTTTCATCGCGGCCATTGGGTGTCATGATCAGAAACGCCACCTCCACGTCCGGTAACAGGTCGTCTGTCATATCAAGCAAGTTACCCGTTATTCCCTCTACGCCTTCTGGAAACTGGTTTTTTGTGCGACGAATTCCCGTCACCTGATGACCGTTTTTAACCAATTCAGCGGCCAAACCAGAACCTAAATCACCGCAACCTGCAATCAGTACCTTTGCCATTCACCTTCTCCACACCACGTAAACCCTGAGCCTTATAAGACCTTTGCCGCAATACTACGCGAAATAGTGACAGATATAACAAGGAAGAAACACTCAGTAACAAAAAAGTAACGAGTATACTTTATCAAAATATGTATTATCATAGTTATTAACAATGAAACAGCTTAAGCAAAAGGTGTGTTATGACATTAACGGAACTGAAATACATTGTAATGCTGGCAGAAAAAAAACATTTTGGCCAAGCAGCACTGGATTGCCATGTGTCGCAGCCGACTCTCAGTGTCGCCGTCAAAAAGCTGGAAGACGAACTAGGCGTGGCGATTTTTGAGCGCAGCAAAAGTTCGGTCTACGTCACACCGCTCGGGGAGCAAATTATTACCCAAGCGAAACGTGTACTGGACCAAGCCAATACCATCAAAGAACTGGCCTCTTCGGGGAAAAACCAACTAAAAGGCCCTCTCAAAGTCGGTGCTATTTTTACCATTGCCCCTTACTTGTTTCCTTTTATGATTCCGTCTTTGCACAAAATCACCTCTGGCATGCCGTTGATCATCGAAGAGGACCTCACGGAAAACTTGCGCCCTAAACTACGCAATGGTGAATTGGATGCCATTATCGTGGCACTGCCTTTTCGTGAACCGGACGTGGTGACACAGCCTATTTACGAAGAAGAGTTCATGGTGCTGATGCCAAAGTCACATCCATGGACCAGATTAACCAGCATAGACACAGATCAGCTGTCGACCGACAACCTATTACTGCTCGGCAAGGGACATTGCTTTAGCGAGCAAGTGCTTGAAGCATGTCCCTTGGTTAACGAAAGTGAATTTGGCGACGGTCGCACTATCGTGAATGGCAGCTCACTGGAAACCATTCGCTATATGGTGGCTTCAGGCTTAGGCGTCACCGTGCTGCCAAAATCGGCGGCCATGAACATTAATCATGACATGCTTGAGGTAAGACCTTTTACCGCACCCGCGCCAAAACGCACTGTGGCATTAGCATGGCGAGCGAGCTTCCCGCGCCCTAAAGCCATCGAAGCCGTTAGCCAGTCTATTCGCGATGCTTGTAAACAGCTGGACTTGTAATGCAATGGATGCGTAGAACATTAGATTGATAGACAGATTGGATTGACAGATTGGATTGACAGAGACTAGGCATGATCGATGGATTAGACACTCAGGACGTTCGTGAGCTAAAGGGCGTTGGCGATGCGATGGCAGAAAAACTGGCTAAGCTGCATTTGAACACAGTACAAGATCTGTTGTTTCACTTGCCTATTCGCTATCAAGACAGAACACGCGTGGTGCCAATAGGACAGCTGCGTTTTGGTGACGAAGCCGTTATCGAAGGCCAAGTCACGGGCGCGGAAATCAAAATGGGCAAACGTCGTAGCTTGCTGTGTCGTATCAAAGATCATACTGGTACCCTATGCCTACGTTTCTTTCACTTTTCCGCCGCACAAAAAAAACAGCTAGAGTCGGGTAAACGAGTACGTTGCTTTGGTGAAATTCGCCGGGGCAGCACAGGATTTGAAATCTATCATCCTGAATATAAGATCATTGGGGAAGAAGACACTCAAGAAGAAACCGCACAACTGACACCGATTTACCCACTGACTGACGGTTTAACACAAACGAAAATTCGTCAACTTTGCGAGCAAGCTTTGGAGCGTTTAACGCCCTATAATTTGCAAGAATGGCTGCCTGACGAGATACGCTCTCAATTCCGCCTACCGCCATTGGTTGATGCCATTCGATTTCTGCACCACCCCTCAAGAGAAGCCAATCTTGAGCTGCTGAAAACAGGCTCCCATCCAGCACAATACCGTTTATCTTTTGAAGAGCTCATGGCGCATCAGCTTTCTCTGATCGGCAAACGCATGAAAGCCAAACAAGATGTTGCGATTAAAGTACCCTCCGCGGGTGAGTTAAGCCAACAACTCTTGCAACAGTTGCCCTTTTCACCCACCCATGCGCAGCAACGGGTCTTTCAAGAAATCCTTAAGGATCTCGGCTCAGGCCATCCCATGCTGCGTTTGGTTCAGGGCGATGTAGGGTCAGGAAAAACCTTGGTAGCAGCACTGGCAGCAGCGTCAGTTGTACAAGCGGGCTATCAGGTTGCCATCATGGCGCCAACCGAAATTTTAGCCGAACAACACTATATCAACTTCACCCAATGGTTTGAGCCGCTTGGGCTTAAGGTGGCGTGGATGATCGGCAAGCTCAAAGGCAAAGCCCGTGAGAAAGAGCTCATTGATATCGCTTCTGGACAGGCTCAGATCATTGTTGGAACACACGCCTTATTTCAGGATACCGTAGAGTTTGATCGCTTAGCCTTGGCGATTATCGACGAACAGCATCGCTTTGGCGTACATCAGCGCATGGCGTTGCGTGAAAAAGGCATGAAGCATGGCTTCCAGCCTCATCAGCTCATCATGACGGCAACGCCGATTCCCCGAACCTTAGCTATGTCGGCGTATGCTGATTTGGATTGCTCCATCATTGACGAGCTACCGCCGGGGCGTACTCCGGTAAATACGATTGTGGTATCGGATCAGCGCCGACAAGAAGTAATTGATCGTGTGAAAAGCGCCTGCGAGGAAGGCAAGCAGGCTTATTGGGTTTGTACCTTGATTGAAGAGTCCGAGGCGTTGCAATGCCAAGCCGCAGAAGACACCGCCATCTTGTTGCAAGAACAGCTTGGCGGGCTTCGTATTGGCTTAGTTCATGGGCGTTTAAAAGCCCAAGAGAAAGCGGACATTATGGCGAAATTCAAAGCGGGTGAAATTCAACTACTGGTTGCCACTACGGTGATTGAGGTGGGTGTTGATGTCCCAAACTCCAGCCTAATGGTCATCGAAAATCCAGAGCGACTGGGTCTTGCACAGCTCCATCAGCTGCGCGGACGCGTGGGTCGAGGTCAGACGGCTAGCCACTGCGTATTATTGTACAAAGCGCCACTAGGGCAACAAGGTAAAGAACGACTTTCCACCATGCGTGAAACCAGCGACGGTTTTAAAATTGCTGAGAAAGACCTTGAGCTACGCGGCCCAGGAGAGCTACTCGGTACGAGGCAAACGGGCCTTTGGGAATTCAAAGTCGCAGACTTACAGCGCGATAAAGGCTTGCTGGATAACGTCCAAAAAGCCGCCGTATTGCTGCACAGTCGGTATCCGGAAGCTATTTCCCCTCTGCTATCACGATGGTTGCCCAATCATGATCAGTACTTAAATGTCTAGGCTCTACTCTGTCCTCGTGTTTTTTCTCTTCATTACGTCTTGTCCAGCGACAGCAATGACAGATAAAACCTGATATAAATAGACAAGACAACGGTATTTGCTTGCACCTGAATAAAATTTAATCAAAAATTACGCAACGCCAACAGCTCGGCATAAAGTTGATCTTAGTATTTTGTCACTTAATCGGTTCGCCAGAAGGAAAGAACATGGACTCTTTGAATCACGCCCCTCAAGACACGAATCTCGCCCTACAAGGATGTGGCTACCGAATTGAAAATGACCGTATTCTTATTTTTGTTCATCGTATTGAAAACAATAGATCAGATGAAAACCTCAGTGGCACTTTATGTTTACAGTTGAGCGCCTTTCCGAAAGGCTCAGATGATGGAACCGCACCTACCGTGCTTGCTTCAACGACAATTGGTGAAATCAAGGGGCAGCACTTTCTCGGTGATTGCTATTATGACCTGATTTTTCAACAACCTCCGGTTGGCTCTTGGGTATTAGCCTTACAACTAAGTGAGTGGAATGGAGTCGCTTATTCTCTGTGTGACTCTGTCTATTTTGAAAATCCTTATCAGAGCACCAGTTCTGCGTTTGACACTGCAGATACCGTCAACAAACAAGAAGATGTACAAGCGCCCACACCCAAAACACCAGAACAGGTCGATCGTATAAAAAAAAACATTGGCTGCTCAGATGGCTATCTCGCCATCAATAAATCAAAAGTGGACAAGCTTTTAAACGTGAAAGGTGTGCCGAAGAAAGTACTTGAAAAACTCGTGGCAGAACGGCCCTTCCATTCAGAAAAAGCCGTGCTCAACATAAAAGGCGTTGGACCAGTCATGTTAAAAAAGATAGTCAGCGAATTAACACGCTAATGTCGGCCGAGACAATCAGCGTTTATTTCTCTAGGGAATACTAACAACCGTAGTATTTTTCACTTCTTCCATGGCCACATAAGTGCGTGATTCTCGTACATGTGGCAAGGTCAACAAGGTTTCACCCAGTAAAAGACGATAAGAGTCCATATTCGACACTCGCGCTTTTAGAAGGTATTCGAAGTCACCAGCAATAAGATGACATTCCAAAATTTCGGGGATTTCAGTCACCGCCGCTTTAAATTCATTAAACCCTTCTGGAGACGTGGTCTTCAAACGAATTTCAACAAAGACAAGCAAACCCGCATCTACTTTTTTGGGATTGACCAAAGCGCAGTAGCCCGTAATATAACCATTACGTTCCAAACGACGCACCCGCTCCAAACACGGTGTCGCACTGAGCCCTACTCGACTCGCCAACTCCACATTCGATAAACGACCATTAATCTGTAATTCTCGAAGAATTTTTTTATCTAAACGGTCAAGCGGTTTTGCTGAGTTATCCATCTGATGTGGATCTCCTTTACATGACTTAATTGATAGTTAAAGGAAAGTAAAAAATACGTTTTCTAAGTCTACCACGCAGATTACAGATTATGGAAAGTGCTTTATTCATTATATTGTCTATGGGTATTCAAATTAAGCACAGAAAATCTCAGAATGGCACCAAAATGATGCAAAAATTTCATCTAGCACAAAAAAGATTCACGACTTCCGTGTCTCGCCCTATATTTGTGCGAAAAAAAACCAACATTTAATGACAGAGCCTTGTTTTTACTGCATTTAATTAAGGTAACTGCTCAACCAAACAAACGGAGAGACGACAGCCGAAATCGCTAAAAAGTGCAAAAAACAAGTATCACACACCCCTTTTCTGACATTTTATCCTTGACTCCTCCTTAAAAGAGTAATTCTATAGGGGAATGTGATGATCTTTTAGAGGAATCATCTACATATACCTAACAACAAGAATAATTAAATGTTGGCACTAAGCTTGCTTGTATTTTAATTGAATGGCTAATGAATAGTAATTCGCAGATTGCAGAATCTGACATTAAGAAGTTAGTAAGATCTAGATAACAACATATATAAAACAACCGCCTGGGAGGCTCAATATAATGAAATCGAATGTTGGTAAACTACTGTCTACAGCCGCAATCGCCGCTACAATCAGTACTGGCGCAGCAGCAGCAACGCTTGACGATGTCAAAGCAAAAGGTTTTGTTCAATGTGGCGTTAGCCAAGGTGTACCTGGTTTTTCTAATGCGGATTCAAACGGTGATTGGTCTGGTATTGACGTTGACGCTTGTCGTGCAACAGCCGCCGCTATTTTCGGCGATGCTCAGAAAGTAAAATTCACACCGCTTTCAGCTAAAGAGCGTTTCACTGCGTTACAATCTGGCGAGATCGATATTCTAGCTCGTAACACCACTTGGACTTACACTCGTGATGCGTCTTTGGGTCTAGACTTCACAGCGGTTAACTTCTATGACGGTCAAGGCTTTATGGTTCGTAAGGACCTAGGTGTTGAATCAGCGAAAGATCTTGATGGTGCAACGGTTTGTACTGAGCAAGGTACCACCACAGAATTGAACATGGCGGATTTCTTCCGTAAAAACAAATTGTCTTATGTGCCAGTTGTCGTGCAAAAAGCCGATGAAGCATTGTCTGCTTATTCATCTGGCCGTTGTGATGTCTTCACAACAGACAAATCTGGTCTAGCGGCACACCGCTCTAAACTAGCGGATCCAAGTGCACACATTATTCTTCCAGAAACGATTTCTAAAGAGCCTCTAGGTCCAGTGGTTCGCCATGGTGACAACCAGTGGAAAGACATCGTGACTTGGGCAATGTTTGTTCAAGTAAACGCGGAAGAAATGGGCATTTCTTCTAAAAACGTTGAAAAGATCAAAACCGAAACGATTGACCCTGAAATCAAACGTTTGCTAGGTGCTGAAGGCGATATGGGTGCGCAACTTGGTCTACCTGCTAGCTGGGCATATGACATCATCGCTAAAGTCGGTAACTACGGTGAAGTCTTTGAGCGTAACGTTGGTCCATCTACACCAGTAGGTCTTCCTCGTGGTATCAATAATCTATGGACTGAAGGCGGTGTAATGTACGCGCCACCAGTACGTTAATACCTAAAAGCAATCCGCTTCGGGTATTTACCCAGCGACTAGACTGTCGCTGGGTTTCTCCCCCCTTTCTTACACATCTGACGAGCATTTCATTTGCCTGAATTAAGATGAGCAATAATACAAAACCTAATAATAGCATGTTGAATGACGCGGGGACTCGTGCCCTCATTTTTCAAATATTGCTTCTAAGCATTGTGGTTTTTGTGGGTTATTTTCTTTTTACCAACCTGCAAAACAACCTAGACAACCGAGGAATATCGACTGGTTTCGCCTTTTTTAATGAACCCGCTGGTTTTCCAATTCTGATCCACCTAATCGAGTATACAGATTCTGGCACGTATGGACGCGCCTTCGCTGTCGCGTTAATCAATACCTTTGTTATTTCTCTAATCGGTATCGTACTGGCGACCATAATTGGTGTCATCGTCGGCCTTGCTCGTTTGTCCAACAACTGGCTAGTGGCAAGACTGGCAACCGTTTATGTTGAGACATTGCGTAATTTGCCATTACTCCTGCAAATGTTTTTCTGGTATTTTGCGGTTCTCGCCGCTTTACCTGCGCCAGGAGACAGCTATGAGCTTGCCGATTTTCTACTCAATAAACGAGGTATCTACTCCCCTAACCCTATTTTTCAAGACGGTTTTGGTGTGGTGGTGGCTGGTTTTATTTTGTCTATTATTGCGTCTATCGCTTTGGTGGTCTGGGCTAAAAAACGTCAAACTAAAACAGGGTTGTGGTTTCCTGCTTATTGGTCATCCCTTGGTCTGATTATCGCTATTACGTTTTTAGCCTTGATCGTTTCCGGTTTCCCTATTGAGTTTGATATCCCACAAAAGAGCCGTTTCAACGTCAGTGGTGGCATGGTACTTCCACCCGAGTTTGTTGCGGTGCTGATCGCACTATCAACCTATACAGGTGCCTTTATCGCTGAAATCGTCCGTGCGGGCATTTTGTCGGTTAACTGGGGACAAACAGAAGCAGCACGCTCACTGGGTCTACGAGATAGCCTAACGCAACGCTTGATTGTTTTACCGCAAGCGCTACGAGTGATTATCCCACCGCTCACCAGCCAATATCTCAACCTAGCGAAGAACTCGTCGTTAGGGGCAGCCATTGCTTACCCTGAGCTCGTGTCCGTGGTGATGGGAACAACCTTGAACCAAACTGGTCAAGCGATTGAAACCATTGGTTTATGTATGTTGGTTTACGGTTCATTGAGTTTAACAATTTCAATGTTCATGAACTGGTATAACAAAAAAATGTCATTAATTGAGCGCTAGGAGGCAGATCATGGCTATTGAATTTAAACCATCACCCAGCCTGCCACCACCAGTTAACTCTGTGGGTGCCTTGGCATGGCTACGCCAAAATCTATTGTCGTCGCCGCTTAACGTTTTTTTGACGTTATTCAGTCTCTATGTTTTGTATTTGCTCGTGCCACCAATAATCGAATGGGGCTTAATTAATGCGACTTTTTCAGGTGACTCTAAAGCCGCATGTACGGGCGGTGGAGCCTGCTGGGCTTTCATCGGAGTGTATTTTGAACAGTTTATGTATGGCTTGTACCCATCTGAAGAAACATGGCGCATCAATTTATCTTTGATTCTTCTGGTTTTATTGGTAGGTGCCTTTGCGATAAAAACCATCAATAAACTGTACCTTTCTTTGGCGATTATCCTTGTTTACCCTGTTGTGGCTTACTTTTTGTTTGCTGGCGGCGTATTCGGTTTAACCGTGGTAGAAACGTCTCTTTGGGGTGGATTGTTTTTAACGACGCTGTTGGGTGTGGTGGGTATTGTCGCCTCATTTCCACTTGGTGTACTGCTTGCGCTTGGCCGTCGTTCAGACATGCCAGTGGCAAAGTCTGTTTGTGTCGTGTTTATTGAGACCATTCGTGCTGTACCACTCATTACAATTCTTTTCATGGCATCAGTCATGATCCCACTGTTCTTACCAGATGGGATGAATTTTAATAAGTTAATGCGCGTTTTGATCGGTATTACCTTATTTTCTGCCGCTTACATGGCAGAAGTTATTCGTGGTGGCTTACAAGCGATTCCGAAGGGGCAATACGAAGCAGCCGATGCGATGGGATTGACGTATTGGCAATCAATGATTCTTGTCATATTGCCACAGGCTCTGAAACTCGTCATACCTGGTATCGTTAACACCTTTATCGGTTTGTTCAAAGATACGACTCTAGTGTATATCGTCGGTATGTTTGATTTATTAGGACGCATCCAAGCCGCTAACCACGACGCAAACTGGTTAGGAACAACGGTGGAAGGCTATGCCTTCGCTGGTTTTGTTTATTGGATTATCTGCTTTGGTATGTCACGTTACAGTATGGCAATCGAACGCAAGTTAGAGACCGGACACAAGCGGAATTAGTTAAGAATTTGAGGCCTTTACAATGACAGATAGAAATATGGCACTCGCCCAACTTGAGCCGGGCGAAGAAGCAATCATCGAATTTATCGATGTAAATAAATGGTACGGTGATTTTCACGTACTCAAAAACATCAACTTTAGTATTAAGAAAGGGGAACGCATCGTTGTGTGTGGTCCTTCTGGTTCGGGCAAGTCAACCATGACTCGTTGCATCAACCGTCTAGAAGAACACCAAAAAGGGATTATCTCTGTCGATGGCGTTGAAATGAACGATAACCTAAAAAACATCGAAGCCATTCGCAAAGATGTTGGCATGGTTTTCCAACACTTTAACTTGTTTCCACACTTATCCATTTTGGAAAACCTGACCTTAGCGCCAATTTGGGTTCGCAAAACACCTAAAAAAGAAGCGGAAGAAATGGCAATGCATTATTTGGAGCGGGTAAAAATCGCTAACCAAGCATTGAAATACCCAGGCCAACTCTCTGGTGGACAACAGCAGCGCGTGGCGATTGCTCGCGGTCTTTGTATGCAACCACGCATCATGTTGTTTGATGAGCCAACATCCGCCCTTGACCCAGAAATGATCAAGGAAGTATTGGACGTTATGATTCAGTTAGCCGAAGAAGGCATGACCATGGTGTGTGTAACGCACGAAATGGGGTTTGCAAAAACCGTTGCTGACCGAGTGGTCTTCATGGATGCGGGAGAAATTGTCGAAGCGAATAAGCCTCACGAATTCTTTGATAATCCTCAGCACGACCGTACGCAAATGTTCTTAAGTCAAATTTTGAATCACTAGACAGAACGAAAGCGTTAAAATCTGTTATATTGACAAAAGCCCCTAATAGGGGCTTTTTTATGTCAGTCATTTAACCGAGAAAATGTATGGAACCGTCATCAGACCGTCAGACAAGCCAGAAATTACGTGTGGTACATTTAGCGGATCATACTGGTCGTCTGCAGGTCATTTTCCCTGACAGTCACATGCTGGATATTTCGGCCATATCACGTTTAACAAAACGCCGATTTGAACCCGTCACCAATGCTCATAAATCAGGTGACCCCTTACTAAAGCCAAATACAGTGGCAACAATATTGGAAGCCAGCCTATTAAAAGAGGCTGCGGTTTCGATTCAAACAAAAAGCAATGGTCAATATCATGACATTAGTGCTGCGGAATTAGCCGAGATGTTTTCTGGCCCATTAAACCGTTTTGAGAACATCTCTATTCATCATCAGCTCATCAAGCCATCTGTGGAAAATCACGAAAACGACGAAGAGCAAATACTTCAAGCACTGGGACGTTTTCAATCTATTCGACTCAAACAGCGTTTAGAAGAAACTCTCGAAATTCCACCATTACCTGCGTCATCTCACCGTATTATCCGCCTTTCAACAGATCATACGGCAGGAACGGATGAATTATGCGAGGTCATTGCATTAGACCCAAGCTTGGCAGCTCAAGTCATCAGCTGGGCTTCATCACCTTACTATGGTGCACCGGGCAACATAGAATCCGTCGAAGACGCGGTTATTCGCGTATTAGGCTTTGATATGGTGATGAATCTGGCCCTAGGGCTGTCTATGGGAAATGGCTTTCAAACCCCAGAGGATGGCCCACGCCACTATGAAGATTTTTGGCTAGGCTCAGTTTCCAATGCGGTTTTAATGGAAGCCTTGGTAAAAGCTATGCCTGCTAAAAACCGCCCTAAAATAGGCCATGCCTATCTGGCTGGCTTGCTGCATAATTTCGGTTATTTAGCCATAAGTACCATTTTACTGCCGCATTTCTCTATTTTGTCCCGTTATCAAGAAGCGAATGCTCACCTTTCTTCAGAGCTTATTGAAATGCAAATCCTACACTTTACCAAAGAGCAACTGGGATCTTGGTTACTACGCTATTGGAGCCTACCAGACAATATTTGGACAGCGATCCGTTACAGTAAAAAACCGCATTATTATGGCGAGCACGCCCTGTTGGCCAAATTACTTTATATTTCTAATCAACTGCGTACTGAGGAAGAAATCGAGCCTTCTGTGTTGGTCGAAGTGGGGTTAACGCTTGAAGAAGCGCAGACATGTCGAGACACGGTTTATCAGTCTTCAACCGAATTACATAAAATGGTCGCTCTGATCAATAAAATGAACGCTTAGCTTGTTATGACAATCATGAACCCATTAGCCGCCCAACAATTCAACTACCGTTGGAGCCCTATTCATCGTGTCAATAAAACCAAGGTTCCTAAAGCAACCTGGCCATGGTTGATCACTCACGCATCACTAACCGCTGCTCTACAATGTCTTGGCCAGCTGGATGTTGAGGTCATTGAAGAGGTTTGGGGCACGCCTACTGCTCGAGAAAAAAAACGCTTAAAGTTACGCCCCAGAGAAGCCGCTCGAATCCGTACGGTTTTACTGAAAGTGGATGGCAATGTGGTCATCTATGCGCGCTCCATTATTCCCGCTCGGTCTTTACAAGGTCATTGGCGGCAGGTAAAACGGTTAAAAAATAAACCTTTAGGCGGTTATTTGTTTCAACACAGATCGCTCATTCGCAGTGATATCGAAATCACACAGTTACCAAAATGCATGTTTCCTGATCAGCAAAATGCCTTGTGGGCAAGACGTTCCGTATTCCATCAATATGGTCCTGGAATATTAGTCAATGAAGCTTTTTTTAATGAGATTAACCAGCTAAAACCACCGTTTGGATTGTTATGAGCAAACTTAAAGACTACGCAGACTTAACTCGATTTAACCGCCCTATAGGCTCTTTGCTACTATTGTGGCCAACATTATGGGCTTTGTGGTTAGCCGCCGGCGGTGTACCACAATGGCATTTGATCATCATTTTTGTGCTAGGCGTGTTTAGCATGCGCTCTGCTGGATGTGTTATTAATGACTATGCAGACCGAAAAGTCGACGGTCACGTAGATAGGACGAAACTTCGCCCTTTACCATCGGGTCGGGTCTCAGAAAAAGAAGCCCTAGTCTTATTTGCTGTACTCTGCGTTTTAAGTTTTGTGTTGGTGCTGTTTACTGACATACGCACGATTTTGTTGTCATTTGTAGGGCTGGGGCTTGCTGCACTGTATCCCTTTATGAAACGATATACCCATCTGCCTCAGCTTTTTTTAGGGCTAGCCTTTTCTTGGGCCATTCCTATGGCTTACAGTGCTCAGGGCGGAGACTTAGCCGATCCACAATTATGGATGCTATTTGTGGCAAATTGCTTCTGGACCATTGCTTACGATACCTATTATGCAATGACAGACCGTCCTGATGACTTAAAGATTGGGGTAAAATCAACCGCGATATTGTTTGGCCAATACGATTTATTTGTCATTATTTGCCTACAGGGACTAACCTTATCGTTACTCACATGGATTGGCCTATTAGCAGAATTACAGTGGCCATACTTTGTAGCGCTTATTGCTTGTGTCGGGCTGTTTTATCAGCAATTTAGACAGGCAAAGGACCGTGATCGACAAGCGTGCTTTCGCTCTTTTTTAGACAATAATCGCATTGGTTATTGCCTCTTTATTGGTCTCGTTGCAAGCTATTTTATGTAATATATGGCAAAGTTGTGACAATGTCATTGAATTGTCACATTTGCTCGCTTTAATGAAACCGTTCCTGAGATGAGGATAAATCCTGTGACCGGTAAAAAAGTATTAATTATTGACGACGAATCTTCCATACGTGAAATGATTGCCATCGCTCTTGAAATGGCGGGCTATGAGTATTTGGAAGCGGAAAACATTCAACAAGCTCATGAGATCATTGTAGATCATCGCCCAGATCTCATCCTAGTCGATTGGATGATGCCAGGAGGCAGCGGTATTGAACTGACTCGGCGCCTAAAAAAAGACACCACAACGGCCGAAATACCGGTCATTATGTTGACGGCCAAGAGCGAAGAAGACAACAAAATTCAAGGCCTAGAAGTGGGTGCGGACGACTACATCACCAAACCCTTCTCTCCTCGAGAATTAGTCGCACGACTCAAAGCCGTACTGCGTCGCGCCACGCCTCAAGGAGTCGATGAGCCAATAGAAATAGAAGGCTTGATGCTTGATCCCATTAGCCAGCGCGTTACCATAGGTACTCGCCCTTTGGACATGGGACCAACTGAATACCGTCTACTCAAATTCCTCATGACACACCAAGAGCGAGCTTATTCAAGAGCCCAGCTGTTGGATCAAGTGTGGGGCGGAAATGTCTACGTTGAAGAACGTACTGTGGATGTTCATATACGTCGTTTACGCAAAGCCATTGGTAACACTCATGATTTCTTGATACAAACCGTACGAGGAACTGGCTACCGCTTCTCAGCAAAAAGGTCTTTATGAAAACTATTTGGCGAAACACCATTATAGCGTGGCTTACTGGTTTAACGGCCAGCATTATCATTGGCCTCATTATTGGGCACTTGTTGGGTGTTTTGCTCTTATACGTATTAGGCTCTTTATACTGGCAACTGTATCAGCTGTATCAATTTCATGATTGGCTTCGCCATTCAGGCCGAGCAGCGCCACCAGAGGCAAGTGGTATTTGGGGAGAAGTCTTCGATGCGGTCTATCGCTTGCAGAAAAAACAGCGTAAATCCAAACGTCGTATGCGTCAGGCCTTAACACGCATCGAAAGCTCTACCACAGCCTTAAAAGAAGGCGTTATCATGGCAGACAACCAAGGTAACTTAGAATGGTGGAACAACTCTGCAGCGCATTTTTTTGGTTTGCAGAGGCCCACAGATCGCGGCCAAGCCATTACCAATATTGTCCGTAACCCTGATTTTTTCCGTTACTTCAGCCAAAAACGCTTTGGCGAACCATTGGTCATAAAGTCTCCCGCTAAAGAAGGCATGTACTTAGAAATTCAGACCACCTTATACGACAAGAACGATCACCTCATTTTTGTCAGAGATGTGACTCGACTGCATTTACTAGAACAAATGCGCAAAGACTTTGTCGCTAATGCTTCCCATGAGTTGAAAACACCGCTTACTGTCATTAAAGGCTATTTAGAAACGCTTGAGATGTTTAAGGACAGCTTGCCAAAAAGCATGCAGAAAGGCATTGTGAATATGTCTGAACAATCCGAGCGGATGGAACAACTGATTGAAGATTTGTTGCTGTTGTCGCGCTTAGAAAGCAATGACAAACGTGAAGAAAATCAGTGGCATAAAGTCTCAGACTTAGTTCAAGCCATCCAAAAAACCCTTACGCCCATCTTGACCGATAAACACACAGTGTCTCTCGCCATTCCTGAAGATGCGCGTTTATATGGCTCCTACAAAGAACTCTACAGTGCTTTCTCGAACCTCATCGTCAATGCGATTAAATATTCACCCGATGGCGGTGACATTGCCATTAAATGGGAATCCAGTGAGTTTAACGGTGTTTTCTCTGTCAAAGACAGCGGTCTGGGGATAGAACCAAGATACATTCCAAGGCTAACAGAACGCTTTTTTCGAGTGGATAAGGGAAGAGGCTCAAAAACGGGTGGAACGGGTCTTGGCTTGGCCATTGTAAAGCATGTGCTATTACACCATGACGCCAAACTGCAAATTCACAGCCAACCAGGTTTCGGCAGTACGTTTTCGTGCCATTTCCCTGCAAATCGTACTCGAAACGATACGATTCCTGCGCTGCCTATTCCTACGGATGAAAGCACAAATACATCCAATACATTGGGCATTCAAGAATAAATTGTTGTTTTGTGGATCGTGCTTTAGCGCGCCAAGGGATTTAGTTTGGTGTGATAAGGTTTTTGACGGCCTAAAGGCCGACCTACAGGGGATTAGTTATTTGTAGGTCGTGATTTTATACAAACAAACGACAAATCATAAGCTATCAAACAACTGAGCAATAAAGGTTTCTTTTTCACTGTCTTGATCAATTAAGCTCAATACCACGGTTAAAAACGTTGAATCATGTTTTTTCTCTGTCGTAGCGACCGATTGAACATAGTAGTTTAGACGATTTACCTTGCCACTAAACTCCAAATCTAACACGGCTTGTCCCAGCACTTGCGGCACAACATCATCACTTTTAATAAACATGGTCGCTTCTGTTTTACTAAACTGAATGATCATGCAGCGAAACTGTTTGCCTTCAAAGCGAACCATGGTGGGGATTTTGACGTCCTTTACTGACACAACGGGCGCATCTGGATGGGTAAACTTAGTGGCTTTTACGGGAGTGGCTTTCCCCGCGCCCATTAAAACATCTAACGATGCCGAGCTCACGCCACCGGGCGAGACAGATTCTCGCGCCTTTTGCGACATCAGCTTCTTATCAAGACCGTGCTTTTTCGCAGCCGATATGACTTTGTTGGCTAGCTGCTCACTGGAAAACGGCTTGCCGAGGTAATCCGTCACACCAGATTGAACCGCTTCGATCACATGACTTTTATCGCCACGACTGGTGATCATCACAAAAGGCACATCTTCTTTTTTGTATTTAGGCTGCTCTCGGCACCATTTAAGCAGCTCAACACCTGTCATTTCAGGCATTTCCCAGTCGCACAACACCATATCAAACTGAATCTTATTGAGCATCTGTTGTGCTTTTCGACCATTCACCGCTTCTTCAATTTCCACGGCCGGAAACTGCTTTTTTAACGAGCGGCGAATCAGATCACGAGTGAAAGAGGCATCATCTACTACCAAAATTTTTAACGACATCACAAAGTTCCATTAGTGCGATCTAACAAGGCTGAAAAATCCCCATGCTCCGATCGGAAAACCGAAATCCACAACAAAGTGGCCGCAACCACCGCAATAGGCATAACGAATAAATTAAAGAACGGGATCGTCAATGAAACCATCACTATTGCGCCAAACGTCCAACATAATAAGGGTTTGGAACGTAATGCCATTCTCATTTCATTAAATTTTACTTTGTTATTATCGAAAGCATAATCCATGTATTGCAGTGACAACATCCAAGCAGAAAAGAGTAACAACAACACAGGTGCAATGACGTTAACCAAAGGAATAAAGGAAAGCAGTAACAATAAAATAAACCGTGGCAAAAAATACAGTATCTTCTGGCACTCGCGCTGCAAACTATGACCAATGATAGCCATAACTACGCCCGCCGTCAGCGTTTCTTCAAAGACTCTTCCCGTCTCTTTTTCTTCCACCTTTTCGGCCAAAAATGCCATAAATGGCGCCGCTAGGATATTTACCCCAACCGAAAAACTGTAAAACAACAGCACGGTGATAATGGCGCCAAAAATAATGTAAAACAGCCAATTTAAAAAAGACACCCACTCAGGCACATATCCCATAGCGTAGCTTAAGAGGTCTTGAAAATAACCAAATGCCACCATGTAAATCAGCGCCATTAAAACAAAGTTAGCCAACAAAGGGGCCAAAATAAACAACCTCAGGTCTTTCGAAAACACCAAGGGAAACGCTTTTAAAAAAGCCCCAGCGGCTTTAAATGGATGTGTAATCACAATATACCTTTCTAATTCATTCATCTTTACGTCACAGAATACCATGAGGTCTTTCATGGCTCCACAAAGCCTTTCACATTGGCGATTCTTAAATGAAATCTTCAATGCCTTCAAGCCTTCAACACCATTTCCATCGCTCTTTAATAAAGCTGACATTTATTAGACGCATGACCTGATACGCAATTTCGATTGTGACCTTTTGTAAATTGGTGAACTATGAAAGCGTAAGACGAATACGAACCAGTACAGGTATCGCGTCTGAATATAAAAAAAAGCGCACACAAAAGTTAACTACAAGGGACATTATCAACATGAAAAAAACATTGCTCGCCAGTGCCATCATGGCCACTTCTCTTTTTGCTTTGCAAGCTCAAGCCGCGGACGTACCAGCGGGTGTCGAATTAGCCGCTAAACAAGAACTCGTTCGTGGTGGTGGCTCCGAACCTGCGACCATGGACCCACAAAAAATGGAAGGCACACCCGCTTCGATTCGTTCGAAAGATTTATTTGAGGGTTTGTATAATCAAGATGGCGACGGCAACCAGGTACCAGGCGTAGCCACAAGCTACGATGTTAACGCTGACAATACTCAATATACGTTTCACCTTCGCAAAGACGCTAAATGGTCTAACGGTGACCCAGTCACGGCCGAAGATTTTGTCTATGCTTTCACTCGTGCCGTTGACCCAGCTTTAGCGTCTCCGTACGCTTGGTTCATGGAAATACCAGCGATCGTCAATGCCACTAAAATCATTGCCGGCGAAGCAGATCCTTCCACGCTTGGCGTAAAAGCCCTTGATGACCACACCTTCCAAGTGACACTTGAGCGTCCCGTCCCTTATTTTGTCAAAATGACCTCCCATCAAACCATGTTCCCAGTACCGAAAAAAGTGGTCGAAAAATGGGGCGATGACTGGACGAAACCAGAGCACATGGTATCAAACGGTGCCTACAAAATGGACGAGTGGATTGTAAATGAAAAGATGGTCTTTTCCCGTAACACACATTATTGGAATGACGCCAAAACCATTATCAACAAGGTGACCTATTTACCGATTGAATCTCCTAACGCTGAGTTGAAACGCTTCCAAGCGGGTCAAATGGATCTTAGCTATGAAATTCCCAACGACCACTACAAACAGCTTCTGCGCGACATTCCAGATCAAGTAGTGGTGACACCAAAATTGGGGACTTATTACTACCAGTTCAACGTCACAAAAGCGCCCTACAATGATGTTCGAGTTCGTAAAGCCTTGTCTTACGCTATCGATCGCGATGTGATCACCAAGTTCGTGACTGGCGTCGGCGAGCTACCAGCCTATTCTTTCACTCCAGAAGTGGTCAATGACTTCAACCCAGCCACGCCAGAATACGCGACATGGACACAAAAAGAACGTAATGAAAAAGCCAAAGCCTTGCTAGAAGAAGCGGGATACACGCAAAGCAACCCACTGTCTTTTAGCTTGCTGTACAACACCAACGAAAACCATAAAAAAATCGCCATTGCAATCGCCTCTATGTGGAACAAGACCTTGGGGGTAAACGTAACGTTAGAAAACCAGGAATGGAAAACCTACTTAGAATCGAAAAAACATCAGCAATTTGATGTGGCACGTGCTGGCTGGGTTGGAGACTACAACGAAGCTTCTACCATGTTGGATCTTCTAACCACCACTCATGGTAACAACGACGGTAAGTACAGCAACGCAGAATACGACAAGCTGCTAACCGAAGCTCGTACCATGCAACACCCGGCTGAGAACTATAACAAGGCGGAAGCCATCGCCATTGAACAAGACATGGCGGTCGCCCCTATTTACCAATACACCGAAAAACGTTTGGTAAAAAGCTACCTAGGCGGTTACATGCCAAACCCAGAAGACAACGTTTATGCGCGTGATATGTACATCATCAAGCACTAATTCGGCGCTGTTGTTCTGTATTGAAAACCCTCCTCAGCACTTCGGTGCTGGGGATCTCTTGAACTTCCTACAGGTTGTTTGTGTTGTCCGTCACCCAACACAACTAATCCGGTAATTTTTATGCTGACATTTATTGCAAAACGCATTTTAGAAGCCATTCCAACCTTATTAATTTTAATTACGGTTTCTTTTTTCTTAATGCACTCGGCTCCCGGCAGCCCATTCTCAAGCGAACGCGCTTTGCCACCAGAAGTATTGGCGAACATTAATGCTAAGTACCATTTAGACGAGCCCGTGATTAACCAATACTTTTATTACCTTGGCGGTTTACTGCAAGGGGACCTAGGCCCTTCTTTTCGCTACAAAGACTTCACCATCAATGAGTTAATTGGTCAAAGTTTTCCCGTCTCAGCAGAAATCGGCATTTGGTCTTTTCTGGTCGCGCTTATTATTGGTGTGGGCTGCGGTATCATCGCTGCACTGCGACAAAATTCATGGTTAGACTACAGTGTGATGGGCTTTGCCAACCTCGGAATCGTGTTACCAAATTTTGTATTAGCTCCCTTGTGTATCCTCTTTTTCTCTATCTACAACCAATGGTTACCACCAGGCGGTTGGAATGGTGGTGCCTGGCCTTATCTGGTGATGCCTGTGATCGCCATGTCCACCAGCTATATTGCGCAGATTGCGCGTATTACGCGCGGTAGCATGATCGAAACCATGCATTCCAATTTTATTCGTACGGCACGAGCAAAAGGTCTGCCGAAATACCGCATTATTTTCCAACACGCCTTGCGTCCAGCCATGCTGCCCGTTATTTCCTACCTTGGACCGGCTTTCGTCGGCATTGTGACGGGATCTGTTATTGTCGATGTGTACTTCGGTACCGGCGGTATTGGTCAGCACTTTATCAATGGCGCCTTAAATCGAGACTACTCCATGGTGATGGGTGTGACGATTTTAGTCGGTACATTGACGATTCTATTCAATGCCATCGTTGATATTTTATACGCGGTTATTGATCCAAAAATTCGCTACTAAGGCCTCCTTATGATTACTTCAAAAGATAAAATTCAGGCCGTCGAACAGTTCGCCGAAAAAGTGGTGGAAGTCGAAGGTCGCAGCTTATGGCAAGACGCGCGCCGTCGTTTTTTTTCTAACCATGCCGCAGTGTCTAGCTTGATTATTCTGCTGCTTATTACCGCTATTGCTCTACTTGGGCCGTTGTTCAGCCAATGGAATTACGACGATATCGACTGGGAAGCACTGTCCGACATTTCCACGTTAGGCCGCCCAAACATTGAAAACAGTCATTACTTTGGTACTGACACGTTAGGCCGCGATATTTTTGTGCGCACCATGCAAGGTGGGCAAATCTCTCTATTAGTGGGCATCATGGGCAGTATCGTAGCGATTGTGATTGGTACGCTTTATGGCGCGGCATCCGGTTACATTGGTGGACGCGTTGACAGTGTCATGATGCGTTTCTTAGAGATTTTAAACTCTTTTCCTTTCATGTTCTTTGTGATCATTTTGATGACCTTATTTGGCCGCCATATTTTCTTGATCTTCGTCGCCATTGGCGCGATTTCTTGGCTCGACATGGCGCGTATTGTGCGCGGTCAGACCTTGAGTCTGAAAAACAAAGAATACATTGAAGCGGCTTACGCTTGCGGCGTATCAACACCGAAAATCATCTTGCGCCATATTGTGCCAAACGTGCTTGGCATCGTGGTGGTTTACGCGACCTTATTGGTGCCGAACATGATCTTACTAGAGTCTTTTATCAGCTTCTTAGGACTTGGTGTGCAAGAACCCATGACCAGCTGGGGCGCGTTGATTTCTGAAGGCGCACAGAACATGGAGATTGCCATCTGGCAATTAGCTTGGCCGCTGGGGTTCTTAGTGGTGACGCTGTTTTGCTTTAACTTCCTCGGCGATGGCTTACGCGATGCGCTTGATCCAAAAGACCGCTAAGGAGACGTTATGAACCTATCAAATACAAAAAACTTAGTAGAAGTTAACAACTTACGCGTTAAATTTAGAACGCCCGATGGTTTTGTTACCGCGGTGAATGATCTTAATTTCACCTTAGCACAAGGCGAAACCCTTGGTATCGTCGGTGAGTCTGGCTCAGGCAAAAGCCAAACGGCGTTCGCACTCATGGGCTTATTGGCAGGCAATGGTGTGATTGAAGGGGAAGCACGCTTTAACGAGCAAAACATTCTGACCCTAAATGAAAAAGCCATGAACCGTATTCGCTCTAAAGAAATTGCGATGATTTTCCAAGATCCAATGACCTCATTGAATCCTTATATGAAAGTCGGTAAGCAATTAATGGAAGTCTTGATGCTGCACAAAGGCATGAGCAAAGCCGAAGCCTTTGAAGCCTCAGTGAAAATGCTCGACGCGGTAAAAATGCCAGAAGCGCGCAAACGCATGAACATGTATCCGCATGAGTTTTCGGGTGGTATGAGACAGCGTGTCATGATAGCCATGGCGCTATTGTGCCAACCTAAACTGCTGATCGCCGATGAGCCAACGACGGCCCTAGACGTCACCGTACAGGCTCAAATTCTAACCCTACTGAACGAGTTAAAAAACGACTTCAATACCTCCATTATCATGATTACCCATGACTTGGGCGTGGTCGCCGGTTTGTGTGACAAGGTGCTGGTCATGTACGCAGGACAAACCATGGAGTACGGTACGGCAGAGGACGTTTTTTATCGTCCTACACACCCATATACTCAAGGCTTATTAAAAGCCATTCCACGCCTTGATGCGGAAGACGAAAAACTCTCTACCATTCCTGGCAACCCACCGAACTTATTGCATATGCCGTCTGGCTGTCCGTTTCAAGCACGCTGTGAATTTGCCAAAGAGCGTTGTGGGGACAGCATGCCAGCGCTAAAAGAATTTGCACCGGGTCAACTCCGAGCTTGTCATAAATCCGTTGATGGATGGGTCGCCTAATGAACACTTCAAATAAGGTTTTAATGGAAGTGAACAACTTAAAAGTCCACTTCAACATCAAATCTGACAACGCGTGGCCATGGGAAAAAGGCCAAGCACTCAAAGCCGTAGATGGCGTTAATCTAACGATTTACGCAGGTGAAACACTTGGCGTGGTCGGCGAATCCGGCTGTGGTAAATCCACACTAGCGCGCGCTTTATTGCGCCTTGTCCCAATCACCGAAGGCAATGTGGTGTGGCTTGGGCAAGATCTAACGGATCTCGACAAAAGGCAAATGCGCAGCAAACGCCAAGAGCTGCAAATGATCTTCCAAGATCCTTTGGCGTCCCTTGATCCACGCATGACAGTGGGTGATATTATTGCCGAACCGTTAAGAACCTTTCGGCCAGAGCTGTCAAAAGACGCTGTTAAAGCCGAAGTCCGCGCTATTATGGACCGTGTCGGTTTATTACCCAACGTGATTAACCGCTATCCACATGAGTTCTCTGGTGGCCAGTGTCAGCGTATCGGTATTGCTCGTGCCCTAATCCTTAAACCTAAGTTAGTGGTGTGTGACGAGCCAGTATCGGCTCTGGATGTGTCCATTCAAGCGCAAGTCGTCAATCTGTTGAAAGAGTTACAGGCCGAAATGGGCCTGTCTTTGGTGTTTATCGCACACGATTTAAGCGTGGTAAAACACATTTCAGATCGCGTTTTGGTGATGTATTTGGGCAATGCGGTGGAATTAGCCAGCAAACGCGCCTTATACGAAAACCCTCAACATCCATACACCAAGGCTTTATTGTCTGCAGTGCCTGTACCAGATCCAAGAGTCGAGCGAGGTAAAAAAATCCAACTTTTAACCGGCGACTTACCGTCCCCCATTAGTCCGCCGACTGGTTGTGTTTTTCGTACTCGCTGTCCTCATGCGAACGAAGGCTGCGCGCAACAAAAACCGATATTACAAGTACTGTCCAAAGAGCATCAAGCGGCTTGCTCTAGGCTGGCTGAAATAGGCTAATGTCGCCCATACCATTAAGCCGTTTTGCTGTTGTCATGCACGCAAAGCGGCTTAAATTTGTCTAAAACGTTGACTTATTACACATCAACCTAGTATTCACCGTACAAGCGCGCTATTTTTGTCTATCATAGTAAAATTTGTTTCGTTACTGTGTTAAGGCTTTTATCCATGCGTTTATATTCTGCTTACAGACATTCTCTTATCTTGTTCATCGTTTTAGGCATTATATCTGCTTCATCATTCGCTTCAGATCAATCCAATGGCAGAATACTGCTTACCGTATCAGGGGCGATCGATGCGACAAATCAAGAGCAAGAACGGACGTTTGATCTAGCGACGTTAGGCAACTTACCTCAGCACACCATCGCGACTCATAATCCATGGACAAAAGGCCTACATATCTACCAAGGCTTTTCTGCCGTCGACTTATTACAAGAAGTGGGCAGCTCTGGTTCCTTATTACAAGTCACTGCCCTTAATGATTACATGACGGAACTGCCACTGAGTGATTTTATCGACAATGGTGCCATTTTTGCGACTCATCAAGATGGCAAACCAATGAGCGTCAGAAACCTTGGTCCTATTATGGTGATTTACCCCTTTGATGAGCGCCATGAATTAAAATCAGAATTGTTTTATGGTCGTTCAATCTGGCAAATACACCACATCAAAGTACTGGCAGCAACGGAGCAATAATGACGCGTTTTTTTCAGGGAAACACCTGGCTATCCAAATTCAAAACATGGGTAGTATATGGTTTCATTACCTTCATTATTGCCATTACCATTGCCGTATTTGCCATCATTACCTATACCAGTGACAGCTCCAAAAACAACGGTCGTCGTATTTTCGAAAGTTCGCTATGGAATGCCCTGCAATTACAGGTACAGTCGTATCGATTTCTCAACTATTTAGTCGCATTAAAAGACAGTGATTACCCGCTTAATGGTAATGCTTTTTTCGAGTACGACTTATTGATGAGCCGAGTAGATTTACTTAGAGAAGGCGAAGTTGGCTCTTTAATTCGTAACTTTGAAGGTGGACGTACAACCCGGTTACTCAATATTATTAATGGTGAATTAGAACTGCTGAGTTTTCATCTTTCCAGAATAGAAGACGGCGATCGTTCTTATCTTCCGGACTTAATTCTGCGGATTCAAAACATCGAAGAACAGATCAATGAATTTGTTACCTTAGTGAATAAAGGCAGCAACGAATACATCAGTCAACAACACCGCACATTACAAAAGAATCTAAATGACATTCAGCTGCTTTCAATGGCGCTGCTTGCTTGTCTGTTGTGCCTGTGCTTTTTGACTGTCAAAGGACTAACAGAGCTAAAAAATATTTTTCGCCGTAATGCCAGCTTACAATCCAGTATCCAAGCCGTCCATGAAGACAAATCGGACATGCTGTCCTTCATTCATCAAGAAATACGATCTCCGATTAATGCTATTCTAGGCGTCGCTAAAACACTCAAAAACACCACGTCTTACCACGATACCGAAGCTCTGTCTCAACATATCGAAGAGTCTGGTCAACAACTCCTTCAGACCATAGAGATGTTCTCTGACCTTGCTTTAATTGATGCTAAGAAGCTCACACTAACAGTAAGCACCGAAGATCTCAGTGGTCATATCACAAACTACCTTGCTCTTTTTGAGCCGCAAATGTCACGTAAAAGCCTACAAGGGATTGCTTATATCGATCCACTTTTACCAACACACATCCAAATGGATTTTGCTCGCGTCAAAGAAATCATAGTAGCACTCCTGCAAAACGCCATCGCTCATACGCCCTCTGGCAGTATTAGCGTGCAAGTCCGACCATCGGCATTGCATGCCCCTAAGGGACAGCTCCCCGCGAATGCAAGAGAGGCGAAGATGCTACAAATTGCAATTAGAGACACTGGCCTTGGCATGCCCAACCAGCTACAACAAAACTTACGAATCAACCCTGCGTTACCCATGCAACAAGAAGGCCCACTGCCCAGCAAAGTGGGCTTAAGTCTCGCCCTATGTCATAAACTGGTGTATCTCATGCAAGGTGAAATGCATTTTTCCAGCGCCCCACAGAAAGGCTGTGAATTTTGGGTCGACCTCCCCTATCATGAACCTAACAACAGCGAAAAAAATGTCTCGACCGCGTTCCAATGTCCCGATAAAACACAAGCACTGGTCATAGAAACCGACTCGCATCTCGCTAAAATCATTGGTTTACAGCTTACTACCTTTAATATTGACGTCACGTTTTCTAAAGATGGAAGCTTCCAAGAGCATAAAGACTTCGATCTCATCCTGCTGGGAAATACCCCACGCTTTGAACGAGATGGAAAAGACGCTATCCTTCAGTGGAAGACAAAATCGTGCCCAATACTCAGCTATCACCCAAAAGCCCTTGATACTCCAGAATATTCAGTCATTCCGCTTTGTTTTCCATTGACACAAAATCAATTGGAGTCGCATATTTATAAGCTATTTTCCAACCACAAAGCGTCTATAAAGGTCGATAATCATGATTGATACCGCACATCTCGATACCCTTACCCAGTTGCTGGGAAGAGACACCATTAACCAGATACGTTTAGAATATATTGAAGACAGCCATGAAAAATTGGCGCAATTATTACAAGCTTGGGATGCCAAAGACTATTCGGAACTTAAACAGGTTAGCCACTCGCTAAAATCGGCGAGTTTAAACATGGCAATGTCTGTGTTCGCCAAACAATGCCAACAAATAGAACAGTCCGCCTCACAACACAATGAGCAAGGCATGCAGGCGATTATCGATACATTGCCAAGCTTACACACCCTCTCATTACAGGCACTCAAACGCTATTTCTCAGACTTTGATTAAAATGACCAAGAGACATCCGTCGACTGGATAAAGGTCTCCACAAAAGATTCTAAACCAGCTTGGTCTATCTCGGAGAAGCGCCCAACTTTTGGGCTATCCATATCAAATACCGCCACCAGCTTCCCAGCCACGACCACCGGAATGACCACTTCACTGGCCGAAGCAGCATCACAAGCAATGTGTCCATCAAAAGCATGAACGTCTTCAATTCGCTGAGTCTGTAACGTTATTGCCGCTTTACCACAAACCCCACGACCAAATGGAATGCGAGTACAGGCAACCTTGCCAACATAAGGCCCGAGTACTAATTCATCACCGCGCACAAAATAAAAGCCAGCCCAGTTCAGATCTACAATCGCTTGCATCACAAACGCAGAAAACTGAGCGGCATTGCAAATCAGATCGCGCTCCCCGCTTAATAAAGCCGCGAGCTGCGCATTGAGATCTCGATAGGATTCTTCAAGAGAGACTGTTGCTTGAGTTTCTATGGTAAACATGGATTTTTCCACCAACTAAAACGAAAAGCGGATGATAACAAACTGAGCACAATAGCCCACTATCAGAAAAGCGAAAGCCGTAAAAGAAAGTGTTGAAACGAAGAAATAAAGGGAAGAAATAAAGGCATGAAACCGTAAAAGGGTCTCTTAGCTCAGGCAGACAATCCTTCCAGTAGCTAAGAGACCGATGACGCTTATTTTTTATTCATATCCGCCGTAAGATCATTCACATTCACATGACGTACATCCACGCCTTTGATCATGAAAATCAAATGTTGGCAGGTATGACGCGCATGATCGCCGATACGCTCAAGGGAACGAAGCACCCAGATCACGTTGATCACGCGAGAAATACTGCGTGGATCTTCCATCATATAGGTCACTAAAGAACGCATTGCGGTGTTGTACTCTTGGTCTACCGCCGAGTCTTGCTTCGCCACTTTAATCGCCATGTCTATGTCTAAACGTGCATAGGCATCTAAAGCGTCGTGTATCATGCGAGACACCATTTCGCCAATACGATTAATCTCCACATAGCCACGAGGAGACTCACCTTCATTGACCAAATTCAACGTCAGGTTGGCAATCTTTTTCGCTTCATCACCAATACGCTCTAGTTCACTCACCGCTTTACTGATCGACAAAATCATGCGTAAGTCAGAAGCAGCAGGCTGACGCTTTGCCAAAATACGCGTGCACTCTTCATCAATTAAGCCATCTAGCTGATTCACCGTCGCGTCTTGGTTTTTAACATCTTCAGCTAAGTCAGCATTGCTGTCTAACAAAGCCTGCACAGCATCTTGTACCTGATTTTCTACCACACCACCCATGGTTAGGAAATGTTGGCGCAACGCTTCAAGTTCATTATTAAACTGCTGAGAAATATGGTCCGTCGTTAATTCTTTCATAATGCGTCCTCCGCCTAGCCGTAGCGGCCCGTGATGTAGTCTTCTGTTTGTTGTTTATCTGGGTTAGTGAACAAAGTATTGGTATCACCAAATTCAACCAAATCTCCCAAGTACATAAACGCGGTATAATCTGACACACGAGCGGCTTGCTGCATGTTGTGCGTCACAATCGCGATAGTGAACTCATTTTTCAATTCGTGAATCAGTTCTTCAATCTTAAGCGTCGAGATAGGGTCTAAGGCTGATGCAGGCTCATCCAACAACAACACTTCTGGTTTCACCGCTACGGTACGGGCAATAACCAAACGCTGTTGCTGACCACCAGACATACCCAAGGCACTCTCATGTAAACGGTCTTTTACCTCATCCCACAACGCTGCAGAACGCAGTGCCCACTCAACGGTTTCATCCAATAGGCGTTTTTTGTTAATGCCTTGAATACGCAGGCCATAAGCCACGTTTTCGTAAATGCTTTTTGGGAACGGGTTTGGTTTTTGAAACACCATACCAACACGACGACGTAATTCAGCGACATCAGTGCCTTTGGCATAAATATTTTCATTATGTAAATTGATTTCACCAGTGATTCGACAAGTGTCCACCAGATCATTCATACGGTTAAAACAACGTAATAGTGTGGATTTACCACAACCAGAAGGCCCGATAAACGCGGTTACTTTTTTCTCTGGAATGACCATGTTTACGCCTTTAAGCGCTTCTTTATCACCGTAATAAAGGTGCAAATCGTTTACCGATAGGCAGACCTTTTCATCTTCAATGCGCAATGCCTTTTGGCTACGCTGCATAGCTGATATATCAATAGAGTGTGTTTTTGCGTCGCTCATAATAATCTCTTCTCCGCCGCTTACATTTCCAGCGATTTGTATTTTTCACGTAAATGGTTACGAATGGTTACCGCCGATAAATTCAACAAAGCAATAACAATCACCAGTAATAAAGCTGTTGCATAGACCAATGGTCGTGCCGCTTCAACGTTCGGGCTTTGGAAACCCACGTCATAAATATGGAAGCCCAAATGCATGAATTTCTGATCTAAATGGATATAAGGATAGTTCCCATCCAAAGGCAATGACGGCGCCAACTTCACCACACCGACCAGCATCAATGGCGCGACTTCACCCGCTGCACGAGCCACGGCCAATATCACCCCAGTCATAATGGCCGGACTCGCCATTGGCAACACAACACGCCACAAGGTTTCTGCTTTGGTCGCACCGAGTGCCAGACTGCCCTCACGCACATTGCGAGGAATACGAGCTAAACCCTCTTCGGTTGCCACAATCACCACAGGCAGCGTCAGTAAAGCAAGCGTCACAGACGCCCACATCAAGCCACCGGTACCGAAAGTTGGCGATGGTAAGGCTTCAGGAAAAAAGGCCTGATCAATGCCCGATCCTAAGAAATACACAAAGAAGCCCAAGCCAAACACACCGTAAACGATAGAGGGTACACCCGCTAAATTGTTTACCGCGATGCGGATAATACGTGTCACCCAACCTTGAGAGGCATATTCACGCAAATACACGGCAGCCACCACACCAAAAGGTGTCACTAGGATAGTCATTAATAGCACCATCATGACGGTACCAAAAATCGCAGGGAAAACCCCGCCTTCCGTATTCGCTTCACGAGGTTCGTCTGTTAAGAACTCCCATAACTTCACGAAATAAAAGCCAATCTTTTCAGGAACGCCCATGGCATTCGCGCGATAAGCGTGGACAATTTTCGCAACCGGTATTTCATGGATAGAACCATCCATCACTTTCACAACCACACTATCACGATTAATCTCGCCATAAAGGTCAATCAAGCTCTGTTGCAGTCCTTTGTATTCTTCGTCGTATTGACTACGCTCTGCCGCTAGGTCCGCTTCCGCTGCCGGAGTTAATTTACCCTCTAACTCAAGACTACGTTGTTTTAAGCGAATACGCTCAAGCCCATAGTTGATGCGACCTATGTCTTTTTTCTCTACTTTGTAAATATCCTCATGGATTTTAGCCGCACGTTCAATGCTCTTTTCAAACACTTGCCAAGTGGCTAACGCTGACGCGGTTGGCTCAAGATCAGCCGTTTCCGACACCACCTGCCCATTTTCTTTTACAGCTTGAAGGTAGCCATATAAATTACCCCATTCATAACGCTCAGCGGTAAACAGCATTTCTGGGCGTTTTATGTCGGTAAGATATTCATCAAGCACCCAACGAAAGTCCGAACCGTAGACATCACGGTTGCCCGTTTTCATTAGCGTTCGCTGCATCAACTGGTGTTCATCTGGGATATCAATGCCAGCTTCGCGTAATTGCGCCGCAGGCACTTCCACACTTTCCACTCGTTCAGCGACAATGTTGTAAGCAGGCTGACCTGGTAAAGCGTAATTAGCTTCCACCACGTCGGCGGGCCAAAAATGCCCTAGCCCACGTACCGCAATCAACAGCAACAATCCAATGACCATGATGACTGAAATCGCCACCGCACCCGCATTCAACCATACCCATGGGTCACCTGCTTTCACCCATTCGGATACGGATTTTTTCTTCATTTTCATTGCAATACTCATTATAGCGACCCGTATTTTTTGCGTAGGTGCTGACGCACGGTTTCAGCGATTGTGTTCACCACAAAAGTGAAGATAAAGAGCACAAACGCCGCTAAGAATAAGACACGATAGTGAGAGCTTCCTACCGCCGATTCTGGCACTTCTACTGCCAAGTTCGCGGCCAAAGTTCGCATACCTTCGAAGATATTGAAATCCATGATTGGCGTGTTCCCTGTTGCCATCAATACGATCATGGTTTCACCTACAGCACGGCCCATACCAATCATCACCGCCGAGAAAATCCCTGGGCTTGCGGTTGGTAAGACCACGCGAGTCATGGTTTGCCAATAAGTAGCCCCCAACGCCAGAGAGCCCTGAGTCAGCGACTTCGGCACACTAAAGATAGCGTCTTCGGTAATAGAGAAGATGGTTGGAATCACCGCGAAACCCATGGCAAAACCGACCACTAAAGCGTTACGTTGGTCAAACGTGATACCCAAATCATTGGTAATCCAGCCACGAATGTTGCCATCAAAGAAGCTGAGCTCAATCACTGGACTCAAAGCCAAACACAGCCAAGCAAGCAATACAATGACAGGGATTAGCAACAAAGGCTGCCAACCTTCAGGCACCAACCAACTAATATTTTGTGGTAAACGAGACCACAAGTAAGCAAACAGGAGAATCCCCACTGGCAAGATCAACAAGATACTAAAGGTTGCAGCCAGGTTTTCTTCCATAAAAGGTGCAAAGAACAAGCCCGCTAAGAAACCCAAAATAACCGTCGGTAAAGCTTCCATCAATTCAATAATCGGCTTGATTTTGCGACGCAAGGCTGGCGCCATAAAATACGCCGTATAGATGGCGCCACAAATGGCTAGAGGTACCGCCATCAACATGGCATAAAATGCCGCTTTGAGAGTACCAAACGCTAAAGGTGTTAGGCTGTATTTAGGCTCAAAATCGTTGTTCGCAGCAGACGATTGCCAAGTGTAGGTGGGTTCTTGATACCCTTCATACCATACCTTGCCCCAGATAGAGGACCAAGACACTTCAGGGTGTTCATTGTCTACGTAAAAGAAATGCAGACCCTTGCTGTCTTCTAGCAATAACCCATTCGCACGAGGTGAAAAACTGATGAGACGAGCGGTGCCATCAGTGAGTTTTTCATCCACCACTTGACGGGTAGAGGTTGCATTGTAAATAGCGACGATACCGCGTTCATCTAAAGTCGCAAAGCCTTTGCGACGTTGCTCCATGGCCAGTCCAACCAAAGCAACAGGCTGTTTAACATCACGGATAAAAGTAAGGTGTTCTTCATTGGTCGCATTGTCACGAACATTGAACCACTGACTTACGCGGCCAGAGGAATCCGCCACCATAATAGAAGATTGACCCAACAAATAAGACATGGAAACCAATTTGGCGCCATCGTTAAACAAAGAAATATTATCTTTAAGAGTGATGTTATCAAAGTCACGAAGATCAAACTCACTCAACTGACCAGAGCGAGTAGCGACGTATAAATAACGTTGATCGCCACTAATCAGCACACTGGCAGTATCTGCCACGAATGGCAACGCTGTGCGTTGCTCACTCAACTCCACTTCTTCTGTGATAAAGTTGACGTCTTTCGAAACCTTGGTAATGGCACTTTGACTATCGCCAATCGCGACCACGGTTAAGCTGTCACTGCCGTCACGAAGACTCATTTTGTTAATTGGAAAATCGGCCACATCAATCGGCTCTTCCCCATAAGGGTACTCAACAACCGCAGTGATCTTACGTTTTCCATCAGGATAGGAAGTACGGTAATCGTGCTTCACAATAAGCGCCTTACCGTCGTCATAACCAAACGCTACCAATCGACTGGTATCAGACTCCACCGCAAAAGCAGTAACTTTTGCGTCCGTGCGTAAATTTTCAACCGTATTAATAACACTGCCATCAGCAATAGAGAAAAATACAATACTGCCAAGGCTCGTGACTCGCATACCAATTTCAGATTGCTCTTCCGCTGATAAATAGAGACTGTCGCCCTGCTCTTCGGCTGGTACCGCATAACTGGCCTGCTGTTCAATGGAGGCACCAGAGAACAAAGGCATCACTTCATACAGTAAATAGAAACAAATCAGCAACACAGCCAAAATAACACTGTTGCCGCCGACCGCAATCCCCATACTAGCCATACGGTCTTTTAGGGCACGAATCTTACGATGACGCTTTAAAGCTGGCGTATTAAAATCCAGTTCCGGCATCTGATGGTCAGTTGATTTAGTCATCCGCATTCATCTTTTTATGTGACGTTTTTATGACAATCTACGAAACGAGAAAAGTAGGAGAGCGTCTCAGCCCTCCCACTTTAAGTATCTCATTCGTAGCTCGCTACCGCGTTGCTTAGTTAATACCCAAATCAGTTAGGTATTTATTAGCCACTTTTGCTGGTAGAGGCACATAACCGTCTTTTACGACAACCTCTTGACCAGTCTTAGAAAGCACCATCTTCACAAACTCACGTTGTAGTGGTTCTAGTGGTTTGTTTGGCGCCTTATTAATATAGACGTAAAGGAAACGAGACAATGGGTATTTACCAGTCGCTGCGTTTTCTGGTGTGGCATCAACGTAAGCATCACCTTCTTTTTTCGACAAAGGCAAAGCACGTACAGAAGACGTGGTATAACCGATACCAGAATAACCAATACTGTTTAGAGACGTAGAGACAGACTGCACAACAGACGCAGAACCTGGTTGCTCATTCACGTTGTTTTTAAAGTCACCCTTATAAAGTGCGTTCTCTTTGAAGTAACCGTAAGTACCAGACACTGAGTTACGACCAAACAATTGAATGTCGCGGTTTTCCCAAGCACCAGTTAGGCCCGCTTTACCCCAAGTCGTGATGTCTTCACTGTGTCCACCTTTACGTGTGGAAGAGAAGATCGCATCGATTTCAGGAAGAGACAAACCTTTCACTGGGTTATCTTTGTGAACGAAAACCGCTAGTGCATCGATCGCCACTGGAATAGCCGTTGGCTTGTAGCCATATTTTTTCTCGAAATCAGCGATTTCTTTGTCTTTCATAGCGCGAGACATAGGGCCGAAGTTAGAGGTGCCTTCTGTCAACGCTGGTGGCGCAGTAGAAGAACCAGCCGCTTGAATTTGAATGTTAACATTTGGGTATAGACGTTTAAATTCTTCTGCCCACAACGTCATTAGGTTAGCCAATGTGTCCGAACCGATACTTGAAATATTGCCAGAAACGCCACTTGCTTTGCTGTAAGAAATCAAATTGGCATCAACATCTGCAAAAGCGTTAACAGAAACGCCTACTGCTGCTGTCATTGCTAAACCCGCAACTAGTTTTTTCATCACATAAACCTCAGTGGTTATAGTCAAAAATTTATGAGCAACTGCCCATAGCTCGTTCGATGTTTTGTACTATAGGAGAGATATGTGACAAAAATGTTAAAGCGTGAAATATTTCAAAAAAAATCTGAGCAAGTCCTAACAAGGAACAAAAATCGTACACATAAAACGAAAATCAAACATTAATATCCTCTAATCTGGGTTTAACCGGTTCAACCAGCCGTTTCACCACGCACAATATTCCCAAGCGTGGCGTTATCCAATAGACTTAGCGTCCGGATTTTCTGGCTAGACGAGGTCAGATCCCTTAAACACCAGATAACGTGTGGAATGATCTGTAGAGTAGTTTTAAGGGATCTGGCTCGAGCATAACGATTAAAAAACTGTGGGTATTTTCATGTTCAACAAATTGGTCAGTTTGGCCGAGGCGGTTTCCCATTACACAGGGAGATGCGTTGCTTGGTTTACATTAGCGATGATGCTGCTTACGTGCCTCATCGTTCTTCTGCGCTATGGTTTTGGCCTTGGTTCCACGGCCTTACAAGAGTCGGTGCTTTACTTACATGCTATGGTATTTATGTTGGGCGCCGCTTATACCTTTAAAGATGACGAACACGTGCGTGTCGATGTTTTTTACCGCGACTTTTCTGTCACTAAAAAAGCGTGGGTCAATATCATTGGTGGTCTGTTCTTTTTATTACCCGTTACTCTCTATACGGCGTATTTGAGCTTAGATTACGTCAGTGCTTCTTGGCGAGTAATGGAAACATCCGCAGAACCTGGTGGTTTGCCTTTTGTGTATCTGCTAAAAACCTTAATTCCTATCATGATGGTCAGTCTGATTCTTCAGGGGACAGCGGACATCTTAAAAAATATTGGCGTAGTCACTGCAGCTCGTAACACAAAAGGACAAAACTAATGGCTGAATTTATACCTTTATGGCTCTTTGCTGGGGTTTGTGTCTGTTTGCTGTTTGGTTACCCTGTGGCGTTTTCTTTGGGGGGCACAGCGCTGATTTTTGCCGCTGTTGGCTCTATGTTCGGCACTTTTGATAGCGTTTTCTTGGAAGCGCTACCCAACCGTTTGTTCGGCATTATTGGCAATGAAACACTGATCGCTGTGCCGCTTTTTGTATTAATGGGTGTGTTGCTCGAAAAATCCAAACTGGCTGAAAAGCTGCTCGATTCCATGGCCATGCTGTTTGGTAGCTTGCGTGGCGGTTTAGGCATTTCGGTTATTTTGGTGGGTATGCTGTTAGCCGCCAGTACCGGCATTGTTGGTGCGACCGTGGTTACTATGGGAATGATTTCATTGCCGACCATGATGCGCCGTGGTTACGACCCCGCATTGGCCGCCGGTACTATTTGTGCAACAGGCACCTTAGGACAAATCATCCCTCCTTCTATCGCCTTGGTATTATTGGGCGATGTGATGTCCAACGCTTACCAAAAAGCCCAGTTGGAAATGGGGATTTTTTCACCAAAAACCATTTCGGTCGGCGATCTGTTTGTCGGTGCGCTTATTCCAGGTTTGATATTGGTTGGTTTGTACATTCTTTACGTCATCATGGTAGCCTGGTTACAACCCCATAAAGCGCCCGCTGTTCCTAGAGAAGAGCTGCGCAATGGTTCCACTGAGTCATTAGTGGTTTTACTGTTTAAAGGGTTACTGCCTCCGTTGTTGTTGATTTTCGCTGTTCTAGGGTCGATTCTTAGCGGTATTGCGACACCAACAGAAGCCGCTGGTGTCGGTGCTCTTGGTGCCGCATTGTTGGCTTGGGGCAGTGGAAAACTCAGCGTTCCAACTTTAAAAGACGCCGTCTATTCGACCACAAAAGTGACGAGCATGGTGTTCATGATCTTAATAGGCGCCTCGTTATTTTCTTTGGTATTCCGTGGTTTCGGTGGTGAGGAGTTGATTCAAGACTTCTTCTCGCAACTACCAGGTGGTGTGGTTGGCGCGATGATTGTAGTGATGTTGCTGATGTTCTTTCTTGGCTTCATCTTAGACTTTATTGAAATCACCTTTGTGGTTGTGCCGATCGTTGCACCAGTGTTACTCGCAATGGGCTTAGACCCTGTGTGGCTGGGCATTATGATGGCCATTAATTTACAGACCTCTTTCCTCACGCCACCATTCGGGTTTGCTCTGTTTTACTTACGTGGTGTCGCGCCACCAGAACTGAAAACTCAAGCCATTTATAAAGGGGTCATCCCTTTTATTCTGATCCAAATTCTGGTGTTAATCATGCTATCGATTTGGCCAGATCTAGCCACTTGGCTGCCAGAACAAGTGTATGCGGACTAATAAGAGGCAAATAAAATGAAAGCCATGCAAATGAAAGACTACGGTCCAGCCAGCGATTTAACGCTGGTTGAGGCTCAAAAGCCTAGTATCAACGAGGACCAAATTTTGGTTCAGGTCGGTGCCGCTGGGGTAAACCCAGTAGACACTTATATCCGCTCTGGCACCAACAATTATTCGGCTAAGTTCCCGCATACGCCAGGCTCTGACGGTGCTGGTACGATTGTTGAATTAGGCGAGAATGTCGTTGGCTTCAAGATGGGTCAACGTGTTTATTTCAGTCGTAATCTAAGCGGTTCTTCTGCTGAATTTGCCGCTTGTGCCGCAACACACACTTTCCCTTTAGCAGATGCCCTATCGTTTGAAGAAGGTGCTTGTGTGGGCATTCCTTACACCACGGCTCACCGTGCCTTGTTTGGTCGCGCTAACGCTAAAGCCGGCGATAAGGTATTAATCCATGGTGCCACCGGCGCCGTTGGCATTGCGACCGTGCAACTAGCCCTTGCAGCAGGCATGGAAGTCGTGGCGAGTTCTGGCACGGCAGCTGGCGCGGCTTTATTGCGCGAGCAAGGCGTGACTAACGTCATTATGCACAATGAAGCGGGTCACCTTGCGCCCTATCAGTCATTAGATAAAGGGTTTGATATCATTATCGAGATGCTTGCCAATCACAACTTAGACCAAGACTTAAAAGCCTTGGCCTTTGGTGGCTGCGTTGCGGTCGTGGGGAATCGTGGCACGGTAGAGATTAATCCTCGCGACTTAATGGCACGTGATGCTTCCGTAGTGGGTGTGGCCTTAGCCAATACCAAGCCTCATGAACTGGCCTTGATTGCGAAAGCCTTACGTCCCTTGTTTGAAAAAGGTGTACTCAAACCCGTGATTCGTCACCGCTACCCGCTTACCGAATTGGCTCAAGCGCACGAAGACGTTTTAAAGCCCGGCGCGCTGGGTAACCTTGTTATTCAAATAATGTAGCGTTCAACATTGTATAAAAATACGGTGCATTACAAGGCTTTTTGCCAGTAAAGCACCGTATTTACTTTTGCCTTCAAGCTGGCTACTTAGCAAGGATTAAGACACTGTTCTCGCTGTAAAATACCATATCGCCAAAAAAATACGCTACTAAAGCCTCTATAAGCTCGCTATACTTCTTGTCTCAACTTATTCAACAAGGTGCATTTTGACTCAGTCTGATTCCGATGTTTTCAGCCTGCCGAACGAAGCGGATGCTCATGATCACGATTATCATCAGTTAGTGGTCGTACTGGATGGTAATACCGATTTCGATATCGAAGGCAAAGGCAAGCAATTGCATACTGGTGAAGGTTGCATTCTTCCTTCAGAGAACAGTCATGCCTTTGCAGGTCTGGGCGAAAATCGCATCATGGTGGTCAATCTGCCAATTCCACCGCAAAAAGGCATTACCGACGAAGAATACGAAATCGTTTCTCGTTTGTTTGATCAAGCGGCCTATTTTCAACTCAATCCCCGTTTGCAAATATTGGCTTCTGCCCTATCTGGCGAACTACAACAATATCCCAATGATACGATCTTAGCGCGTGCCTGCGGCAACACCCTACTCAGTGCCATTCGCCATCAAATCAACAACAAAGACATCCGCTCCCGCGGTAACCATTTGGATATTGATAAGCTCGATCAGTTTATTGAACTGAATTTATCTCGTCGTGTGCACATCGACCAATTAGCCAATTTCTGTTTTTTGAGTGTCAGTCAGTTCCATGAACGCTTTAAAGACCGTACCGGCATGACGCCGCATCAATACCTAATGCGCAAACGCTTAGAACGCGCACAAAGTTTGCTCGCAGAAGGTTTTCCCCCCATTCAAGTGGCTGAAATGTGTGGTTTTTCCAGCCAAAGCGCCATGACCAATGTCTTCTCCCAAACCCTCGGTATTACACCGCTTAAATACCAAAAGCAGTTTGGCAATCGTTAATCTCTGCTTTTCTAAAACACCCTAAAACGCCCCATTAATAGGCACTTTTATCGTTTCCTAAGCGGCCCTGAACCAGAATGAATATAAGTCCTATTTATTCTGCTTCAGTCGGACTTTCTTATAAAAAAAAACGATCTTTTCGAAAGACAATGACTCACTTATGTCACTAAAGTGTCAGCATTATCCAGACATGCATTTTTTTGATTCAACATAACGAAAAGTAGTCAAAAATGCGCTTAATGCTCTATAACAATATGCGGCCTTACTAAAAAGTCATTTGGTTTTTTAGGTTAACGCGGGAGAATTCAACCATGTTTAAAGCGATTGAGGTGTTACAGCCTAACTTCATTCAGCGTCCACTTAATGAATTGTGGCAGCTCATTTCCCCTCTTTACAATATGGACGAAGAGAAGTGGTTAAAAGAACTACTGCCTTTGGCAAAACCGTCTGAAGAAGAGTTGGCAATACAAACCGATGCGGCCGCCACACTCATTGCTGAAGTACGCAAAGACGACGACAGCATGTCGATGATTGACGCCTTGCTACTGGAATACAGCCTAGACACCAAAGAAGGCATCTTGCTGATGTGCTTAGCAGAAGCCTTAATGCGCGTGCCAGACAAAGAAACCGCAGACGCTTTTATCAAAGACCGCTTGAGCGTCGCCGACTGGGCTTCTCACGCGAAAAACTCTGACTCTTTCTTCGTAAATGCGTCCACTTGGGGTTTATTATTGACGGGTAAAATCGTCACCATGAGCGAGAAAAAAGATGGCACACCAGCCAACTTAGTTAATCGCATGGTGAACCGTGTCTCTGAGCCAGTGATCCGTAAAGCGATGAACCAAGCCATGAAAATCATGGGACATCAATTCGTTCTAGGCCGCAGTATCACAGAAGCCTTGTCTCGTGGTAAGAGCTATCGTGACAAAGGGTACACTTATTCTTTCGATATGTTAGGCGAAGCCGCATTAACCGCGGAAGATGCCGACAAATACCTACGTTCTTATGAGCAAGCTGTCGAATCCGTTGGCAAGGACACCTACAGCCAAAAACACCGCCCGACCATTTCTATCAAGCTTTCCGCTCTGCATCCACGTTATCAAGTCGGTTGTGAAGAGCGTGTTATGACCGAGCTTTTTGCCAGCGTAAAAGGCTTAATCACAAAAGCTCGTGCGCTCAACGTTGGCATCACTATCGATGCCGAGGAAGCCGATCGCTTAGAGTTATCTTTGCATTTGTTTGAAAAACTATTTCGCGATGAATGCACCAAAGGCTGGGGCTTGTTTGGTCTTGTGGTTCAGGCTTACTCAAAACGCGCTCTACCAGTTTTGGTTTGGTTGGCGGCCCTATCCAAAGAACAAGGTGATCGTATCCCTGTGCGACTTGTAAAAGGCGCCTACTGGGATTCTGAAATCAAGATGTGCCAACAACGCGGCATTAATGGCTACCCAGTCTACACTCGTAAAGAATCCACTGACGTGTCCTACTTGGCGTGCGCTCATTTTCTACTGAGCGAGCACACTCGCGCGAATATCTTCCCGCAGTTTGCCAGCCATAACGCGCACACTATCGCGACGATTAGCTGCCTTGCCAAGCAATTAGGCGCGACAACACAAGAATTTGAATTCCAACGTCTACACGGTATGGGCGATGCGCTTTACAACCGTTTGATCAAAGACAGCGACATCTGCGTACGTATTTACGCGCCAGTGGGTAGCCATAAAGACTTGCTTCCTTACTTGGTACGTCGTCTGCTAGAAAACGGGGCCAACAGCTCATTCGTTCACCGTTTGATCGATGCTAATTACCCGATTGCTGAATTAATCAACCACCCAGTCACCACGCTAGAAAGTCGTAAATCTCTAGCGAACTCGCACATTGCGCTGCCATCAGCCTTGTTTAACGACCGAAAAAACTCTTTTGGTCCAAACATTGAAATCGAATCTGAGTGGACGCCTTTTAAAGCAAAAATCGATGCCTTCATGGGACAAGACACCCAGTGGCGTGCTTTCCCTATTGTGGGTGGCGAGAAAGTAGCTACCGGTCAAACTCACTCGATTACAAGCCCTTATGATCACAGCCAGACGGCAGGGCAAATCGACTGGGCAGACGCAGCAACCGTTACCAAAGCAATTGACCTTGCTGAAGCCGCTTTCCCAGCATGGTCAGCGCGTCCAGCGACAGAGCGTGCTGATTGCCTAGATAAAATGGCCGACTTAATGGAAGAGAACTACGCGGAATTGATGGCTCTGTGCCACCGTGAAGCGGGTAAAACCATTCAAGACAGCATCGACGAAGTACGTGAAGCGGTGGATTTTTGTCGCTACTACGCGCAACAGGCTCGTAGCCATTTTGCCCACCCAACACGCTACACAGATTTTTTAGGTCAAGAAAAACACGCTAAGCTAAACGGCCGTGGCGTGTTCACTTGCATCAGCCCATGGAACTTCCCATTGGCCATCTTTACCGGTCAAGTGGTTGCGGCTCTTGTCGTGGGTAACACCGTAGTGGCAAAACCTGCAGAACAAACCAGCTTGATTGCTTCTCGTGCGGTAGAAATGCTACACCAAGCAGGCGTTCCAACGGACGTGCTGCACTTATTGCCAGGTGACGGTGCCACCGTTGGCGCACCATTGACCAGCGATAAGCGCATTGCGGGTCTTGCCTTCACAGGCTCCACTGGCACAGCACAATTGATCAACCGTACTCTAGCGGCTCGTGGCGTTGCACCAGTACCAGTGATTGCGGAAACGGGTGGTCAAAACGCCATGTTGGTGGATTCAACGTCATTGCCAGAACAAGTGGTTCGTGATGCCGTGCGCTCAGCGTTTGCCTCCGCGGGTCAACGTTGTTCTGCCTTGCGCGTCTTGTTCGTACAAACCGACATCGCAGATCGCGTTATTCCAATGATCAAAGGCGCTATGGCTGAACAATCCGTTGGCTTGCCTTATCTGCACAGCACTGATGTGGGTCCAGTGATCGATAAAAAAGCACAGAAGATGCTGCTCGATCATATTGAATACATGAAAGCGAATGGTAAGTTGATCGCACAAACGGCTTTACCTGATTTTGCAGAAAAAGGCACTTTCGTTGCCCCAACTGCGTTTGAGATCAGCAGCATCGATCAGCTAACCGATGAGAAATTTGGCCCTATCCTTCACGTTATACGCTACAAAGCGCGCGAGCTGGATAAGATCATCGACACCATTAATAACTCAGGCTTTGGCTTGACCATGGGTGTTCACAGCCGTAACGAAACCACTTGTGCGCGTATTGCTAGTCGCGCCCGCGTGGGTAACCTTTACATCAACCGCGACCAAGTCGGTGCGGTAGTAGGTGTTCAGCCTTTCGGCGGACAAGGTTTATCTGGCACAGGACCAAAAGCTGGCGGTCCACATTACCTTCAACGCTTCGCTATTGAGCAAGACCTTTAAGGGGAGACATTACTATGACAATCGTACAACCTATCCAAATTCAGGTCGCTCAAAAAATATTCGAAGCATGGGACAAGCTTGGTGTAAAAGGCCGTGCAGACAAACTGCAGCAGGCGCTTTATTCTTTTACCAATGAACAAAGAAAAATGGCCGCTTGGCAGATCGATAACGCCAAACAATCGATTGCAGAAACACGTGTTATGCCTGGACCAACAGGTGAGCGCAACGAGCTATCTAACCAAGGCCGTGGCGTGTTTCTTTGCCTATCTTTTATTGAAGGAGACAAAGCCAGAGTAGGTTTAGTCGGCCAAGTATTTGCGGCGCTCATTGCAGGCAATCCTGTCATTACCGTTGGTCCAATAGGCCAGGAGATCATGGATATGATCTCGCCCTTCGTGGCAGAAGGCGTCGTGCAGAATATTGCTGAATCAGCGCAAGATTCTTTGATCGAAGCGGATCATCTTGCCGGCGTAGCAGCACTTTGCGACCCAGCGCAAGCACAACAACTTAGCCAACGCCTTGCGGCAAAAAGTGGTTTGATTTGCCAGTTAATAGAAGAAACGGATGCACAAAACCTAAGCGTAATAGCCAAACCGCATTACGTGCTGCGCTTTGTTACTGAACGCACCGTATCCAACAACACAACCGCGATCGGCGGCAACGCAACACTGCTTGAATTAGGCAGCATGAACGACTAATTCCAGTTAGGAAAAGATACACTAAGCAGTAAACAGCCCTTTTTGGTTACAAAAAGGGCTGTTTTTTTGGCTATTATGCTTAGCGTTACTGGTCTTCGTTAATGGACAATAAAGCACTTTCCCAAGCCTTGATAAAGCGTCGTCGTTTTGAATCATCAAGATAGACCATCAAAGCTGGCCCCAAAGGAATAGGATGAAAATTTATCGTTTGGTCCTGTATATTTTGCCGTGACAGAAGAGCATCAATATCTGGGGTTAAGGCCATCAATTCACTTTTTTTCGCAATCACTTCCTGCCCTTCTTTGGATATCAAGAAATTTACAAAGCGTTGCGCATTAGACACATGCTTGGCTTGTTTGGAGATAAACACCGCACGGCTTACCACTAAGGCATAATCTTGTGGAATCACCACACCAATGCGGCTGTCTCGTTTTTCACGGGCAAAAGAATAAGAACCTAAAAGATTGTAACCAAAGATCAAAGTGCCAGAAGCAATGTCGTCTAGCAGCATGGAAGTCTGACCATAAACCTGAGTGCGAGCACGCCCTAAACTCTCTTGTAAGCGACCACTAATGCTGGATGTCACTTCGTCTTGTGTCGCCACTAAATAACCAATACCTGAGCGACGTGCGTCATAGGAACCCACTTTATGGATAAAAAAATCATCGTCAATACGCATGGCGCTCGCCAATGACTCATGAGTCAGTGGAACGGTTTTCTCCTCAAAGGCTTGCTTGTTGTAAACAAAAACAATGGGCTCGTAAGTAAAGCCAATCACTTCATTACGCCAATTGGCCCAACTAGGTAAGGCCTCAACCGCTTCGCCAAATACCGGTTGTGCGTAACCATCATTAACAAGTCGGACCTGAAGATCCACGGCGGAGCTAATGACCACATCAGGCTGATCTGCTAACGGTTTGGCCCTAATGGCTCGATCTAATTCCTGAGTATTAAATTCTCTGTACTCAAGCTTTATATCAGGGTTTTGTGCACTAAAAGTATCCAGTAAGGGAGCAATAGCGTTTAAATCTGTCGCACTGTATATGGTTAACCTGTCCGCTTCCCATATCGTGGGTAACACAGTCGTCTCTGCAATCACCTTGCTCGCCATCACCAGAAAAATGAAGAATAAAGCTATTCGCTGCGACATACGGTACCCTCTTTTGGCAAATGCACTCTTGCTCGAAGCCCTCCAAATGGACTGTCTTCCAAGAAAAAATCACCGCCATGGGCTTGCGCAACACTGGCGACGATAGACAAACCAAGACCAGAGCCACTTAACCCATTATCCAAGCGCTGAAAACGCTCTAACGCTTTTTCTCTTAGCCCGATAGGAATACCAGGACCTGCATCATCAATCATAATATCAATGCCAGATAAGTCTGCTTGTAAGCGAATCTCAATCAGGTTCTGTTCTGGACCGTAATACACCGCGTTGTCCAAGAGATTACGCACGGCTTCACATAAGCTAATAGAATCTCCCATAAACAAAGGCAATGTCTGTTCGCATTGATAAGAAAAATCAATCTGACGGTGGGCATTGTCACGCACACATTCCGTTAATAGCTGCTTCATAACAGCCTCAATGTCCATCTGTTCGTTCGCCACAGTGTCGCTACGATGCACGACCATGGCATGAGTCAGTAGCTGATTGGTTAACCGTGTTAAACGCTCATGTTCTTTACGGATTTTATTTAAATGCTCAGGCAAGTCCGCTAGATTTTGGCTTTGACTGGCAATGTCCAATTGAGCCTGTGTGGCACTTTGTGCCGTACGAATTTGGTGACTGGCATCGGCGATAAAACGCTTCATCACCGCTAAGTTGGATAACAGCTGTGCTTGGTAATCGTTAATTGCACTTACCAAAGGAGAGACTTCTTGAATGGGCGTCGTTTGAATAGGCTCGGCCGATAAAAGCGAATGGGAAGCAAGGCTTTTGGAAATAGAACTCAGTGGTTCAAGCGCACGATTAATCGCCACCCACAAGACAATCATCACACAAGCCATAATCCCAAACAACACAGCAAAACTTCGGTACAAGATATCATTCATCATCTTATGACGCGCCCTAAGTGTTTGTGCCAAGACGACCGTTACCCAACCCGATACGGCGGGCTCAGAAAGCCTTTTATGGCGAATGACCACTCGCACTTCTTCAGACAAGTAACGCGCATTATAAAAAGCAATCGCGGATTCTTCGTTGAATTTACTAGGTAAGGGCATGTCAGGATAACCCGTAATAAGCTCCCCTTTAGTCCCCAAAGCCTGATAAAACACCTTATCTTCATCGGCAAGCTGCATCATTTCAAACGCAGCATAAGGCAAATCTAAATCCACTTGTTTATCGTAAACGTGCAATCCTTCCATGATAGACAAGCTGGCACTATTGAGCAGTCTGTCATAAGAATAGTTGGCTGACTGACGGGCATAATGCCAAACACCAAGGCTCAAAATAAAAAAAATAGACAGGAGTAATAGTGCTGAGCGTCCCAACATTCGAGAGCGTATTGAGTAGCTTTTTTCAGTCATCAACATGCGCTAAGTACCCTAACCCACGAATGGTTTTGATGATCAAAGTCGAGCCGTCTAACTGTTTTCTTAAACGTGTCAACGTTTGTTCTATGGCATTCGGCGTATAGGCTTCATCGTAGCAGTAAAGCCGATTAGCAATGTCATCTTTCGTCAGAACACGATCCAGATTTTTTAAAAAAAGTTCCAACAATTGCAACTCTCTTGGTCGTAAGTCTAAGGTTACCTCATTTACTTTGGCAGAGTGCGCGGCCAAGTCATAGACCAAATTACCGCACTGGATTTCGTTACTCGCGCCACCTCGTTCACGTCGATAAAGCGCGCGACAACGAGCCGCTAGCTCACGAAAATCAAAGGGTTTTGCTAAGTAATCATCTGCCCCAAAATCTAATGAACTGACCCTATCATCGACTTCAGTTCGAGCCGTTAATACCAAAACGGGAAGACGATTGCCCCGATGTCTAAGACTCTGCAGTAACTGAAAACCACTCTTACCGGGTAAATTAATATCTAAGATTAATAAATCAAAATCATCAAACGACAAACTCGCTTCGGCTTTTTCAACTGAACCAATCCAATCAATCGGATGACCTAAATTCCTAAAATACACACGAATCGAGTCAGCCAAACTCTCATTGTCTTCAATCAATAACATACGCATGACGGAACCCTATCTCTTCTTCTTGTCAGGTTAGTGTCAGTTTAAAGGAGTAACTTTGCCCACTCCTGTGCAACCTTGTACAGCAAAATAAAACAAAAAGAAATTTGGAGAATAAAAAGATGAAATCCAATATTGCCTCATTGTTATTGGTTGGCGGTCTTACCGCAGCCCTAAATGTCAGTGCCTTTGAACCGTCTAAGCCCAGCTGTATTGCCCCTGCCAAACCCGGTGGTGGCTTCGATTTAACGTGTCGTATTTTGTCCACGGGTTTTGCCAATGCAGGGATCACTGATATCCCAATGGCCGTGACCTTTATGCCGGGTGGCGTCGGAGCGGTTGCTTACAATTACATCAATTCCTCAGCGCCAGATGATCCAAACAAATTAGTCGCTTTTAGCTCAGGTTCGCTACTCAACCTTGCTCAAGGCAAATTCGGCAAAAATCTAGATGAAAATGACGCTCGTTGGGTTGGTACAGCAGGAGTCGATTATGGCGCCATCATGGTTCGCGCGGATGCGCCATGGAACACGCTTGGTGAACTAGTGGACGATATCAAAAAAGACCCAAGCGAATTTGTCTTAGGAGCCGGTGGTGGCGTGGGTAGCCAAGATTGGATGAAAGCCGCAATACTGATGAAGTCTACGGGGGTTGATCCCAAAAAAATGCGCTATGTTGCCTACGAAGGTGGCGGCGAAGCATCAGCCGCTCTACTTGGTGGACATATTAAAGTCTATCCAGGTGATGTGGGTGAAATAAAAGGCTTAGTTGAGTCTGGCAAAGTCAAAATCCTAGCCATCATGTCTCCTGAACGCTTAAAAGGTGACTTCGCGAATTACCCAACGGCAATTGAACAAGGTTATGACGCCGAATGGACCATCCTTCGTGGTTATTATTTAGGGCCAAAAGTGTCAGACGAGGCTTACACCTATTGGACAGCTCAATTCCAAAAAGCCTATAAGAGCCCCGCTTTTGAGAAAGTCATTGTCGATCAAAATCTCGTGCCATTCAACATGTCTGGGGACGCTCTAGACAGCTACATTAAAGAGCGTGTTGCCTTTATGCGCGGCTTAGCACAAGAAGCTGGGTTAACGAACTAATCCATTGATCCGTCTTAAATTGAGGCAACTACATGTTATATGACCGCATTTTTGCGGGTGCATTATTGGTGCTGTCTGGGCTTATTGCCTGGACAGCTTTCCATTTCGATGTCCCGTTTCAATATGAACCATTAGGGCCAAAAGCCTTCCCTATTATCTTGTCTATTATGTTAGCCGCATGCTGCATTTGGCTGATAGCCAAACCGGATAAAAATGCTTGGCACCCTAACAAGGAAGTACTCACAAAAATTATCATAGGTCTGATAATAATGGTGGTGTATGCCGCCCTGTTTGAAGAAGCGGGCTTCATTATTGCGACGACTATCGTGGGGGCCATTTTTAGCTGGTTATTTGGAGAAAAGCCACTGAAAGCCTTCTTGTATGCTCTCGCCCTAAGCGTCATCAGCTATTTCTTATTAGCTGATTTAATGGAGCTTAATGTCCCAACTGGCTTACTTCTCGGAGACTTATGATGGACATTTTACATTATTTATCGATAGGCTTTTCTGTCGCTCTTACGCCCCTTAACTTAGGTTTGGTTTTAGCAGGCTGTTTTATTGGTACATTAATTGGCTCATTGCCCGGTATTGGACCCATCAATGGCGTGGCTATTTTGTTGCCATTGGCCTATTCCGTTGGTTTACCGCCAGAATCTGCTTTGATCTTATTAGCCGGTGTTTATTATGGCGCAGAATATGGTGGCCGAATTTCCAGTATTTTGCTCAACGTTCCAGGAGATGCGGGCGCCATAATGACAACCTTGGATGGCTATCCTATGGCCAAACGTGGCGAGGCAGGTAGAGCATTAGCTTTATCCGCTGTGTCCTCTTTCTTTGGTAGTATCGGCGCCTTATTGTTAATGGTGATATTTGCACCATTACTCAGCAAACTAGCCATTCAGTTTGGCCCTTCTGAATACGTTTGGCTGATGATTTTTGCCTTCACTTGCTTGGCAACCATGGTAGGCAAACGCCCTATTAAAACCGTCGTTGGCGTGGTCATAGGTCTACTTTTCGCGACCGTTGGTGTTGATTCTGGTACGGGCATTTTGCGCTTTACCATGGACATTCCAAACTTATTCGACGGTGTCGATTTTCTAGTTGTTGTCATCGGTATGTTTGCTATCAGTGAGGTTTTGGTACTGCTAGAAAGTTGGGCACGTAATGACTTGAAACTGACACCTGTCGGCAAAAGCTTTGTCAGTTTTTCCGATTTAATGGCCGTAAAATGGGTTGTTCTACGTTCGACGCTGTCTGGCTTTTTAATTGGTGTATTACCGGGAACTGGCGCTTCTATTGCCAGTGCTGTTGCCTACGGTACAGAAAAGCGTTTTGCAGAAGGCCATGACGATAAATTTGGGGAAGGTGATATTCGAGGCCTTGCAGCACCAGAAGCAGCCAACAACGCGGCCGCAGCAGGCTCCATGTTACCGATGCTAACCTTGGGGATTCCAGGCAGTGGTACAACAGCAATTCTGCTCGGCGCGCTACTCATGTTTAACATCACACCAGGGCCTTTATTGTTTGAACAGCAACCCAATATTGCATGGGGATTAATTGCCTCTATGTTCGTAGGTAATATCGCTTTACTCGTATTGAACTTGCCTATGATTGGTGTCTTTGTTCGACTATTGTCCATCAAACAGTCTTACCTTGTACCCGTTATCGTGATGCTGACCTTTGTCGGAATCTATTCGATCCATGGAGATTCGTTTGACCTGTTCTTTATGATTGTCTTGGGTATTTTTGCCTTCATTTTACGCAAATTAGGCTTCTCTCTCGCGCCGGTTATTTTAGGCTTGGTATTAGGAGAAGTGTTAGAAGAAAACTTGCGCCGCGCATTGTCTATCAGTGGTGGTGATTGGTCTATCTTACTCAATGGCACCATGACTTATATCTTAGCCGTTGCAACAGTGGCGGCCCTTATCGCACCAAAAATACTAAAAGTGCTTAAAAAATAAGTATCTATTAGTTTATACATTGCTCTAAAAAACCGTCATAGTAAAAAATATGACGGTTTTTTTATGTTATGACGGACACTAAAAATACACCAAGCTGCCAACATCAATGCATTTTCGTCGATTCTATATGGCCTTGTACTGGTTATAAAACACGCAATCTGTACCTGTCTTTTCGACGCTCAGCTGATATCTTTTGCTTACTAGCCATGATACCTATGTCAAGTTTGCCAAGGAGTATCCTATGTCTGCCGTACCGTATTTCCAGTTAAAAACACAGTACAACCATTGGATGAATAAGCGACTTTACGATCTTTGCCAATCCCTTTCAGACGAAGAAAGGAAAAGGAATCTGGGCGCTTTTTTCAGCTCTATCCATGGCACACTGAATCATATCTTGTTGGCAGATTTGCTCTGGCTTGCAAGACTTGGCCTGCCCGTTGAATGCAAGGCGACCTCTTTGTCCGATATTCTCTATGAAGATTTTCACCAGCTGACGGTGGCACGTCAGGAAATCGATGCACTATTAACGAATTACATAGACACTCTAACAGATGCCGATATGTCACAGTTGATTCAATACAAACGCTTACAATCTGATGATGTGAATGAACTTCCCCTCGGTCTCATTCTGACGCATCTCTTTAATCACCAAACACATCATCGAGGACAACTTACCACGCTGATAACACAAGTCGGCCTAGAAGTCGGCGTCACCGACATGATCTCCATGCCCACCGCCACGACCTTCTTAACGACAAAAGACTCTTAAATGCAAAAACGGTTATTTTATTCAAATAGCCGTGGCCTGTCGTAAGGGTAAAAGCAGAAAATAAAAAGCCTCGCTATAAAAGGCGAGGCTTGGCAGAAACATCCGTTATGACGATAACCGCAGAAGGCTTACTCGAGTGCTCGAGCATTGATATAAGCACGCTCAGAAACGTCATGCCATTCGCTCACAGGGCCTAAGAAGCTTTTAAAAGAGTCATACACTTTTTGACTTTGCGGGTCGTTCGCTGCAAGCGCTTCTAATGTCTCAGAGGACGCTTTTTTCAATGCAATCAGTAAATCTTCAGGGAAGGGTTTAAGAATCACATTATGCTCATTCACCAAGGTTTGTAATGCTGCATTATTACGCGCGGTAAACTCGTTAAGCATCGCCAAGTTTGCTTGTTGAACGGCAGAACGCACAATGGCTTTTAAATCTTTTGGCAAGGCTTCAAAAGCGTCTTTATTAAAGATAGCTTCAACAGCCGAACCTGGCTCATGCCAACCTGGGTAATAGTAATATTTCGCCGCCTTGTACAAACCAAACGCAAGGTCGTTGTAAGGTCCAACCCATTCCGTCGCATCAATAGTGCCTGTTTGTAGCGCGGTAAACACTTCACTCGCTGGTAAGTTAATTGATGACGCGCCCACTTTTTCTAGTACTTCGCCACCTAATCCTGGCATACGAATCTTCAGGCCTTGGAAATCAGCCAGTGAGTTAATCTCTTTATTGAACCAACCCCCCATCTGTACACCCGCATTGCCGGCAACCATAGGGATTAAATTAAAAGGGGCGTAAATTTCTTCCCATAACGCTAATCCACCGCCTTCACCAACCCAAGCGTTAAACTCTTGTGCGTTAAACCCGAAAGGGACAGTAGAGAAAAACTGCGCAGCGGGTATTTTGCCTTTCCAGTAATACGCTGTGCCATGACCCATCTGTGCAGTACCACGAGAAACCGCATCAAATACTTCTAATGCTGGAACCAGTTCACCTGCAGCATACACTTTAATGTCCAAGCGACCGTTAGACATTTCTTTAATATTCTGCGCTAGCGTTTCCGCCCCCGTGCCCATACCCGGAGCATTCTTAGGCCAAGTGGTAACCATTTTCCAATGAATGGTATCGACTTTTTGTTCTACGCTAGCGGTTTCTTTTTCTTCCGATCCGCCACAGGCGACCAATAGAACCGTCGTCATACCAACGAGAGCCCATTTTCCCCATCGTATTATTTTATTCATTCACCTTATCCTTTAATAAACGCGCTATTTCTAACAAATAAGCCCCATTATCTATGGATAACAGGGCTTATTAAGCTTATTTCGTTAAAATGAACAATCAGTCATTAGCACGAGCATTAATAAACGCTCGCTCCGAAATATCGTGCCATTGACTCACAGACGCTAAAAAGCTTTTGAAGGAATCGTATACTTTTTGGCTCATTGGGTCGTTAGCTGCCACTTCGTCTAATGTTTCATGAGAAGCCACTTTTAACGCTTCTAGAAGATCTTTTGGAAACTCTTTCAAAACAACGTTATGTTCATTGACTAGGGTTGCTAATGCCGCGTCATTACGTGCTGTAAATTCGCTTAACATCGCCACATTTGCCTGTTGAGTCGCGGCACGAACAATGTCTTGTAAATCCGCTGGCAGTGCATTGAAGGCATCTTTATTGAACAAGGCTTCTACCGCTGAGCCTGGCTCTTGCCAACCTGGGTAATAGTAATATTTCGCCGCTTTGTACAAGCCGAATGCTAGATCATTATAAGGACCTACCCATTCCGTAGCGTCAATCGTGCCAGTTTGCAATGCGGTAAATATTTCACTGCCTGGTAAATTAATGGTAACGGCACCGACTTTTTTCAGTACTTCACCACCCAGACCTGGCATGCGCATTTTTAGGCCTTGGAAATCGGCAAACGAATTGATTTCTTTATTAAACCAACCGCCCATTTGCGCGCCTGTATTGCCAGCAACCATAGGGATGATGTTGAAAGGAGCATACACTTCTTCCCACAGTTGCAGACCGCCACCGTATTCAAGCCAAGCATTAAACTCTTGTGCTGTCATTCCAAAAGGAATGGAGGAGAAGAACTGCACCGCTGGGGCCTTACCTTTCCAATAATAAGCCGTACTGTGTCCCATTTCTGCCGTACCACGAGACACAGCATCAAATACTTCTAGTGCAGGTACCAATTCACCGGCCGCATACACTTTCACATCCAAGCGACCATTCGACATTTGCGTAATGTTTTTCGCTAATGCTTCAGCACTCGTGCCCAAGCCGGGAAAGTTTTTAGGCCAAGTCGTGACCATTTTCCAATGAATTGTTTCCGCTTTTTTCTCAACTTTTGCCGTCTCTTCCGCTTTTTCTGATCCACCACAGGCGACCAAAGACAAAGCAAACAAACCGGCGAACGCCAATTTGCCCAATACCATTAAATTACGCATTATTTTCCCTCAGGGAGCCAGTTACTTAATTGTTATGAATAAGCGGCATTACCGCCATAAAAATAGGGGCAATCACAATAGCCAATGATGCCTACTATCCCTTTTTATTATAATTAGATAAAAAATTGCCCTTTTCATGCACAAAACATCAAAAAGGGCAAAAGATGATAAGAATTGTCGGAATCTTGCTCAACTCTTTTTTGCAATTTATCGTCACTTATTTTGCTTTTTTATAAATTTGGCGCGTAACTCCACGACATACGCTGACCACTTTCTGCTGATTGCTCAGCTAAGCACAATAAATAAATCAGCTGGCACGCTTGCTCCATTGGAACTGGCGATGCACCTTTGCCAAGAATCGCATCGCGCAATTGTCCATAAAACGCAGCGTATTCGCCTTGGGTCGATGCTTCTTGAATGGCTTCAATAGTATCTTGAGAGTGAGCAACAAAACGGGTGTTACGCTGCTGAGCGGCTTTAGACGGAAAGCCATCCTGCCAAGGCATCTGCCCTGCACGCAATGCTTCCTCTTGGGGATCTAACCCCACACATTGCCAACTGCCTTGGGTAAACCTAGCATTAAAACGACGCATCTCACCCGCTTCAAACGGTGTCGACGCCAGACGTACTCGTTTGTCATCATAGCCCAACTCCAGCTCAAACCAGTCATGGGTTTGACTGCCATCACGTAACTTATCAATGCTGGCATGTAACCACTTCGGCGGACCAAACAAACACAAGGTCTGGTCCACTATATGCGGTCCTAAATCCCAAAAAATTCCCGTACCAACACCCGGCTCTTCGCGCCAACGAGCTTGTGCCGTCGGGCGAAAACGATCAAAGCGAGAATCTAAATGCTTCAACTCGCCCAACTCACCACTCTTAATAAGCGCTTTAAGACGCAAAAAATCCCCATCAAAACGGCGATTTTGATACACGCAAAACACCAAATCTTTTTGTTTCGCTAGGGTACACAAAGCCTCTATCTGAGATAATTTGGTAACAGAAGGTTTTTCCAACAGTACATGTTTACCATTTTCCAATGCCTGCTTTGCCTGATCAAAATGCAACGCATTTGGAGTGGTAATCACCACCAAATCCACATCGGACGCCGCAAACACCGCCTCTGCAGAAGACACGACTGACGCTTCAGGAAACAGCGCTCTCACCTCATCCACTTTTGAACTGCAAACATACGCCAACGTCATCTCTGGATCATTCACCACAAACGGCGCATGAAACACCCGCCCCGACAGGCCAAAACCAATCAACCCCACACGAACAGACATGCTCTACTCCTCTTCAGACTAAATACTTACAACTCTAAATAGTTTACAACCAATTGAAAAAAAATGCTGCAATTAAAAAGTTTTACTCGGTTACAATCGAGCAAACAGAAAGATAAGAAAAGGCAAAGCAATGGAACTCATCAGACAAAACCGCCAAAAATGGCAACAAACCCTCGATGCTCTTGATTCCGCCACCCAAGGCAAGGTTGTCGACGCGAGCGAAGTACACAAATGGCTAAACAGCTGGGGAACAGACAATGAACTTGAAGCCCCAATAGTCAAAAAAAACGCCGTTCTTAAGAACAGCCATACAAAGATAAGCTGAGTCTTATTCCTGCCGACGCGCTTTGCTTAGAAGCAGGCGTAAAGGAAAAGACTGAGTAGATTTTTTAATTATCTCATTGTTTGATTTGCGCTGACGCGCTGAGCCTGCGAAGCAGGCGCAAAGGAATAAGAATCAGCGTCCTTTTTACCGAAGAATTAAAGCACTTCCAATTTAGCAAACGACAACACCAGCCACTTAGTGCCTTCGTCGTCAAAGTTAACCTGCACTCGTGCTTGTGGGCCTTGGCCTTCGTAATTGATAACAAGACCTTCACCAAACACAGGGTGATTCACTCGGTCCCCCATGTTCACCGTGACTTCAGGGGCTTTGTAACTGTTTAACACGCTGCTGTTTTGCAACTTACTCTTTTCATAGCCGTAATCAGGTCGTTGTAAAGACACAGGGCGGCTCACTTGCGAACGAAGACGCACTTCTTCCAAGCATTCCGGTGGCAACTCTTTGATAAAACGTGATGGACTGTTAAACGACTCGCTGCCAAACAAACGACGAGACTCCGCATACGTGATGTACAATTTCTCCATCGCTCGAGTAATGCCCACGTAACAAAGACGACGCTCTTCTTCGAGTCGACCCGGTTCTTCAAAAGACATCTTGCTGGGAAAGATATTTTCTTCCACGCCCGTTAAGAACACCAATGGGAATTCGAGACCTTTCGCCGAATGCAAGGTCATCAACTGTACCGCGTCTTGATATTCGTCCGCTTGCGCATCACCCGCGTCCAATACCGCTTTGTCCAAGAAAGCCATCAATGGCGAGCTAAACTCTTCGTCTTCATCGCTCCAACTAAAACCGCCGGCAGCGCCAACCAACTCTTTTAAGTTTTCGATACGCGCTTCGCCCTTCTCGCCTTTCTCTTTTTCATGGAAAGGAATCAGACCGGCTTCTTCAATAATCTGTTCAAATATATCGTTCAAATTCAAATCAGGTTGCTGCACCGTGGTACTTAACCCTTCGATTAGGTGCAAAAAGGTTTTGATCGCATTGGTCGCACGACCCGGCATTAAAGATTGACGAACCACTTCCTGCGCGGCTTGCCACATAGAACAGCCATTATCACGGGCGATTTCTCGCAAGGTTCCAATACTACGTTCGCCAATACCGCGAGGTGGTACGTTGATCACTCGTTCCATCGCGCCGTCGTCATTAGGATCCAGTGCCAAACGTGCATAAGCCAAAGCATTTTTGATCTCAAGACGATCATAAAATCTGTGCCCACCATAAATTCGATAAGCAATCTGTTCCCTAACCAAGCATTCCTCGATAACACGAGACTGAGCATTAGAGCGATACAGAATCGCCATGTCCGTCAAAGAAGTGCCCTTGTCGCGCCATTGCTTGATAATGCCAATGATAAAACGCGCTTCGTCTTGTTCGTTAAATCCAGCATAAAGTGAGATAGGGTCGCCTTCACCGCTGTCGGTCCAAAGCTCTTTGCCCAAACGATCATCGTTGTGTTTGATCAAACCATTGGCGGCTTTCAGAATATGACCGGTTGAACGATAGTTTTGCTCCAAGCGAATGGTGCCAACGTCTTTAAAATCTTTGGTAAAGTTTTGAATGTTTTCAATTTTCGCGCCACGCCAACCGTAAATCGATTGGTCGTCATCGCCAACAGCGGTAATTGTACCTTCGCTGCCCACCATGATGCGTAACCAAGCGTATTGAATCGTGTTGGTGTCTTGAAACTCGTCCACCAGCACATGACGAAAACGCTCTTGATAATGGCGCAACAAGGCAGGTGTACTGAGCATCAACTCATGAGCACGCAACAGCAACTCGCCAAAATCCAATAAACCGCCACGCTCACAAGCCTCTTCGTAGTGGTAATACAGCTCGCGCATGCCTTTAGAGAAAGGGTCATGGCTGTCAGGCACATGGGCAGCACGGCGACCTTCGTCTTTTTGCGCGTTAATAAACCAAGACACTTGCTTCGGCGGCCAGCGAGTATCGTCGATATTCAGTTCGCGCATGATGCGTTTGATTAAGCGCAGTTGGTCATCACTGTCCATGATCTGGAAGTTTTCTTTTAGCCCTGCGTCGCGCCAGTGAGCACGTAATAAGCGATGGGCCAAACCGTGGAAAGTGCCCACCCACATACCTTGTGGAGGAACGCCTACCAATTGCTCAATACGACCTTGCATCTCACGAGCGGCCTTATTGGTGAATGTAACGGCCATCAAACTATAGGGTGATAGCTCGTAAGCGTGCATCAGCCAAGCAATGCGATGGACCAACACACGGGTCTTACCCGACCCTGCGCCAGCCAATACAAGGCTATTCTGCAAGGGTGCGGCGACCGCTTCCCGTTGCTTGTCATTCAGTGAGTCGAGGATAAAAGAAACGTCCATTACATTCCGCCATAATTAATTAATACTTTTGTCACAAAAATCCGCAAAAATAGATTGATTTTCGAACGATTTGCGTTTTTTATTAACGTGAAAATGAGTTGTCTGTCTATTTTGACTTTTTTCAACAGCCGATGACAGGGTTCTATACAGTTCAATGTCATCGAACGTCCAAAAAGGGTATAACGATGAGCAATTTTGCCGAAACACTAACTGAAGTAAAAACCGATATACTGCATGCCTCCATTAGTTTGGATAATGAAACAAAAGAACGGAATCAAAAGGAAGATGCAGCCCGTATGTTAAAAGCCCGACGTGCAATTGAACAGCACTTAGAACAAAAACGTTTGAACCATGATATCTCAAACGGATGGGATGATTGATTTTATCTCTCTGAACGAAGCTATTCGGTCAACAAACCGGGCCTAACATTTGCGTTAGGCCATGGTGTGTATGTCGCGAAAAAATGCTCGCGTCTATGCCACCAGTGAGCTGTTGTTTTTTTATCGTACTTTTTGTGCGGGGCTTCGCTCGCTTCTGTTTATAGAAGAGAAATCATTATTCTCTTAAAATATGACTTTTATCTCTTCTTATTGCCCTCGTTTTTCCTCAACTTATAGCGGTTACTCACGTGTTGGAGTACCATAGCGGCTGATTTTCATATCTTTTAATCCATAATAAAAAAGAAAATAACCCTCTTGGGGAGTTACCATGTTTGAACATATCCAAGCTGCTCCTGCAGACCCAATTCTTGGCCTGAATGACGCTTATAGAAATGATCTTAATCCGCATAAAATCAACTTAGGCGTTGGTGTTTATAAGGATGAACAAGGCAATACACCGATTTTAAAAGCCGTTAAACAAGCAGAAGAACGTTTGTTGACCCAAGAAAAAACCAAAAACTACCTCAGTATCGAGGGCGCTCCCGCCTATCGATCTGCCGTGCAAACGCTTTTATTTGGTAAAGACCACAGCATTATTACCAAGCAACTTGCTCAAACGGCACAAACCCCTGGCGGCACAGGTGCATTACGTGTCGCAGCAGAATTCATCAAAAAACATTTACCCGAAGCCACAATTTGGGTCAGTAACCCAACGTGGGCCAATCATCAATCTGTTTTTCAATCCGTGGGATTAGAAGTCGGCAGTTACGCTTACTACAATGCCGACAATAAATCGTTGGATTTTGAGGCCATGCTGGCCAGTTTGTCGCAAGTGCCTGAAGGCGATGTCGTGCTATTTCATGGCTGCTGTCACAACCCAACGGGCATTGATCCTACGCCAGAGCAGTGGTATCAATTAGCGAAACTGTGCAGCAAGCAAGGCTTTTTGCCTCTGTTTGACTTTGCTTATCAAGGTTTTGGTCAAGGCCTGACGGAAGACGCACAGGGTTTACGTAAGTTTTTAGAATACGTGCCTGAGATGCTCATCGCCAGTTCCTTCTCAAAAAACTTCGGTCTGTATAACGAACGTGTTGGCGCGCTGACCATTGTCTGTGAAAACGCTGAACAAGCTGAAACCACATTCACACAAATCAAACGCTGTATTCGCACCAATTATTCAAACCCGCCATCGCATGGTTCTGCTGTCGTCGCTGAAATTCTCAATGACCCAGAGCTTTATGCTTTGTGGGAAAGCGAGTTAAAAGCCATGCGGACACGCATTCACGAAATGCGCAGTTTGTTTGTGAATACCCTACGAATCAAAGGCGTAAGCCAAGATTTTTCGTTTATTTCGCATCAGCAAGGCATGTTCTCTTTTTCAGGTCTAACACCAGATCAAGTGGCACAGTTGCGCAAAGAGTACGGCATCTACATTGTTGGCTCAGGACGCATCAGCGTCGCGGGCATGACCCATGACAACATGGGCCCACTTTGTGATGCTATTGCCGCGATTTTAAAGGGCTGAGCTCACATTTACTCGACTTAGCATAACGCAATAAAAACGGCTTTAACCTGATAGTTAAAGCCGTTTTTTCATTTTTTAGCGAACCCAGAAAATAGACAAGTAAGAATGATGTCACCTAATAAAACCAAGCACTAAAACACTTAGTTCTCTGCTGGCTAACTCACCATAGGATAAATTAATTATAAAATGATAGGTATTTGTACTAATATAAATAGATCAAAAAATGATCTGGAGATTGCCATGCAAACATTGCAGCGCAAAACAAAAAAAAGGACATCCAAAGTAACCGCTGAATCTATCAAGAAAGCAGCCGCTACAGGTAATGCCGGAATGGAGTATTTTCTAAAACATGGAAAATTTCCAACTAGTAAAGAGCAGCTTAATATCAAACCTCTCTAATGGCTGATGTTTTTACAACACCCTTCTTCCGGTTAATTGATGATTGGGAGAACTACGCGGAAGACTTCTACCACAATAAAAATACTTCTTTTCAACCAGACTACTTCGGAAGAGATGTCTCGTTTGACCACCCATATATAGAAAACCTCTTTCATATCCACATAGCCAAAGACGATCAAACCATTCAACAATGGAGCAAGATCAGAGCGATATACCAACGAACAACCTCAACAGAAAATCCTCACCTAGATTTCTGGCTTATTTATGGTTATGACGATATTGATAACAAGTACCTGTTAATGGCTTTGATTGGCCCAAGTGCTCACGATAGAAGGCGTTGGTCACCAGCATTCACTGGCTTTAAAACGCAAATGCTTGACCCATGGATAGACGGCAGTCTGGACGGCATAGAACTTTTTTCTGTTTAATATGCTCTTTTAGTACGCAGCTCAAACTACGTACTTTAGATTTGTAGCTCTCTAGTTAAGCAAATTGTAAAAATTGCTCTGGCATCAACGCCACGCCACAAAGCGTTATCTTTTAAACGGCTAAAATTAAGTGTTTCTCCACTTAATAGTTGTGACTCTAGCTGAGCTCTGATAATTGAAAACTCTATAGATTCATTTGACCAGTTATCAAGATTCTTTTTATAAACATGATCTCCTTTTAAAATAGGATGTAGAGCACCAAATAGTAAGTCGATAGATGCACTTTTTTCTCTAATGGATAACAAGAAATTTTCTGTAGTGAATGGACTGGTCTCTGAGAGTGAAGTGTGCGCAACATCACTCACACCTCCTTCCATGGTTAGATCCAGCTGTGATTTACCATTCGTATGGATGTTTATAAATAACGAAAGAGACGATGCCTCGCTGGCAAACCTCTCCGCTGTTTTAATTGTTAAATTTATTTTAGCTTGAGTTCTAATCTGTTTTATCCACTCATTAGCTTTGAGCCAACCAAAAATTAGTAGTCCAACTGTTCCAATCCCTGCCAGTAAAGATCCAACAGATGCAATGATGTCCCAAAATTGAGCTTTAAAGCTCACATCCCAAATGCCAGCGATTTTTATATCCCAATCAATAGCAAGACCAAGGCCAACAAGCAGGCCAAAAATTACAAGAAAGTAGGGAAGCGCTTTTTTATGAAGAGGAAGATGATCCTTGGGCATACTTGTCCTTAATGAATGTGACTTTGCACACGTTATCACACAGTACTACTAAGCTGTTACTTCAAAATTTCAGTTCAAGTATGAGCAGGAGACTGTTACCTTATGGGTCCGCTTTTTTATACGTACAGGAGCCATCTATGACCGCCACACTGATTTACTGCTACGACCCAATGTGCAGTTGGTGTTGGGGATTTCGTCCTACTTGGACCAAGCTACAAAAAGCCTTGCAAGATTTGATCGATGCCAATCAACTCACCATTCAGCCTATGCTGGGCGGTCTTGCTGTAGATTCCGATGTGGTTATGCCAGATGAGATGAAAGCTAAACTGGAAGGCACTTGGCAGAATATTCAACGCTCGCTGGGCACAGAGTTCAATTTCGACTTCTGGAGAACAACCACACCACGACGCTCAACGTATCCAGCTTGCCGCGCCTGTTATGTCGCCAGAGACACAGGACTAGAAGAAGAGATGTATCATGCCATTCAAGAGGCGTATTACCTGAACGCTAAAAACCCGTCAGATCTCGATACTCTCATTGAATGTGCCGAACAAATAGGCATGAATGCAGACGGCTTTCAGAAAACCATGCAGCACGTGAAAAATGAGCGTCTATTGGAGGAAGAGATAGAACAAGCTAGGCGTCTTGGCCTGAACTCTTTCCCCTCTTTGGCCTTACTAATCGGCGATAAGCTCACGCCTATTCCGTTAGATTACGAAGATCATTCCAGCATGCTAAATGCGATAAAAAAGGCGCTATCGTAGCGCCTTAAATCCCTTTTTATCCTATTAACCAAAGTCGTGATTAATGAGATCCAACATCGGGTTATAAAGCGGCTCTGTGGTGGCGTTGCGCGTTTTTTTCGCTTCTTGATCGGACGCTCCAACGTTATTGGCTTCTAAAACATCAAACATTTGTAAGTCACTTTCTATGACTTGCGCTGTCTCTTCTGCTTGCTCGCTCTCTTCAGCCAACTCTGTTGACTCCACAGTAGGTTTAATGACGGTCTCAACCGTCTTACCCTCATCCACCGCTAAATGCTCAGCTAAGGCTTTTGCTAGAGGCTCAACATCATCCAAAGTAACATTCACCGCCAACCAATGATTGGCATCGGCTTCATGACTCACCAAAGCACCGGGCACAATGGCATTCCGAAAGCTGGCTAGCAAGGCGGTCATGCTGGCAACCTCTAATGGCTTCGATAAACGCATCCAAAGTGACATGCCACCTTTACTGGCGGCAAAACTCACTTGTTCACCAAGACGTGTTTCAAGATGGGCTTTCACACGTTCCGAATTCGCCCAAACCTCTCGTGCGCGTTTTGTTAATGAGCGCTTACTATTAGGCTGTAATGCATCGCTCAAGGCCACTTGTTGGGCATCGCTTAACGCCATATCAGCGCCTAAGAAAGCACCTTCCAATAAAGCTTGATGTCTACCAGGCAAACACCAGCTTGCAGAGCGATCGACACCTTTTGATTCTACCCCACCGATGTAAACAATATGATCTGACGAATCCAGCGACTTGTAGGTCATCAGAGAACCTGCGCGATACGCCAAATGCGAGCATAAATCCCACTCAATCACTGGCAATTTGGTTTCTTCAATAATGGCCAGCCAACGACGCAGACTTAAATTACTAATCAATTGTCCAGCAGGGAAAGAAAACTGACCTGGTAAGACAATCAGGCGAATGGCGTTATCCCGTAAACAACGAATGGCCAAATCCAGATCAACACCGCGTTCCCCCGCCGTTAAGGCAATCACTTGTCGCCCTAAGCTTTGTAAGGTAGTGGTGATTCGAGGATCGCAAGGCGTTAACACCAACACACTGTCGCCACGTTGAGTGAGCGTTTGTACGGTCTGGGTAAACATAGCCAAAGGCGAATGTCCCAACCAAAGATGGGAAGCATGGGCTTTAATACCCAACCCTTTCAAATACTCATTGACGGCTTCGCGAATGGCCAAATGACCTTTCCCCAATACGGGAAGATGTACCTCTTCCTGACGTACTGCAGGGCTTAAAAAAGCGTCACTTTGATCGACCAAGGCGGCACGATGCGCCAGACATGACCAAGCTGGCTTAGTGCCATCATTCGCTAATTCACGCAACGCCTCACCCGCCAACAACAAAGCTGGCTTAGTGTCACTGCGATGACAAACAAAGTAACCCGATTTGGGACGAGACTCGATCCAGCCATCTTCGCTTAATAACTCATAGCCATGAATGACGGTGTTTAAGCTCAAACCTAATTGCTTCGATAACGCTCGTAAGGAAGGCATCTTATCACCGGGCACAATGGCCTCTTGTGACATTTGATCCAAGAACCAATCCACCACACCTTTATATAAAAAATCCGCCACCGTTTTGTACCTTTTCTAGTTTGTCATCTAGTATCTGTTATCAATCATTATAGTTGTGCGAAAAAAACGCAAGTAAAAGCCCAATAATTCCCGATTTTAGTGGGAGTTAAGGTACAATTTCTCTTATTTCAGGCTGATTTAAACGCAGAGTATTCATGGCATTCGACCCGTTATTGCTTCGTCCCCTTTTTCCTATTTTGGCGCAATCAGCCTACGATCATCCATTAACCTACTTGGATAATGCCGCCACAACACAAAAGCCTTTACCAGTCTTGGACGCTATCCAAGAGTATTACCTTAGCTTCAATGCCAATGTTCATCGCGGTGCACACTTTCTGAGTGACCGTGCTACCAATCGTTTTGAGCAAGCTCGCGACACGGTGGCAAAATTTATTAATGCGCCAGAGCAGAGCCATGTGATTTGGACAAAAGGCACAACAGAAGCCATCAATGTGGTGGCCTACGGCCTTGAGCACATCCTCGAAAAAGGCGATGAAATCCTCATCACCAGTTTAGAACATCATGCGAATTTGGTCCCTTGGCAGCAACTGGCGTTTCGCACAGGCGCACGCTTACGTATTGTCCCCTTAACATCCAATGGGGAATGGGAACCTGAATTCAGCCACTACTTCACCGACCGCACACGTATTTTTGCCGCAACACAGGTATCCAATGCCATCGGCGCCAGCACACCTCTACGCACCATGATCAATCTTGCTAAACAGCAAGGGGCGTTCACCCTTGTCGATGGTGCTCAAGCGGTGGCGCACTATCCTGTGGATGTACAAGCCCTAGACTGCGACTTCTATGTGTTTTCCGGTCACAAAATGTATGGGCCAACCGGCATTGGCGTTTTGTATGGCAAAAACCATGCATTGGAAATCTTGATGCCATATCAAACAGGCGGAGAAATGGTACGCCATGTGTCTTACCAAGCCACAGAGTTCAATGTATTGCCTTATCGTTTAGAAGCTGGTACGCCACACATCGAAGGCGTTATTGGCCTAGCGGCGGCTTGTGACTTTCTTAACGCTCAGGATCGTCTGGCGTTATTGGCTTGGGAACAATCGCTTGCTAATCATGTTTATACGAGGTTGCTTAAAGCGGGTGGTATCGAAATTTATTCGCCCGAGAAAAACACCACCCTAGTTTCCCTCAGTGTACCCAATATTCATATCTTGGATTTGAACGCTTATTTAGACAGCCAAGGTATCGCGGTTCGAGCTGGCAGCCACTGTGCCCATCCATTGATGGCGCAACTGGGCGTTGCAGGTACACTGCGTGCTTCTTTTGCTTGTTATAACACCATAGAAGAAGCAGATCGCTTCTGCGATGTACTACTCGACGCCATAGACCTATTAAATGATGAGTAACAAGCGATGACAGATTCTTTAGGACAACAAAAGCCAGTAAACATAAAAGCCCAACTGCAAGCTTGCCGTAGCAAAGAAGAAACCTTTAAAACACTGGTTACCTTAAGCAAAACACTGCCAAGATTGTCTACTGAAGAAAAAACCGAACAAAACAAAATAAAAGGCTGCGAAAGCGCCGTTTGGCTCATCATGGAAGAAAACGATGGCCGACGTCACTTCAAAGCAGACAGCGACGCCAAACTCATGCGCGGCGTATTAGTCGCCATATTGAGCTTAGTAGAAGGAAAAACACAAACAGATATCCAACAAATGGACCTAAAGGCAGAGCTGGCCGAACTCAATTTATCAAGCTACCTAACCAGCTCGAGAACCAATGGTGTGTTGGCGATTTTGGATAAAATTAAGAGCGGCAGCGAACACAGGGATAATCAGCACTCCCCTAAGCAATAAAACCCGCTATGCCCAAACCTATAAACAACAATCCTGTAATACGATTGATTAGCATTATGTGATGCTTTAATAGATGAGACACCTTATCAATCGCCGATGAGATCAACACATGGATAATCAAGGTAATCGCCACCAGTTCGATGGTAAGTAAAATGGCGTAGGTCACAAAATACTCATTGGATGGTACGAACATTGGGAACAATGCACCAAAGAACACCAATGTTTTTGGATTTAATAACGAAATAAATACACCGTTTTTAAAACTGTATCCTTGTGCGGTGATTGTCATCTCACTATTGGCATAATACAACGCCTTGCAGCCCAAATAGGCGATATAAGCGCTACACAACCACGTCATAATTTGAAACGCTTGCTCACTCGAATGAATCACAGCTAACAGCCAAGTATTTGCCAACACAGAAGCTAACATTAACCCAGTCGCGATGCCAAAAATCACTGGCAAAGTCCCACGCAAACTCTGATTAATACTGCTACTTACAACCGCGAGACCACCTGGTCCAGGTGATAATGCTGACGCAAGACAAACCGCTAAAAAGACCCACTGACTTTCCATAAAACACTCACTAAGGCTACAAAACCATTAGAGTAATAAAGCCAGTCCGCGTTATCTTGTAAAAAATTGCTTTTGATAAGCCATTGGTGTGATCCCCATCGCGCTAACAAACGCTTTAGTGAAATGACTTTGGTCATGAAAGCCGCAGTTGAGCGCGATATCGACCGCACTAAAACCTCGCTTTAGTTGAGCTCGAGCGTGATTCAAACGTTGTTGGATTTGATATTGATGAGGGGTTAACTGATAACAACGTTTAAATTCTTTGATTAAGTGAAACTTGCTGATACCAGCATGTTGCGCAATGACTTCAAGGGAAAGTTTCTGCTGATAACTGTCTGCCAGTAAATCACGTACTGACTCGATATTGGATTGTGCCTTGCTCAACGTCACCGCACTTTGCTGGCTTTCTTGTAGTAACAAGTTTACCAGCAACATTTCCCAATGCTCTTCCATGTCCAAGGCATCAGAGCCGCGGGTCAGCTTATCCAACAAACCTCGCATCTGCAGACTAAGACGAACATCGTTGATCACACTTTGACGAAAATAAGGCGTTTGTGCCGTGCCAAACAATGAGTGGTTAAGCGCTTTCATGCGTTCTTCAGACGGATATAACGCACGATAACGCCAGCCCTCGCCTTTTCCTTTAGAGCCAGTATGCAGTTCATCTGGCGCCACAATTGAAAGCTGTCCAGGCAAGGTATTATGACTCTCACCACGATGACTAAAATGCATCACGCCAGCATCCACTACAGAAATAACAAAACCTGCGTGGGCATGCTTACCAAATACAGTCTCGGTAAACTGCGCTTCTATCATTTCCAGCCCACCTAAGGTTCGACTGGTAGAAACGTTGCAGAATTCGTTGGCGTGCATCCGGCCTCCAAGTAAAAGTCTATTCTGCCTAACGCTAGCCGTTCAGGTAAAAAAATTCTTGTAAAAAATTGCTGATTTATTTCAAGATACCCTTCAATAACTTCTACTTAAATATAACGACATACTCGTTAGAACCTATTGTTACCATTTTGCTTTAGGTTATTAATCTTGCTTTTACCCAAAATTTTCAACAATAGATTACGGCAAGCCCTTAATATTGGATACAAAATAGCAGCGACTTTCTTAGAGCTAAACAGCCAATAATTCAAGCGGTTAAACACGCCAGATCGACCGCTAAGTAAGGCTAGAAGGTGAATTGCATCCGCACCGTAATAAAGCTGTCCATCCATTTTCAACACCATACCTTGATCTATGTCCAAGCCCTGCGCGGTGATGTCTTGCAACACTTCAGGATGTTCTCTCGCATCAATCAGTACTAATTCACCGACACTCTGACGTATGCGAACGATCTGGCAATAAAAATGGCAAGCAGGACATTCTTTGTCATAGATGAGCAGAATCTGCTTGTCTGTCATGCATCAACCAGCTGATAAGAGATCAAATACAACTGTTGAATCCCAGGATAAATGGCTTGAATCACGTCCCTTAATTCAGCCAGCGTCATGTTTTCTTGCTCGGCATGATAATCCGTTAGAGCGTCAAACAAGATCGGCTCGACAGAGAGTATTTTTAATCGACAAAACTCATGATCCTCTTCGTAAGTAGACACAGTCACTACAGAGTTAGGAACATAGTGCTTTTCCGCGTCATCACGCAAGGTAATCGTCTTCTTGCCCGATAGAATATCAGCCTCAAAGCGTTGAAAGAACGTCATGGTTGTCGGTGTCATGCGTTCATTTGCCTTCTGCGCCAGTTTTTCCAATACTCTCGACACCGCGACAAACGCGAAGGAAGCGGTCACGGCGGTGCTGGCGCCAAAGCCGGTATCGCAGTTCATTTTGGTTTCTGTATCGCCTTTTAAGCGCTGATGAGACACAGTACCATCCCCTTGTGGGTAGCGTAATTGCTCGGTGGAATAGACGCATTCGATATCAAAGCGGCGCTTGGGATTACGGGTGAAGTTGTAATGCCGTCTTAAAAAGTTACGTAATTTCGCCGCGAGCGGATCTTTTTCCGTTTTTGAAAGATCACCGATTAAGATTTTCGTCGGATCAATTTGACCACCCGCACCACCAACCGTAATCACTTTGCGCTTGTTGCTCTTACTCCACGCCATGAGAGCGGCTTTTGGTTTGATGCTGTCTATGCAATCGATAATGTAGTCAAACGGCGTAGACAGCAGCTCAGGAATGTTTTCAGGGGTAATAAAGTCTTCAATGCAGGTCACTTGACAATCGGGGTTAATCAATTTGATTCGCTCTGCCATCACATCGACTTTTGACTGACCGATATTACCCTCTAAAGCATGAATTTGGCGGTTGGTGTTAGTGATGCAAACATCGTCCATATCAATCAGTGTAATGTGACCAATCCCCGAACGCGCCAAAGCTTCAGCGGCCCAAGATCCGACACCACCAATGCCAATGACACAGACATGTGCTTGAGTAAACATCTCATACGCTGCATCGCCATATAAACGACGAATGCCACCAAACCGTTGATCGTTTGTCACTTTTCTCTCCTCGCAGACAAATCGCCCTGCGCTTTTTCTATCAATAAGTGTATGCTTTTAAACCATTAAAAACGCGATAAATTATGATCAGGTATTAGCACCCTATGATTCAGCAAGCTTTTGAAATGCTGGGTTTAACACCCAAAGAAACGCAACTTTATCAAACTTTGTTAAAGCTAGGCCCTTCTTCTATACGAGACATTGCCGAACACAGTGGCATCAATCGCGGTACAGCCTATGAGTCTCTCAAGCAATTACAAACAAAAGGTATTGTGAGTTATTTCCCAAAGGGAAAGCGTCGTCTTTTTACGGCTGAAAACCCAGATATTTTATTAAATCTAGCGGAAGAAAAACGCAACCGACTCAATAAAACCATAGAGAACCTAAAAAACACAATTATTCCAAACCTGCATCAACAGCAACCAGACTATCATCAAACCCATGTGCGTTATTACGAAGGCGATGATGGCATCGAATGGGTATTACGCGATATTTTAAACGTGGTATCACAACAAGACCACAAAGAATATTGTGTGTTTTCCTCTAAACCAATCCGTCCCTTTCTATATCGGCCTTTTCCTAACTACACCAAACAAAGGGTAAAACTGGGAATCAATGTCAAAGTGATCGCACTGGGTGAAGGTGGTGAAGAAGCGCAATTATCAGAACGTAAATGGATCAAAACCGAAGGCTCGGTCGACGCCAGTTACATTGCTATCTATCCGCCAAAATGTGCCATTATTTCCTTGGCTAGCAACAACTTCCCTTCTGCCGTGGTGTTGGAATCGAAAGACATCGCCAAAGCACAACAGATCATTTTTGACACACTATGGAAGATGCTTTGAGATTGATCTACTTACAAAAAACAGCCCATAAAAAAGCAGCCTGAAGGCTGCTTTTTTTGACTTTCATCTTCAACAGGGCCGCTTAGCTTTGATGGCGGAACTGTTGAATAGTACGTAAACGGGCGACGGCTTCTGCCAATTCCGCTGTTGCACGAGAGTAGTCGACATCGGCTTGTTGATTGGCTAAAAGCTCTTTTGCATGTTCTTGCGCTTTTATTGCCGCCTCTTCGTCTAGATCTCTTGCACGAGTGGCTGTGTTAGCCAAGACAGTGACGCGGTGTGGTTGAACTTCTAGGAAGCCACCCGACACGAAGATAAACTCTTCATCACCATTTTCTTTAACCACACGGACAGGACCAGCTTCCAAAGTTGTCAATAATGCAGCATGACCAGGCATAATACCTAGATCACCATAACAACCTGAAGCCACAAGAAATTGAACCGAACCGGAAAAAATCTCTTGTTCAGCGCTTACGATATCGCAGTGTACTGTGATAGCCATAAGTTGCCTCTCTTAGTCATACTTAGCAAAAGCATCCAGTGACGCTTTTGCTACGTGTGATGGTTAAAGTTTCTTAGCTTTCTCGACCGCTTCGTCGATGCTGCCAATCATGTAAAACGCTTGCTCTGGAAGGTCATCAAACTCACCGTCCAAAATGCCTTTAAAGCCACGGATAGTATCTTTCAAAGAAACATACTTACCAGGTGAACCAGTAAAGACTTCCGCTACGAAGAAAGGCTGAGACAAGAAACGTTGGATTTTACGAGAACGGTTAACCGTTTGCTTATCTTCTTCAGATAACTCGTCCATACCCAAAATTGCGATGATGTCTTTCAATTCTTTGTAACGCTGCAATACCATTTGAACGCCACGGGCTACGTCGTAATGTTCTTGACCGATAACCAATGGGTCAAGCTGACGTGAAGTAGAGTCAAGAGGATCGATCGCTGGGTAGATACCCAAAGAAGCGATGTCACGAGACAATACAACCGTTGCATCCAAGTGAGAGAAGGTTGTTGCTGGAGATGGATCTGTCAAGTCATCCGCAGGTACGTATACCGCTTGGACAGACGTGATAGAGCCAGTCTTAGTAGAGGTGATACGTTCTTGAAGAACACCCATCTCTTCAGCCAATGTAGGCTGGTAACCTACTGCAGATGGCATACGACCTAGCAATGCAGATACTTCCGTACCGGCAAGCGTGTAACGGTAGATGTTATCTACGAAGAAAAGTACGTCACGACCTTCGTCACGGAATTTCTCTGCCATAGTCAAACCAGTCAAAGCAACACGCAGACGGTTACCTGGTGGCTCGTTCATCTGACCGTATACAAGAGATACTTTATCGATTACGTTTGAGTCAGTCATCTCATGGTAGAAGTCGTTACCTTCACGAGTACGCTCACCTACACCTGCGAATACAGAGTAACCGCTGTGCTCGATAGCGATGTTACGGATAAGTTCCATCATGTTTACGGTTTTACCTACACCGGCACCACCAAACAGACCAACTTTACCACCTTTCGCGAAAGGACAAACAAGGTCGATAACCTTGATGCCAGTTTCTAGCAATTCGTTACTAGAAGACTGCTCAGCATAAGAAGGTGCGGAACGGTGAATAGACCAACGCTCTTCTTCGCCGATAGGGCCTTTTTCGTCAATTGGGTTACCTAGAACGTCCATAATACGTCCTAGTGTCTTCGTACCAACAGGCACAGAAACAGGTTTGTTGGTGTTTTCAACAACCAAACCACGTCTCATCCCATCAGTGGAACCCATGGCGATGGTACGAACAATACCGTCACCTAGTTGCTGTTGTACTTCCAACACCAACTCTTTGCCCTCGATAGTCAGGGCATCATATACTTTTGGCACGCTATCACGTGGGAATTCCACGTCGATAACCGCACCGATAATCTGTACGATTTGTCCGCTACTCATGTTCGGATCCTCTTAAATACCTAAATACCTTAAACCGCTGCCGCGCCACTGACTATCTCAGAAATTTCCTGAGTAATCGCCGCTTGACGAGCCTTGTTGTACACCAACTGCAATTCATCAATGATATCACCTGCGTTGTCGGTTGCATTTTTCATCGCAAGCATACGAGCTGCTTGTTCACATGCAATGTTCTCAACCACAGACTGATATACTTGAGATTCAATATAGCGAACCAATAATTCGTCAAGAATTTCAACGGCATCTGGTTCGTAAATGTAATCCCAGTGGTGCTGTAACTCTGTATTCTCTTCCGCTTGTAACGGCAAAAGTTGCTCAACCATCGGTTTCTGAGTCATCGTATTGATAAACTCATTAGAAACAACATATAGACGATCAATACGACCTTCATCGAAAGCATCCAGCATGACTTTCACACTGCCGACTAAATCGTCGACTTTAGGTGCATCACCCAAACCTGTGATCGCTGCTGTCACGTTTCCGCCGTAGTTACGAAAGAAAGAAACCGCTTTGCTACCAACAGCGCAGATGTCAATTTCAACACCAGACTGAGCAAATTGTTTCATATCTTTAATCGCGGCTTTAAACAAGTTAACGTTCAAACCACCACATAAACCACGGTCAGAAGAGACTACGATATAACCAACACGCTTCGCCTCACGATCGGTAAGGTAACGGTGTTTATACTCAGGATTCGCGTTGGCCAGATGACCAACTACTTGGCGAATTCGTTCCGCATACGGACGAGAAGCGGCCATACGATCCTGAGCTTTACGCGTTTTACTAGCAGCAACTTTTTCCATTGCACGAGTAATCTTACGCGTATTATTAATGCTCGAAATCTGAGTACGTATCTCTTTTCCGACTGCCATAATGAACTACCCTTGTGAGAATGTTATTTCACAAACTGTCCGAAACTGGTGGCAAGCAAAACTTCAGCTTGCCACCAAAGTCATTACCAAGTTTGTGTCGCTTTAAACTTCTCGATTGCCGCTTTCAAAGTCGCTTCAATCTCGCCGTTAAAGTTGCCAGTTTTGTTAATGTCAGCCATTAGATCAACGTGTTCGCTGTTCATGTAGCTCAACAAAGCTTTTTCAAAACTGCCAATTTTGCTTGTTTCAACATCTGCAAGGTAGCCATCGTTAGCAGCGTAAAGAACCACGCCCATATCAGCCACAGGCATAGGAGAGAACTGCTTTTGTTTCATCAGTTCAGTAACCTGTTTACCATGTTCTAGCTGTTTACGAGTCGCTTCGTCTAGGTCAGATGCGAACTGAGCGAATGCCGCCAATTCACGGTACTGAGCCAAAGCAAGACGAATACCACCGCCAAGTTTTTTAACAATCTTAGTTTGCGCTGCACCACCAACACGAGAAACCGAAATACCGGCGTTCATCGCTGGACGGATACCCGCATTAAACAAGCTTGTTTCTAAGAAAATCTGACCATCGGTGATAGAGATAACGTTTGTCGGTACGAAAGCCGATACGTCACCACCTTGTGTCTCGATGATTGGCAATGCCGTCAAAGAGCCTGTTTTACCTTTCACTTCACCATTGGTGAATTTCTCTACGTAGTCAACGTTTACACGAGACGCACGCTCAAGAAGACGAGAGTGAAGGTAGAAAACATCACCTGGGTATGCTTCACGACCTGGTGGACGACGAAGTAGCAAAGAAATCTGACGATAAGCCCAAGCTTGCTTGGTCAAATCATCGTATACGATCAGAGCATCTTCACCGCGGTCACGGAAGTATTCACCCATTGTACAACCAGTGTATGGCGCTAGGTATAGCATAGCAGCAGGATCAGAAGCCCCTGCAGCAACCACTGTGGTGTAGGCCATTGCGCCCGCTTCTTCAAGCTTACGCACGACGTTAGCAATAGTAGATTGTTTCTGACCGATCGCAACGTACACACACTTAATACCGCTGTTTTTCTGAGCGATAATAGTATCGATAGCCAAGGCTGTTTTACCAACCTGACGGTCACCGATGATCAACTCACGCTGACCACGGCCTACCGGTACCATGGCGTCAATTGCCTTGTAACCAGTCTGAATAGGTTGATCTACTGACTGACGAGCAATTACACCCGGTGCCACTTTTTCAACTTTATCCGTTAGTTTTGCATCGATTGCGCCTTTGCCGTCAATGGGGTTACCCAATGCGTCAACAACACGACCAAGCAATTCAGGTCCCACTGGAACTTCCAGAATACGACCTGTACATTTTACTTTTTGGCCTTCTACAAGGCTTTGGTATTGACCCAATACCACCGCGCCCACAGAGTCACGCTCTAGGTTCAAGGCAATACCGTAAACACCACCAGGGAATTCAATCATTTCCCCGTACATAACGTCTGCCAGACCGTGAATCAGAACGATACCGTCTGCCACGCTGACAATTGTGCCCTCATTTTGGGCATCAGAAGTTACATCGAGGTTCTCGATGCGCTTCTTGATAATCTCGCTGATCTCAGATGGATTCAGTTGCTGCATGCTAAATTCCTCAACCCTGGTTTCGATTCAACGAAACACTAGGAGTTTATCGCCTCGGCCAGTTTTGCTAATTTACCGCGTACTGAACCGTCGATGATTAAGTCACCGGTACGGATAACCACGCCACCAATTAGGCTCGCGTCTGTTTCATTGGTTAAGTTGACAGTACGGTCCAACTTTTTACTCAACGAAGCGGCCAATGCTTGTGTTTGTTCTGCTGACAATGCAAAAGCGGAGGTAAATTTTACATTTACGGCTTTTTCATAATTCAGTTTGAACTGCAAAAATAACTCAGAAATAGCAGGAAGAAGCGATAAACGCTTATTCATAGCAAGTGTCAGCAAAAATGCTTTACCTTGCTCTGTTGTTACTTCTGCACAAACATCCGCCAGAGCGTTTGCCTTCTCTTCCGCACTAAAAGCGGGATTTCCAAGTGCCTTTTTAAGCTTTGGCTCTACTGTTACAGCGGCTAATGTGTCTAACATTTCTGCCCACTCTGCAATATGACCTTGCTCTCTAGCCACTTCAAAAACCGCTTTAGCGTACGGTCGCGCGACTGTTTTTAATTCAGCCATTAGACCCTCGCTTAAAGCTCTTTGGCGAGCTGTTCAACGATCTCGCTATGTGCTTTTTCGTCAATGGTGGCGCCCAAAATTTTCTCGGCTCCAGCAAAAGCCAAAACAGAAACTTGTGCACGCAATGCTTCTTTAGCACGCATAACATCTTGCTCTATTTCCGCTTGAGCTGCTTCGCGCAGACGCTTGCCATCAGCAATCACCTGCTCTTTTGCCTCGTCGATCATTTGGTTCGCACGTTTGTTGGCTTGTTCAATAATCTCGGCCGCGTTGTCTTTGCTTTCACGTAATATTTGAGCGGCTTGTTCTTGTGCCAACTCTAGATCACGTGAAGCGCGGTTCGCTGCTTCTAAACCGTCTGCTATTTTTTTGCTACGCTCTTCGAGCGCAGCAATCACTGGTGGCCACACAAATTTCATGCAGAACCAGACAAAAATAGCAAACGAAATAGCTTGGCCTATAAGTGTGAGATTCAAATTCACGCTAATACCCTCGCTTTAGTCGTTCAAAAAAATAAGTCACTTTCATTAAAGTGAAATATTAGCCTGCAACCAAAGCAACGAATGGGTTTGCGAAAGTGAAGAACAATGCAATACCAACACCGATCATAGATACAGCGTCCAAAAGACCTGCAACGATGAACATTTTGGTTTGTAGCATTGGTGCAAGTTCTGGTTGACGAGCACTCGCTTCAAGAAATTTGCCACCCAAGATAGCAAAGCCAATTGCTGTACCCAATGCAGCCAAGCCGATAAGGATTGCTACAGAGATAACAGTTAAACCAACTACAGTTTCCATTTTAACTCCTAGATTTTACAGTTTTAGATTCAAGTTTAAAAAAATTATTACTATATATAACAATATCTTAGTGTTCTTCGTGAGCCATGCTCAAGTATACAATAGTCAACATCATGAAGATAAAAGCTTGCAATGTTATGACTAGAATATGGAAGATTGCCCATGGCACAGACAAGGCCCATTGAACACCCCATGGCAAAATTGCGATCAAAATAAAGATCAATTCACCAGCGTAAAGGTTACCGAATAATCGCAACGCTAAGGATACTGGTTTTGCCAACAAACCAACCATTTCCAATACAAAGTTAAATGGAATCATGATTGGCGTGTTGAAAGGTTGTAATGTCAGCTCTTTTGCAAAGCCGCCAATACCTTTCATTTTTATGCTATAAAAAATAATCAGGAAGAAAACAGATAACGATAACCCTAATGTGGCATTAATATCGGTTGTCGGTACTATTTTGAAATATTCCAGACCAAAAATATCGTGAGCAATTCTAGGGATAAAATCGACTGGAACCAAATCCATCAAGTTCATCAAAAATATCCATACAAAAATAGTCAATGCCAAGGGGGCGATGACTTTACTTTTGCCATGAAAACTTTCTTTAACCGAATTATCAACAAACTCAACCATCAACTCTACAAAGTTTTGTAGACCTGTTGGCGTCGCTACAGATGCTTTCTTTGCTGCAATACGGAAAAGCCATAGGAATAAGATACCTAAACCAATAGAGAATCCCATTGTATCTAGATGTATCGCCCAAAAGCCCATATCCGAAGCTTGCTTAGATGTCTCCGCAATACCCCAGCTACCATCAGGGTGCTGACCAAAGGTCAAGTTCTGAAGGTGATGCTTTATGTACTCCGAAGCAGTTGGATTTTCACTTGCCATATTTATATCCACGCTCTTTTAATGTTAAAAACTACGCGCCCACAGTTCTCGCTTTTAGCGAATAACTGCAGGGCTGAGCCAATGACTCAAAATTGCTAAACCAAAGCCTATAAAAAAGCTTCCTGCAGCAAGAGGTTTCACTAGAATAAACACCAGTGACAGAAGCAATGCCGTTAGAACCAGCTTACCGGCTTCTCCTCTGTAAAAAGATTTAACAACCTCTTTTGCAGACAAAATTCCTTTATGGCCAAACACCCGCCAAGCCATGTACATGTTAGGTAATATGCTGGCCAAAGCACCCAGTAGAAAAGAGTACCCATACAGACCACCAAAAATGTAAAAAATTCCCAGCGATGCGAAAATAGTAAGAAATATTTGTAATAGTAAAAAGCGGAACACAGCCTTCTTTTTAGCGCCAATGATAGCACTCGCACTTAACGGCTTATTTGAGCCCATTACTAGTCTCTCTATCTCGCACCACAAAAGTGCAACCAATGTGGTGTATTATAAAATTCGAGGCATTATAGGGGTAATGACGACGGTGTTCAACTTAAACTGGTTAGAAGGATCACTTTCTAGACATCTTGTCTAGATAGGAATGAGCATTTGTCATAAATTGCTTCATTTGCGAGTAAACAGTTCGCTGATCAGGAGTTCTAGGTGTTCTGGGTTACGATATTCAATGACGACTTTCCCTTTTCCTTTCGCAGAAGGTTGTATTTTGACCGACGCATTGATTTTTTGACTGATTCGTTCTGCTTCTGCACTTAAATCTGGCAGCGTTGGCGCTTTTTCCTCGTCGCTCTTTTCAACGACTTGGAAATTTTTCACCAATCTCTCTGTTTCTCTAACAGACAATGATTTGGTCACAACTTGCGAGGCGGCTTGAACTTGCTTGTCACTTTCCAGTGGTAATAAAGCTCTAGCATGGCCCATTTCGATATCCCCATGCTCCAATAAACGACGAACTTCCGGCGTTAAACCCAAAAGACGCAATAAATTCGCCACAGTGGAACGAGATTTCCCTACGGTGTCCGCGACTTCCTGTTGAGTAAGATGAAAATCTTCCACCAAACGTTGCAGTGCTAACGCTTCTTCGACAGGATTTAAGTCTTCTCGTTGAATGTTTTCAATCAACGCCAATACCACGGCATCCGCGTCTTCAACATGCCGAACGATAACCGGAACTTGAGTGAGATCTGCTAGCTTAGCAGCACGCCAACGGCGTTCACCCGCGATAATTTCATACTGGTTGTGGCCACTCGGTCGAACAACAATCGGCTGCATTATGCCTTGATTTCGAATCGACGCGGCTAAGTCTTCTAAGTGCGTAGGATTCATATCACGACGAGGTTGGAATTTGCCTTTCGAAAGCCAGTCTATCGGTAGGTACGTTAGGCCTTTTATTTGTTCATTATTCACATCACTCTCAGACGCTTTAACAGCCGTCGTTTGTGGTGCTAACAATGCATCTAAGCCACGACCTAGACCTCTTTTTTTCATCGTCATTTCATTAACCCTAATTGCTACTAAAGCAGACTTATAAAACCGTAATTACGCTACAGATTTTCGAATAAACTCACCCGCTAAAGCAAGGTAAGCAATAGCACCGCGAGATTGTTTTTCATAATGCAGGACTGGCAAGCCATAACTGGGTGATTCCGCCAAACGAATATTTCGAGGAATAACCGTATCGTAAACCTTGTCTCCAAAATGCTTATGGAGTTGGCTTGAAACATCATGCGTTAAACTAGGACGAGGATCATACATGGTTCGTAGAATTCCTTCGACCTCTAGTGATGGGTTTAATGCTTGGGTGATGCGATTAATGGTTTGCAATAAGGCCGTTAACCCTTCTAAAGCATAATATTCACATTGCACTGGAATCAATACACCTTGTGAAGCCGCCAAAGCATTTACTGTCAGCATATTCAATGCAGGAGGACAATCTAGCAAGATGTAATCAAAGTCATTATCAACTTCGTACAAGCCAGCACGTAAGCGTGTTTCTTTGCTCGACAAATCGAGAAGAACCACCTCAGCTCCAGTTAAATCCGCATTGGCTGGCAATACCCAATACTCGCCCGGCATACTTTTTTTCATGACTTCTTTAACGCCATGGGAACCAATCAGTACGTCATAGACGCTGGTGTCCAATTCTTCTTTCGTAAAACCGCTCCCTGTTGTCGCATTACCTTGAGGGTCTAAGTCTATTAAAAGCACTCGACGTTTCATCGCCGCAAGAGATGCAGCCAAATTAACACAAGTTGTGGTTTTGCCAACACCACCTTTTTGATTGGTAACTGCGATGATTCTTGCCATGTTTTATCCTTTACGCGTCATCACTACCATGTGACGCTCCGCCTGAACATGTGGCACATTAAGAGGTTCGACCGAGACTAAATCAACCTCCTTTGGTAGTGCCGCTATTTCTTCACTAGGGTACACCCCTTTCATGGCTAAAAAGTTACCTGTCTCTTTGGGGAGAGGCAACGTCCATTTGATCATGTCCTGAAGAGAGGCAAATGCGCGGGAAATGACGTGATCGTACTCACCTTGATGAGGGTGTTTTTCTACCCGTTCATTTGCCACAGTCACGTTGTGAATACCCAGCTCCATTTTTACCTGCGTTAAAAAGCGCGTTTTTTTACCGTTGCTGTCAAGTAACGTAAATTGCTTTTCAGGGTAACAAATAGCAAGCACCATACCAGGTAAGCCAGGACCGGTGCCAACATCTATAATCTTGGTCCCAGTTATAAAGGGTAACGTGGTCAGACTGTCAAACAAGTGCAAAGAAATCATTTGTTCGACATCACGAATAGCGGTCAAGTTATAGGCCTTGTTCCACTTTTCTAGCATGGCTAGGTATTTTACAAGGGTCTGAATCGTTTCATCAGATAGAACAGCGCCCATTTGTTGGGCGCCTTTTTGAATGGTGTCAAAATGTGTCACAGTCGATCCATTTCTATAAAGATAGCAATTAGGGATTATCGGCTGATGATTCTAGGCACTTTTGCGTGCAATGGCACGTTTTTTCAAGTGAATTAATAGTAAGGATACGGCAGCAGGGGTTACACCTTGGATTCGAGAAGCCGCTGCAAGCGTCGCTGGACGCAGTTGCGTTAGCTTCTGCTTGATCTCATTTGACAAACCTTCCATCTTCGAATAATCCAAATCCTCAGGCAGTGCGGTATTTTCCTGACGACGTAGACGTTCAATGTCTTCTGCTTGACGACTGATGTAACCTGCATATTTGACCGCTATTTGTACTTGCTCAGACACTTGTTCGTCAACGGGCTCATCAAGCGCATTTTTTAAATTCGCCACATCAGCATAGACAATATTTGGACGCTTAAGTAAGTCTAACAAACTGTACTCGTGAGTAATGGGCGTTTCTAATTTAGGGTTAATGCTTTCTGCTTCCGGTGTGTTCGGTACAATCCAGCTGGATTTAAGACGTTGCGTTTCCAATTCAATGGCTTCGCGTTTTTGACAAAACGCCGCCCAACGTTCATCTGATACTAAGCCAAGCTCACGGCCTTTTTCTGTCAAACGCATGTCGGCGTTGTCTTCACGTAAAATCAAACGATATTCCGCACGACTGGTGAACATACGGTAAGGTTCTTTTGTTCCCATACTGATCAAATCATCGACTAGTACACCTAAATACGCTTCATCTCGACGAGGCGTCCAAGCATCTTTGTCTTGTGCAAGCAAAGCCGCGTTCAAACCAGCCAGTAAGCCTTGAGCACCCGCTTCTTCGTAGCCGGTTGTACCATTGATTTGTCCAGCAAAGAACAAACCTGGCATGTGTTTGGTTTCTAGGGAATATTTCAAATCTTGCGGATTAAAATAATCGTATTCGATCGCATAACCTGGACGAATAATGTGAGCGTTTTCCATGCCTTTCATCGAACGAACAAGCTCAATTTGCACATCAAATGGCAAAGAGGTCGAAATCCCATTTGGATAAAGCTCGTGCGTCGTTAAACCTTCTGGCTCGATAAAAATTTGATGCGAGTTTTTATCGGCAAAACGTACGATTTTATCTTCAATAGAAGGACAGTAACGTGGGCCAACGCCTTCAATCACACCTGTGTACATAGGTGATCTGTCCATTCCTGCACGAATAATGTCATGGGTGCGTTCGTTAGTATGGGTAATAAAGCACTCGATCTGACGAGGGTGCATAGCTCGGTTGCCCATATAGGACATAACCGGGTCAATATCATCACCTGGTTGCGCTTGCATAAGTGAAAAATCAACAGAACGTGCGTCGATTCGTGGTGGCGTGCCTGTCTTTAAGCGATCAACACGAAATGGTAAAGCGCGTAGTTTTTGTGCCAAACCAATAGACGGTGGATCACCGGCTCGACCACCAGAGTGATTTTGCAAACCAATGTGAATAACACCACCTAAAAAAGTACCAGCGGTTAAAACAACGGTTTTACTATTAAAACGTATCCCTGTTTGCGTTATAACACCTCGAGCAGTGCCATTTTCAACAATAAGGTCTTCTACAGATTGCTGGAAAAGCCACAAATTTTCTTGGTTTTCTAATTTATGACGAATAGCCGCTTTATATAATATGCGATCAGCTTGAGCGCGAGTAGCACGAACGGCTGGTCCTTTACGAGAATTCAAAGTACGAAACTGAATACCTGCTTTATCAGTAGCCAACGCCATTGCGCCATCTAAAGCATCAATTTCTTTCACTAAATGAGACTTTCCAATGCCACCTATGGCTGGGTTACAGGACATTTGTCCTAACGTTTCAATGTTGTGGGACAGTAAAAGTGTTTTTACGCCCATACGAGCAGCCGCTAAAGCGGCTTCTGTGCCAGCATGTCCGCCACCAACCACAATTACATCGAAACAACTTGGGAAATCCACGGGAACCTCGGTATTACTAATAAGAAAAGAATGAATAAAAAACGAACAGATTCGATAAGGTGGCCTAGTATATCGGCAAATTTTTAAAAAGAAAGAGACGCCAAGCTATAACCCCCGGTCATCAATATTAATAAATGAATTAAGTATATATGTGTTTTTATGTTTGTTATGTTTATGTAGCAAGCTAAAATCTGTGTATAAATTATAAAACCCATTAAATATTAACAGCTTATAGCGATAACATCTTGTTAAGAGATGCCTTATCTTCCTGTGATGTGGATAACCTCAACCTGTGTATAAATAGGGTACTTATACAGAGTGTCTTTTTTCACCCTAAGTTGTTAAAAACTGTGCAAAACTTCTTATCCACCTATCACCATACTTATCAACAGTGAAAAAATACGCTTTTTTAAAACTTATCTATTTGTTTTAAATGAAATTTTTATAAAAAATAGCCTCTTTTAAAGCTGTTTTTCTTGAAAAACAGTCCACAGGCAAAAAAATAATTTTTTTGAAAAACTTCACATTTCAAGCGAATAAAGAATGTGCATAATATCCCTGTCAATGTCTTGACAGGGATAAAAATTGGCGTGTGTATAAAAAATTAAATTCAGAAATGCTTTTTTTGTGAGTAACTTTGGTGGCCTTTCCTTATTTTTGATAACAACTCGCATGTGCATATCTTTTTACTGACTGACTTCCGCTGAGAAAGTACTTTTACACAGGCGAAAAAAAACGCCAGTGATGCAATAAGCTGCATCACTGGCGTTACTTTTGGTATGTACTTGTTACGATTTATCTACGCATTGTTTTTTAGGCTTTTCATATCGATGATGAAGCGGTACTTCACATCGCCTTTTTTCATACGTTGATAAGCGTGGTTAATGTCTTGGATATTGATCATCTCAGCGTCGCACTCGATGTTATGTTCTGCACAGAAATCCAACATTTCTTGTGTCTCTGCGATACCGCCGATCAAAGAACCAGTAAGAACACGACGTTTCATAACCAAATTAGCGGTATGAACGGCTGGTTCTAAAGGTTCAATAAGACCAACTAAAATGTGTGTGCCATCCACTTTCAAACAATTTAGATAGGGGTTCAAATCATGTTGAACAGGAATGGTGTCTAACAAGTAGTCAAATGTCATTGCTGCGGCTTGCATTTGTGCGTCGTCAGTTGAAACAATTACATGATCAGCACCTTGTTTTTTAGCTTCCGCAATTTTGCTTTCTGAGCGTGTGAAAATAGTCACTTCTGCACCAAAAGCTTTGGCGAATTTTACACCCATGTGTCCAAGGCCACCCATGCCTAACACACCGACCTTATCGCCAGCTTTCACACCGTAATGACGAAGCGGAGAATACGTTGTGATACCGGCACACAATAATGGGGCCGCTTTACTCAGTTCTAAGGTTTCTGGAATGGACAAGACAAACTTTTCACGAACAACGATGTGATCTGAATAACCACCGTAGGTTAACGTGCCATCTATTAAATCATTAAAGCCATAAGTTCCAACAAAGCCATTATCACAGTATTGCTCTAGATCTGATGCGCAATGGGAACAATGTTGACAAGAGTCAACCATACAACCAACGCCAACAATATCACCTACTTTATATTTAGAGACCTTACTGCCTACTTCGGTGACTTTACCGACGATTTCATGACCTGGAACGATGGGGTAATTACTTGGTCCCCAATCGCTTTCCGCTACGTGAATGTCGGAGTGACAAACACCGCAATACAGAATATCGATGTTAACATCGTCCTCACGAAGAGCGCGGCGTTCAAAAGAAAATGGGGCTAATGGGGTGGTTGCGGATTGCGCCGCGTAAGATTTTGCTTGACTCATAAATGCTTACTCCCGTTTGTGAACATGAAATATGTGTGTTCTAGTGTAGGGTAAACGTCTTCGTTTTGTGTTGTGCATTTTTGCTATTGTTTTGCCTATTTCTCCAAATCCGTAAAACTTAACTTTTCCTACACAATCTTATATGGATAATAAATTCATTGATTCTTATAGATGAGTAACACCAAAATGAGCGATAGAAATTTAGTGGATTTGATCAAACCTCTAGTGAACCAAGATGGTTTCTCTGACACCTTAATTGCTCACGTGCGCTTAATGAAGTGTGAAAAATCCTTACCTAGGATGCCTCTTATTTATCGTCCTGGACTGACTATTATTGTTCAGGGGAGAAAAATTGGCTACTTGGGTGATCGTGAAATTCACTACAACTCTGGTCATTACTTGGTGCAAACCTTACCTCTGCCGTTCGAATGCGAAACGTTTGCCAGTCAGCAAGAGCCACTTTTGGGGGTCTCTATCGATATCGACCCTATCGTATTATCTGAGTTAGTTTCTGTTTCTTCCGATGAAGACTTAGTGCCATCTGTTTCTCATTTTTCTATGTCATCTGTTCCTATGAGTGATGACATGATTGAATCTGTCACTCGCCTTATTAAAGCATTACATGATCCGCATACAGCAAAAGTGATGGGACAAAATCGAGTTCGAGAAGTCATTTTTGCGGCTTTGCAAAGTGCGCAAGGCGATGCTTTACGAGCCTTAGTGACAAATCAAGGACGTTTTTCTTTAATTGTTAACTCTCTGAAGCAGCTTCATCAGCAGTTGGATCAAGACGTTCGTGTGGAGCAGCTGGCCGAAGAGGTCAACATGAGTGTTTCGAGCTTTCATCATCATTTTAAAAATATTACGGGTTCTTCCCCGTTACAATATTTGAAGCGTTTGCGTCTTTTAAAAGCGCAAATGCTGTTAAACCAAGGTCTTTTAAATGTCAGTCAAATTTCCTTAAAAGTCGGTTATAAAAGCGTTCATCAATTTAGTCGAGATTACAAACGCTATTTTGGCGCGCCGCCGACAAAAGACAAGTTGAGAGAAGACGCTGTCATATGAGACTTGAATTAAATAGACGAGTGGTCTAAGTTGTTTTTATCCTGTTTTTACTGCTTAGGTATAAAATATGCTCTCTACACTGGATGAACCCCTTATAACCAAGCGTGTGTCCGACAAGCCTCGTCGTGGTCGCCCCAAAAAGCCATTAGCCGACACCTCGGATACCCGAGAAGCCTTATTGCGTGCTGGAATGCTGATGTTGACAGAAGCGGGGTTTATTCGTAGCGGCATTGATCCGATTCTAAAATCTATCGGTGTGCCAAAAGGCTCTTTCTATCATTATTTTCCCAGCAAAGAAGCCTTTGGGTTGGCCGTTCTGGCGCGCTACCGCCGTTATTTTGATGCTAAGTTAGATGCTTTTTTGCTGGATGCCGCGTTTTCGCCGCTGGAGCGTTTGCAGCGTTTTGTTCAGGATGCTCAAGACGGCATTGTTCGTCATGAGTTTAAACGTGGTTGTTTGGTTGGCAACTTGGAACAAGAGTCTTCTTTGTTGTCTGAAGCCTTTAGTGAGCAGCTTCAAGCGACCTACCAAAGCTGGCAAGCGCGTGTAGCGGCTTGCCTACTCGAAAGCCAAAAGCAAGGCGAAATCGAGTTACACGTGAGTATTGAGGAGACGGCTCAAACGTTTTGGATGGGTTGGGAAGGCGCTGTTCATAGAGCAAGACTGGTAAAAAGCATTCAGCCATTAGACTTATTTATGGCGTTTTTTATCCAAGCAATACAGGTTAAAACAGCGCAATAACCTTTGTTAAGTACTGGCACTATATTTTTAGAGTGTTGTTACATTATTTAATAGACGATCGGTCTAAAATTGGAGAGGTTTTATGTTTAAAGCATTACTGATCACACAAGAAGACAAAAAAAGTAGCGCATCCATCGCTGAACTGCAGGAAGATCAACTGCCAGAAGGCGATGTTTTGGTCGAAGTTCATTACAGCACGTTAAATTACAAAGATGGCTTAGCCATCACGGGTAAATCTCCTGTTGTGCGTTCTTTTCCTATGGTGCCGGGAATCGATTTAGTTGGCAAAGTGCTACAAAGCGACTCTACTCGCTTCTCGGTAGGTGATTTTGTGGTACTCAATGGCTTTGGTGTAGGAGAAACACACTGGGGTGGCTTAGCCGAGAAAGCACGCTTGAAAAGTGATTGGCTTATCTCCCTTCCAAAAGGTATAAATGCCAAACAATCTATGGCAATAGGTACAGCGGGCTATACCGCTATGTTGTCGGTTATTGCCCTTGAAAAACAAGGTATTACGCCAGATTCTGGCGAAATTTTAGTGACGGGCGCCAACGGTGGTGTCGGCAGTTTTGCTGTTCGTTTATTGAATCGCCTTGGTTATCAGGTAGTGGCTTCTACGGGACGAATGTCCGAAAGCGACTATTTGAAAAGTCTGGGCGCGAGCGACATTATTGATCGAAAAACACTCTCTGAGCCTGGTAAACCCTTGCAAAAAGAGCGCTGGGCTGGAGTGATTGATTGTGTGGGGAGCCACACTTTAGCCAACGCTTGTGCAACGACAAAATATGGCGGTGTGGTGACTTGTTGTGGCTTAGCACAAGGCATGGACTTCCCTGCTTCGGTTGCGCCTTTTATCTTACGCGGCGTCAAACTGATCGGTATCGACAGCGTCATGCGCCCTCTAGCAGACCGCATTGAAGCGTGGCAACGCTTGAGTGAACTGCTACAGCCAGAGGACTTTGACAGCATCAGTGAGGAAATCGGTTTGGAAAGCGTAGTGGAAACGGCCCATAAATTGCTTGATGGGAAGGTGCGTGGTCGAGTATTGGTCAACATACAATCCCAATAATCGGCTGTTCTGTTTTATTAAGAAGACCTATTTGACCAGCGGCAAGGATTGACTATGAAAATTGTGATTGCACCGGATTCCTTTAAAGAAAGTTTAACCGCGCTTGAGGTGGCGAATGCCATTGAAGTGGGTTTTCGTCAGGTATTTGCTGACGCGGATTACATCAAGGTCCCGATGGCGGACGGCGGTGAAGGCACGGTGCAATCTATGGTGGATGCGACTCAAGGGTATTTGGTGAATCTTGAAGTCACAGGGCCGCTGGGCAATAAAGTGATGGCGCAATACGGTATTTTAGGCGCGGTAGAAGGTCAGACATCGGCCACTGCGGTGATCGAAATGGCGTCCGCTTCTGGGTTACATTTGGTGCCACGAGATCAGCGCGATCCACGTTATACCACCAGCTTCGGAACCGGTGAACTGATCAAAGATGCTCTAGATCGAGGCATCAAACATATTGTTTTGGGGTTAGGTGGCAGTGCGACCAATGACGCGGGCATGGGGTTGGCACAAGCATTGGGCATTCAATTCCAAGACGATAACCATCAAGAACTGCCCTTTGGCGGCATGGCGCTGGCACAATTGAGTCATATTGATGTGAGCCAAGTACACCCTTTTTTAGCCGAATGCCGCTTCGATGTGGCTTGTGACGTGGATAATCCTCTGTGTGGCGAGCGTGGCGCTTCCGCTATTTTTGGCCCACAAAAAGGCGCCACACCCGACATGGTGACGATGTTAGACAGAACCTTAGGGCATTTTGCCGATGTTTTGGTGAAAAGTGGTTTTGCGGATCACCGACTGGATTCAGGTGTTGGCGCAGCGGGTGGCATGGGATTAGGTGCAAAAGTGTTTCTTAATGCGACGTTAAAGCCCGGCATTGAGATTGTCATGGAAACCGTTGGTTTAGCTGACAAGCTACAAAATGCCGATTTAGTCATTACGGGCGAAGGCCGAATCGATGGCCAAACCGTCTTTGGCAAAACCCCCATGGGCGTGCTGAAGCAAGCCATGGCCAATCAGGTTCCAGCCATTGGTATTGCAGGGAGTTTGGGTAAAGACGCGGAGGCGATTTTGGCGCATGGTATGAGCGCTATTTTTCCTATCATTCCAGCCCTCGATAGCTTGGACAATGTTTTGGCCCAGGCGGAAAGCAATCTCGTTCATTCATCACGAAACATCGCCGCTGTGATTAAGCTAGGTCGTTTGCTCAGGGAATAAATGCCATGGAGCAATGAAAAAGTTACGCTTTTTTTACGCGCTAAACACGTTGGCCTTTGCTAGAGTCTTGCTTGTGCTCTTCCTTATTTAATTGTCCACAACAAGCGATCCTATGAAACAGAATTGGCCAAGCATTCCCTCTTATTATTTAGCCGTTTGCGCCGTGGTTAGCGCTCTGCTGATCAGTTATGGGTTGGATATATGGGTTGGATCAAATATCGCTGTGCTGCTGATTTTACAATTGGCGGTTGTGGTGGTGGCGTTGTTATGCCCTCCTCGTTGGGTCTATGTTGTCGCCCTATTTGAAGCTCTATGTTTTAACTTTTTCTTTACCATTCCCCGCTATTCTCTTGAAATGTTCAATGGCGATGACATGGTCAACTTGCTGGTGTTTTTGCTGGTGGCCGTGATCACCAGTAAGCTAGCTGAGCTGTATCAGCATCAACAGAGCCAATTAAAACAAGAACAGTTACGCAGTCGTATTCTTTTATCTGTTTCTCACGATCTACGAACGCCCTTGGCCACCATTATTGGTACCTTAAGTACACTCAAAGAGTACATGGATAAGCTGTCAGAGCAGGAAAAGTCAGAGCTACTAGACAGCGCTACTCTCGAAAGCCATCGCCTTCATCAATACATTGAAAATTTGCTGCAAGCAACCAAGTTACATCATGGTGTGGTGGTTCCGAAAAAATCCGAACAGTCCGCCGTGGCGATTATTCACCTTGTTATGGAGCGTTTCAGGCAACAAAAGTCGCGTTTAATTCTGCACATAGACGACAGACTGCCGTTGGTGTCAGTGAGCTCGTCACTTATCCAACAAGCGATTTTTAACGTTGTTGACAATGCCTTGCGATACTCACCAATAGATAAGTCTGTGACCATTTCTATTAAATCGCTAGGTACAGATAACGAACATCCTCAGATTATGATCGATGTACAAGATCAAGGTGTGGGGATTGAACCGGATCAATCTAACAGTATTTTTGAGCTGTTTTACTCGGTGGACGCTTTTAAGCGCAATGACAGTGGCACGGGATTAGGATTGGCGGTATCAAAAGGCATTATTACAGCCCATCAAGGGACGATTCAATCCATCCCCGTTGAGCAAGGTTGTCTGATTCGTATTTGTTTGCCTGCATGCAGTGAGACATCACTGCATGGCAACGGGAGTACCGTATGACGTCTTATAAAATACTGGTGATTGACGACGAACCACAAATCCACACGTTTATGCGAATCTCCTTGGTGGCGGAAGGTTTTGTTTACCTTGGCGCCTCTTCCATAGCGACGGCAAAACAGGTGATTCAACAAGATACACCGCATTTGTTGGTTTTGGATTTAGGCTTGCCAGATGGTGACGGTATGGATTTGGTGAACCATGTGCGTGCCACCAGCAACACGCCTATTTTGATTCTGACGGCTCGTGATGAAGAAGATGAAAAGATTCGACTGCTTGAAGCAGGCGCGAATGATTACCTGAGTAAGCCGTTTGGTATTCGCGAATTGATTGCTCGAGTCAAAGTATTATTACGGGATTTAGTGAATACCCACTTACCTGCTAACCTCTTAGAAACAAACGATATTAAGCTGGAAATCAGTACCAACCAAGCGTGGTTTCAAGGCGAGACCCTAGCGTTAACCAAGAAGGAATTTGCCTTTTTACGCATGCTGATGACCACGCCAGACAAACTGGTGATGCAAGAAGAGTTACTGGCTAAAATTTGGGGCGTGACGCATACCCGAGACTCGCATTACTTACGGATTTTAGTCAGTCAGCTGCGTAAAAAGCTCAAAGATAATGCCAATGATCAGCGAGTGATTAAAACAGAACCGGGTCTAGGTTATCGATTGTTATCTGATCGTTAAATTATCGAAAGACTCTTCAAAAATACGAATAAAAGGTAATCAATATGGCGCATTTTACGGTGATTGGTTTGGGTCGTTTTGGCATTGCAGCCAGCATGGAGCTGATTTACTTGGGCCACACGGTCACAGGGGTAGATCGAGACGCAAAAATTGCGGAAAAGTACGTCGATGATTTCACCCAAGTGATGATTTGTGATTCCACCGATGAAAATGCGTTAAAAGAACTCGACCTAATCAACAGCGATGCTGTGCTGGTGGCGATTGGTGAAGACATGGAATCCAGCCTGTTGTGCATTTTGGCACTGAAAAAGCTCGGCGTAAAAGAAATCTGGGTCAAAGCCAGTAGCCGCGCGCATCACACCATTGTCTCCAAACTCGGCGTGGCACGAATCATTCATCCTGAAGAAGAAATGGGTGTGCGTGTTGCTCAGGCATTGAATTACCCGATGGTGAACGATTATTTGTCTATTGGTCACGGCTTGTATGTGGTGGAGATTCACATTAAACCACCGTTAGATGGACGCCCACTTGGGGGTGTTTTAGACCCAGCAAAAGGAAAAGTCGACGCGGTGATGGTTAAACGTGAGCAAGAGACATTTTTACAGTTAGACAAAACCTTTATTCTAAAAGAAAAAGACATCTTGTTATTGTGTGGTTTGCGAAGCGAGCTTAAACACATTGCGCCAAGGTTGGTGTGATATGGTGAATTGGGATCCCGCGGTGGTGGCCATTGAGCGTCATCCAAACGCGGCAAAAAAAATCATGGCGGCGCCACCTTTGATTTTGTGTGGTGGTTTCTTATTGCTGATTATTATTGGTACCTTGTTGCTTAAATTGCCGATGGCTACCACACAACCGATTTCATGGTTACACAGTGTGTTTACGGCAACATCGGCGGTGACTGTAACGGGCCTTGTGGTGCAAGATACAGGCACGATATTCACTACCTTTGGTCAAGTGGTGATTGCACTTTTGATTCAATGTGGTGGTCTTGGCTTAATGACCTTCGCTATCGTCACTCTTGTGGCGTTAGGCGGCCGTATTGGCTTTTTGCAACGTACGGTAGCGATTGAAGCATTTAATCAAACAGACGCCTCCACCATCGTTTCTACGGCGAAGTCTGTATTACTGTTTTCCTTGATTGTCGAAGTGATCGGCATGTTGATTCTCACGCTGCATTGGAGTGAGACGTTAGGTTGGAAAACGGCTTTGTTTCATGGTTTTTTCTACACCATTAGCGCCTTTAATAACGCTGGATTTGCGCTTTCATCGGCAAGTTTAATGCCTTATGTAGCCGATCCTATCGTGAATTTCACCATTAGCGGTTTGTTTATTATCGGCGGCTTGGGGTTTTCTGTATGGATCGATCTGATGAAAAATCGCCGCTGGGCGAGGCTTTCGCCCTACAGCAAAATGATGATTACCGGCACTGTTGTCATCAATTTGGTGGCCTTGCTTACGATTTATTTTATTGAATACAGCAATCCAAACACGCTTGGTCCACTGAGCGAAACAGGCAAATGGCTGGCGTCTTGGTTTCAAGCGGTTACGCCACGTACGGCGGGTTTTAACACGCTCGCCATTGAAGAACTAAGAGATGCCACGACCGCACTGATGTTGGTGCTGATGTTCATTGGTGGTGGGTCTTTGAGTACCGCTAGCGGTATCAAGGTCGTGACTTTTATGTTGTTGGTTTTAGCAACTTACGCTTACCTGCGCCGCGATGAAGAAGTAAACGTGTTTAAGCGCGAGATTCCTAAGGAAGTGATCAGCAAAGCGCTGGCCTTGAGCATGATTTCCATCGGTGTCACTTGGTTGGCTATATTCGTATTATTGGTGAGTGAAAAACACGCGCAGATGATCGACGTGGTGTTCGAAGCCGTATCGGCATTGGGTACGGTTGGCCTTTCTCGTGGCTTAACTGGTTCCTTGAGTAACACGGGGGAAGGCATCATCATCTTCTTGATGTTTATCGGCCGCCTTGGGCCATTGACGCTCGCCTACTTCCTCGCCAGCCCAAGAAGCAAAAAAGTCCGCTATCCAAAAGTCAAAATGACCGTGGGTTAAGAGCTGAATTTATGCCATACTTCAGGCTTTACTGAGTGAATAATAAAACCTTGAGGTTTTATGGAGATTGAATAATGGCTACTGCGGAACAACTAAAAGCGCTTTTAAAGAGTCACGCTGAACGTGACGATCAGCGTTTTTACTCTGTTGCCCTTCAGGTTGCTGCCAAGGAAGCTCGACAGGGGCATAATAAGCTTGCGAGCGATATTAAAAATCTTGTTGAGAAATCTCAGCGTTCTACCAATAAGCCGAGTCTAGCATCGTCTAGAACTATACCTTTTGCGCAACAGAATCAAAGTGAGTTAAAAGGTCTACTAGAGCTCACTCCACACAGTGTTCGTCTTAATGAGCTTGTTCTTTCTGATGACATACAAGAACGTATGGAGAAGGTGATATTAGAACAACGTCAGAAGGACAAACTCAGTCAGTTTGGTTTGCAGCCGCGTAGAAAACTTCTTTTTACTGGTTCTCCTGGAACTGGCAAGACAATGTCTGCATCTATGTTGGCAACAGAGTTAAAATTACCTCTTTATACAATCGTCCTAGATAATCTTATTACACGTTTTATGGGAGAGACTGCTGCAAAGTTGCGTTTGATCTTTGATCATATAAGGCAAACAAGAGCTGTTTATCTTTTTGACGAATTTGATGCTATAGGAACTCAACGAGGTGCACCCAATGATGTTGGGGAAATTCGTAGGGTGTTAAACTCATTTTTGTTATTTGTAGAGCAAGATGCATCAGAGAGTATTATTGTTGCAGCTACAAACCATCCAGAGCTACTAGATCAAGCACTTTATAGAAGATTTGATGACATCATTAAGTTTGAAAAACCAAAATTTGATCAAATATGCCTTCTTATTCAAAATCGTCTATCACTTTTCGATACTGATGATTTTGATTGGGGGATGGTTGCTGAAGCTGCAAATGGTTTGAGCTCTGCTGAGATTACCCGATCTTGTGAAGACGCAGCTAAAGAAGCTGTTTTGAATTTTAATGCAAAAATAACAAGTGAAATACTGTTAAAGGCCTTTTCTAGAAGGCAGTCAGGTAATAACAAATAAAAAGTATATAAGGGAATTGTATGGTTTCTAAAAGGAAGCATTTAGATGTAGCTAGGTTTTTCATTGAGGAAAATTTTAAGTCTAAAAGAACCGGTCGAACCCCAGGAGTTCCTGGACGAAATAGAAACCAACATGGAAGTCACTTAAGAGGTCAATATCAGAATTTAATTGATGCTTATGACCAAAAAAGAGAACATGAAGTTGATACTATAACGGATGATTCAGGAATATATGTTGAAATTATTAGTGTAGATGGGTGTAAGCTTCCGTTAGATAGTTTGGATAACAGAGATTTTAAACTCTGTTCTTGTCAAATGCGGGAAAATAAGGAGTTCGCTTTAGTCTTCATACCTGAAGATCGGCGAGATACTTTCCTTAAAAAAATACAGCAGTATTTAGATCCTCAAAAAGACGGAAAACCAAATGAGGATGGAGTATCTTTTCCTCGAAACCATGCATTAATAGATAGTATTTCTGAGATTAGGCTTGCAAGCTTAGAGTCATTTTGGACAGACCCACCAGAACTTTTTCCCACAGACCGAGACAACGATGTTTGGTGGGAGTTATGGTTGAAAAAAATGCAATTGATGGTGTTGAAAATATAGCTGCTTCTCTTGCAGAAAGAGTAAATGGTCGTTTAGGAAATACATCCATATCATTTTTCAATTCATTTGTTGTTCTTATTAAATCTTCAGTTCGTAATTTAGAAAAAGCACCAGAATTGATTTCAAATTTAGAAGAAATTCGAAAAGCTAAGGACACACCTGTTCCAATACTTAGTTCTTCACCAAAGGAACAACAAGAGTGGCTGCAGAGCATTTCTGATCGAGTTTCTTTTTCAGAGAATATAACAACTAGTGTATCAATTCTGGATACTGGCGTTAATTATAATAACATGCTGTTAAGTAAAGTGTGTTGTGATGATTTTGCAGTTTCTTGGGATCCTGATTGGCCTAAATACGATCAATATCAACCACTAGCACCGTTTAATGAGCATGGTTCGTTGCAAGCAGGACTAGCAGCATTTGGGAGTTTGATGGATGTCGTATTGGAAAATAGCGCCATTCAACTGTCACATGTTATTGAGTCAGCAAGAATTTTACCTCCGCAAGGCAACAATGATCCCTTGCTATATGGGGCTATAACGGTAGGAACAGCATACAAACTTGAAGTAGATAGGCCTGATTTAAATAGAGTATATAGTCTTGCTGTTACTTCTGATCATGAGATAGAAAGTGGCAGACCTTCTTCATGGTCTGCAGAAATTGATCAATTCACTTCTGGTATGCAAGATGGAAAGCAGAGACTTTTTGTTATTTCTGCTGGTAACAACTTAGATATTCGTCCTGACCAAGACTACTGGGATCAAGTAAATCTCGCGCAGATAGAAGATCCAGCTCAAGCATGGAATGCTATTACAGTTGGGGCATATACAGAAATGACAACAAATGATGATCCCAATTTTGAAGGTTGGTCGCCGTTTGCGATGGAGGGAGATGTTGCTCCATCAAGTCGTTCTTCAGTGAATTGGGCATGGAGAAGGCAAGCACCATTTAAACCTGATGTTGTTGCTGAAGGTGGAAATCGGCTTTTGTCACCAGATAGGACGGAAGTTAGTAATGAAGATACGGTTGGATTATTAACAACATCAGGAAGAACCACAGGTCAGGTTTTTGAGCGGGGAAGTGATACAAGCGCTGCATGTGCTTTAGTTTCTCGGTGTGCGGCCCAGTTAACAGCCGAATATCCAGAATTTTGGCCTGAAACTATCCGAGGCTTAATAATCCATTCTGCGGAGTGGACTCCACGAATGATGGAGCGATTTGGGCTACTAAGTGCTGTGCATAGTCCTAAAGTGGCAAAAGAAACCTTGCTACGTACAGTTGGATATGGTGTTACAAATATTGATAAAGCTAGATACAGTGCTGATCATGCACTTACTTTGATCGCTGAGGGGGAGATTCAACCATTTATAAAACCTCAAAATGCTAGTGCATCATCCGATCCTAAATTAAATCAAATGAAGCTTTATCAGTTACCTTGGCCTTTGACTGAGTTGCAAAACTTACCACCAGAGTTAGAGGTTAAATTAAAAGTTACGTTATCGTATTTCATAGAACCTAACCCCGGAAGACGAGGATATCGTACAAGATATAGCTATCAATCTCATGGTTTAAGGTTTGAAACAATCAGACCTGGGCAGTCACTTGAGAACTTCCGTGCTTACATTAATGGTTTAGCAAATATGGATGATTATGATGGGCCAGAGGGTGACAGTGATGGGTGGTTCTTAGGAGGTCAATTGAGAACAAGAGGCTCAGTTCATTCAGATGAATGGACTGGTAGTGCTCAAGATCTAGCTGACATGCACACCATAGCTGTTTTTCCTGTAGGCGGATGGTGGAAGTATAAAACTGCGGAAGATCGGTGGGAAAATAGAGTGCGGTTTAGCCTTCTTGTTAGTATCGAAGTTCCGGATGAAAATGTTGATATTTACTCTGTAATAGAAAATCAGATTCAAGTAGCAATAGAAAATCAGGTTGAAATAGAAATTACAACTTGATGAGCCATTTTGGTTTATGGGCTCTAGTATTGTTTAAACTACCGTACCAGAGCCTACACTTGTTCACTTCCCAATACAAAACGAGCCAAAGATGCGGCCTAGCAGGTCGTCGCTGGTAAAAGCGCCGGTGATTTCGCTAAGCGCTTGTTGGGCTTCTTTGAGATCTTCGGCGAGTAACTCTCCTGCGCCGTAGCCGTGCAGTTGTTCGTTACCGGCGTCTAAAAAGCGGTTGGCTTTGTTAAGTGCTTCAATGTGGCGACGACGAGCAATAAACCCCCCTTCAGTGGTGCTGTCGAAGCCCATGACGGCTTTTAGATGTTCAGTCAAGTCGTTAACGCCCTCACCTGTTTTGGCTGATAGAGAGACAACAGGGACGCCTGAGATCATTTCTATACCTGTGCCTTCTTTGGTTAAGTCGACTTTATTGCGCACCAAGGTAAGGTGTTTGGTGTTGCCCAGTTTTTCCATGAATTCTGGCCAGATTTCGCTTGGGTCTTTGGAATCAATGGATTGGCTGTCGACCATCATCAGAATGCGATCGGCTTTGCTGATTTCGTCCCAGGCGCGCTGAATACCAATGCGCTCTACTTCGTCTGGGCTGTCACGCAAGCCTGCTGTATCGATAATGTGCAGCGGCATGCCGTCAAGATGGATATGCTCGCGCAAGACGTCTCGTGTCGTGCCTTCTATGTTGGTGACAATGGCGGATTCTTTGCCAGACAAGGCGTTTAACAAGCTGGATTTACCGGCATTCGGACGCCCTGCTATCACCACATTCATGCCTTCGCGGATCAAAGCGCCTTGGTTCGCTTCTTTCAGGACTTCTGCCAGTTTCGTTTGAATGCCAGCCAGCTCCGCTGCGACTTTGCCGTCACCGATGAAGTCGATTTCTTCTTCTGGGAAATCAATCGCGGCTTCTACGTAAATACGCAGATGAATTAAGGCTTCGACCAATTCGTCTACGCGTTTTGAAAAAGCACCTTGCAAGGAACGTAAGGCGCATTTAGCCGCTTGTTCTGAGGTACTGTCGATTAAGTCGGCAATGGCTTCCGCTTGGGTTAAGTCCATTTTGTCATTCATAAAAGCGCGTTCAGAGAATTCGCCCGGACGAGCTAAACGGGCGCCAAGTGCCACACAGTGACTCAGCAGCATGTCCATAATGACGGGGCCGCCATGGCCTTGCAGTTCAAAGACGTCTTCGCCAGTGAAGGAGTTGGGCCCTGGAAAATACAAGGCGATGCCTTCATCGAGCTGTTCTTGATTCGTGGTTTTAAATGGCACGTAGTGGGCATAACGTGGTTTGGGTTCAAAGCCGATTATCTGCTTGGCGATGGCAAGGCTTTTTGGCCCTGATAAACGAATAATCCCTACGCCACCTCGGCCGGGAGCGGTGGCTTGTGCGGCAATCGTGTCTTGGTCTGTGGCGTATTGGAAATCGGTCATAATCAAACTCTGTGCGGTAAAAGAAAATAAATAGAAGTGTCTGTCATTGTCCGTTAGCAAGGCAAACATGGCAATCTAAACGTAAAAAAGGCCTCCCAATGGGAAGCCTTTTTTGAAATCAAAGACCAATTTTTATATTAGGCTTCTTTTTCGATACGTTTCGTAATGATGTACTGCTGTATGATTGACAAGGTGTTGTTTGTCACCCAGTACAGTACCAAACCGCTTGGGAACCACAAGAAGAAGAAGGTAAATGCGATCGGCATAATCTTCATGATTCGAGCTTGCATCGGATCTGGTGGTGTCGGGTTAAGCATTTGCTGCCCCATCATACTAAGACCCATTAAAATAGGCAGTACGAAGTATGGATCCATCACAGATAAGTCATGGATCCATAAAAAGAATGGTGCATGACGTAACTCAACGGATTCCATCAAAACCCAGTACAAAGAAAGGAAAACCGGCATTTGTACCAAAATAGGTAAACAGCCCCCTAGTGGGTTTATTTTCTCTTTTTTGTAAAGCGCCATCATGGCTTGCGACATCTTTTGACGGTCATCACCGTACTGATCTTTCAGCTTGGCAATTTCAGGGCCGAATTTACGCATTTTCGCCATAGAGCGATAGCTTGCAGCAGATAACTTGAAGAAGATGGCTTTTACACACACCACGATCAAGATAATCGCAATACCCCAGTTGACCACATAAGATTGGATCAAGGTTAACAACCAGAACAATGGCTTAGCTAACCACCATAGCCAACCGTAATCTACGGTCAGATCTAGGTTTTCAGCAGTGCTCTCAAGATGATCTTGTAGCTTAGGACCAACATAGAAAGTTGAGCTTAATGTACCTTGTTTGCCTGATGCGATTTCTACAGGAGAACCGGTGAATCCAATGATGTTAAAGTCACCGTTAGTTCGCGCTTGCAAAGTGACTTTCTGGCCTTGCTCAGGGATCCAAGCAGACACAAAATAGTGTTGCAGCAATGCAACCCAACCTTGTGTTGTGGTGGTTTTGAGCGGTTCTTCTTTCATGTCAGAAAAAGATACTTTTTTGTATTTATTCTGCTCATCAGAAACCGCACCACCTAGGTAAGGCTGTAATCCCATGCTAGTGGCAGTACTTGGATCTGCTGAATTGTCACGTTTAATCTGCGCAAACAGATTACCGCGCCACGTACTTGAAGACGTGTTATCAACAGTGATCAATTGGCGAATACGGTACTGACCTTTCGTAAAACGGAAGGTTTTGGTGTATTTCACGCCTTTTGCATCGGTGTAATACAGATTTACGTCAAGAGAATCTTCACCATCCGCCAAGGTATAAGTCGTTTTTTCTGACTGATAGACAGGGCGACCTTCTGGCGAAGCATCTGGACCATTTTGTCCGACTAAACCACTTTGCGTGACATAAGTGCGCGCTGAGCCGTCTTCTAAAATGACATAAGGATCTGGTTGGCCTAATTCTTTTTTGTATTGAAGCAGGGCCGCTTCTACAAGGTCACCGCCAACTGGGTTAATGGCAACACGCAAGGTATCGGTTGTCACTTCTATCAGTTTTCCGGGTGCAATTTGGCTCACACTTTGCGGAATCTCGGCATTCGCCTCGGTTGTACTTTGAGTTGCCATTGGCAAATCATCGTTCATTTGAGAATTTGTCTCAGATTGAGACTGTGTGCTTTGAGCTACGCTTTGAGTGGACTGAGGACCATAATCTTGGCTCCACTGTAAAAACAGCATGTAGCCACTGATAAAAAGCGCACCCCATAAAAAGTAACGTCTGAAATCCATGGTATTCAACTAATTCATTTGGTTAGACAAGCAGGTTCATTGAACCCTTATAAAAATCACGCGCTATTAAACCAGCCTTTGGCAGTTTTTTCAGCCTATTTCTGCTTATCTTGATCGCGTTTTTTATTTTGAGTGGGTTTTAAGGCTTTTTTTGCCAACTGATCCCATGCTTTATCGAGTCGGTTGTGCAAATCGGCGTTTTCCAATTCTTTGATGCCTTGTCGAGCTAAAAAGACAATATCAAGACCGGAAAGAGGAATTTTGTGGTGACGAAAGGAATCACGCACCAAGCGTTTGATACGATTCCGGCCTACTGCACGTTTATCCGTTTTTTTCGACACAATAAGACCCAACCGAGTTTGGTTGTCATCTCGTTTTCGTGCCAATAAAAGGAATTCGCCTGCAAAGACTTTGGAGGAGGTGTCGTTAAAGACAGATTGATAATCCCCGGCATTCAGAAGTCTGACGTGCCGAGGAAAACAATATTCGGTCATCAGCGTACTTATGCGCTTAGAACCTTGCGGCCGCGAGCACGACGACGAGCGATAACTTGACGTCCGCCTTTAGTAGCCATACGAGCACGGAAACCGTGGTTACGTTTGCGTTTTAGAACGCTAGGTTGGAAAGTTCTTTTCATCTTAATTCTCTCACTGAATGCAGTGTTTGAGTTTTGAGGGTTAGCTCGCGCCAAGCCTCTACATTTGATTGGTCAAATCAGGGCGCGGATTTTAGAGGCTTTTTCCAGTAAATTCAATGCTTCCAGAGGGGAATTGTAAAAAAAAGAACCACACAATTCATTCAACACTTACACACAGACTTCTACCAAAGAAGTGGATAAAGAAATTAGAAGAGAAAACTTTTATCCACAGAGAGAAAAAATACATCTTTAATGTGTATAAAAATCAAAACGATAAAATGTTTCCCACATGTGAATAAGATAAAAATAAAGAGATTTTAATGTGTGTATAACTTGATGGTTTATGCACACAAAAAATTTTTATCTACGCTTGTGCATAACCCTATATGTTATTAACATTTTTTGATTTTCAGACGGATGCGGTTTTTTTCTATTTATGTGTGGATAACTTTAAATGGCCGATGTAAAATCCGCTCCTTGTCTGTCACTCAACCAGGGAGTACGTCTACAGTGTCTTTGGAGCATTGGAATCTTTGTCTGCAGCGCTTGCAGAGTGAGTTTTCCACATCTCAGTTCAACACCTGGATTCGTCCATTGCAGGCTGAAATGATGCCGAATGGAGAATTGTGCCTAAGTGCACCAAACCGTTTTGTGTTGGATTGGGTGAGTAACAAATATCAAACGCGCATCAAGGAATTATTGTCTGAATTTGCTGGCGATGATCTTGCCCCCGCTTTAAAGCTAGAGGTGAAGGCACAAAACTTCGCCCAAGCAAATTCGATGTCGCCACCACCGCCGCCGGTTTCAAACGAACCGGCTATTAGCCCTTTGAATAATGAAGTGGCTCGAGAATCTGGCTATCGTCCTGGCTTTGGTTTAATGGATGACGAAGAAGGCAGCCCCAACGCTGACCTTGAATTTGAAGCACCATTAACTTTATCGGGTACAGGATTACGCGGGGAGCTTGAACCTTATGAACAGGGGCAATTGCCATTAACGGCCCCCAAGCGAAAAGTTCAGGTAGAAGGTGGGATTAACCACGGCGCGAATCTGAATAACTCTTTTACCTTTGATAACTTTATCGAAGGTAAATCCAACCAGCTCGCTCATGCGGCGGCGTTACAGGTCGCAGAGAATCCTGGTGGTGCCTACAACCCTCTGTTTATATACGGTGGCGTTGGTCTAGGTAAGACTCACTTAATGCAAGCCGTCGGTACAGAGATGATGCGTCACAATCCGAATGCGAAGGTGGTTTACCTGCATTCTGAACGCTTCGTTGCTGACATGGTAAAAGCGCTTCAGTTGAACGCGATCAACGATTTCAAACGTTATTATCGTTCAGTTGATGCGTTACTCATTGATGATATTCAGTTTTTTGCCGGTAAAGACCGTACGCAAGAGGAGTTTTTTCACACCTTTAATGCTTTATTAGAAGGTGGCCAACAGATGATTTTGACCTGTGACCGCTATCCTAAAGAAATTCAAGGTCTGGAAGATCGTCTGAAATCGCGCTTTGGCTGGGGTTTAACGGTAGCCATTGAACCGCCAGAATTAGAAACCCGTGTGGCGATTTTGATGCGTAAAGCGGACGAAAGTGGCATTAAGTTGTCTTATGATTCGGCTTTCTTTATTGCACAGAAAATACGCTCCAACGTCCGTGAGTTAGAAGGCGCGCTCAAACGTGTCATTGCGAACTCACATTTTACTGGAAGAGCGATTACGCCAGATTTCGTGCGCGAATCGTTAAAAGACCTTTTGGCCTTGCAAGATAAGCTGGTAAACATCGATAATATCCAGCGGATTGTAGCGGAATACTACAAAATTAAGATCAGTGATCTGCTGTCGAAACGTCGTAGTCGATCGGTTGCACGTCCTCGCCAAGTGGCGATGTCGTTAGCCAAAGAATTGACCAACCACAGCTTACCAGAGATTGGCGATGCCTTTGGTGGCCGTGATCATACGACAGCCTTACATGCGATTCGCAAGATTAAAGAACTGCAAGATACGGATTCGGATATCCGTGAAGACTATAAACAATTGATGCGAATTCTGACCACCTGATGGTCTAAGACTTTGAGTTTACGAGGAAAATAATGAAATTTTCAGTCGTCCGCGAGACACTTCTTAAGCCACTACAACTAGTGGCAGGCGTTGTAGAGCGCAAACAAACCATGCCCGTCTTGGCCAACGTATTGGTGGAAGTGAAAGACCAAGTACTGACGTTGACAGGCTCTGACTTAGAAGTCGAATTGGTGGGACATGTACCATTAGACGAATGCGAAGAAGGCCGAATTACCGTGCCAGCGCGTAAGCTTATGGACATTTGCAAAAGCTTACCAGATAGCGCCGTGATTGAATTTACCTTGGATGATCAAAAAGCGGTCATACGCTCTGGTCGTTCACGCTTCAGCTTGTCGACCTTGCCGGCGGATGAATTCCCGAATATCCAAGATATGCAAGGTGATCTAAAAGTGTCTATCGCGCAAAACAGTGTCCGTCGTTTGATCGACCGTACGGGTTTTGCGATGGCGAACCAAGATGTGCGTTATTACCTTAATGGTATGTTGCTCGAAGTGGCCGATGGTCAACTACGGGTTGTAGCGACCGACGGACATCGTCTAGCAACGGCGGTTGAAGACGCGCAAGTGAGCGGCGATTTGACGCAAGTGATTGTGCCTCGCAAAGGGGTGTTGGAATTAAATCGCTTGCTAAACGATACCGATGAAGTCGTTCAATTGACCATAGGGACAAACCATATTCGCGCCAAAGTCGCTGAATACGTCTTTACCTCTAAATTGGTCGATGGCAAATTCCCGGATTATCACCGTGTTATTCCGCGTAACAACGAAAAAATCGTCATTGCGGATCGTTTGGAATTACGCCAAGTATTCCTACGCGCATCGATTCTTTCTAACGAGAAATACCGTGGTGTGCGTTTGATTCTGTCTAATGGCATGTTGCAAGTGTTTGCCAATAACCCAGAGCAAGAAGAAGCGGAAGAATCCGTATTGGTTCAATACCAAGGCGACAATATGGAAGTGGGCTTCAACGTCGGTTACTTATTAGACGTACTTGGTGTTGTTGACTCCCAAGAAGTGCGCTTGTCATTGAATGACTCGAACAGCAGTGCCTTGATCGAAGAAGCACAAAGCCATGCCGCACAATACGTTGTGATGCCGATGCGTCTCTAATTGTCCTTTAGATGATAGACCTATCACCCACTTGGCGTTTTCGTTTTCTAAAGCGCCAAGTGGATTGTCTTCCCTACCCTAATTAAGGTTTAAGAGTTATGCCGCTGGTGCGTTTGGACATCTCTCATGTTCGCAACCTTTCTAGTGTGCGCTTTGAACCTTCGCCTCAAGTGAATGTGATTGTTGGCAAAAATGGCAGTGGTAAAACCTCCATATTGGAAGCCATTCACCTATTGTCGTTTGGGCGTTCTTTTCGTAGTCACAAACACAAAACCTACATTCAGCATGAAAATGAAGCCTGCATTGTCTTTGCACAGCTTCATCAAACGCAAGGCAGTCCGATTCGTGTCGGTTTGCAGCGTCATCGCGATGGTCAAATTGACGTGCGGATCCAAGGGCAACGAGCGCAATCAGTCATTGAGCTTGCTGAGCGTCTTCCTGTTCAGCTGATCAACCCCGATGCCTTTCGATTATTAGAAGGTTCTCCCAGCATTCGACGTCAATTTATCGACTGGGGGACATTTCATTACGATAAAGACTTCATTCAAGCGTGGCGAGGCTGGCAAAAAGCATTAAAACAGCGGAATACCTTGCTTAGACGTGGTAAAATATCCCTCAGTTTATTGGCGGCATTTGATCAGGAATTGATCCGACTGGGTGAGCATGTCAACCAATCTCGCAAAGCGTATGTGGAAAAATTAACGCCGCATTTTGTGAAGGTTTTATCGTTATTAACCACAGAGCTTTCGGTGAGTTTGCAGTTCTTTCAGGGCTGGGATGCACAAAAAAACTTACAGATGGCGGTTGAAGCGGGACGTGAGCGAGATATCGAGCTGGGTTACACACATACCGGTCCTCAACGTGCTGATTTACGCGTGAAAACCGCGACGGGAGATGCGTTAGATACCTTGTCTCGGGGTCAGCAAAAACTGGTTGTGTCTGCGTTGAAAATTGCTCAAGGACAGTTACTGATCGATATGGGCCGCCCGCTGGTATTTTTAGTGGATGATTTACCAGCTGAGTTGGACGCTAACCACAGGCAGAAATTGTGTCAGTTGTTGGAGTCACTAAACAGCCAAATTTTTATTACCAGTGTCGAGCCTGATACAACGGATTTTACTTGGGCCGACACCACAGACGTTCGTCAGTTTTCGATGAATAACGGCGAATTGTCTTTATTGAGCAAAGGTTTGCAGGAGAGTTAAATGAGTGAAAATAATTACGATTCGTCCAGTATCAAGGTGCTCAAAGGGCTAGATGCCGTACGTAAACGTCCAGGCATGTACATCGGTGACACGGACGATGGCACGGGTTTGCACCACATGGTGTTTGAAGTCGTGGATAACTCCATCGATGAAGCGCTTGCGGGTCACTGTGACACCATTACTGTATTGATTCACCCTGATGAATCGATTTCTGTTTCGGATAATGGCCGTGGTATTCCGGTTGATATACACGAAGAAGAAGGTGTTTCTGCTGCCGAAGTTATCATGACGGTACTGCATGCCGGTGGTAAGTTTGACGATAACTCATACAAGGTGTCTGGTGGTCTTCACGGTGTGGGTGTTTCAGTAGTAAACGCCCTATCAGAAGCGCTCACTTTAACGATCCGTAAGAATGGCAAAGTCTACGAGCAGCATTATGTTCATGGCGTTCCTCAAGCGCCTTTGGCTATTGTGGGTGACTCTGACGGTAAAGGCACAACGGTTCATTTCAAACCGTCTCCAGCGACGTTTAGCAATATTTTATTCATTTATGACATCTTGGCGAAGCGCCTGCGTGAATTGTCATTCTTGAACTCAGGTGTTGCCATTAAATTGAAAGATGAGCGCACGGGCAAAGAAGACTTTTTTAACTACAGTGGTGGTTTGCGCTCTTTTGTTGAGCATTTAAATACCAACAAAACGCCTATCAACGACATTTTCCATTTCATGTGCCAACGTGACGACCTAGAAGACGGTATTGCTGTAGAAGTCGCATTGCAGTGGAACGAAGGCTTCCAAGAAAACATCTACTGTTACACCAACAACATTCCACAGCGCGATGGTGGTACTCACCTTGCGGGGTTCCGTGGCGCTTTGACGCGTACCCTCAACACTTTCATTGAGAAAGAAGGGTTAGCGAAAAAGCAAAAAGTCGCGACAACGGGCGATGATTGCCGTGAAGGCTTGACCGCCATCGTATCGGTAAAAGTACCAGACCCAAAATTCTCTTCTCAGACCAAAGACAAGTTAGTGTCTTCTGAAGTAAAAACCGCCGTAGAACAAGAGATGACCAAGCGTTTCTCTGAATTTCTACTGGAAAAACCAAACGAAGCCAAAATCATCGTTAACAAAATGATCGACGCAGCGCGTGCCCGTGAAGCAGCACGTCGTGCCCGTGATATGACGCGCCGTAAAGGCGCGCTAGACATCGCAGGCTTGCCAGGTAAATTGGCCGATTGTCAGGAAAAAGACCCCGCGCTTTCTGAAATTTACCTAGTGGAGGGTGACTCTGCGGGTGGTTCGGCAAAACAAGGTCGTGATCGTCGTACGCAAGCGATTCTGCCGTTGAAAGGTAAGATTCTCAACGTCGAAAAAGCTCGCTTTGACAAAATGCTCGCGTCGGTTGAAGTGGGCACCCTGATTACGGCATTAGGTTGTGGTATCGGTCGTGATGAATTCAACGCCGACAAATTGCGTTACCACAGCATTGTTATCATGACCGATGCTGACGTGGATGGCTCGCACATCCGAACCCTGCTGTTGACCTTCTTCTTCCGTCAAATGCCAGAAATCATTGAACGTGGCCATATCTTTATTGCCCAACCCCCTTTGTTCAAAATCAAACGTGGTAAGCAAGAACAATACATCAAAGACGAAGCCGCATTGGATCAGCATTTGATCGAAGTGGCGTTAGACGGCGCTCATATGCACGTTAACGAAGAGGCGCCAGGCATCCAAGGTGAGCATTTAGCGAAATTGGTGCGTGACTACATTCAAATCGAAGCGGATATTGATCGTTTGTCTCGTGTGTACCCAAAAGATGTTATGGGTAAACTTCTGTACTGCAAACCCTTAACGCAAGACAGCTTGACCAAAGAAGCGGCCGTCTTGGAATGGGTTGACGCCATTCGCAATCAAATGCCACAAGATGCGCGTACCGGATTCCGTTTTGACTTCTCAGTAGAAAAAGACGACGAACGTAATATCTACTTACCAGTGGTCGACATCATGTCGCACGGTGTGTCTAACCGTTACCGTTTTGAAGGCACCTTCTTTAACTCGCCAGAATACAAACGTATTGTGACCATGGCGGAAACGGTTGCAGAACTGTTTGGTGAAGAGTCTTATATCCAGCGTGGCGAACGTCGTGAAGCGGTGAAAACCATCAGTGACATGAAGTCTTGGCTAATGAAAGAAGCGTCTCGTGGCATGACCATCCAGCGCTATAAGGGTTTGGGTGAGATGAACCCTGAGCAATTGTGGGAAACCACCATGGACCCAAGCGCTCGCCGCATGCTTCGCGTGACCATCGACGACGCCGTTGCCGCTGACCAAATGTTCACCACCTTAATGGGTGACGAAGTGGAGCCACGTCGTAACTTCATCCAAGACAACGCCTTGAACGTCGCCAACCTAGACGTTTAATTCAGTCTGAGTTTACTTACTAAAAAGCTTCGATGTTTTTATAGATGTCGGAGCTTTTTTGCTTTGTGTAATAATTTAATCTGAAAATGAGTTATTTGAAAATTATGTTTCAATATTGTTGGCAGTTTAGTTCGTCTTGGGGGATATATGGATACAGGTAGTTTAATTTTATTGATCATAAGCTTTTTTGCACTTGTGATTTTCGTGATTTATTACTTTGCTCAAGGAGGGAGTAATACTGAATGTTATAATTGTGGGCGAAAATTAAAGTTTGGTGAACATAAAGATTTTTCATATCTAAATTCTGATGGGGAAAGAAAGAACCTATGTTCTATCTGTTATAAAAAGCTTGAGAGATTGGCACATAAGGGGAGATATTGGTGAACTTTAATCAAAGAATAAAGCTTCACTTTTGTAAGATCGAGAAGCTTTATTTTGTTTCTTTTATTACAACACCGCTTTTATGCTGTCTTCAATGGGCGTGGTTGGATGACCAATCAGAGTCGATAAGTTTTTGCTGTCGTTAAACAAGCCGCCTTTGGAGGCGCCGACTTCCGAGTTAGCAAGGATGGCGGCAAAGCCCTCTGGTAAGCCTGCGCCGACCAGAATCTTGGTGAATTCTGCTTCCGGTACATTGTGGTAGGCCACGGTTTTGCCTGATACCTTGCTGATCGCTGCGGCGTATTCGCTGAGTGTGAATGCAGTGTCGCCTGCTAGCTCGTATACTTTGCCCGCTTGTCCGTCTTTTAAGAGTACAGCTGCGGCGGCTTCTGCGTAATCAGCACGGGTTGCCGTCGAGAATTTGCCTTCTTCAGCACAGCCGACAACACCGTATTCTAAGGCAGTTGCTAGACTCATTGTGTAATTTTCTGAGTACCAGCCATTGCGCAGCAATACATAGGGTACGCCAGATTCTGCCAACAGATTTTCGGTGGCTACGTGTTCTTCTGCCAAGATCAGCGGTGATGTGTTCGCGTTCAAAATACTGGTGTAAGCAATCAGAGAAACGCCCGCTTGTTTTGCGGCATGGATGACGTTGCTGTGCTGAGCAGTACGTTGGCCCACTTCACTTGAAGAGATTAATAATACTTTTTCAACGCCTTGCATCGCTGCAACAAGAGCGTTTTGGTCGGTGTAATCAGCTTGACGAACTTGTACGCCCTTTTCAGCTAAGTCTTTTACGCTGTCTGGATTACGAACGGCGGCGATGATGTTGCTCGCGGCTGTTTTCTCTAATAGTGATGCAATCACGAGACGGCCAAGTTGGCCTGATGCGCCAGTTACTAAAATCATATTATTCTCCTTTGAGTTTCGAGTAGATGGAAGTAGAATATATCACTAACAAACTTTTAGTAAGTACGTACAAAAAGGTAAGTATGGAAAATAATTTACAAAATTCTCAGAACGGTATGGCTCATTTATTTGATCGGGGGGATGTGTTTTCAGACAAGTGTCCTTCGCGTGATATTTTGAAACATGTGACGAGTCGCTGGGGCGTATTGGTGTTGTTTGCACTGAAGGACGGTGAAACACATCGCTTTAGTGAATTGCGTCGCAAGATATCTGGCGTCAGTGAAAAAATGCTGGCGCAAACGCTCCAAGCCTTAGAGCTAGACGGCTTTGTCCTACGCACGTCGTATCCTGTTGTGCCGCCTCATGTGGAATACAGTTTGACGACATTAGGGCTTGAAGTGGCGGTTCGCGTTGCCAGTTTGGCAGACTGGATTGAAGACAATCTTACGGATATTTTAGCCCAGCAGTCACGCAGTGAAACATTGGTTTCTTAAAGTCTTATAATAATTGGCTTACATTCTAAGTAAGCACTTACTATCTGGTTTATTTGATCTAGCCTCGACGGCGTGTTTCAACATCAAGAGACGCTACATTGCTGTTTCTTCTTGGCGCTTTTGGTATGCAGTCTTGGGCAGTTGGAACAAAGTTCTCCGCCTTCACGGCGAAAATGTAAGCAGCAGGTATGACGAACAAAAATAGGCGTTTTGGCTGTTTGTAGGTTAAGTCCTTCAAGCGGTTTCATTGGTAAATTCATGGCCTGCGCCCAAAGACGAAAATCTTCTGCTAAATTGTGTTTTTGTTCGTCCGGTAGCAAGTTACCTATACCAATTAAGGTACTCATTAGCTGGTCCGCAAGCAATCCCTTATAAAGCGCGGGTTGCCCTCCAAACGCATTCACATGGGCGGTTTCAAGAGATTGGAAAAGACTGTTGAGCTGCTCACAAACCATTGTAATCAGGACTTCGTGGCTTCCTTCTTGCCATATGCCATCTGGTAAGCAAAAACCAGCCACCATCTCGCCGCTTTGTTTTTGCTCTATCGCTTTTAAGCTTAGCGGAACCGCTTTGAGCTGATAAACACAAATCATCGCTAAATAGATCGGCTGCCAACACACTAATCCCCAACACCGTATACGCCAATAAGGCGCCCCTGTTTCTGGGTGCGCCTCCTGTAGTGTGTTATGCAAAACCCGCAGAGCGTGTTCTGGATTTTTGGCTGATAGCCGTGTGATGCTCTGTTTTTCATCAGAGACACCCTCTTGTCCATCCAATACGGCAATGAATGATCTTGCTGTGTTGAAAAGACGATCTATAAGCCTTTCCATGTTTTTTTACCTCTAAAGAGTGGTTCTAAAACGCCCTGAGATAGCTAGAACTCATAACGGGCACTGATTTCGTAGGCTCTTTCGTCACCAAACCAGCAGTTGGATGCGTCGTAGCAGCTGTAATAGGTTTCATCCAATAGGTTACTCATGGCAAATCTCACGCTGGCGCCTTGCCATTGTGGTGACAATGCAGATAAGTCATAGCCAATAGACAAATCGACCAAAGTAAACGATGGCACAGTATTAGAATTGGCAGCATCAAGTTGCATTTGACCGACATAACGTACGCCTGCACCGAATGATGCCCCTACTAATTCCCCTTCTGTTGGTGCATAGGTTAGCCAGGTGTTGAATTGTTTTTTAGGTACCCAAACCGGTGTATTGCCTTCTATACCACTGTTGTCTTTGGTGACTTCAACATCTTGCAGTGTGTAGGCTGCTTTGACCGTTACGTCAGATGTAATGGCGTGTTGCAATTCAAGTTCGATACCACGAGAGCGCATTTCACCTACTTGGACTTTTTGGCTGTAGTCTGTGCTGTCCGGATCGCGAGTCAGTACGTTGCGTTTGGTGATTTCGAAAGCGGTTGCGCTGGCGGTGATCTCTCGTCTTTTGTATTTCAAGCCGGCTTCCCATTGGTCGGCGGTTGAGGTATCAAACGTTTTGCCATTGCGATCTGAACCTGTAATGGGTTCGAAACTTTGTGCGTAACTAACAAACGGTGCTACGCCATTATCAAATTCATACAGGGCGCCTGCTCGACCACTAAATTGGCTTTGATCGACCTTGGTATTGGTCGCTGCTCCGTATTTTCTGCCAGTTTCGGTCGATTTGAATTGATCATAGCGACCGCCGGCAATAAAGACCCACTGATCAAAGCGTATTTGATCTTGTAGATACAGCCCCGTTTGTTCTTTGTCGATGGTAAAGTCACTGCTGTATCCGGACCCTGCGAAGTCTAGATTGTCTCTGATAATTTGGTTGTGATCTGGATTATACAGATCGATGCTTGGTGCGACGGCATCTTCGTATATCACGTCAGATTTGAGTTTTAGATAGTCCACACCGACCAAAATATTGTGTTCTGCATTGCCGACATCAAATAATCCAGAAAATTGGTTATCTATATTGATGCCTTCGGATTTTTCATCCGTTAGGTAGGCACGACGGTTTAGGGTTCTCTCATCACTGTCTAGTGAAGAAGAGTAAGTGTTTTCTTGGTAGGCTTTGGCGGTGGTGAAACGCGCATTTTGTAAAAAGCGCCAAGTATTATTGATGTTGTGATCGAGCTTATAGCCCAGTAATAGAACATCTCTGTCGTAAGTCTCCCAGTTTGTGTCACCCGCATAGGCATCGGAAGACAGCTTGCCATTGATGCTGCTGTAGACGGTGCCTTTTGATGGCAAAGTGGAGTACACACCCATGCTTGGATCTTTTTGGTAATACATATTGAGGTTTAGCATGGTGTTGTCGCTTATTTTCCAATCAATAGAGGGCGCGATCATGATGCGCTCTTCTTCCGATGTGACGGCTTGTCCGTCTTTTTGACGAAATAATCCAACGACGCGATAGTTCATTGTGTCGTTAATGGCACCTGTACTATCGATCTGTGTTTCGCGTTTATTATCGCTACCTAAGGTTAATTCCACACTATGCTGGCTCTCAGACTGAGGGGCTTTACTAATGAGGTTCACCATACCGCCTGGTGGCATAGCGCCATACAGTGTCGAGGTTGGGCCTTTGAATACTTCTACTTGTTCCACGGCTGCCATGTCGATTTGCGGTTGTAGGTTCCAATCGTTATAGAGTAGCTGCAGTCCGTCATAGTAAGCTTTATCATTTTCAAACCCTCGGATATTAAAAAAATCCAATCGAGTTACCGCGCCACCGCGTAACTCTGTATTGATACCAGGTGTGTATCGAACGGCCTCTGCGACGGTTTCTGTACCTCTGTGTTGCAAAGCTTCCTTCTCTATTACTGAAATCGCTTGTGGTGTTTCTTCTGGGTCCAACTGTGTTTTTGTTGCGGTATTACGATATGTCTGGCCTTTTACAACGAGAGTGTCCAATTGATCTTCTAGGTTTATGTCAGTCGTTTCTGAGGTATCAGCAGCAAGGGAATAAGATGAGACTGAGGTAATGGCCAAAGCGAGTAAAGTAAGCTGGAACTGCACAGACGGTTTCATATTAACTCCGAGAAAAGAATAAAACAATATTGATAATGTGTCTCATTCTATTTTTATCGAGAACGTAAAACTTAACCTTTTGGTGCATCTTCATAAGAAGATGTGTTTATTGAATGTCATGGCGCATAAGGGGTTATGTGTCAGGTTACCTAGGTTTGATGGGAAGCCAATATTCCATGTAACTGTGCGAACTGTCTGGGTCGTAATTCGGTTCGTAAATTTCTAACTCATAGCCTTGTACCCCAAGATAATTGGAGTCTGGCAGCCATTGATAGATAAACCATTCCACGGCTTGTTCAATGGCGACGACTTTGCCATGTACTGGAATCACGGCGTATTCCTGAGCAGGTACTTGCATCGAGTCGAAATGCTTATTGGGCTGATCAACATATCCTACCCAATAACACATCTGATCTGGGTGTTGGGGGTGATCATTGGTATCTACGACACCGATAGGTCGAGTATGACTATCGATATGGTGTGCTTGTTTTTCTAATTGTTTCCAGAGCCGTGGTACCCGCTCGATAAAGTCGGGTGCAGAAGAAAAAGGTCCGCGTATCCAATCGTTGATGCCATGCAGCTGAAAATCATCGCGGCTTTCAAGGCGTATTTGTGTGAAGGTTTTTGGTGTGTCGATTTGTGCCGTATGCGGTTTCCTATATTGCAGTGGTGTACGCAGCCCATAGCGCTTTCCCTGTTGACGATAATGTCCAGGGGTACAGTTAAACATTTGTTTAAATGCGCGAGAGAAGCTTATTTCGGAGTCAAAACCACATTGTATGGCAATGTCAACGTGCCTATCTTTGCTTGATAGTAACAGTTCGGCTGCATTGCTTAAGCGTAACTCTCTAATGTATTGAGCAACAGTGAGTCCGGTTGCTTGACCAAAGACCCGTTGAAACTGCCAACGTGACCAACAGCTTTTTTCAGCCAAATTGAGAACATGAATAGGCTCATCCAAATGCTCGTGGATGTAGTCTAATACTTTTTCTATACGAGTAAGTCGATCTGGATTCGTCATGGACTGAGGGTTTTAAAATAATAACTATTATCATCTAATCTTGTAGCAATGCCAATGACCGATAGAAGGCTTGGGGATTTTCTTTTTAGAGTCTATTAATTAATCAAGTTGCGTGATTAAATCCCAATTATTTTTAATCATTCAAAACAATAAAAAATGGATGTTGTTCTATGAAGGAAATGACTCGGACTGGGCTCTATTTTGCTATGTTTCTTGCTGCTGGCGCCGTCTCTGGTTTGCTTGGACCAAGTTTGATTTATTTAGCAGGGCTAATTGATGCATCGGTCGCTGAAATCTCCATTGTTTTCACAGCTCGCGCAATTGGTAATATTTTAGGGGCCCTGCTTGCAGGCCGTATGTTTGATCGTTTACAAGGCCATCATTATCTTATAATGATGCTGCTTTGTGTGATCGCAGGTTTGATATTAGTCCCCTTCTCGACCAGTTTAACCATGCTGGTGGTATTGTTTTTCTTGCTTGGTGCTACTGAAGTTTCGGTTAACGCTGGCGGAAATATGATGATGCTGTGGTTGCATAAAGAAAAAGTCGGCTCATATGTGACGATTTTGCATTTGTGTTACAGCTCTGGGTGCATGCTAGCGCCGCTTATTTTGGTGTTTGCCGAATGGACGGGACAGAGTTATGGTGCTGGTTATTGGATGGTGGCGTTATACGCTCTTATCCTACCGTTTTTATTATGGCGACAGCCCAGCCCACGGTTTGAAGCCAGAGCGAGTGAAGTGGTTCCTGCGACTAAGCAGAAGGCCACTTTTTTGGCTTTTTTAACGGTGATTTTTTTGTATGTGGGATTTGAAATTACCATTGCTGGCTGGATTACCACGTACGCTGTCCTGTCTGGTGAAGACCACAATAGTGCCGCTATTTTAGTGACTTGGTTTTTTGTCAGCTTGTCATTGGGACGATTATTTTCGGTGATTTTATTGCGCTGGATTACTCCTAGACAGGGAATCTATGGATTATTAGCGATCAGCATGAGCGGCAGTGTGATGATGATATTGTCTGATGCTTCTTTGGTGATGATTGCTTTGTGGCTAGGGTTGGGTTGCTCAGCCTTTTTCCCCATGTTGTTCTCCTATGCCAACAGCATTATGTCACTTAATGGTAAGCGCACAGGGTATATCTTTGTCTGTTGTGGATTGGGAGCGTTGGTCGCTCCGTCTTTGACTGGGCCCATTATTGAGGCCTTTAGTGTGAGCGCTTTTCCGTATCTTTTGTTATTGTTGGCTGTTTTAATGGCGCTAAGTTGGCAGAGACTCGCCAGTATGACTCGAGCCCATTAGCGCTACTGGAAAGATCACCTTGTTAGTAATTGGTTACTAACAAGGTGTTTGAGCACACTTTAGTTTCTAAACAGCGTTAACTGTATTTATGCAGTAATGCAATGGTGAACGCTGCCAAGTCCGTATAGACGTTAAAGGGGAAGTCTATCGTTTTATACTGAGTCTCACGGCCTTTTCCCGTTAGAACCAATACTGGTGAGCAGCCGCGTGCATTTCCTGCCTGAAGGTCTCGTAAGGAGTCTCCGACCATGATGGCTGGGTGCTCTTCGAACGATAGACCAAGCTCTGCTTCAATTGCTTCAATCATCCCACTTTTGGGTTTACGGCAATGGCAGTTATCTTCTGGGCCATGTGGGCAATATTGAATGCCAGCGATTGTACCGCCCTCTGCCTCGACTAAGGCCGTCATTTTATCATGCATGGCGTATAGCGTGGCTTCGTCATAATAGCCCCGTGCAATGCCAGACTGATTGGTTACCACAAAGACTGAAAACCCTGCTTTGGATAATGCTGCTATGGATTTAATACTGCCTGGAATAGGCTGCCATTCATCGACAGATTTTACATAAGCGTCTGAATCTTGGTTAATGACGCCGTCACGGTCTAGTAAAATAATGGGTTTGATTTGCGTCATCTGGACATATGCCTTTCTTGGTAAAGTGAGTGATTTGATTGGCGTTATTGGTTGGCTTATTTACTTTCGCCAATGGCCGCGAAAGTGGCATTGCGACATGCGAGACTAAGATCCTTTGGTGCGAGGCCTATGTCTAATCCGCGTTGTCCGCCACTGACATAGATTTTTTCAAAGGCTTTAGCGGAGTCGTCTATGCAGGTTATGAGGCTTTTCTTTTGTCCTATTGGACTGATGCCACCAACCAGGTAACCCGTGAGTCGTTCTGCGTCTTTCACATCGGCCATGTGTAATTTTTTGACGCCCAACGCACTGGCAGCCCGTTTTAAATTCAGGGTGCCGGTAACTGGCACAATGGTGACAAAAGTTGTTTTGTCGTCGGTTACTAATAAGGTTTTAAACACACAAGCGGGGTCGAGGTGAAGCTTCTCAGCGGCCTCTTCGCCAAAATTAGAACAGTTTGGATCGTGTTCATATTCGTGCAGGCTAAACGCAATTTTTAGTTTCTTTAGCTGGTTGATGGCAGGTGTCACGATGGTAAATCCTTGTTATCTTTGCCAGAACATTGGGGTGAATAATACCAACAAGGTAAACACTTCTAAACGACCCAATAACATAGAGAAACACAGCATCCATTTTGCAGGGTCACTGACGCTGGTAAAGCTGGATGCCACATCGCCTAAGCCTGGACCAAGGTTGTTTAATGTGGCGGCGACCGCTGACCAAGCTGTGACCTGATCCAAGCCTGTCGCCATTAAGCCAATCATTAAGATAACGTAGACCAGTAAATAGGCTGAGAAAAACCCCCACACTGCAGACACAACTCTCTCGTTGATTGCTTTGCCGCCGACTTTAACTGGAATCACCGCATTAGGGTGAATGAGTCGCTGGATTTCACGCATGCCTTGTTTGAGTATTAGTAAAATACGGATTACCTTCATGCCCCCACCTGTAGAGCTTGCACAGCCACCGACAAAGGATGTAACAATCAATAAGAAAGGCAAAAAATGTGGCCAGCTAGAAAAATCCGAAGTACCAAAGCCTGATGTCGTAGCGATCGAGACGCTCTCAAAAACCGCGTATCTTAGTGATGTCGTCCAATCATACGTGGCTGTCATTGCCAGTACTAAGGTGGACAATATACAAGTGCTTAAGAGAATGAACAAAAAGAAACGTGCTTCTGGATCTTTAAAATAATGCCAGACACTTTTGTGACGCCAAGCGTAAAAGTGCAATGCAAAGTTACAGGCCGATACCACCATAAAAAAAGTACAAATCATTTCAATGGCGACACTGTCAAAGTAACCAATACTGGCGTCATGTGTTGAGAAACCACCAATAGCCACGGTCGAAAAACTGTGACAAATGGCATCGAACAAACTCATTCCCGCAATCCAATACCCTAAGGCGCAGACACTGGTTAGCGTGGCATAGATATACCAAAGCGCTTTTGCTGTTTCGGCAATACGCGGTGTTAATTTAGTGTCTTTTACTGGCCCTGGTGTTTCCGCACGATACAGCTGCATACCACCGATACCCAACATTGGCATGATGGCAACGGCCAAAACGATTATCCCCATCCCCCCCAACCAAGTTAATAACTGGCGATAGAATAAAATCGATTTTGGTAAATCATCGATACCCGTAAGGATGGTCGCCCCAGTGGTAGTCAGTCCAGAAATGGATTCAAACAAGGCATCTGTAAAAGTAAGGTTTGGTGTTTCGGCTAAGAAAAATGGCACCGAACCGAATAAGCCCAATACCGTCCAAAACAGAACGGTGACTAGGAAGCCATCACGAATTTTGAGTTCACCCCGTTCTTTTCGGACCGGGAACCACAATAAAAAACCGCCCAATAAGTTGATCGCTAACGCATACAAGAACGCATGAATAGTGCCATCTGAATAAATGATAGAAACAATAATCGGTGGAATCAGTGACACACTGAACACCATAACCAATAAACCAATAACGCGTAAAATAACACTAAAATGCATATTTGCTTCCTAGAACCTGACCTCGTTTTTGGCCTGATCTATGTTAATAATTTCTATCACAAACAACGCTTTTAAAAGAAACTTAAACCGACTTGGAAAAGTTGCTCAACCGCTGGGATCTGTTTTTTATTGGTCACAAAAATGATGACATGATCTTCTGCTTGAATGACCAAATCACCGGTTGCCACAATCATATTGTCTTCACGAACGATGGCCCCTATGGTAGCGCCATCAGGTAAGTTCAAATTAGCAATACTGCGGCCAACGACTTTTGACGAACGATAATCTCCGTGTGCGACCGCTTCTAATGCTTCCGCTGCGCCTTTGCGCATTGAGTGAACGTTAACAACATCGCCGCGACGAATATAACTTAATAAGGAGCTGATGGTGGTTTGTTGCGGCGATATGGCAATATCGATCATGCCTTCTTGAACAATGTCGACGTAAGCCGGATTGTTAATGATGGTCATAACCGTACGAACACCAAGCACTTTTGCCAGCATAGAAGACATGATGTTGGCTTCATCGTTGTTGGTTAAGGCGCAGAAAACATCGGTTGACTCAATGTTTTCTTCAAGCAGCAATTCCTGTTTAGACGCATCACCGTTTAGCACAATGGTATTGTCCAAAGTTTCAGATAGATAGCGGCAGCGCTCTGGGTCGCGTTCAATGATTTTGACGCGATATTCTTTTTCTAAACTCTGTGCTAAACGTTCCCCGATATTACCGCCACCGGCAATAATGATGCGTCGGTAAGGCACATCCAGCGGGCGCAACTCACTCATAACATCGAGCACGTCCCGTTGAGCTGTCAGAAAGAAAACTTCGTCGTTGGCACGAATGTGAGTGTTGCCATCCGGAGAGATAGACTTACCATCGCGATAAATAGCCGCAATACGTGTCTGAATGGATGGCATGTGCTCTTTCAAAAAGCTGATGGGTTGATCGATAAGCGGCCCCCCTTTTTCAGCTTTCACCACCACTAGCTGGACCTTGCCGTCAGCAAATTCCATCACTTGCAGAGCACCTGGGTAACGGATTAAACGACTAAGGTGTTTTGTTACTTCTTTTTCTGGACTGATGCGCACATCCATTGGAATCGCTTGATCAGCAAAGAGCTCAGGATATTTTGCGTAGGCACTAGAACGAACACGACCAATCTTGGTCGGTGTTTTAAATAAAGTGTGGGCTACCTGACACGCGATCATGTTGGTTTCATCTTGGTTACTTACCGCAATCAGCATATCGGCATCATTACAGCCTGCTTGGTCTAGTACATCTGGATGTGAGCCACTGCCTTCAACTGTCTGAATGTCGAGACGGTCCTGCAATTCTCTAAGGCGAGTTAAATTAGTATCAATGACGGTGATATCGTTATCTTCACTCGCCAAGTTTTCCGCAAGTGTGGCACCTACTTGGCCAGCCCCTATAATGATGATTTTCATAATCTGCCTTAGAGCGTTATTTGTTATTCGGCTCTTTGTTTAATGTATTAGTTCAAATGCCAAAATTGAGTCGTTTGCTCGATCGAACGTGCATATTTTTTGCTCGAATCAAGTAGAGTAAGTTTACCCACATAAGGACAATTATTTAACTTGAAGTTGATAAATACTCGTAATTATTTTGGATAATCATGGAATGAGATTTCTTTGATTAGTTAACGAGTGTTGAAACAGCGGCCAAACTCAAAAAAGCCCAGCGTATTATGTTTCATGTGAAACAATTCACTGGGCTTTTTTATACCACTTTATGCGACTGCGACCTTTTCTTGAGTCGTTTGCGCGATAGTATCTGCGTCTGTTTTAGGTATTGCCGATACAGATTACGCTTTTTGCAGGAGGCAGTAATAGAAACCATCATGGCCGTTTGCTGTCGGAAACAGTTGTCGACCATGGCTCACTGGAATCCCCCATTCTGTCACCAAACTCGGCGCCAAAGAATTTAATGCGACTTCTTTGGCGTCGCTTTGGTTTGCTAAGAAGTGTTGGATTTGTTGTTCGTTTTCTTCTGGCATTAAAGAGCAAGTCGCGTATAGCAGGAAGCCGCCCTGCTTCAGCGTTGTCCAAACCTGTTTAATAATTTCTCGTTGAATGATGACGAGTTCATCTATGTCTGCTGGTTTGCGATTGATTTTAATATCTGGATTACGACGAATTACCCCTGTGGCAGTACAAGGCACATCAAGTAGTATTTTGTCGAAATACTCACCATCCCACCAAGCTTTTAGATCGCTCGCATCGGCGCAAATTACATTGGCAGAATAGCCAAGACGCGCTAAATTGGATTCGATTTTTTCCATGCGCCATGACTCGAGTTCCACCGCAGTCAATTCCATTGAACTCAGTCCAGATGCGTTGGCTTTCTCTAACAAGTGACCTGTTTTTCCTCCGGGCGCTGCGCAAGCATCTAATACTTTTTCGCCATTTTTAGGCGATAAAATGTGAGCGGAAAGCTGAGCGGCTTCATCTTGAACGCTGACATAACCGGCATCAAAACCTGGTAACTCTCCCACTCGAACGGCGTTTCTTAGATACAAAGCAGATTCTGAAAATTCACCCTCTTCTGAATCTATACCCAAGTCAGCAAGTTGAGTCTTGTATGTTTCACGTGAAACGAGGCTCTCATTTATGCGAATACACATCGGCGGATGCGTGTTGCTGGCATCAATTATTGCTTCAAGGTGCTCTGGCCAGTGTTTATTAAAACGCTTCACCAGCCATTTTGGCATGTTGAATTCCACGGAGGGCTGGGCTTCAAGAATCTCAACGATGTCGTCGGCTTCTCTTTGATAGCGACGTAGCACGGCATTCATCAACTTGGTGGCCCAGTCTTTTTTCAAGATCCGGCAGGCTTCGACGGTTTCATTGACGGCCGCATGATCTGGCGTGTTCATGTAGGTTAATTGGTATAAACCTAAAAGTAAGACCGCGTATAAATCTGTGTCCTTTTCTTCGAAAGGATGGGCTAATAAATGCAAAGCAATGCTGTTTAACCTAGGGAACTGACGGCACACACCGAAACACAATTCCTTAAGCATCGGTGTATGCTCGCTGGCGACATCCAGTTGGTGACGAGCCAGTTGGGTGCTCAGTGAACCCTGCTGAAGCAGAATATTAGTGATGACTTTTACCGCCACTTGGCGAGGACTTTGTTGCCCGTGATTTGCACCGAGTTGGCCTGTGTTGGATGAAAAGGTCTTGTCGTATTGATTCATGCTGTTTGTTTACTCTTGATTTCCATTAACGCCAAGACGCTGACCTATTTCTAAGGCGGCTTTGTGTTTGCCATTTAAGGCATCTTGTACCTTCATGCGTTTACCGCCTGCAAATTGAATCTCGGTAATGAGCAGAGAACCTTGCCCTGTGGCGACGATAATGCCTTCTTTACTGACGACCAAGATCTCGCCTGGTGTCGAGGCTTCATCGCTGACGCTGGCGATGTGTGCGGCATGTATTTTCATGATACCCGCAAGGCTATTGGTATAAGCCACTGGCCAAGGCGATAAGCCACGGATCTGACGCTCTATCAATTCGGCAGACGCTGCCCAGTTAATATCGCCTTCTTGCTTGGTTAATTTTGCAGCGTAACACGTCAGGCGTTCATCCTGCTGTTCAGCAACCAATGACCCCGCTTTGAATTGCTCTAAAGCATCAATCAGAGTACTGCCACCAAGTACGGCTAATCGATCATGTAAGGTTTCTGATGTGTCTGACGGTTTGATATCGCAATGGGCTTTTAGCAACATATCGCCTGTATCCAAACCAACATCCATTTGCATAATGGTGATGCCCGTTTCGCTGTCTCCTGCCATCAAAGCACGATGGATGGGAGCGGCTCCACGCCAGCGTGGCAGCAAAGAAGCATGTACGTTAATGCAACCAAACTTAGGTGTATCCAAGACGACTTTTGGCAGGATGATGCCGTACGCAGCGACAATCATGAGGTCGGCTTCTAACGCGGCAAGCTGTGCTTTGTCTTCTTCTAACTTGAAATTTAGCGGCTGATAAACTGGAATGTCGTTGGCGATAGCAAGTTGTTTAACTGGGCTTTGAACCAGTTTCTGACCGCGCCCTGCTGGGCGATCTGGCTGAGTATAAACGCCAACGATCTCATACGGGTTTTCAGCGTTTGAGTCTTTCATTTTTGTTAAGAGTGCTTGCAGGCTGGCTGCTGCGAATTCTGGTGTGCCAGCAAAAACAATACGAAGTGGTGAGGTTGGCATAAAGGTTCCTTAACAAAAAATCAGGCCAAAGCCTGATTTTATAATGCGAATATCAATGTTCTTTGGTTCGTTAAAGTTAAGAAGAGCGAACTTCTTAACCTTGTTTTTGCGCTAGCTTGTGGGCTTTTTCCAGTTTGCTCTTAATGCGATTACGCTTTAGAGGTGTCAAATAATCAACCATGAGTTTGCCGTCAAGGTGATCCACTTCATGCTGTACGCAAACAGCCATCAGCTCATCAACTTCCATAGTGAAGGGTTTGCCATGACGGTCGAGCGCTTTGACTCGTACTTTAGCCGCACGATAAATGTGCTCGTAAAAACCGGGAACGGACAAACAGCCTTCTTGGAATTCATTGGGCTCGTCGTCTAATACTTCGAATTCTGGATTAATAAAAACGATTGGCTTGTTACGTTCTTCAGAGAAATCCATCACCACAAGGCGGTGATGATAGTCCACTTGTGTTGCGGCAAGACCCAAACCGTTTTCGTCATACATGGTATCCAGCATGTCGTCGATTTTGGTTTGCAGCTCATCAGTGAACTCGGTAATGGGTTTCGCTACCTTGCGTAAGCGATTGTCTGGGTATTCAAGTACAGTTAAAACAGCCATGATCTTTTCCAACGATGTGTCTTTGTTCGTGAGAGGAAAGCTTGTCTCCTACTCTTTTCATTCTCTCTATTGTAACGCAAGTCTGCCGCTTGGGCAGTCTTCTCGTGGCGGTTTTTTGGTCAATATGATTGAATAGGCTCTATAGTCAAAGACTATTCGTGTTTGACGGTGTGTTTTTACTGGCGCTATGGGGACGGAATACCCTATTTTTTCATTCGTAAGGAAGCGGTTTTATTATGTCTTTGTCTTTTCCTATCTCAGGTTTATCACCCACTGATTGGCTGTGTTTGAGTTTTTTGTCCGGGATTGGCCCTGCTCGATTGTCACGGCTTTATACTTACCTCAGTGAGCTGGACCAACAGACTCCAATGGACGAACGTGCGTCCCTGTCCTTGTTTGATGAAGAAAAAACGACTGAGGCGATTTCGTATGAGCTGCTGATCGCTTTAAAATGGCCTGAGATTACCGCTCGTCAGGCCATGGACTATTTTTCTAATGGCTTACTTACTAAGGAGCAGCAAGCGAAACGTGATGAGTCACTCGCTTGGCTAGAAGACACCGATCACCACTTAATACTACAAGAAGATGAGTATTACCCTAAGGCATTAAAAGAGATCTCCGTCGCGCCTGCGTTTCTTTATGTAGAAGGTAACAGAGACGCTTTGGCGTTACCGAAAATAGGCATTGTTGGGGCTCGAAAATGTTCGCGTTATGGTCGAGATATCACGTTTCAGTTTGCCGAGCAGTTGTCTACTCATGGTATTTGTGTCGTGAGTGGCGGTGCAATGGGAGTCGATACCGCAGCGCATCAAGGGGCATTACACAGCAAAACAACGCCGACGATTGGGGTGATGGGTACCGGTCTTTTTCATCGTTATCCACACCACAACAAACCACTGTTTGATGAAATCCTACAACAAGGTGGCGCATTAATAAGTGAATACCCACTATCAACCAGTCCACGTCCTCACTTGTTTCCGCCACGTAATCGGATTATCAGTGGTTTGAGTATGGGCGTGCTGGTAGCAGAGGCTTCGGTGAAAAGCGGCTCCTTGATCAGTGCCAGTTATGCGATTCAACAGAACCGTGAAGTCTTTGCCTTGCCGGGTCGATTGACCGATGCGCAGTCGGAAGGCTGCCATCAGTTACTGAGGCAAGGTGCGACTCTAGTTCGCCATGTGGATGATATTTTGGCTGAATGCCCAGAATTGCCCTCACCCTCCTTCATTCAAAAAGCATCCGATCAAAAGACACCAGACAAACGTTCAAGGGGGGAGAAAAAGACAGAAACGCCGTTGGCTGAAGACAGCGCTCCATTGACTGGCAGCAGCATGGTAAGGTTTGCCACGCAGACGTTTCATGCTTTACCTGAAACGGCGTCAGGCAATGCCAAACGTATCCTAACTATGATGGAACAGGAAGCGCAGCCGATGGATTTTGATGCCTTAATTCGCCACAGTAAAATAGACGCTGGATTGATGATGCAGGTGTTAATGGAATTAGAGTTGTTTGGTTGTATAGAGAATCGAGAAGGTTTGTATTTTCGGTGCTGATGACAATGACAGACCTTCTCGTCAGGCGAGCGAGCGGTTAGTAGGTTTAATCCATGCCACTAAAAATATCTTTCTTGAGTTGCTTAATGTCGCGACGCTCTTTTTTATTGGGTTTATGGTCGGACATGATTCGGCCGCCAAAAGACTTGTTCTCTAAAGCGCGCTTTTCGCGTTTTTCAATGGACTCAGGCGTTTCTTCGTACAGCATTTGTGCTTCTGGCGCGCCGCGGCGTTGTTCGCTAATGGCTTTGATCTCAACGATCTTTTCATCCCAACCAATGCGTATACCAATTAAGGCGCCCACTTCCACATTACGGCTAGCTTTGCCTTTACTGCCGTTGTAAGACACCTTGCCACCGTCGATGGCGTCTTTGCAAAGTGAACGGGTTTTAAAAAAACGTGCGGCCCAAAGCCACTTATCTAAACGAACGGCTTGTGGAGTTGACTGCTTTTCTGTTTTACTCATAAGGAATACGTTGACCCTATTCTGTTGTCATATTTGAGGCTGTTATGCAGGACATTAGTAGACATCCCATTTTCCAAGCACTGCAAAAAATAATACACGATGCGGCCGATGTGATCATGGAAATTTATCAAGGTGCCGATTTAGGCATTGAGCAAAAACTGGATGACAGTCCGGTGACGGCGGCCGATCTCGCTGCACACAAAGTGATTCTAGCAGGTTTGCAAGCACTTACACCTGATATTCCAGTGTTATCTGAAGAAGGCGTTGTGGCCTTTGAAGAGCGTTCACAGTGGCCCATGCTTTGGATCGTTGACCCGCTGGATGGTACGAAAGAGTTTATCAAGCGCAACGGTGAATTCAGTATCAACATTGCTTTGGTTGAAAACGGCGCCCCCATTCTGGGTGTGGTGTATTTACCGACCACAACCGAAGGCTATTTTGGAGTGACCAAAACTTGGCAAGATTTGCCAGTCGGCGCTTTTAAATGGCAAGGTGAAGAATACGAGCGCATAAATGTCCGTGAACCGCGCGAGCCGATCATTGCCATGACAAGCCGCAGCCACGGCCCTGCACTGCCCGCGTCACTGAAAAATAAGCTAAAGCAAACCTACGAACAGGTACGAGAACTACCCAAGGGCAGTTCAATAAAAGGCTGTCGAATTGCCGAAGGCATCGCGGACTTACATTTGCGTCGAGGCCCAACCAGTGAATGGGATACCGCTGCTCAGCAAGCCATCATCGAAGCCGCCGGCGGCATGCTCGTCACACCAAATGGCAAACCCTTTCGCTACAATCAACGAGAAACCCTACTCAACGGTCACTTCTTTGTATCCGGTGCGGAACTCGCTCCTTATGTAATGGCTTGGTATCTTGAAAACACCGATGAAGAGTAATGCTTACTCTTCAGGCTTTCCTTTCAGAGTGTTTAAACGTTTTACCTTGGTATCATTTATCTCATTGTTTCACGTGAAATATGTCGAAACAAAAAATACCTTTGCGTGGTAAAACGCAAAGGTCAGTTGGTTAAATTGTTTAAACCGTTATCTTATTAAAAAAGCAAAGCCATTAGCCTCCAATTGTATGTTTTGTTCCTCTACGGTGGCGTGCTGATGTTTGACACTCCGTGTAAATTCACTGGTGTTTTGGTAGGTCACTGGTTGATGGCTGAGGTTAAAAACGCATAGCATGGTGTCACCTCGAACATAGGCTAGCAGTGAGTTTTCCTCGTTGATAAAGCGTGAATTTCCACTCCGTAGAGAGGCGTTTTGCTTACGAAACGCCAGCATGCCCCGATAAAAATTAAGCACAGATTCTGGATTATGGTCTTGGTCGGCGACGTTTCGTTGACGCTGCTTGTCTTTGACTGGAAGCCATGGTGGGGCAGAAGAAAACCCAGCAAACTGAGTATTATTCCAACTCATTGGCGTGCGACAGCCATCCCTTCCCTTGTCTTCAGGCCAAAACTCAATGCCTTGTGGATCAACCAATTCGTCGTAGTTTAAATCTGTTTCTTGTTGCCCCAACTCTTCGCCTTGATACAGACAAACAGAGCCTTCTAAACTTAATAATAAAGCACAGGCTTGTTTGGCTAACAGCGTTGGGTCTTGAGCATGGTGCTGCCAACGACTCACATGTCGAACAACATCGTGATTGGAGAAGGCCCAGCACGGCCACCCCTTTGGTGCTAGTCGGAAGAATTCTGTTATTTGTTTTGAAAAATGTTTGGGTGAAAACGAATGACCTAACATTTCAAATGAGTACGCCATATGCAATCGTTTATCTGTCGTATATTCTCCCATCATTTCGATAGGATGATGGCTTTCTCCTACCTCCCCAACGGATGTTGTGGCTCCATATTCATCCAGTAAAGCTCTAAATTTTTTAAGAAAAACCAAATTCTCTGGTTGGTTTTTTGAAAATAGATGATATTGCATGTGGTAAGGATTCCAATCAACTACGGATTTTTGGCGAAAATCCGCGGCGTCATCACGTAACAATGCATCATGAAAGTAAAAATTAACCGTGTCTAAACGGAAGCCATCGACGCCACGCTCTAACCAAAAGCGCACTGTGCTGAGAATCCACTCTTGCACGGCTGGATTATGAAAGTTCAAATCCGGCTGTTGGCGTAAAAAATTATGCAAATAATACTGCTTGCGACGCGGCTCCCATTGCCAGCCGACACCGCCAAAAATCGATAGCCAGTTATTCGGCGGTGAGCCATCGGGTTTCGCATCTGCCCACACATACCAATCGGCTTTATCATTGCTTTGGTCTTGGCGGCTTTCTAAGAAATAAGGATGCTGGTCACTCGTGTGTGAAAGCACTTGATCTATAATAACTTTAAGGCCTAACTTATGAGCCTTGGCTATCATTTCATCGAAATCTGACAGTGTTCCGAAAGACGGATCTATATCGGTATAATTGGAAACATCGTAGCCCATGTCTTTCATTGGCGACGTGAAAATGGGAGAAAGCCAAATAGCGTCAACACCTAGATCTGCTAAATAGTCTAAACGGCTCGTAATGCCAGGAATGTCCCCTATACCGTCATCGTTACTATCTAGGAAAGATCTTGGATAAATCTGATAGGTAACGCTACCACGCCACCATTCTTGCTCACTAGTATTCATTTTAAATAGTCTCACTGTTGGCTGTGGAAGTGATAGGCAAACCGTTGTTGTCAAATCGATGGAGGTGTTCTCCTAATGGACGTACATTAACTTGAGTACCTAGCGGAATTCGTTGTTGTCCATCCAAGCGAACAACGAGAGGATCTTTTATACCCAAATCCAAGAATAAAAAGAAATCTGCACCTAGGTTTTCTGTGTGAACTACTTCCCCACTCCATATACCGTCGTTATGATCGATAACCAGATGTTCAGGGCGAATACCCAAAGTATGACACTGGTGTTTTACAGCGATATCGCCAGTGAGAAAGTTCATTTTTGGAGACCCAATAAAGCCGGCAACAAAAAGAGATTTCGGATGACTGTAGAGCTCTTCTGGTGTGCCAACTTGTTCGATATTACCGTCTCTTAGGACGCAAATTCGATCTGCCAGTGTCATTGCTTCCACTTGATCATGGGTAACGTAAACCATGGTGGTGTTTTTCATTTTGTGATGTAACTTGGCTATTTCTAGTCGAGTATCTACACGTAAAGAGGCATCTAAGTTAGATAAAGGTTCGTCAAAAAGAAATACTCTCGGATCCCTGACAATCGCGCGGCCAATGGCAACCCGTTGACGTTGGCCGCCGGAAAGTTGTTTAGGTAAGCGATCAAGTAAATGGTCTATTTGCAGCATTTTAGCGGCTTCAATAACGCGAGCTTCCATTTCTTTGTTGGAAAAATTGGCTAATTTGAGCCCAAATGCCATATTTTTATACACAGACATATGTGGATACAGAGCGTAGGACTGAAATACCATAGCGATGCCACGTTCAGACGGCACTTTGTCATTCATGGACACACCATCAAATAATAGCGCTCCAGATGTAATGTCTTCTAATCCACAAATAAGACGTAATAACGTTGACTTACCACAACCGGAAGGGCCGACAAACACCATAAGTTCACCTGCATTAATGGTGAGATCGACATTTCGAATAACATCTGTACTGCCGAACGTTTTACTCAGATTTTTAAGTTCAATTTTAGCCATAATGAATACTCCTTAGCCTTTCACGCCACCAGCGGTTAGGCCGGACACAATTTTTCGCTGGAAAATAAGCACCAAGATCACGAGTGGAACGGTGACCAAAACAGAGGCCGCCATAATTAACCCCCAGGGTGTTTCGTATTGAGATGAGCCTGACAACATAGCAATGGCAACCGGCACGGTGCGCATGGTTTCCGATGCGGTAAAGGTCAGAGCGAATAAGAACTCGTTCCAAGCACCAATGAAGGCGAGTAAGCCAGTTGTGACCAAAGCAGGCCACAGTAAGGGCATAAAAATTTGCGTGATAATGACCCAAGGCGTGGCACCATCGACAATCGCCGCCTCTTCAATTTCGACGGGCAAATCACGCATAAAGGTGGTCAACACCCAAACGGTAAATGGCAGCGTAAAAATGGTGTAAGACAAAATCATCGCCCAAGGGGTGTTGTATATCCCAATAAAGCGAATAAGTTCGAATAGTCCTGCTAGCACGGCTATTTGTGGAAACATAGAGACGGCTAAGATAGTCATCAGCAATAACCCTCGACCTCTAAATCGGACCCTTGCTAAAGCGTAGGAGGCCGTAACGGCGAGAAAGAGTGCGAATACGACAGTGGTACTGGCAATAAATACGGAATTTAAGGTGCTGCGTATAAATTTGCCGTTGTTCAGTATGTCGATGTAGTTGCGAAAATCGAACGATGAAGGGAAATAATTCACCTTGAACAAATCGGTTCCTGTCTTAAAGCTGGTTAAGATCGCATAGTAAAATGGGAACACTGAAATAAGGACTATAACCACCACGACGGCATAGAAAGCGATATTGTTGCGTAATGTCTTGTTCGTCATGATTGGTCTCCATTTAGATCGAGCTTGCCAAGCCAAATATAAAGCGCGACGCACACCGCTATAATGGCAAACAATAAGGTTGACTGAGCTGAGCCATAGGCAAACTTGTCAAATTCAATGAGGTTTTCTCTGGAAATAATCGACATGGTTTTGGTGGCGGTAGAGTTTGGCGTGAGCACATAGACCAAATCAAACATGCGCAATGCATCAAGCGTCCGAAAGATAACCGCTACCATGAGCGCCGGTTTTACTAAAGGAAGTGTCACTTGAAAGAAGACTTTGATGGGATGGATTCCATCAATTTTGGCTGATTCGTACATGTCCCTTGGGATCATTTGCAACCCGGCCAAACAAAGCAGAGCCATAAAGGGCGTCGTTTTCCAGATATCGACAATCAAGACGGACAACATGGCTGTATCAAGATTCGCTGTCCAAGCGATTTTATGATCGATTAATCCTACAGTGAGGAGCATGTCATTAATGATGCCGAATTGGTCATTAAACATCCATGCCCACATTTTTGCTGAAACAATTGTTGGGATTGCCCACGGTATTAAAATGGCTGCTCGTACTAAACCTCGGCCTTTGAATTCAGCGTTTAAGACCAGAGCAACCATTAATCCAATAATGGTTTCTAAGGTGACAGAAACGACAGCAAATTTTACGGTATTCCAAACTGCATTCCACCAAGCAGGATCAACTAAGGTGCCGGAGTAAATGGTGCGCCCAGACGACAGTGTTCTCCAACTTAAATAGTTTTTGAAACCGACCCACTCTCCTCCATACAAATCGGTTAGAGAGGTGTCGGTAAATGAAAAATAAATGGAGCGTAAGAGTGGCCAGGCAGCGACACAAAGTAATACGAATAACATTGGCGCTAGAAACCAAAATGCCGCTCGTTGTTTTTGCTGTTGCAAACTAGAGATGGGCGAATTGGTTAAGGTGTGTTTTTTAAACATACAAACGTTTCCTATCGAAAAAGGAAGGGGCTCAAAAGAACAACTCTTTGAGCCTTATTGAGTGCAGGAATTACCAGCGACTGCCTTTGAGTTCTTCCAATTCATATTCAAGTACTTCGAGATTCTCTTCTGCGGAGCCGCTGCCTAACAGCGTGGCGTGTACCGCCGAGAAAAATTTAGAAGACACTTCGTTGTATTTGATTTTGGTCGGCGCAGAAGGCCGTGGTACCGCCTGTAAAAACACGTCTTTCCATTGTGCGATCATAGGTTGTTGCTGTTTGATGTCTGGATCATCGTACAAGGACATGATGGTCGGTAACCGAGATGATTGAAGGGCTTGGTACTTTTGTACTTCTTCGGACGCGAGGAATTTTATTAATGAAATAGACGCGTCTTTTTTGGTTGAGTAGCTTGAAACCGCTAAATTCCAGCCACCTAATGTGGCTGCGGATGGGCCATTTTCAGTGCCACTGGGTAATGGCATAACAGCAAACTGGTCTTTAATCGTACTGGTTTCCATGTTGCCAAGCGCATAGGCATAAGGCCAATTTCGCATGAAAACCGCGTTGCCTGTTTGCCACACGCCGCGAGCATCTTCTTCTTGATAAGCCAATACCCCAGCAGGAGAAATGTTACCGACCCAAGATTTCGCCAGTTTTAACGCCTCTATGGCTTTTTCGTTGTTGATCGAAATTGAACCGTCAGCTTCTACTATTTGGCCGCCGCCAAAAGATTTTACCCATTCAAGCGCGTTACAAGTCAGGCCTTCATAAGAATTGCCTTGCCAGACAAATCCCCACATATTGTCATTGCCTGCTTGACGCTCTTTGGTTTGAATTTCTTTTGCGGTAGCGGTGAGTTCTTGCCAAGTGGTTGGTGCTGCTTTTTGGTATTTTTCCAATAGGTCTTTACGGTAATAAAGTGCGGGAGCATCAGTAAAAAAAGGCAGCGCAACTAGCTTCCCGTTGCTTGTTTGTGACTCAATAATGGAAGGAAAGTGTTGGTTTATGATGTCTTTGGTGTAGGGAGTAAGGTCCACAAAATTATTAGCGAGTTGTGGGGCCCAAATTACGTCGGTTTGAAAAACGTCTATGTCGGCATTCCCCGCCGCAAGCCATAAGCGATACTGAGCGAACTGATCGGTCGTTGACGCTGGCATGGGAAATACGGTCAGCGTATGCCCCGTTTTTTGTTCCCACGGTTTTACTATTTCTTTTAGTATTTCGATGTCTTTCCCTACAGCGCCAGAAACCAGTACGATCTCTTCGGCATGCGCCGTATGAATGGCCGAGGCCGCGATAGAGACGGCTAAAAAAGAAGCATTGACATATTGCCATGGTTTTTTCATTGCACTCACTCCTGTTCTTATTCTTGTTGAGTTCATTTTTTGCATGAGTACGTAAACGTTTACTCACGTTTTTAACGTTAACGTAAACCTTTACTCTAGTCAACGAAGTATGGAAATAATTAGCATGCTTTTAAAAAAGACTATTTGGATGAATCGTCATGAAGGTTTTCTCTGCCTGTCGCTTGTGGGACTCATTTGCGATATTCTTAAAAACCTTATCCTGTATTTTAAGAAAAGCGATCATTACTTCATGAGCAACAAGTCGGTTACCATTCATGAATTGGCTAATTTAGCCGGTGTGTCTATTGCGTCGGTTAGTCGAGCATTAAATGGCAAGCCTGGTATTAGTGATACCTTGCGAGCGCGTATTCTGTCGCTAAGTGAGGAGATTAATTACCAGCCAAATGTTATGGCTCGTCAGCTTATTTCAGGAAAAACGCCAGTAGTGGCTCTGTGTATGCCGCCTTCTCCTTATGAATTTTCGGATAGACCGTATTTTGTTCATCTTTACCAAGCATTAACGTTGTATCTACATCGCAAAGGTTTGGTTCCGGTTTTATTTGCGTATGAAAATATCGATCAGGTCTTCTCGCAAGCAAGCTCAGCAATTTTATTGGGTGCGACAGAGGATGATCGTCCAGAAATTTTTGATCGCCAAAAGTTCCCTTATGTGACCTTAGAAACTGGGGTGGGAGCTTCTGTCGTTATTGATGAGGCAAATGGTGTGTATAAACTGACACACTATTTGTTTAAAAAAGGTCGGAAAAATATGCTTTTTTTAGGTGAGAACATCGATATTTCAACAAGCCAAGGACGATTGCGAGGTTACCGAAAAGCAATTAATGAACTAGGATTGCAAGAACATTTTGATAATGTATCTCGTCAAATTAGCTCTTCTCTCAGTGCATATCGCCAGATGATGGAACATTTTCAGTCTTCAGAATCTTTTCCTTACGATGCTATTATTTGCGCAAATGATGAATTAGCTGTTGGTGTCATTCAAGCTGCTGAAGATGCTGGGTACAAAGTTCCTGAAGATCTTTCTGTAACGGGCTTTGACGACCTTCCAAGATTCTCTAACAAGATTACTACTATCCATCAAGATATTCCCAAAATTGCTGAGGCCGCTGTCTGTTTGCTATCAGAGCAGTTAGACGGACTACCTCCGCGTGTTATTGAAGTGATGACGCGACTCGTGAGCCGAGAGAGTGCTTAACTCTTCTTTATTGAGCACCCACACTCCCCTCAATTCATCGATGCTTTTTTAATTAAATTAAGAAAAATACTTTTATTATTTTGAGTAAACGTTTAAGTTATTAACGTAAACGTTTACTCACGTTTATTTTCCATTATCAAAAAAACAACACCTTGGAGAACAGAATGACAATAAAAGTGACGGTATGGGGTGAAAATGTCCATGAAAAAACCAATAAAGTGGTCGCACGTATTTATCCCAATGGTATGCATCATTGCATTGCTGCAGGTCTGAATGAAGATCCGAATATTGAAGCAACCAGTGTTACCTTGCAGGATAAAGAACATGGTCTTACCGAAGAAAAACTAGAAAATACCGATGTTTTAATTTGGTGGGGGCATGCTGCCCATGGGGATGTTGCGGATGAAATTGTTGATCGGGTTCAGAAGCGTGTACTTGAAGGAATGGGTTTATTAGTACTGCATTCCGGTCATTATGCCAAAATATTTAAACGTTTAATGGGAACGACCTGTTCTTTAAAATGGCGTGAGGCTGGCGAACGTGAACGGCTTTGGGTTGTCAACCCAGGCCACCCTATTGTTCAAGGTGTGGGCGATTATATTGAGTTACCCCATACTGAAATGTATGGTGAACCCTTTGCCGTTCCGAATCCAGATGAAGTGATTTTTATCAGCGCTTTTGAAGGCGGAGAAGTATTCCGTTCTGGCCTTGTCTATCGTCGTGGTAATGGAAAAATATTCTATTTCCGTCCGGGTCATGAAACTTATCCAATTTACTATGATGACAAGGTCAAACGTGTTCTAAAAAATGCGGTGAAATGGTCTCAGCCTGAAGGTAGCCGTTGGATCGATTCTTGCCCTTGCGTCCCTGCTGACCAAGCTCCAAACCCCATTGAAGTTAAAGGCGAAGGCTTGCATAAGCCAGGCGAAGAGGGCTTTAAATAATGATTCGTATTGGCATTATTGGAACGGGCGGGATGGCTCGTGTCCATGCAGAAGCGTTTGCTAACATTGCTGGCTGTGAGCTTGTTGCCGCATGTGACCTTAACGCGGCACGTGTTGAAAGTTTTGCTAAGGCGCACAATATTCCTCACACTTTTGAAACCATAGAGGACTTGATTGCGAGCGGATATGTGGATGCGGTATCCATTGTGACACCGGACCCCTTTCACAAAAAACTAGCGCTTCAAGCGCTTGAAGCTGGCTTGCATGTGTTGTGTGAAAAACCTTTAGCACTCAACGCGTTAGACGCGAAAGAGATGACAGATGCTGCACTAAAAGCAAAACGCATTAACATGGTCAATTTGAGTTATCGTAACGCGCATTCATTGCAAAAAGCTCGAGAGCTGATTGCGGCCGGCCGAATCGGCAACATTCGCCATATAGAAGCCAGCTATTTGCAGAGTTGGTTAGTATCCCCTAAATGGGGAAACTGGAAGACCGAAGATACTTGGTTGTGGCGGCTATCCAGCGCACACGGTAGTAAAGGTGTGTTGGGTGATGTAGGCGTTCACATACTGGACTTTGTTCGTTTTCCTGTTGGCGAGTTTGCAAGCGTAAACTGTACCCTAATGACCTTTGATAAAGCAGATAATAACCAAATTGGTGACTATCACCTTGATGCAAATGACAGTGCCTTAATTACCGCGCGAATGCAAAATGGTGCCATGGCGTCTATTCATGCTTCTCGTTGGGCCACGGGAAATCTTAATGATTTACGATTGGTCGTGCATGGTGATAAAGGGGCAGTGAAAGTGTCATTAAAGCTAGATCAGGACTGGAATCAACTAGAAGTATGCTTGGATGAGGATGTGATTGATGGCGTTTGGAAAACCATAGAATGCCAAAGTACGCCCAATATCTACCAGCGCTTTGTCAACAGTATTTTGTCGGGTAAACAAGAACAACCCGATTTTAATGCTGGGTTACAGGTACAACGAGTGCTGGACGCCTGTGAACAATCCGATCGGTTGGGTCAGGCAGTGCGATTATAGGAGAGTATTGGATGGCTATATTGCATTGGGGAATGGTGGGAGGTGGAGATGGTGCGTTTATTGGCGATGTTCATCGTATGGCCGCTCGTTTAGATGGAGGCTACCAGCTTGTCGCTGGTTGCTTCTCTTCTGACTTTGAAATCACAAAAGCATCCGCGAAATTACTGGGTGTGCAAGATGATCGGGCATATTCTGACTTTCGTACGATGGCTGAGGTTGAAAGCCAACGAAAAGATGGTGTCAGCGTGGTGAGTATTGTCACACCTAATTTTTTGCATTACGACAATGTTGTTGCGTTTTTAAACTGCGGGATTGCCGTGATTTGTGAAAAACCTCTCACCGTTTCATTACTGCAAGCTCAAGAATTACAGGCTTTGGCAAAGGACCGAAACACTTTTCTTGCTGTGACCTATAACTATGTTGAAAACCCTATGGTTAAATTTGCACGAGAATTGGTTAAAAAGGGAGAATTAGGTGAGTTGTTGATGGTAGACGCCTATTATCTACAAGATTGGCTGGCCGCAGATATCGAAAACGCGGATCAAAAACAAGCCGCTTGGCGTACTGATCCTACTAAGGCTGGACGGGCTGGATGCTTAGGTGACATAGCCATACACGCTTATAATTTGATTAGTTATTTGATTGACTATTCGGCATCGTCTGTCAATGCACGCTTGACTACTTTTGTCGCTGGGAGAAGAGTCGATGATCATGTGGATATTCAATTAGGTTACAGAGACAATATACTGCAAGGACGGATATTAGCTTCACAAGTAATGACGGGGCATGAAAATGATCTTGGTTTTCGTTTAACGGGTCGTAAAGCAACGATTGAGTGGCGTCAAGAAGACCCGAATGTGCTGTGGTTTAAGCCAATGGGAGCGCCTGCTCAACGATTGACTAGAAATGGTGCGGGTCATCCTGAGCATTTACGTGCTTTATGTCGTATTCCTGCCGGTCACCCTGAAGGTTACTTAGAAGCTTTTGCCAATGTTTATAAGAATATACGGTTAGCCTTATCGGAAAAGGATTTTTTGTATTATCCCAATGTCGATCAGGCTGTACAAGACATGGCGTTTGTTGAGGCATGCTTACAGTCTCATAGCCAAGGTAATTGGCGTGAAGTTGGATAAGGATTTGGAAATCACGGAAACAGCGCCAGCGAAAACAACTAAACCGTATTTTGCATACCACTGTTAAGTCGATTGACGATGCGCTCTTGGGCGCGTTTTAAGAAATCGTTTTGCAGCGGTTGTGCAAAAGAGCGTGCGATGGCGACGGTTCCTACTAATGACACGACTGTCTCTTCTGCAAGCGCTTCGGCTTCTTGGCTACCGCGCTTTTTTAGAATGCTGGCAAGACGGTCGACTAAGCTATCGAAGCACGCTTGATAGGCTTGGCGAACTTTTTCTTCTTTGTGCGCTGCGTCAGTGACGAGAAACTCTAGTGGCGATGGGTGCTCTTTGTCGTTGCGACTCCAACTTAAATAACGAGTAACGAGCGCTTTTAGATGCGTCTCATTGCTTTCGGTTTTTTTATCATTGCGTGCCCAAAAACCGTTAGACGTAGCAAATTGCATGGCCGCTTCATAGAGGCTACTTTTCCCCGAAAAATGCGCATAAAACGCCCCGTGTGTCATATTGGCTTGTTTCATGATTTGGGTCAGCGTGACACGATCAAAGCCATGCGAACAGAAAAGTTTTGCGGCGGCTTGTAGTATGCGTTGTCTCGTTTGCTCTTTGTGTTTTGGGGTGTATGACACAGTTAACCTCCTGGGTGAACCTTCGTATGTCCCATTATAAATCGGTTTCTAAATATTATCTTGATCATATATAGACTCACTCTAGCATGGGGACTTTCTTTCTGCTGAAACTTAATGGGGTTATTTCATGTCGCTTAAAGAACGTATTGTTATTACAGGTATGGGTTTGGTGTCACCACTTGGTTTAGGTGTCGCTTCGGTCTGGGAGAAATTGATTCGTGGTGAGTCTGGCATTCGTATGCTGCCTACAAACTTGTCTGAAGGCGTAAGCACACACATTGCCGGACAGGTTCCAAGCCACACAGAACAAGCGAATGGTTTAAACGAAGCTGACTATCTGTCACCTAAAGATCGTAAGCGTGTCGATCTGTTTACCTTATTTGCCCTTGCTGCTGCCGAAGAAGCGTTAACGCAAGCCAATTGGCACCCAACGACGGCGGAAGACCAAGAGGCAACCGCTACGATTATTGCTACTGGTATTGGTGGCTTACCAACCATTACTAATGCACACTCTGTTTTGAAGGAGCAAGGTGCACGTAGAGTGTCACCTTTTACGGTTCCGGCCTTCCTCGCCAATCTAGCAGCGGGTAATGTCTCTATTAAATATGGTTTCAAAGGACCGATTGGCACACCGGTAACTGCATGTGCGGCGGGTGTTCAAGCGATTGGAGACGCTATGCGTCTATTGCGTACGGGGGAAGCCAAAGTGGCTTTAGCTGGTGGTACAGAAGCCTGTATCGATCCATTGTCTCTGGCTGGTTTTGGCGCTTTGAAAGCGTTGTCTACTCGTAATGATGATCCCACAAAGGCGTCTCGTCCATTTGATCAAGATCGTGAAGGCTTTGTGATGGGCGAAGGTTCTGGTCTTATTGTGCTGGAAACCCTTGAACATGCCTTGGCTCGAGGTGCGACACCCTTAGTGGAGATTGTCGGTTATGGTACCAGCGCCGATGCTTACCATCTGACATCAGGCCCAGAAGACGGTAACGGTGCTGCCCGTGCGATGCAAACGGCGCTCAACATGGCAGGCATCACTGCGGATCAAATTGGCTACGTGAATGCGCACGCTACGTCAACACCGGTGGGCGACCGCGGTGAGATCAACGCCTTGCGACGCGTGTTTGGCGAGAAAGTGACAGAAGTGGCGATTTCATCGACGAAATCCGCGACAGGTCACTTGCTTGGTGCTGCTGGTGGTGTTGAAGCAATTTTCAGTGCTCAGGCGTTAATAACAGGCATTCTGCCACCGACATTAAATCTGGAAAACCCAGAAGAAAGTATGGCCGATTTGGACCTTATCCCATTGGTTTCACGTGAAAAAAGTGTCGAATACGTGCTGTGTAATGGTTTTGGATTTGGCGGCGTCAACGCAGCGATTATCTTGAAGCGTTACTAATCTATAGAGCAATGTATAGAGCAATTTATCGAGTAAATAAAAAGGCGACTCAATTTGTATGAGTCGCCTTTTTAATATCGCTGTTCTTGTGTATTGGTTTTAGCCATCCATTAGTTGGCTAGGTAACCAAGTAACCAATTCTGGGAACATCATCACAATGACCAGCACCAAAAGTTTTAACAGCACAAAGGGTAGGATAGATTTGTAGATGTCCAACATGGTGATGCCCGGAGGCGCAATGCCTTTTAGGTAGAACAAGGCAAAACCATAAGGCGGCGTTTGTACGGCGATCTCAATGTTAAGAATCATCAAGATACCAAACCAAATTGGATCGTAGCCAAGTGACACGGCAATCGGTGTGAAGATAGGCGCACACATTAGCACGATGATAAATTCATCGATAATGAAGCCCAGCAACAGCATGATCAATTGGAACAACATGATGACGACAATCGGAGGCAAGCCTAAATCTTGAGTGAAGCCTGCGACCATGTTTTGTACGCCCATTAGCAAATGGAAGTTACTGAACACGGATGCACCGACAATGATCCACATGGCCACACTGACGAGCAATGCGGCTTGCATACCGGCTTTTTGAACCATACGCGGTTTGAAGCGTTTAAAGAAAATCGCAAGAATAATCGCGCCCACTACACCGATAGCACCGGATTCTGTTGGCGTGGCGATGCCCATGATAATACTGCCAAGAACCGCCACAATCAGTAGCAGAGACAATAAGCCATCTCGCGCGGTGAGAAACTTTTCTTTTGGTGTTGGCTGTACTTTTGGTGCGATATCCATCGGCGCACGTTTAGGGTTTAACTTACAAGAAATCACCACGTAAGCGATGAGCAAGATAATAGTGATCAGCGCTGGAATTAAGGCACCGATAAACATGCGCCCTACTGAGTTCTGTGTAGATGACGCAAACATGATCATTGGGATGCTAGGTGGAATCAAAATACCTAAACCGCCACCGGCCATAATAACGCCAAGCGCGAGACGTTTATCATAACCACGCTCCAACATTGGACGCAGTGCGATACTGCCAGAGGTCATGATGCCTGCACCGATGATACCGACCATGGCGCCGATCATAGAACACACCACGATCACGCTGATGGCGAGGGAACCACGCACACGACCGATCAACATTTGGCTGGCATTGAACATGGCGTCGCCAATGCCGGAACGAGTCAGCAATTGTCCCATGTAAATGTATAAAGGGATGGCCAGCAGGATAAAACTAAAATGGGTGGATTCTAGTGTAGTCGGAATAACATTAAAGAGCGCATCGCCCCACGTCATATAACCTATGCCCATGGCGATACCACCAAGCGCTAACCCAACGGGAGCACCTAAGGCAAACGACGCGATGATGCAGGCGAATAAAATGCCCGTTAATAACTCAATACTTATCATTGTGCGGCTTCCTCTTGTTCGGTCTGTGCTTCTGGTAATAAAGGTTTGCCTGTAATCGCCTGATATAAGGAGCCAATCCAGTCGCTGGAAAGTTGTAAAATTAGCAGCACACTAGCGATTGCCATCATTAACCAGTAATGATGCATATGAGGAGCCCATTCGCTTTGACGTCGATAGTTAAACTCGAGCGCTTCTTCAAACTTACCTATGCTCATTTTGCAAACGATCACCATGAAGAACATGGCAAGGGCGAATGAAAATAGGTTAAATATGCTTTTCGTCCGAGCTGAAACTTTGTTGTAAAGGATATCCACATTGATGTGAGCGCGTTGCTGCTGGGCATAAGCACCACCTAAAGCCGCAATATAACCAAAAATAAATAACGACGTGTCGTAAGCCCAAATGGTCGGTTTGTCTAAGGCGTAACGAGAGAAAACCTCGAAAGCAACGACAAAGGCTAATACCGGCATAAGATAGGAAACGGAATTCCCAATGAAAGCCACCAATGCGTGGACTCCTAGACAATAGCGTCTAATCGCAGTCATTATCATTGTTTTGTACCTGTAAGGGTGGATCGGAAAATTGAAAACGGCCTTCTTGGTGAAGGCCGTTTTCATGAGTGCTAAATCAATTATTTCTGTTCTTTACGAAGAACGTCGATCAGCTCTTTGCTGTATTTGTCTGCAGCCGCGTACTCATCCCAAAGTTTCGCACCCGCATCTTTCCATGCGGCTTTGTCTGCGGCACTTGGCTCAGGGCTCCACTGAAGACCTTTCGCTTCCATGTCAGCAACCGCTTGAGATTCCCAAAGTTTAGATTTCGTCATTTGCTCTTGAGCGTGAACGGTTGTTGCCGCTTTAACAATGGCTTTTAAATCATCAGGAAGTTTGTTCCAAGCGCTTTGGTTAACGATGATAGGTAACACTTGAGCACCAGCTAGTGGAAGTGGGTACATGTATTTCGCTACTTCAACGTGGTTACCGTCGCGGTGATCGATCATGTTAGAACCGATAGAACCGTCGATTACGCCAGTCGATAGAGAGGTGTAAATCTCAGACCAAGCAAGTGATACCGGAGAGGCGCCTAGGTTACGTAGGAACTTACCGTATGCGCCTGGTGCACGGATTTTCAAGCCTTGGAAGTCGGCAACAGAATTAATGGGTTTCTTAGTAATAACATAAACCGCTGGCTGAATGTATGGGTCAAGCCATACTAGACCTTGAGCGCCGTAGGCTTCTTTGAGGATTGGCGCCCAACCTTTTTCTTGGAACAAAGTCGTTAGCTCACCAACGTCGCTTGTACCGCCAGGAAGACCGATTTCAACTAAGCCTGCTGGAAGTTCGCCTGCGTTCAAAGATTGGAAGGTCGCGCCCATCGTGATTAGGCCCGTTTTCACGGCACCAAAAATACCAGAAGAACCTACGCCTTCACCGTCGTATAAAACTTGTACTTTGATGCGACCGTCAGACATGGTTTCAATGTTTTTTGCTAAATCTTCGTATACCGCACCGAAGGCAGAACCGCGGCTGTATAGGTTAGCGAAGCGCCAGTTATGATCTGCTGCATGAGCAGAGGAAGCGACAGCGCCTAATCCAAGAGCTACCGCTAGAGAGCTTGCAACCAATCGTTTTTTTACTTTTAGTATTGCCTTAATCATTGAGCTACCTCGAGAGCAAAAGTGCATTAAAAAGTCACATCCGCATTGGCGTGACACCTTGTATTCGATACTTTCAAAAAGCCTGCGTGCAATAAAGCACGCAAAATCTATCTAAAGTTTTGTCGTTATCAAACAATCAAAAAAGTCAAAAGTCTTTATAAATCAGATCACTAAGTGGAACAGGATGCACTAAAAAGGAATGGATTGCACTATTTTGGTGCGATTGACGGGTGAGAATCATGCACCAATTGAGTGAATAATATTGATCTATGATGTTGAAAACGTGCATTTTTTTTGCAATTTTCAAACAAGTGGTTAGTTTTCTAGATTCAGCCAAAAATTCGCACCGAATTGGTGCGACGTGTTTTTTAACAGTGTGCTGAGGCGGTTTTTTGGCTTTAGGTTATATCAAAACGTTGGATTTGCTGAGCTAACTCATTTGTTTGATGATGAACATTTTTATTGGCCGTTTGGATAGATTGAGTGGCGTTATGGTTGTCTTTAATATCATGAGCAATGATGTCCATGTCTTGCGCCATTTGTGCTGTCGTCAAGGCAACCTCTTTTATGGCTTGAGTAATCTCTTGCGTATTGTTCATCGCCTCTAACGTATTTTGCTCAACGAGATGAATGGTCTTCACTGCGTTTTCGCCCTGCTCTTTACTTCGACCGACTTTATTTAAGCTCAGCGTCATGGCGTCAATGACTGCCAGCGTTTCCTTTTGGATGTTTTCGACTTTCTCGGTGATGCTACCCGATGCTTTAACCGTTTGCTCAGACAGCGTTTTGACTTCGTCGGCAACCACAGCGAATCCGCGCCCTGCTTCCCCTGCTCGAGCCGCCTCTATTGCTGCGTTGAGAGCCAATAGGCTGGTTTGCTCTGCGACACCCACGATGAGCTCAATCACCACATCAATCTCTTTAGACAGCGTACCAAGACGCGCGACACGTTCGTTGGTGTCTTGAATGGTGTCTGCCACATCGCTGATGCTGGTCATGGCATCACGCATGGCACTCACACCACTGGTTGCTGATTCATAAGCCACTTTCGCGGCGCTTTGAACGTTCTGCGTCATGGACTGAACGGTATCTGCGGTCGCGGATATTTCTTCCGTTGAGGCCGCCAAGGTGTTACTGCGATCACGAATGCGCTCACTGCCGCTGACAATGGTTTTAATGCCGCTGTCCAGTTCATCGGCTGTGAATACCAGCTTCTCGTTGCTGCTTATTAAATGGCCAATTAGTAAGCGTAAGCTGTCGGACATCTGGTTTGAAGCAATAAATAGCTGTTGGAATTCATCTGGATTTGTTGAGGTCTGGCTATTTTTATGTGAACGCAGTTTGCCTTGTGCAACGTCTTTTAAAATCGCTAACACGGCTGTTAGATTGCGATTCAAAGAACGGATGACGGTCGACAAAATGAACCCGATAACGAGCGCCAGTAAGACACAGGCGATTGTTAAAGAGCGACGTGCTTGCTTAGCGGTTTCTGATGAGCGGATCTGCGCCTCAGCCAGTAAGGTGTTTTGCAGATAATGGGCGCTGTCGTCCATGGCTTGTGTGTATTGGTTACTTAAGAGTGCAAGCTTGCTCTGCTGCTCTTTTAGAGTAATAGACAGGGCAATCACGGGAGCCAGTGCATCTTCATAGGTTTTAATCATTGGTCCAAATACATCACCAAAACCTATGTTATTAACGTTGTCTTTGAGTGCTTGAATGGCGGCCTGCAGACTTGCTTGGTGTTCTGCATCGCTGTAGGCAAGAAAGTCTTTTTCTTTTGCTCTCACCTCTTTAAAGAGTGAGGCAAAGCTTGCTAAGGATTTTAGCTGTTCAGCCAAGGCTTGTGCTGATTGGTTCAATTGCCCAAGGGCACCTGTGTTGCTGCTTAATCCAAGAGTGGTTAAGTTTTGCAGATTGCTTTCAAGGGTGGATAAATAATTAGGCTGTAAAGTTTGGCTGTTTTCTAATAATGCCTTTCCCTCTTTATCGAGTAAATCTGCTCTAATACTAAATCCCGCCGCAGTTTCACTTTTAATTCTGGCTAAGGTTGTACTGATTGTGTCGATGTTATCCGGTGATATGCTGGTCATTTTGCGTTCAACTTTTAAGAGCGCAATCTCAACATCTTTGACCTCGCTGGTGAGTCGGCTTAGCTCGGTAGCATCGTCGGATGCACTCGACATCTGCGATAAGTTGTAAATGGAATAAGCACCAAACCCTGCATAGCCAACACAGACTAACACAACGATTGCAATTAGCTTTTGACGAACGGACAACGCGATGGACATATCAACCTCCTTTATACCCCTTTCTAAAAAGAAGGGAAGCAATCAAAATGACAAAAAAGGCCTGTTTATCAAACAAGACAAACAGGCCAAAATAACGTGCTGGAAGAATAAAATGAAAGGCCAGTATCCAATGTTTTATTTCAGAGCATAGCCAAGTCATTTCAGGGTATAACCAAGCGGATACGTATCATCCTGAATGAACAAAATATCAATATGAAGATTTTTTGTTGCGGTAACCGACCTCTCTTACCTTAAAGAAGCAGAAAGGGGGATGAAAGTCGCTTAAATCAATGTAAAGTTAGAGAATCAACGAACTAAATTATGACGGGACATATGGGGAGCGGCGATGAGTGTTAAAAACTACTCACTGGGGCAAGTCGGTGACTATGAGATCAAACAACTAAAAGTCTTTAAAACGGTCGTTGATTGCGGTGGTTTTTCGGCGGCTGAAACCTCTCTGAATATTGGTCGATCAACCATCAGCCTGCATATATCTAATTTAGAAGCGCGCTTGAACTTGGTCTTGTGTAAACGTGGCCGTGGTGGATTTTCGCTGACGGAAGAAGGTGTCATCATCTATAAAATGACCGAAAACTTGCTGGAGTCCCTAGATGCATTTCGCACCACAGTAAACAACCTCAATGCCAGCTTAACGGGTAAGCTCCGCCTTGTTCTTTCCGATAAAGTCAGTCTAGACCCTCGTAGCCATTTTCCTGAACTCATTCAGCGCTTTGCGACGGAAGCGCCAGAAGTGTCTATCACTACGAATGTCGCTTCTATGTCGAACATTGAGCGAATGATCCTTAATGACGAGGCGGACATTGGTTTTATTCCATATCATCGCAAATTGGATGGCTTAAGCTATGTTCATTTATACAGTGACGATTGCTATCTTTACTGTGGAAAGCATCATCCACTGGCGACTATGTCCCCTGAGGAACAAGAAGAAAAGGCGGATATATACCCAGCCACGCACGCGGGCCTAAAACCCCATGAAGCGGTGAGCGAGCAAATTTCTCATATGAACTTAACGGCGATTTCGTACTTCTATGACAGTCGGCTCGCTTTGATTTTATCAGGAAAATACATCGGCTTTTTACCTGAACTGTATGCTTCATACTATGTTCAAAAAGGCGACATTGTCAAAGTAGCACCACACGACCGTTCTTATACATTAGGCGTTGCGGTCATCTGCAAGAAGACCACACAGCCTAATAAACCCCGTGAACTGTTTCTTAAAGTGCTACATCAGACGGTAGAAGAGCTAATTTCTGCACCTTATTAAGTGAGTTTATAAAAATTGTATCTTACTAAGGCCAGGGCAATGGTTGATGAGATTCTGTTTTAAGGATGTTTTCACCCTGCCCACCGCTTTCTTCTCTGAGCCAGTCGACAAAAGCCTTGATGCGGGCTTTTCGTGGAGAGTTTTTGCTGTAATTTACATAAAACTCTATTTTGGTATTCAGTGCTTTGGGGAAAGCCTGTACCAGTATTCCTTGTTCCAGCTCTTCTTGCACCATAAACCTAGGACACAGAAACACACCGTGACCCGCTTTAACTGCGCTGATTCCCATGTACCAAGAATTGACTTCGGCCCAAAGTAACTTCTTACTGCGAAGTGGCGAAATTTGTTGCTCTGCGAACCATTTTTCCCAACGGTAAATCGGGGTATCCACTTGTATCAGCCAGCATTTGAGCAAGTCTGTTGGCTGTTTAAATGGAATATTTTTAGCCAGCTCAGGTGCGCATACAGGAATGATTTCAGACGATAAAAGCAGACTTTGAGAGATGTTATCTTGATGGTTGATAAGATTATCGATACTGATGTCTATTTTGCCTGAGTGGATATCTTCGCGTTCATCGGATGAGAAGAGTTTGATGTTGATAGATTGGTGTAAGTGGGAAAAACGCCACAGTTTTGGCATCAACCATAAAGACACAAAACTTTGTAGTCCGGAGACGAGCAGTGTTCCTTCAACGGGTTCAAGTTTGACGCTTTCTAAGCCTTTTCCTATGTGTTCAAACGCTTGCTCTAGATGTTCTGCGAGAACCTGTCCTTGATTAGTAAGTCGCATGTCACGACCAGAGCGATAAAACAATGGCACGCCAAGGTATTCCTCCAATAAACGGATTTGCTGGCTTACGGCAGCTTGTGATACATGCAGCTGCTTTGCGGCTTTGGTGTAGCTCAAGGTCTGGCTGGCGACCGAGAAATAATGTGCGGCTTTTAGATGCGTGACTCGATTGCTCATAAGCGAGTCCATAAAAACATATTCATGAAAATGAAACCCATAAGATTTTCTAATCTAACCTGTAAGAATATAGCGTTCGTTTTTACCTCTTTTTGGCGACACAATAAAGCCCTCATTAACAGGAGGTTTGGGTATGTGGACGTTATTACTGTGGTTAAATGCAAAAATAGTCGACGCACGTGTTGTCTTTAAAAAAAGGCGCACTGAGCAAAAAAGACGTCGTCAGATTCGAGATTTTCATTTGAAATCTCAGCATATGCCGGAGTATCTGAAAAGAGATATTGGTTTACCGCCTTATTCGGAACATGACTCCTAGATCTATCTAGAAATCTCAGTTATAAAAAAACAGCATCTTAAAGATAAGCTTATGATGCTTGTTTTTGATGTTATCTTTTAGACAGATTTCTTCGCACTCTGAGGGCTTTTACTTCTATACTTTGATGGTTTGATTTTCTGTGTCGAAATAGTGAATTAAGAGTTGTAACACCGGCATCATCTTGGATTCATTGTCGAGATCAGATAACCGTCTAGACTAGGGCTGTGCCATGAAAAAAATAATTGTAACAACCGCAGTGATGCTATGTGCTTGTTCTGTCAATGCGGCCTCTGTAGAGGTTGCCTTAGATACCAATCCTGATCGAGAAAATTCGGGCAGTTATCGATATGTTGATAATTTACTTCAGTCGTTGAAAGAAAAAGGCTGGCAGACAAATGTATTTGCGCGGGACACGATAGGCAGTGAAGAAGAGCGTGTTGCTCGTGTTCGCTCAGGTACCTTAAATGTCTCTTTGTCTCGATACACCGCAGCCGCACAGTTTGTACCCGAAATGCAGGTGTTGCAACTGCCCTATACCTTTAAAAGTGTGGATCATCAGTATGGTTTTTTTGCCAAAAGTGATTATCTTGATGACATAAATAAGCGACTCGCTAGCGAGGGATTGCGTGTGTTGGCTGTGTTACCAACGGGCGCATTTTTGGGGATTTTTAACAGAGAAAAGCCCATTGAGACAGTCCATGATATGTTTGGTTTGCGCATGCGGGCGCTCGACTCAAACCAACTAAATATGTTTGAAATGATGGGAGCAAGCGGTGTGATTGTTCCGCTTTCTGAGGTATCAAACGCCTTAAAAACAGGAATTGTGGATGGGTACATCAATGCATCATCTGTCCCATTAATGTTTGATCAGACAAGCCTACTGCGCCACTTTACGGATGCGAAATTGATCATGTCGGCGCGCTTGGCATTGGCTTCCCAATATTGGTGGGATAATTTGTCCATTGAGGAGAAAGAGCAATTCACAGCCTCTTCTATGGAAGCCCAATCCGAGGTGTTTGATTGGGTGAACCAGTCAGAAAAAAGGCATAAAAAAATGCTTATAGAAGCGGGTATTGAGGTGTACGAACCAACAGAAGAAGACATCGCCACTTTTAAGTCTGCGTTATCGGGTATGAATCAGTTTGTCAAAGGTGTTTCTGATGAGCGTATTGAACAGCTGCAAAAAATGGTAAACGACTATCAGCCATAAATCATGCGATCAAACAAAAAAGCGGCCTTGATGATAATCAAGGCCGCGTTTCGTTTGCCCAGCGAAGCTGGCAAACCCGTCAG
>NZ_QGOK01000006.1 GCF_003259175.1 Marinomonas shanghaiensis | reverse complement strand
CTCTTGTTTGCGTCGTTGTCCGTGTCAGTGGAGGCGTATAATACAGCCTAGAAGTTTTAGCGCAAGCACTTTATTAATTTTTTTATAATTAAATAACGAAATAATAAAAAAGACGCCGAGGCGTCTTTTTAAAGGGTCTTTATTGATCACTAACCACCAACATAACTCAGCATGACCCCTGCAGCAACCGCCGAACCGATAACACCAGCAACATTTGGCCCCATGGCATGCATCAACAAGAAGTTTTGCTTGTTTGCTTCTAAGCCTATTTTGTTGGCAACTCGTGCCGCCATTGGCACAGCCGATACACCAGCCGCCCCAATTAAAGGGTTAATAGCCTCTTTGGAGAATCGATTCATCAGCTTCGCCATCAATACACCTGATGCTGTCCCGATAGAAAAAGCAATTAGCCCCAGACTCAAAATCCCCAAAGTCTCTAGATTCAAAAAAGCTTCGGAGCTCAATTTAGATCCCACACCCAAACCTAGGAAAATCGTCACAATGTTGATCAGTGCATTTTGCGCCGTATCACTTAATCGATCCACCACACCACATTCACGCATCAAGTTACCAAAGCAAAACATACCAAGTAAGGGCGCCGCAGAAGGTAAGAACATTGCTACTAGAATAGTCACCACGATAGGAAAAACAATTTTCTCTTTCTTGGTTACGGGTCTGAGCTGCTCCATTTTAATAGAACGCTCTTCTTTCGTCGTTAACGCTCGCATGATAGGTGGCTGAATAAGCGGCACTAATGCCATGTAGGAATAGGCTGCCACAGCAATCGCCCCCAATAAGTCAGGTGCTAATCGGCTCGCCACAAATATAGCGGTCGGGCCATCTGCACCACCTATGATACCAATAGCAGCAGCGTCAGCTAATGTAAAATCCATTATACCAAACGCCCCAAGCAGCACTGCCCCAATGACGGTCGCAAAAATACCAAACTGCGCAGCGGCCCCAAGAAGTAGCGTTTTGGGGTTAGCAAGCATAGGACCGAAGTCCGTCATCGCGCCAACCCCCATAAAAATTATCAGCGGGAACAAGCCCGTCTCTATACCGCCATGATAAATATAGTATTGAAGCCCACCCGGAGAAACCATATGGCCTGTCGCATCATAAACAGGCGCAGCCATAAACCCTGCACCAGGAATATTAACCAAAACGGCACCAATACCAATAGGCAGAAGTAAAAGCGGCTCAAAGCCTTTTTTAATCGCTAAGTACACTAACAGCAGGCCGACACAGATCATCAGCAACTGACCAAGCTCAAGCTGATAGATCCCAGTATCATGGTAAAGATTTAATAATTTATGTTCCATGTTCAATTCATTCCTTTCCTACAAAGTAAGAAGTGACTGACCGACTTTCACGGAGTCACCTTCTTTGACATCAATGGAACCAATAACACCGGATTTTGGCGCAGAAATTTCTGTCTCCATTTTCATTGCCTCCAATATCATCACGGTGTCACCCTCATTAACCTGCTGACCAGGAGAAACCAGAATCTTAAAAATATTCCCCGCTAATGGCGAAGGTAGCTTCTCTCCAGCTGAGGATGCAGGTGACGAAGATGTCTGTGCTGACGCACTTTGAGTATTAGTAACAGGCTGAATATGGCTGACATCTCCTCCCTCCGATACCTGCACGACAAAACTTTGCCCCGCAACAGACACGGTATAAACACTTGCTTCAGCAGACGAAACCGTTGGCGCGGGCTTACTATCCTCCACATCATTTAGAGTAGGGGCTGGCTCAAAAGCACTTGCGTCACCACGATTTTGCAGAAACTTAAGCCCTATCTGAGGAAACAAAGCATAGGTTAAGACATCGTCTATCCGATCATCAGACAGTGGGATGTTTTTTTCTTTTGAAAGAGCAAGCAGCTCTTCTGTTAATTTATCCATCTCAGGTGACAGCAAATCCGCTGGCCGACAAGTAATCGCCTCTGCTCCATCTAACACACGCGCTTGCAACTCTTTATTAAACTCTGCAGGAGCCGCGCCATACTCGCCTTTTAAAATACCAGCGGTTTCTTTTGAAATAGATTTATAGCGTTCACCAGTCAAGACATTTAAAACAGCCTGAGTACCGACGATTTGAGAAGTGGGTGTAACCAGTGGTATTAAACCCAAGTCTTCGCGTACCTTAGGAATCTCCTTCAATACGTCATCAAATTTATCCGCCGCCCCTTGCTCTCTAAGCTGACTTTCCATGTTAGTCAACATGCCGCCAGGTACTTGAGCGATTAATATACGAGAATCTGTACCACGAAGAGAGCCTTCAAACTTCGCATATTTTTTTCTCACCTCTCGGAAATAAGCTGCAATTTCTTCTAATAACTCTAAATCTAAGCCAGTATCTCTGTCTGTACCTTGTAAGGCTGCCACAACCGATTCTGTCGCACTATGACCGTAAGTCATAGACATTGAAGAAATAGCAGTATCAACTCGATCCACGCCCGCCTCAACGGCCTTCAATATCGTCATATCAGACAAACCAGAGGTAGCATGGGCATGCAATTGCACCTCCAGCTGAGTTTGAGCTTTTAACAAGCCCACCAACTCAAAGGCATCGTATGGCGTCAAAATGCCAGACATGTCTTTGATCGCGATGGAATCCGCCCCCATATCCTCAAGTCTTTTGGCATAATCCACCCAATTTTGAGTGGTATGAACACGACTCTTTGTATAGGAGATTGTCCCTTGGGCATGCTTACCTTGCTGCTTAACTGCTTTAATCGCTGTTTCTAAATTACGCGGATCATTCATCGCATCAAAAATTCGAAACACATCCACACCATTAAACGCCGCACGCTCAACAAACTTATTCACCACATCATCCGCATAATGACGATAGCCAAGAAGATTCTGACCACGCAATAGCATTTGCTGAGGTGTGTTAGGCATCGCTTTTTTCAGCTCTCGGATACGTTCCCAAGGATCCTCTCCGATAAAACGAATACAGGCATCAAATGTTGCCCCGCCCCACGATTCAAGCGACCAGAAACCAACTTGATCCAGTTTTTCAGCAATGGGAAGCATATCGTCAATACGCATACGCGTTGCAAATAAAGATTGATGAGCATCACGCAGAACGACATCAGTAATGCCTAGAGGTTGCTTAGTTGTTGTCATATTTCAGCCTCAAATAGATCAAGAAAGTTAGAATGAAAAGTTAATGTTTTTGATTGTTTCTATGCTGATGCACTGCTGCCGTAATAACCGCTGCCAATTTGGCATCAACAACCGATTTGTCACTAGGTTTAGGCGTTGCACTCGGTGCTGAGACGGGGGGCAACTCAGGAAAGAAATGATTGAGTAAACGAGACATATAACTTGTGGCATAAATCAAAATCACTAAAAACAGAAAAACAAACCCCATTCCTAGCACCATCAAGCCAAAACCATCTTCTAGCAACCCACCCATAACATCGACACCTTTGTTATCGCCTTGTTTGTACTCATCTAATGTGATCAGATGCACAACCAATAGCATTGTTTACTTTGATGGTTAATTTTTACCACAAACCAGAACAGTTTCATATTTTTTTTGCATAACAGTTAGACTTATTTCGTGAACATTTCCCCAAAAACATCACACACCTTGAAAAAAACAACAAATAACGAACACATTGTACTGGCAGTAGCCCCCATGGAAGGCGTCATGGATCATACAATGAGAAATCTCCTATCAAAAATTGGCGGCATGGACTATCTCGTCTCCGAGTTTATTAGAGTCACTCAACACCCAATACCTATCACAGCGTTCAAGCGCCTCGTCCCTGAAAATACAACCCAAGCAAGAACCACTCACAACCACCCTGTTCACACTCAACTACTGGGCAGCAATGCAGAGCTTATGGCAGAAAGTGCATTGAATGCTATACAGGCTGGAGCCACTCATATTGACGTCAATTTCGGATGTCCAGCCAAACGTGTTAACGGACATGGCGGTGGGTCAGTACTACTGCAAACACCAGATGCTCTTTACAGCATCATGAATGCCATTCGGATAACGCTTCCTAACGAAATACCGGTATCGGCAAAAATCCGCTTAGGCTTCGAAGATGAAGCATTATTGTTTGATAATGTGGCCGCTATTGAAGCCGCAGGGGTTAGCACTTTAACAATCCATGGACGTACTAAGAAAGATGGCTACAAACCACCAGCAAGATGGGAAAAAATAGGTGAAATTCAAGATAAAACAAGCATGACAGTGGTTGCGAATGGCGACATAGTAGACATCGAATCACTCTTACGCTGCCAATCAATCACAGGCTGCCAGCACTTTATGATCGGCCGAGGCTCACTCAACAACCCATTTGTCTTCCAACAAATAAGAGAGCAACTAAACGGACATGTGAACACGATAGATAAAGCACTCCTTAAAACACTTTTTGCCAGCTATAGCACAGAGCTACAAAAATATTGCAACGATACGGACACGCTAGGCAGACTAAAACAATGGTGCGGGCATTTGAGATTTGGCTTTGAAGAAGTTCAAGAGAATCTTCACACTCTACGACGCTGTAAAAGCACATACGAAATCATAAAGACATTCGAAGACATCATAGCAAGAACATACATAGAGATCTGAAAACGAAACAAGATAGGTGAGTTTAATAAAAAAATAGGTTTTCGAAAGTGCGTAGATTTGGGAAGTAGAATAATGGTGCACCCGAGAGGATTCGAACCTCTGACCGCTCGGTTCGTAGCCGAGTACTCTATCCAGCTGAGCTACGGGTGCGTAGCAATGATTGCTTTTGATCTATGATTTAAAGAGGACTGCTCAAAATCATTATTTGATATTGGTGCACCCGAGAGGATTCGAACCTCTGACCGCTCGGTTCGTAGCCGAGTACTCTATCCAGCTGAGCTACGGGTGCATAGCAATATTTTCACGACTAACAAATCAAAGTGGATAGCTTTGAATTGTTTTAAAATGGTGCACCCGAGAGGATTCGAACCTCTGACCGCTCGGTTCGTAGCCGAGTACTCTATCCAGCTGAGCTACGGGTGCATCACAATTTTTATCTTTTAACTTAGAGAGGATAGTCTCTAAAAAGACAAACTTGAAATGGCGGAGAGTGAGGGATTCGAACCCTCGATGAGTTTCACCCCATACTCCCTTAGCAGGGGAGCGCCTTCGGCCACTCGGCCAACTCTCCGTAACAAGTGGGGCGCATTATATACGACACATTTGTCTTGTAAAGGTTTTTTTAAAAATTAATCTTCAGAAATTTGATCGTCTTGTTCTTTTTGAATGCGAAGATAGATTTCTTCACGGTGAACAGACACATCTTTCGGCGCATTAATACCAATACGCACTTGATTCCCTTTTACACCTAATACAGTGACAGAAACTTCATCACCAACCATTAAAGTTTCACCGACACGACGAGTTAGAATAAGCATAAGAATATCTCCCTGTAATAGCTTTCAACATTTATTAAGAAGAATTACCCGACAAGTCTTGTAAGGCAATTCCTACAAAAGTAATTGTAGCCTCTCAATAAAAATTAAACTATCCATTAATTAAGGCTTTTATGTATCCAAATGTTACGCTTCTCTCACTTCCGGTGTTGCATCACTTAATTTGAACGCAGAATGCAAGGCACGAACGGCTAATTCCATGTATTTTTCATCAATAATGACAGACACTTTGATTTCAGAAGTGGATATCAACTGAATATTGATCGACTCAGCCGCTAGTGCTTTGAACATGGTACTGGCAACACCAGCATGAGAACGCATGCCCACGCCAACAATAGATACCTTAGCAATTTTTGCATCAGACAAGACCGCACTTGCCCCCAGCTCTTCAGCAATCAAATTCAGCGTTGACAACGCTTTATCGTATTCGTTGCGATGCACCGTAAAGGTAAAATCAGTCGTACCATCCACTGAAACGTTTTGCACTATCATATCCACTTCAATATTGGCATCACTGATAGGACCAAGAATACGCGAGGCAATACCTGGGATGTCAGGCACCCTTTTCAGGGTTAATTTCGCTTCGTCTCTATTGAACGCAATTCCAGAAACCGCTGGCTGTTCCATACCCTTAACCCCCTCAGTAGTAATCAATGTACCTTCACCTTCAACAAAACTGGATAGCACCCTAAGTGGCACTTGATATTTTCCCGCAAATTCCACAGAACGAATTTGCAATACCTTAGAGCCTAAACTGGCCATTTCCAGCATTTCCTCAAAGGTAATTTTATCCAAACGTCGTGCACTATCTACTACACGAGGATCGGTAGTATAAACACCGTCTACGTCCGTGTAGATTTGACATTCATCTGCCTTTAACGCCGCCGCTAGAGCAACGCCTGTCGTATCAGATCCGCCGCGACCTAATGTCGTGATATTGCCAAACTCATCTGCGCCCTGAAAACCGGCCGCAACGATGACTCGACCAGCGTCCAAATCCGCACGCATCGCTTCAGTATCAATTTTTTGAATACGCGCCTTGCCATGAGCGTTGTCAGTGGTAATGCGGATCTGTGAACCGGTATAAGAGCGAGCATCTAGACCACGCTTCATCAGTGCGATCGACAACAGTGCAATTGTAACCTGCTCTCCTGTTGATAACAGCACATCCATTTCTCGAGCGCTTGGTGACGCATCAATGCGCTTTGCAAGATCGATCAGTCTATTGGTTTCCCCACTCATAGCAGAAACGACGACAACTATGTCGTCACCTTGTTGCTTATGCTTCAACACTCGATCCGCAACGGCTTCAATACGCTCTATCGTGCCAACCGAAGTGCCACCGTATTTTTGAACTAACAGCGCCATAATTTTTCCATTATTTAAGTCAAGAGAGCCCAAATCGAAGCTCAGACAGAACCAATCAAGTTATACCCTTTCAGCAACCCAATCAGGCACCAACGCAAGCGCCTCTAGCAAACCATCTGGGTTGTTGCCACCCGCTTGAGCCATATCAGGACGACCACCACCTTTACCATCAACATAAGGCGCAATCATCTTAATCAAATCACCAGCCTTCACATTTTTAGTCAGTTCTTTGGTCACACCAGCAATCAAGTTCACTTTACCATCGTTCACCGCAGCCAATAAAATGACAGCGGACTCAAGCTTGCTTTTCAATTCATCCAACAAATCGCGTAACGCTTTAGGATCTTCCACTTCAACTTGAGCGACCAACAGTTTACCACCGTTGATGTCCACGGCTTGAGAAGCCAAATCGGCGCCCGCCAATGCGGCCATCTTGCCTTTCAATACATCCAACTCTTTTTGCAAGCTGCGCGCATGATCGTTTAAGGCAACCACCTTGTCTAACACACTGTCTTTATTGCCTTTAACAAGACTCGCAATGCCATCCAGCACAGATTCAGTCTGGCGCGTTGTATCAATTGCCACTTTACCTGTCACGGCTTCAATACGACGAACGCCCGCAGCAATACCGCTCTCAGCAATAATTTTAAAGAAACCGATATCACCCGTACGACTAACATGAGTACCGCCACATAACTCGATTGAGTAATCTGCGCCCATCGTCAATACACGCACTTCGCTGTCGTATTTCTCGCCAAACAACGCCATGGCGCCTTTTGCTTTCGCTGACTCAACGTCCATAATGTCAGTTTCTACAGGGCGGTTTAAGCGAATTTGCTCGTTGACCATGTCTTCTATTTGCTCAATTTCCGTCGCACTAACCCCTTCAAAATGCGAAAAGTCAAAGCGCAAACGCTCAGAATTCACCAAAGAGCCTTTTTGCGAAACATGATCGCCTAATACACGACGTAAGGCTTCGTGCATTAAATGTGTCGCAGAATGGTTTAATGTGGTCGCCATACGTAAGGTACGATCTACTTCACCCGTGACTTGATCCCCTACTGCCAGACGACCTTCTTTTAACTCACCATAGTGCAAATGCGCTTTTGCTTGCTTCGTCGTGTTAGATACTTTGAACGCGCCCGCACCACGTAACCAACCTTGGTCACCAACTTGACCACCCGATTCCGCATAAAAAGGTGTCGCCTTCAAAATGACAGCAGCAGTCTGACCCGCTTCAATAGCGTCAACGGACTCGCCATCCACAAGGATCATCTCAACTTCACACGTGCCGTTTAGATTCTCGTATCCGGTAAACTCAGTCACAGAATCTAACTTAACGCCGCTCGACATATCCATAGAGAAATTACTGGCTGAACGCGCACGAGCACGCTGTGCGTCCATCGCCACTTCAAATCCAGCCTCGTCTATCTCCAGATCATTTTCACGAGCCACGTCATTGGTTAAATCCGCAGGGAAACCATAAGTATCGAAAAGCTTGAAAACCGTCTCACCCGGAATCACTTTTTGATCACCAAGTTCAGAAATCACTTCTTCAAGAATCTTCATTCCTTGATCAAGGGTTTTCGCAAACTGCTCTTCTTCTTTTAATAGAATAGAAGCCACACGCTCCTTCAACTTAGTGAGCTCTGGATAAGCTTCACCCATTTCAATGTCAAGCGCTTCAACCAATTTATGGAAGAACACGCCTTTTTGTCCTAGCTTGTTGCCGTGACGAATCGCGCGACGAATAATACGACGCAACACATAACCACGACCTTCATTAGATGGAATCACACCATCGACAATCATGAAGGAACAAGAACGAATGTGGTCAGCAATGACGCGTAGAGACTGAGCACTCAGATCGTCAGTACCCACCACTTGCGCTGCGGCTTTAATTAGATTTTGGAACAAATCGATTTCGTAGTTACTGTGAACACCTTGCAAAATGGCGGCAATGCGCTCTAAACCCATTCCCGTATCTACAGAAGGTTTAGGCAGGGGCGCCATATGGCCATCGGCAGAACGATTGAACTGCATGAAAACCACGTTCCAGATTTCAATGAAGCGGTCGCCATCTTCTTCAGCAGACCCTGGAGGGCCACCCCAGATATGCTCGCCATGATCATAGAAAACTTCAGAACAAGGACCACAAGGACCTGTGTCACCCATCGCCCAGAAATTATCAGACTGGTAACGACCACCTTTGTTGTCACCAATACGAATGATTTTCTCAACTGGCAAGCCAATATCTTTATTCCAGATATCGAAGGCTTCATCGTCTTCAGCGTAAACCGTTACCAACAGTTTTTCTGTTGGCAGTTTTAAAACAACAGTAAGAAACTCCCAAGCGTAATGAATCGCGTCTTTTTTGAAATAATCGCCAAAGCTGAAGTTACCCAACATTTCAAAGAAAGTATGGTGACGTGCGGTATAACCGACGTTTTCTAAGTCATTGTGTTTACCACCCGCTCGAACACAACGTTGAGACGTTGTTGCGCGTGAGTATGGGCGAATATCCTCGCCCAAAAACACATCTTTAAACTGGACCATGCCAGCGTTGGTAAATAGCAAGGTAGGATCATTTCCAGGAACCAATGAGCTGGATTCCACAACCTGATGCTGCTTACTTTCAAAGTACGATAAAAATGACTGGCGTAACTCAGAACTCTTCATAATGGGATGAGTCTCTATCTCTATTTTTCTGGACGAATTGGATTGCGTGAATGGCAGATTAACTCGTGCCGACTCGATGCAACGAAAAGCACAAAATAGTACACGCAAAGGATGGGTATTTTCAAAAGAAACCGTCGTATTTTAACGCTTATTTTGTGCATAACTTAAGCAAAAGTAGGATTTACTGGTGTAAACCTACTTTTGCTTAGTATTTCTAGGAAGGTATTACTAAGCGTGTTCACCGCGAACATAGCGATAATGCGGTCTTGCTGTCATACGAGTCACCAGTTCATAACCGATAGTGCCGGCATAATCCGCCACTTCTTCAACGGGCACATCCCCACCCCACAACACCACTTCCTGACCCATTGCAGGCTCCACGGCAGAATCTTGCATGCGCACCGTAATCATATCCATGGAGACTCGACCCGCTAAACAGGCAGGTTTTCCATCAATTTGCAACGGCGTGCCGTTTACCGCGTGACGCGGATAACCATCACCGTACCCCACAGCAACCGTTGCCAGTACATGATCTTCTGCCGCAACATAACCAAGACCATAACCGACTCGATCGCCTTGTTTCAGTTTGCGGGTCGAAATCACTTTCGACGACAATGTCATCGCAGGGCGCAGGCCTATGGCTCGCCCACTTACTTCAGCAAAAGGTGAAATACCATACAACATGATACCTGGACGAATCCAACCACCTTCAGGCACACTCCATTTCATAATCGCGGCAGAGTTCGCTACACTGGCCTCAATATCCCCAATCGATTGACGAGTTTGCTCGAAATACGCTAACTGTTGCATCGTCGTTAAGTCAGATAGATCATCGGCGCAAGCAAAGTGTGTCATTAGAACCACCTCTCCCACTTGACCACTGTCTTTTAGTGCCGCAACAAACACAGGCGCCGCTTCTTTATCCACACCGAGTCGATGCATTCCTGAATCCAGCTTCAAGAAAATCTTCTCGATTTTGGCGTGACTGGCTTGTAATTCATCAAGCTGCTGAGCATTTTCTAAAGCAGACCAAAAGCCATGCTTTTCACACAGAGCCCACTCTTCGCCTTCAAATACGCCTTCCAGCAACAAAATAGGCGACACAACACCCGCCTCACGTAAAGCAATAGCCTCCTCAATGGCTGCCACTGCAAAAGCATCCACCTCTTTGTCTAGATAACGCGATACTTCAACCGCACCATGCCCGTATGCATTGCTCTTAACCACCGCAAACGCTTTACAAGTTGGCTGTAATTTTTTTGCATAACGATAGTTTTGCAGAATCGCTTCCAAATCTACCGTTGCCGTGAGTGGCCTTGCCATTTTTGCCCCTTAAACTTTTAAAACCGGCTATTACTTATAACGTTGCACAGAAAGGTCTTGTGAATCGATCTCAGTCTTATCGCCAGACATAATATCCGCAATCACGGCCGCCGAACCGCAACTCATTGTCCAACCTAATGTTCCGTGCCCAGTGTTTAAATACAAACCATCAACACCTGTGCGACCAACAACAGGCGTACCATCTGGTGTCATGGGACGAAGCCCTGTCCAATAGTCCGCTTGTGACAATTCACAGCCTTGATTGAATAAATCGTGAACAACATGAGTAATGGTTTCTGTGCGTACCTTAGGTAGATCAAGATTGTAACCATTCAGCTCCGCGGTCCCAGCAGCCCGAATACGACCACCCAATCGCGTCACGGCCACCTTATAGGTCTCATCCATCACGGTAGAAATAGGCGCGAACTGCGAATCGGTAATTGGCACCGTTAAGGAATACCCTTTCACTGGGTAAACAGGAATAGAAATATCGATCGCCTTAAGCAACTCTTTTGAATAACTGCCCATGGACACCAAGACATTATCAAACTCAAAGTCACCCTGATCCGTTTTAACCGCGCGTATTTTACCACCTTCTACAACCAAACGTTCAATCGCCGCGCCAAATTTAAATGTCACACCTAAAGCATCGCAGTGTTTCTTCAACTCTTGGCAAAAAACAAAACAATCTCCTGTTTCATCCCCAACTAAACGAAGCCCGCCCTTAAACTTGTGAATAACGGGAGTTAAGCCAGGTTCAACCTCTAGAATCTGTGTGGGCGTTAATACTTGATGAGGCACATTTAAAGCTTTTAGTACCTTGATATCTTTTTCAGACGCTTCAACTTGCTCGTCTTTACGGAAAAGTTGAGTTAATCCACCCTGACCGTCATCGTACTTAATGCCAATCTCTTTGCGCATAGCGATAAACTGATCGCGACTGTATTCAGCCAAGGCAACCATACGAGACTTATTGACGTCATAGGATTTTTCATTGCAGTTTGCCAACATTTTGCCCATCCAAGCGAGTTTTTTTAGCTCAGGATCTGCGCTGACTTTTAACGGCGCGTGTTTTTGCATCAGCCATTTTATCGCCTTAAGAGGAATACCTGGTGCAGCCCAAGGCGCAGAGTAACCAGGAGAAATCTGCCCTGCATTAGCAAAACTGGTCTCTAACGCCACCCCTTCTTGGCGATCAATTACCGTTACTTCAAAGCCTTTTTTCGCCAAATAATAAGCTGACGTCAAACCAACAACACCCGCACCCAACACGCAAACACGCATAGAAAAACCTCAAATAAAGACAAAGTCATATTGCCCATATTCACACAAGATATGCAGTTTTATCATCTTATTTACTTATATAATCAAGAATAAAAAACTAAAAAAACACAAAAACAAAGTTAATTATAAATGAAATGTAAAAACTTCATCCAGCTGATAAAATAGACACCTAGTCACGATAAGCACAGAGGCAAACATGAAAGAACATCAGACATCTATATTTGACCAAGCCTTGTCGCTACTAAGCCACCGAGAACACAGTAAAAAAGAGCTGATAAGCAAATTAAAAACACGAGGACACGAGGAAGAAGACATCCGCGCGACCATTGAACGTCTTGAAGAAATGAACTATCTCAACGACGAGCGCTTTGCCGAAATCTTTGTCCGAAGCCGACTAAGCAAACCACTTGGTGCAAGCCGAATTTCACAGGAATTAATGCAGAAAGGCATCAGCAGTGAACTGGCTAAATCCACCATTGCCAATGCCGATGTGGATTGGTTTGCATTAGCAAAACAACTCAAGGAGAGAAAATTCGGTAACGAAATCAGTGAAGATTTCAAAGAGAAGGCAAAGCAATCACGCTACCTTCAATATCGAGGATTCAATTTTGAACAGATTAAATACGCTGTTTCTGAGTCTGACGAAAGTTAAACCGTCATGCCGCTAAGACAGTAACTCGTTTTTGTCGTCATATAGATTGTTTATGTGTCTGCTCCTTTTGCCATCAAAGCAGCAACATAACGTTCCTCCATCTCAACATAGTTTTTTTGTGTTAATGCTATTTTATCGTCTAGCTCTTCAATTTTTTTCTGTAATTTTATAAATTCAGCAGCCTGAACTTGTCCATCATACAGAGCAGCTTCAAGACGCTTACGCTCTTCCTCTAATTCCGTATTCACTTCTTTAAGGTTCTCAAACTCTTCCAAGTCTTGGCTAGCCATGACGTCCGCGTCATTGTCAGCAGTCCCCTCTATTGATTCAGGGTGAAGCAATTTATGTTCTAGACTTTCACGTAACGCCCGAGCTTTATCCAGATCGCGTTCAAGCATCTCTACATATAACTCAGATTCATTAACCATCTGACGCAAAGAACTTAGCTTCGAAGCTTGTTCGCTCGCAAATGAATCTGACTCTTCGGTGAATGAATCTTGATAAAGCAGGTCTTCCATATTCTTCATCGTGCTTCTTTCTTCATCAAATACATCATATATATCGGTATTTTGCTGAGTATTCACATCCTTTTTCTGCAACAAAGCGTGTTTCTGCTTAAGCGCTTCATCTCGCTTAATAACATCAATATTGAGGTTGTATTTAATGGTCTGTAAGCTTTCTAATTTTTTCTCTAATCGCTTAACCACTCGACTACTTTCCAACAGCGCCTTTTCCAGTCTAACAATGTAAATGTCATAGACACCAACATGCCTACCGTCTCCTTCATGACCTGCCCTCGCTTTGCGAACCTGCTCCTTTAACTCAACCATAATCGCGTTTTGGTGCAATGCCAATTGCTTTAAATCCGAGACTTTATCGTGTAACTCTGAACGCACGGAATCTAAAAAAATCGATTGATCCATTCCCTCTAAAAACGTCTCAATCGCTTCAACATACAAGGCACTGTTGGCTTCTTGCTTTACCTCAGCTAAATGAAGCTTTAATCGCTCAACAAACTCACACATACTCGCCATTTGAGCCCTTAGCGCAGCAAGCGATTCATCGAGTTCCGCTTCTGCTGCCAACTGGCTTTGCAGCGTACTGAGCTGGGCATTTAACTCAGAAGTAATATTGACTTGAGCAAAAACCTTATCACCCGTTTTTTGAATCACTTTATTTAACTCGCTTAATAAAGATTGATTCACCTTTAATGATTTCAACAGATCATCAATTTCTTGAGCTCTATCCACCTTATCCAAAATCCCTTTAAAAGCGTCTAATAACCCAACCACATCAGAATGCGGAATAGATTGTTCAATAATGTGGATTTCTATCTCTAAAAAGATAGCCCAACACGATAAAGCCGCTCGCCCTTGAAAATCAGACTTTGGCAATTCCTCGGTAAGCTGAGTGCAGATATATTGCTGCTGTTTTAATAAGGCTAACCATTGCGATGTTTCTTCGGTAGACGGGGTTTGTAGGCTATCATCCTGCTGAATAAACACGTCCTTTTGAGTAATGCCTAGCGCTAACGCCTTTTTTTTCAACGATAAGTAACGCAAAAAAACAAAAAGAAAGAGGCCAAAAAAAAGTACGCTCAATAAAATAAGCAACCATTGCCCAATCAACATGATGATCGTCCCGTTAATACCTAATATAAATAGGTCATCATAGAAGAATAGTTTTAAACACACCAATAAACTTTACACAGAAGCCTTATTCGTAAAAACAAAAAAGCAGACGCTAGGTCTGCTTTTAAGGATACTGTGTTTAAAAATCCAGTTTAGAAATCAAGTTGCTCGACATCTTCATCTTTTTCAACTTCAGTGTCTTTCGCCTCTTTAGCATTCGCTTTGCCATCGGCTTTCGCCGTTTTAGGCAGAAGATCTTCACGAATTTTTGCTTCAATCTCTTTTGCCATTTCTGGATTATCCGCTAAAAATTGAGCAGCATTGGCTTTACCCTGGCCAATTTTATTACCATTATAGGCATACCAAGCACCAGCCTTGTCGACAAAGCCTTGCTTAACACCCAAATCGATCACTTCGCCCATACGGTAAATACCAGCGCCGTACATGATTTGGAATTCAGCTTGCTTGAATGGCGGTGCAATTTTGTTCTTCACCACTTTAACGCGAGTCTCATTACCAATCACCTCATCGCCCTGTTTCACCGAGCCAATGCGACGAATATCCAAGCGAACGGAAGAGTAGAACTTCAGTGCGTTGCCGCCCGTTGTTGTTTCTGGAGAACCAAACATCACACCAATTTTCATACGAATTTGGTTGATAAAGATAACAAGGCAATTTGCGTTCTTAATAGAACCCGTTAATTTGCGCATTGCTTGAGATAGCAAACGAGCTTGAACACCAACAGAGGAGCTGCCCATTTCACCTTCAATCTCAGACTTAGGCACCAAAGCCGCCACAGAATCCACAATCACCACATCAACACTGTTAGAACGTACCAACATGTCAACGATTTCAAGCGCTTGCTCACCCGTATCTGGCTGAGAAATCAAAAGGTCCGCAATATTTACACCCAGTTTTTCTGCATAAGAAGGGTCTAAAGCGTGCTCCGCATCGATAAATGCACATGTCTTACCTTGTTTTTGCGCTTCGGCAATCACACTCAATGTTAGTGTTGTTTTACCAGAAGACTCTGGTCCATAAATTTCACAAATACGGCCATAAGGAAGACCACCTGCACCTAGTGCAATATCCAGACCTAACGATCCAGTAGAAACGGTATCAATATCAAGCTTGGCACCTTCGCCCATCTTCATGATGGCGCCTTTACCAAATTGACGCTCGATTTGAGACAGCGCTGCGTCTAGCGCCTTTTTCTTGTTGTCTGCAATAGAAGACATAGTGAATTCCTTGTGGCTACTTTTCAGTGTGATTAACTATCGTTGTCGGTAACTCTAGCGTTTTTTTTAGGTAATCTCAAGAAATACTGTATATAAAAACAGTATTATTTTTCATCACTTTCAAGCATCCGCTTTACACCATGAAGCGCCGCTAAAACCGTCGCCTCTCTTACCGCCTGACGATCTCCAGAAAACTGAAATCGCTCTACTTTGGCTGCTTCACCAAGCCGTTGCCAACCAATATAAACACACCCTACTGGTTTGTCATCTGAGCCACCAGCAGGGCCAGCCACACCACTTACCGCCACCGCAATATTCCCCCCAAGCTGCAAAGCACCGGCACACATCTCTGTCACAGTTTGTGCGGACACGGCCCCAAAGGCTGACAGGGTTTCTTCTTTAACTGACAAACCGCGCATCTTAGCTTCATTGGCGTAACTGATCACACCACCAAAAAACCATGTCGAGCTGCCTGCTATTTCCGTGCATACCGCGCCAATTAAGCCGCCAGTGCAAGACTCTGCTGTAACAAGTAACTGCCCCCTTGTTTGTAAGAGCGCTGCGGCTTGTTGTGCCGCATGTGTCATTTTTTGCATTGGATTCATTATCATTATCCCTTAAATCCTTGGAAAATATCCCGTAGAATACCCCTCTATTTTTTGGATCACAATCGAGCTTTCCCAGATGAGCAAAACACCAGCAGATAACCATACGCCTATGATGCGCCAATACTTCGGCCTTAAGTCACAGCATCCGAACCAACTGCTATTTTATCGCATGGGAGATTTTTACGAGCTTTTCTACGATGACGCCAAACGGGCGTCTCAGTTGCTTGATATCACCCTCACAGCTCGAGGCCACTCAGGTGGCATGCCAATTCCAATGGCCGGGATTCCCTTCCATGCTGCCGAAAACTACATTGCACGCTTGGTTCGCATGGGGGAATCGGTTGTGGTTGCCGAACAAACAGGCGATCCGGCTACCAGTAAAGGCCCAGTTGAGCGCCAAATTGCTCGTATTGTCACCCCTGGCACCATCAGTGATGAAGCCTTTCTTGAAGAAAAACGCGAGAATCTTTTGCTATCCCTTGCCCATCAATCGCGCAAAGGCTTGGATATCTTTGGTTTCTCCTATTTAGACATGGCCAGTGGTCGCTTTTGTTTATTTGAAGTCGATGGCCATGAAGCCCTCTCTAGTGAGCTGCAACGTTTATCGCCAAGAGAAATTTTAATTTCAGAAGACTTTCCCGCACGCAAAACATTAAAACTGGAAAAAGGCATTGCTGAACTTGGCCCTTGGCATTTCGATTATGAATCCAGCTATCGCCAACTTATTCAACAATTTAACACCAAAGATTTATCTGGTTTTGGCTGTGAATCTCTCACCGCCGCTATTGCGTCCGCTGGGGCTTTACTGCAATACGCCAAAGACACCCAACGCTCTGCCTTGCCGCACATTCAATCTATTATGGTTGAACATAAAGATGACTCAGTCCTGATTGATGGGGCGACTCGACGTAATTTAGAAATCGACATCAATTTAACGGGTGGCACAAGCAACACATTAGTGAGTGTTTTAGATGAATGCGCGACACCAATGGGCAGTCGTTTGTTAAAACGCTGGTTACATACACCTATTCGTGATCTGAATGAAATTCAAGCTCGTCAACAAGTGGTTGCTGAGTTACGTGAGAGTCATACTTACAACACCTTTGATGCCCCACTGAAAAAAGTGGGCGATGTAGAGCGTATCTTATCTCGAGTGGCGCTGCGCTCGGCTCGCCCGAGAGACTTACTGCGCCTAAGATTTGCTCTCGAAGCGGCACCGGAGATCAATGAGTTATTATTAAGCGCAACCTCTGAGCGACTCCAAGAACTCAATCAGCGTGTTATCGCACAACCCAATATTACTGAGACCTTAGCCAAAGCCCTTGTTGAAAACCCACCATCGGTTGTCCGCGATGGTGGTATCTTTGCTAAAGGCTATGATGAAGCGCTAGATGAACTATTGGCTTTATCCACCAACGCCACCGACTTTCTTGCCGAAATGGAACGCAGCGAAAAAGCGCGCACTGGGATTAGCTCCTTAAAAGTCGGGTTTAACCGAGTCCATGGTTATTACATTGAAATTAGTCGCCTTCATTCAGACCAAGCACCGGTGGAATACGTCCGCCGTCAAACATTGAAAAATGCAGAACGTTTTATCACGCCAGAACTCAAAGCGTTTGAAGACAAGGCGCTCAGTGCAAAATCTAAATCCCTTGCACGAGAAAAAGAGCTCTATGAGGCATTGCTTGACCAGTTAAATGCTGTATTAGGGGAATTACAAACCACCAGCCAAGCTTTGGCACAACTTGATGTGCTAAACAATTTTGCAAAACGAGCCGATGCCCTTAACTTTACCTGTCCAGAACTACACAATCGCGGCGGCATTCACATTATCGGCGGTCGTCATCCGGTAGTTGAGTCGGTTATCTCAGATCCTTTTGTTCCCAACGATCTGGACCTCAATGAGCAACGCTCACTATTAATGATTACTGGTCCTAATATGGGCGGTAAATCCACTTATATGCGCCAAATCGCGTTAATCACACTATTGGCTCATACGGGATGTTTTGTTCCAGCGGAATCTGCGTCCATATCCGTGGTAGATCGAATCTTTACACGTATGGGTTCATCAGATGATCTTGCTGGCGGTCGCTCAACCTTCATGGTGGAAATGACAGAAACCGCCAACATTCTTAATAATGCCAGTAAGCACAGCCTAGTGTTAATGGATGAAGTAGGACGAGGCACCAGTACCTTTGATGGCCTTTCCCTAGCTTGGGCAGCGGTCGACTATTTAGCCAACAAGCTAAAATGCTACGTTTTGTTCGCCACGCATTATTTTGAACTCACCACACTAGCAGACCAACTAGAAAACGCCGCCAATGTGCATTTAACCGCCACAGAGTACGAAGATGAAATCGTCTTTCTGCATAAGGTTCATGAAGGCCCTGCCAGTCAATCATATGGCTTGCAAGTTGCCCAATTAGCAGGGGTTCCTCGTGATGTTATAGGACACGCCAAGCAAAAACTAAAGGAATTGGAAGTCGTCACAGGCATTGATCTTGATAGCACTGAACACGCGGCGCCAGCCACTTCACAGCCCACAAAGAGTAAGAAAAAAATTCAGGAGAACAAAGGCGGTTATCAACCGCTTCAGGTCGATATGTTTGCTCAGGCAGAACAAAACGTCTTAAAAGACGCCATTGAAGCGCTAGATTTGGATAACATGACACCATTAGACGCTATAAACGCCCTTTATCGCCTAAAATCTACATTGTAGTACTGACACTCTACCATGGAATAACAACAGTATCGCACGCTAAGATATGGATAAAAGCGGCTGTGGATATAAGCTAATAGCAGATAAATGTAGACTATTTACGATTGTTGCTTGCCGCGAAATAGTCTATACCTCTAAAATAGCGCGCAATCATTTTTATAGCTTGTAAGGAGAAGTCGAATGGCTTTCATCGTTACCGATAACTGCATTCGCTGCAAATACACCGACTGTGTTGAAGTTTGTCCTGTAGACTGCTTCTATGAAGGCCCTAACTTTTTAGCCATCAACCCTGACGAGTGCATCGACTGCGCGTTGTGTGAACCTGAGTGTCCAGCCAATGCCATCTTCTCTGAAGACGAATTGCCTGAAGATCAGGAAGTATTTGTTGAACTGAACAGAGACTTGTCTTTAATTTGGCCAAACATTACTGAGAAAAAAGATGCCCTTGCCGATGCGGCGCAGTGGGATGGTGTTGAAGATAAATTAGAGCACCTAGAGCGCTAATAGAACATCACACCAACATCTGAAAGACCAAAGTATAAAAAAAGCGACCCTGAGTCGCTTTTTTTATACTTGTCGTATCGAGAATAATCGACAAATAACAAATTTTAGGCAAAAAAAAGGGCGCCTATTGGCAACCCTGCTTTTTGCTGACATCCTGTCGAGCAACTCTTCCGATGAGTAAACGTCACTGTTCGCTTCATCATGAAGCATCCAAACTGTCCTTGCGCACGGCGCTATCCATCAAACCATGTTATTCCGATGAACACTCCCTTGCTCTTGAATATCCTGATTCAATCCTCAACACCATCAATGGCATTTCATAAAGCACTTCATGCGCTTTTCATCCATGAATTCCGTTTGGATAAAGAGCAATTTAACAGCTTTGAAAATTTTATCAAATGCAAAAAAAACGACACGAAACATATTTTATCTTTATAAATCAATAAGATAAAAAATAATTACAAGAAACAATCACTTTAAACCACACAACAAACGGGAAACGCCTACAGACATGTAAGAAAAGGACTACAAAATAAACAATGTGATTCAAATTCTTATCGTCATACCGCGATAAGAAATTCATCTGTCCACTTAATTGCATCCAAATAGGTTTTCTTCAGATCGTCTAAGTCTTGAGGATTTTTAATGGCATGACCATTACCATAATGCTCAACCAAATCAAGCGCGTTGCCCACCCTTCCTGATCGATGAACGATGGCATTAATAAATTCGCTAGGCAAAGGTAACTCACCTAATACTTCGTCTAACTGCATACCAGTACAAACATCAATCATAGATAACATTCCCGCTAAAAAATATTTATCCTGATTGTTATAACCTCGGCTCTGTGCAAACAACTCTGCGTGCTTGGCACGAATCATAATTTGCTCCAATAAGACGTGTCTATCACCCACCATTTCAGACATTAATAATAAGTTTGTCAGTGATTTTAATTTCTCTATCCCTATCAACATGATCGCCAAGCGTACAGAATCAACCGACGCCACCAACCCTGTTACGGGAGAATTTAAATAACGCAGCAGTTTATGAACCAAACCTGCGTCTTGACTGACGATTCGCTCTAACTCGTCGACACTCAAACTAGAAGTATCTAACAGTGATGACATCAGTTGTAACAGCGTCATACTATTCACTTTTGACGCTTTACTGACGATCAATTCAGGCTTTTCAAAAAAATACCCTTGAAAATATTCAACACCTAACAAGCGGCAAAATTGATAGTCTTCCCATGTCTCAACTTTTTCAGCAATAATGTTGACATCAAACCCTCTCAAAGCCTCAACTTGCTTATGAAAATCGTCCTTTCCTAAGGCCTGAACATCCAACTTGATATAATCCGCAAGCTCAATAAACGGCGTAAATTTGCTGTGGAAATGAAAATCATCTAATGCAATAGAACAGCCAGCGTGTACCCAACGACGCAAAGACGATAAAAGAACCGCATCAAAGCCAGCATTATCTTGCACCTCAATGACAATATTTTCTTTATTAACAGGCATGCCACTGGGGCTTAACAAATACGAACGAGGAAAATTAATAAACGCTTTACTTGTGCCAACAAGGTTTTCCATACCGAGTTCAAAAAGACTGGTCGCAATGACCTGAGCCGTTGCACCAACCTCATCGATCACATCCGCCTGTGCTGCGACAGCATTTTTACGATACAGCAGTTCATAGCCCATCACAGCAAGGCGACTGTCTACGATTGGCTGTCTCGCCAATGCAACGTTAGAGTGGGCTGATAGTAGATTTTCGGCCATAACATTTCCGTTTCAATATGAAGTATTGGTATTGATTTATACAGTGTCTCAATATTGCCTAAAAATTGCCATTGGGCATCAGCAATAATCTTGGTAACATGGACTCATTAAATCTGGGCAACTATATAAAGCAAAAAATCTGTGGGGAAAATAATGCCAATATACCGTTCCAAAACTACCACCTCAGGCCGCAATATGGCTGGAGCTCGCGCCCTATGGCGTGCTACCGGAATGAAAGACGATGACTTTCAAAAGCCTATCATAGCGGTTGCCAACTCGTTCACGCAATTTGTACCAGGTCATGTACACCTAAAAGACCTTGGGCAACTGGTTTGCCGTGAGATTGAAGAAGCAGGCGGTGTCGCGAAAGAGTTCAATACCATCGCGGTCGACGATGGTATCGCAATGGGCCATGACGGTATGCTTTATAGTCTTCCTTCACGCGATCTTATTGCAGACTCTGTTGAATACATGGTGAACGCCCATTGCGCCGACGCCTTAGTATGTATATCAAACTGCGACAAAATCACACCTGGGATGCTAATGGCAGCAATGCGTCTCAATATTCCGGTGATTTTTGTCTCTGGCGGTCCAATGGAAGCGGGCAAAACCAAACTTTCAGAACATAAATTAGACCTTGTGGATGCCATGGTGATTGCGGCTGACCCAACGGCGTCCGATGAAAAAGTAGCGGAATATGAGCGCTCTGCTTGCCCAACGTGTGGCTCATGTTCAGGCATGTTTACTGCGAACTCAATGAACTGTTTGACCGAAGCGCTTGGCCTAAGTTTGCCTGGTAATGGTACCACCTTGGCAACGCACTCAGACCGTCATAGATTATTCTTAGAAGCGGGCCGTCGTATTGTCGACATCACCAAACGTTTCTATGAAAACGATGAAGCAAACTGGGCACCGCGCTCTATTGCCAACTTCGAAGCGTTTGAAAATGCCATGACGCTAGACATCGCCATGGGCGGATCAACCAATACAATTCTTCACTTATTGGCGATTGCCCATGAAGCAGGGGTGGATTTCACAATGAAAGACATCGACCGCCTATCTCGTCGTGTACCTCAGCTATGTAAAGTGGCACCCAATTCACCTAAATACCATATCGAAGACGTTCATCGTGCAGGTGGTATTTTTGGTTTATTAGGTGAATTAGACCGCGCTGGTTTATTACATAACCAATGCCATACGGTTCACGCGAAAACTATGGAAGAAGCACTACAGACTTGGGACATCATGCGTTCACCAACACCTGAAGTGATCGAGTTCTACAAAGCCGGCCCGGCAGGTATCCCAACTCAAACGGCGTTTAGCCAATCGACTCGTTGGCCATCTCTAGATGGCGATCGTAAAGATGGCTGTTTCCGTTCTATTGAAAACGCGTTTTCTCTTGAAGGTGGCTTAGCCGTACTGTATGGCAACATCGCGGTTGACGGTTGTGTGGTTAAAAGTGCTGGTGTAGATGAATCCTGTCTCGTGTTTGAAGGCCCAGCCCATATTACAGAGTCTCAAGATGAAGCGGTTAAGAATATTCTTGATGACCAAGTAAAAGCAGGTGAAGTAGTGATTGTACGCTACGAAGGACCGAAAGGCGGACCAGGCATGCAAGAAATGCTCTACCCAACGTCTTACATAAAATCGAAAGGTTTAGGCAAGGCCTGTGCTTTGCTCACTGACGGTCGTTTTTCTGGTGGCACATCTGGTTTGTCTATCGGTCACGTTTCTCCAGAAGCCGCTGCCGGTGGTGCCATTGGATTGGTGCAAAATGGCGATATCATTCGCATTGATATCCCGAATCGTACGATCAACGTATTGCTTAGTGATGAAGAGCTACAAGCTCGTCGTGATGCGATGAACGCAAAAGGCGCTGACGCCTGGAAACCCGTTGAAGCGCGACCACGTAAAGTCTCTCCAGCATTAAAAGTGTACGCACACTTTGCGACCAGTGCGGACAAAGGCGCAGTACGTGATATTAGTCAAATCGACTAATATCTAAACAGCAATATGCCAAAGGCCGCTTTGCCAAACATAGGCGTTGCGGCCTTTTTCATTCAAAACACACTTATTTATCACAGGAAAGACCATGCTCAGCTATCGCCATATTTATCATGCAGGCAACCACGCTGATATTTTAAAACATTTGACGGTCAGTCAAATATGTCGCCATTTTATAAAAAAAGACGCGCCCTTTTTCTATTTGGATACACACGCTGGCATTGGTCAATATTCCCTACACTCTGAACAGGCGCAAAAGAATAAAGAATTCCATTCGGGTATATCACGACTCCTAACCGAAAAAAATCTTCCAGAGCCATTGGAAGGATTATTAGACATTGTTAGAGACATGAACCCATCCGACACGCTGGAGTTTTATCCTGGTAGCCCAAAAATTGTCGACTATTACGTTCGTACAAAAGACAAACTACACTTATGTGAGCTGCACCCGAACGATTATCCAATTTTAGCCGCCCTGTTTCCTAACAAGCGCAAAGCCAATGTGGTTAAAGACAATGGTTTTGCCGCGGTAAAAGCGATGCTGCCACCACCACAAAAACGTGGCTTCGTGTTAATGGACCCCCCCTATGAGGTGAAAAAAGATTATCAGTATGTGGTTCAAGCACTAGAAGACGGTTACAAACGCTTTCCTCAGGGCACTTACGCCATTTGGTATCCAGTATTAAACCGCAGACAAGCTGACGATCTCTTAAAATCGGTGAAGGCGACCAATATTCGCAATGTTCTTTTGCTTGAACTGTGTATTAAAAATACAGAACTAGAGCGCGGCATGGCAGGAAGCGGTATGATAATCGTCAATCCACCTTGGACGTTAGCTGCAGAAGCCAAGGCATTCTTACCAGTTTTAAGCGAATTACTAGCTGAAGATAACGAGGCGGGCTACCAAGTTACTTGGATCACCCCAGAATGATCACTTTATAGAGGAGCGTGTCATGAACACCCCTTTCGAACTCGCGTTTAAATACATGCCAACACCTGCTTTTATCATAGAAAGCAGTACGGGCAAGCTTATGTCATACAATCGCAACTTTGAGATTTTGTTTGAAAACTTCAATGCGACACCGTCAGGCACATGGGAATCCCTTTGCGAAGACGCGGCATCGCCAAAAGATTGGCTCACACTGAACCAAAAAGTTCAAAGCGGCAGCATTGAACGTTGTGAAAGTATGATTCGCGTCGGTGACAAACTCATCAATATGCAACTTGAAATGCGACATCTTGGTGAGTCAGTATTAGCCTGTGTTTATAACACAGACCACATGGACCTTTCCGCTGCTGAAAACACCTTGTTGAAGTTCGCACTGACAGAATCGTCTGCAGGCTTGTGGATATGGGAGACGGAATCTGATTTGGTCTCTTGCTCAAAATCCATCGCGACACTCTTAAAGTATCCTCAGGATAAAACACCACGCTCTACAGTTGAATGGCATAAAATCGTTCATCCTGACGATGTCAAAAAACTGGCAACGGTTGTTAATGAGCATGTTGCATTAAACCAAGATTATTACGAAGTGGAATACCGTATTTTAACAGGGGATCAACGCTATCTTTGGGTAAAAGAGCGTGGCAGAAGCTACACTAAAGGCCCAGATGGCAGCATTAAGAAAATCATTGGCTTTATGGTCGACATCAGCCACCAAAAAGCATTAGAAGAACATTTACGCAATCAAGCGACGTTTGATGAGCTAACAGGGCTGTTAACTCGTGGGGCGGCACTGACCCATTTCAAAAAGCAACTAGGCTTGGCAAAGCGCCAATATACGCCATTAACCATGGCGAAAATCAACCTTGATGCCAACGAGCGCCTAAGCAAATTGCCGATGGAAGCACGTAACATTGCCATTCAGACATCCGCCCGTTACATCTATAAAAAGATCCGTGAAGCCGATGTATTGGCACGAGTAGAGCCAGACAAATTGCTGTTGTTACTGCCTAATACCAGCGTGAGAGATGCGAAAACCTTGCTAAAACACCTCATCACCCCAACGGAAGATGAAAAATCAACCTTGTTCGAAGGTAACTCAGATCCCTTGGATTTCTGCATCGGCATCGCCGCGTTTCCAGAGGACGGTGAAACCATAGAAGAACTCGCCCTCAGTGCCAACCAAGCGGTTGAAAATGGTCAAGCCACTTGCAAGCAAATCATGGTTAACTAAGATGCTGAACCTAAAAGACACCACTTTATTCGTAAAGTTGGTGTCTTTTGTCAGAAGCACTAACAAGGCTCCCCTTGCAACATCAGTACCATCCGTCTAGAACCACCATGCTCTCTGTGCTCTCCTAAATAGATGCCTTGCCAAGTACCTAAATACAGCCTCCCGCTCCGTACAGGAATCGTCAAAGATGAGCCCAACAGGCTGGCTTTTATATGGGCAGGCATGTCATCGCTGCCTTCATAAATGTGCTCATAATACGGCTGATCTTCTGGCACCATGTGAGAAAAGTGCCGTTCCATGTCTCGACGCACCGAAGGATCGGCGTTTTCATTAATCGTCAACGAGGCCGATGTGTGCAGCAGTTGAACATGCAACAAGCCTATCGACACAGGTGACAGCTTAGCTAAAGCCGCCTCCACCTGATCGGTGATCAAATGAAAACCTCGACGCATCGCTGGCAATTGAAACTCAACTTGTTGCCACATAACGAATTACTCTGCGCTGGTTCTTTGGTACACAGAAAAGCGGTAGTCATAAGGATTCGGGCCTTCCGCCGCAAATGCCTCTTCACCGATCAAGGTAAAAGACGGCCAATCTACTTCTGGAAAAAACGCATCACCTTTTACTTCTGCATCCACATGAGTGATGTACAAGCGATCTGCACGCTCAAGCGCCAGTTGATAAATTTGCGCGCCACCGATCACCATGACTTCCTCTAGGCCATTCACTAAGCAAATGTCTTCACCAAGAGAAATAGCGTCTTCTAGTGTCGTTACTACATCAATGCCTTCTGCTTGATAAGTTGGATCACGGCTGATGACAATATTACGACGTCCTGGCAATGGCTTACCAATCGATTCAAAGGTTTTACGTCCCATAACAATCGGCTTGCCCATGGTCGCTTGCTTGAAATATTTCAGGTCATTCGGCAAGTGCCAAGGTAACGAGTTATTAATACCGATGGTTCGGTTGGTAGACATAGCAACAATAAGTGACAACATACAATAACCTGCTTAAAAATCTTGGCTCTTCTTTGCTCCGACAATCCAAGAGCAAAGGCTTCTGATATAATCCATAGCATTTATTATACCCATGACGATCCAGATTGCATTTTTTAACCTGCATGACCAATATTCGTCGAGGCTAAAACAGACAAGGCTTTTTTATGAAACAATATCTAGACCTCTGCCACCGCATTGTCAATGACGGGGAATGGGTCAACAACGAACGTACTGGCAAACGCTGCCTCACCGTGATTAACGCCGACCTCACTTATGATGTCAGCAAGGGCGAATTTCCCCTCGTGACCACGCGTAAAAGTTACTGGAAATCGGCCATTGCCGAGATCATTGGTTATTTGAGAGGATACGATAATGCCGCCGATTTTCGTGCGCTGGGCACCAAGACTTGGGATGCCAATGCCAATGAAAATCAAGTGTGGCTAAACAATCCTTATCGTAAAGGCGAAGACGATATGGGATTGTGCTACGGTGCCATTGGCCGTCACTTCCCTAAACCAGACGGCGGTCATATCGATCTATTAAAGCAAATTGTGGATGATCTCAGCCGTGGTGTGGATAACCGCGGGGAAATCCTCACGTTTTATCACCCTGGCGCATTTCACATGGCGTGCCTTCGCCCTTGCATGTACAGTCATCATTTTTCATTGCTGGGTGATACGCTTTATCTAAACAGCACCCAGCGCAGCTGTGATGTGCCGCTTGGGCTTAACTTCAACATGGTTCAAGTGTATGTATTACTCGCCATCATGGCACAGATCACAGGCAAGAAGCCCGGCAAAGCCTTTCACAAGATAGTGAATGCTCACATCTATGAAGATCAGCTCGAATTAATGCGTGACGTTCAATTAAAACGCGAACCGTACCCGTTACCAACCCTAAAAATCAACCCAGAAATCAAGTCCCTAAAAGACATAGAAACGTGGGTCACCATGGATGACTTCGAAGTAGAAGGCTACCAATTCCACGACCCTATCGCCTACCCTTTCTCCGTATAAGCGACTCTCGGTTTAAGCGCTCTAAAAACAAAACGGCGAACATGATTCGTTCGCCGTTTGTTAAAATATGATGTGATGATACTCAATACAGTCGATGCTATTGCCCTGCACTTGAGCGAAGTTTTCGTGTTTTTTTATTTCAACAAATCCGTTGTGCGCTAATACTTTCTGCGAAGCAATATTATCGATGGAGGCAAAAGCAATGAGCTTTTGTAAATTAAGCGCTTTAGCCAATTGAATCATACTTTCAACGGCCCATTTTGCCATGCCACGTCCGGTAAAGTTCTCACCTATCCGGTAGCCTAAATACGCTTCACACCGCACAAGGTTTATATCGGTTAGGTTAATGCGTCCCGTAATCTCGCCAGCGTCGTCCATAATTAGCATCGACAGCATGACTTTTCTTTGATGCTGCGAAAGACATTCCTCGATGTGTTTTTTTACACCTTCATCAGTGTAAAATCCAACTTCCCGTGGATTAATATGCGATTCAAACCAAGCCCTGTTTTCTGTTTCAAAAAGCAGTAAAGATCGAAAATCAGACCGAGATAATAAACGCAGTTCCATTGGCATTAAGCTCTTTTATAAACCTCAGCGCTCCCAATGCCAAAACGTCATCAACATTACAGTCATTGACTTGTACAGAGAGAACAAATAGTCGTACCAAAAAATAAAAAACCAGCTATGGTGGCTGGTTTTATCAAAATTTAATGCTGAATTACTCTACTTTTTAGGAAATGCCTTCAATTTAAAGCCAGCAACGATCAGTCCTACACCAATAAAAACCATTGGCAACGACAACAGCTGGCCTTGTGTCAGCCAACCAAAAGCAAGGTAACCAATTTGTGCATCTGGCTCGCGGAAAAATTCCACTAAAATTCGGAAGATGCCATAGAAAAGTAAGAACATGCCAGAAACGCAGTAACGAGGTTTGGTTTTTTGTGAGAAGAACCACATAATGCAAAATAGCGCGACACCTTCCAAAGCGAATTGATACAGCTGAGACGGATGACGGGCAAGCTGCAACGGGTCATTTGGGAAAATCATTGCCCAAGACACGTCAGTAGGTTTACCCCATAATTCTCCGCCTATAAAATTCCCCAAGCGCCCTGCCCCTAGACCAATAGGGACAAAAGGTGAAAGGAAATCCGTGACATCCACTAAGTGCTTTTTGTAACGACGTGAAAAGAAAAACATCGCGGCAATCACACCCAACAAACCACCGTGGAAAGACATGCCACCTTCCCAAATCCGCACAATAATCAGTGGATCTTCAATAAACGAAGGAAATTGATAAAATAAGATATAACCAATTCGACCGCCTAATATGACACCAAGTGCACCATAGAAAATGGCATCACTGACCATTTCAGGCGTCCAAAGGCCATTGGAACGTTTAGCACGGTACATCCCTCCTAAATAAGCGCCAGCAAAACCAATCAAGTACATAATGCCATACCAGTGCACAGCAATTGGCCCGATGGAGACGGCAATGGGGTCTATATCTGGGTAAGAAATCATAATATTAAAGCAAACCTCTGCTCAGTGTTACGCCACGTTTGTGGTTTTGGATGGTCGAATCAAGCGCTCGATATTAGCCTCACGCATGAGTCGTGTCATGGTTTGTGTAACGGCTTCAGCATGGGATAATTTCATCACTTCATTCAGCATATATTGAGCTTGAGCCAACGTAATATTACGAATGACCGCTTTCACTTTAGGCAGACTCGTGGAACTCATAGACAGCACATCATACCCCATCGCCATCAATAAAATAGCGCCCATTGGATCGCCCGCCATTTCCCCACAAACACTCAGCCCAACACCTTCATCTTTGACCTGATCAACAATACTGTACAAGGCACGCAGAACCGAAGGATGGAAAGAATTATACAAATCCGCAACACGAGGATTATTGCGATCCACTGCCAATAGATATTGAGTCAAATCGTTACTGCCCACGGACAAGAAATCCACCAGCTCTGCCAGCTCTTTCACTTGATAAACCGCGGCAGGAATCTCGATCATGACGCCCACTTGGGGCATTTTCACGTCATAACCTTCCTCTTTAACCTCGGCATAACCTCGGCGAATCAACGCCAGCGCTTCTTCCACTTCAGCAACATTTGAAATCATCGGCAGCATAATTTTAAGGTTATGCAGGCTCGCACTGGCTTTAATCATGGCACGAATCTGCGCCATGAAAATTTCCAAATGATCTAAAGTCACTCGGATACCACGCCATCCAAGGAAGGGGTTAGCTTCGTTGATAGGGAAATAAGGCAGGGCTTTATCCCCCCCTATGTCCAAGGTACGCACGGTGACTGGCGCCGGTGCGAAACCTTCAAGTTGCTGGCGATAAATCACCACTTGCTCGGCTTCGGTCGGGAATCGATCACGCACCATGAAAGGTACTTCTGTTCGATATAAGCCAATCCCCTCTGCACCACGGTCCAAGGATCGAGCGATGTCAGCAGATAAACCCGTGTTCACAAACAACGACAGACGGTGATGATCTAACGTCTCACAAGGAAGGTCCCTGAGGGTTTCATACTCTTCTTCTAGTAAGCGTTCTTCATCAACAATTTGTTGATAATTTTCAATCAGAGCGTCAGAGGGGTGTGTGTAAATTTTTCCTAGATAACCATCAACAATCAAATTAACCTTATCGAGCTGCGCATAAGGCAAATCCAACGCCCCCATGACAGTGGGTATTCCCATGGCTCTGGCTAAAATAGCCACATGGGAGTTACCAGACCCCATCACAGACACCAACCCCTTGATCTTATCAATGGGGATCTCACCCAACATAGAAGCCGTTAGTTCTTCACCAACAATAATCGATGGCTCACTAAAACGTTCCGCAATGTTAGGCGCTTTTTCTTGTAGGTGAGACAAGATTCGACGACCAAGGTCACGAAGATCTGATGCTCGCTCGCGCAGATAAGGGTCGTCCATGCGATTAAACTGCTGAATGTGAGACTGAATAACTTGTCTTAGTGCACCTTGCGCCCAATTGCCTTCTTTGATTTTTCGAACGATTTCGCCCGCAATGGAGTTATCATCCAAAATTTTAAGGTAGACATCAAACAGTGCTTTTTCGTCTTCGGAAAGATGCTGACTAATACGATTACTTGCTCGACGAATATCGTGCCGAACGGCGTCAAGCGCTTGATAAAAATCTTGAATCTCTTGATCGGAGTCTGTGCTATGACGATCTGGAATGACATCAAGATCAGCAGGCGGAAACACCACAACACCACGACCAATCGCCACCCCAGAACTACCTGGTACACCTTTGTAACGAAAATCGGCCCCATTTGGTATGGCATTGGCGTTTAGATTGGTAATCGCCCCCGTGGCTTCGGCATGAGCAATAACGCCTGCTAATTGAGCAGATAAGGTAATCAGGAAAGCTTCTTCCCCTTCATCAAAGCGACGTTTGTCTTCGTGCTGTACAACTAGAACACCCAGCACTTGGCGATGATGTATGATGGGAACACCCAAAAAAGAACGATAACGTTCCTCTCCAGTGCCTTTCAAATAATGAAATGATGGATGTATATGCGCATCTTCAAGGTTAACGGGCTCGGCTCTTCGTCCCACCAAACTGACAAGACCCTCATCGGCCTTTAAGCTCACACTACCAGCAACGTCCGCGTTTAGGCCTCGGGTCGCCATTAGGACATAATCTGAGGTGTTGGTATCCACCAAATAAATAGAACACACTTCTGCACGCATGGCACGACGAACACGTCGGACAATAATATCCAATGCGGCAGACAAAGACTGCGCGGCAGTCACCTCTTGTGTAATACGCCTCAGCAAACTTAGCATAACTCTCCCATCGCTCTTAATATCCGTCAACGTTAAGCTGTTGAGTTTACCACTTTTTCTAGTCGACGGTGTGCGCTAGGAATGAGCTCTTTCAAAGCTCGCCGGTAAACATCTTTTTTAAACGCCACAACCTGGCCAAGAGGGTACCAATAACTGACCCATCGCCAACCATCAAATTCTGGACTTTCCGTTCCATCTACGCACACAGAAGCATCAGGACAACGAATAGACAGAAGAAACCACTTCTGCTTTTGTCCAATACACAAAGGCTTACTATTGTGTCTTAGCATGCGTTTAGGAAGACGATAACGCAGCCAACCTCGGGTTTTCCCGATAATTTCCACCTGATGTGGGTCTAACCCCACTTCCTCTTTTAACTCTCTGTATAACGCTTCTTCAGGTGTCTCATCGGGTTTTATGCCACCTTGGGGAAACTGCCAAGCATTTTGCCCAACACGTCTCGCCCAAAGAAGCTGGCCACGCTCGTTCATCAGTATGATGCCCACATTCGGTCTGTATCCGTCTGCATCAATCACGAGCCATCACCTTCTAATATAAGAATAAATTGGATTCATTGTTCCATAATTCGCTCATTCGTACAATTAAGACTGCTGTTATTTATTGTCTGCAAAGCTATACTTTGCGCACTTTAGAAGATTTTAAAAGAATTGAGGGGAAACTGTGACACTCGCAATATTTGACTTAGATGGTACCTTGTTAAACGGTGATAGTGATTACACTTGGGGACAATTTCTCGTAGAGAAAGGCTTAGTCGATACGCAAGTCTATAAAGAAGCCAATGACAAGTTCTTCCAACAGTATCAATCTGGCACCTTAGATATACATGAATATCTGGCTTTTAGCTTAGCGCCACTCACACGATTTTCCAAAGCAGAACTGATAGAGCTTCACCACAGCTTCATGGTGGAAAAAATCCAACCCATGATGCAAGAAAAAGCCAGCGCTCTGTTAAAACACCATAAAGATCAAGGCCATTTTTTGCTAATGATCACCGCGACCAATCAGTTTGTGACCGGCCCCATTGGTGATGCCTTAGGCATGGATCATATTATCGCCCCCGTTCCAGAGATCGTTAACGACCGCTATACGGGCAAGGTGGTCGGCATTCCGAGTTTTCAAGCAGGTAAAGTCACACGCTTGAACGATTGGCTCGCTGAAACCGGTCATTCTATGGAAGACAGTTATTTTTACAGTGACTCACGCAATGATTTGCCTTTATTAGAGTTAGTCACACACCCGATTGCAGTAGATGCGGACGAGACATTAGCCAAAATTGCTCAGGAGCGCGGTTGGCAACATATCTCCTTGAGAGATTAGGCATAAAAAAGCACGACCATTTCTGGACGTGCTTTTTTACTTTTTAAAGCACCAGTGCTTACAAACCCATATTGTTATGAATACGGTAAAACAAGGCTTTAAGGTATTCTGTTTCTTCGATAGCTGGATGCACAGGATGATCTGGCGCTTGTGTGCCACGATAAATCAGTTGCGAAAAACGCTCTAATTGACGGCTGTTGCTGCGAATAATATCGTGTAATCGCCCTGTTTCTAAGTGCATCGAACAGGAACCAGATACGAGAATCCCCCCTTTCGCCACCAGACGCATCGCTAACTGGTTAGCGCGATGATAAGCCCCTTCACCCGCTTTAATGTCTTTGCGACGAGCAATAAACGCCGGCGGATCCATCACCACAACATCGAAACGCTCTTTCTCTTCGATCAAAGATTGCATGGCCTCAAAGGCATCACCATGCATCAAATTAGAACCGCCTTCGTATTGGTTTAACTTAAGGTTTTCCCCCACGTGACTCAATGCACTTTCTGAAGCATCGATAAAGGTCACATCCGTTGCGCCAGCAGAGGCCGCTTGAACACCCCAACCGCCAATGTAAGAAAAAACATCCAATACACGTTTACCAGCACAAAAACCTTGCATGGTTTTACGGTTTTCACGATGGTCATAGAACCAACCGGTTTTTTGACCGTCCCAAACGGGGGCTTGGAACAGCACACCGTTCTCTTGCAAGAAAACCAATTCTGGAACCGTTCCAAAAGCTTCCTCTACATAGGTTTCAAGGCCTTCGATTTGGCGCATCTTGCCATCATTTTTCATCAAAATAGCCGACGGTTTAACCACATCTTGCAGCGCTTCAACTATTTCATTTTTTACACGCTCCATGCCTGCTGTCGATATTTGCACCACGAGAATATCAGCAAAACGATCCACCACTAAACCTGATAAACCATCAGAATCACCAAACACAAGACGATAGTAAGGTGACGGGTAGGTTAATTCACGTAATGACAAGGCAATTTTTATACGATGAACGAGTGTCGATTTGTTTAGAAACGTATCGGTACTGCGGCTCATGAGACGCCCGCAGATCAATGTATTAGGATTGATTGTCGCAATGCCAAGAGGTTTGCCTTGAGCTGTTTCGACAACAACCTGATCCCCTGGAGTAAATTGCTTTAATGGCGTCGCAGAGGTATCTACCTCATTGCTGTAAATCCATTGATGTCCAGCTCTTAGACGGCGATCAGCTTGGCCTTTTAGTCGAATAACACTCAAAATTTTCACCCAGTATATTTAAAAACCGCTATTATAGAGACTCTGGATTCAATTGCTACGAATTACGTAGCGGTAAAGTTACTTGCCTTTAAAGAAGTGTGCCTATGTCATCTACATTAAACGAAAATCAACTCAAGCTTATCTTGCAAGGCATCAGCATTCCACCTCAGCCGCAAATCATGGTGGATTTACATATGGAACAGGCTATGCCTGATCCGGATATAGCGCGAATATCAGACATTATTTCCCAGGATGTGAGCCTTTCAGCCGCCGTTCTAAAACTCGTCAATTCCGCTGCTTTTAATTTACCCAGAAAAATAACATCCATTCAACAAGCCGTCATGATACTGGGAACCAATAGCATCACAAATATAGTCAATGGCCTGGCCGTGAAAAGTGAGCTGTCAGACGAAGCAATAAAGTCACTACACAGTTTTTGGGACACCGCTTCCGACGTCGCTGCGATTTGTTCAAGCTTAGCCCTCCAGTTAAAATTCAAATATCACAATGAATGCTATGCCCTAGGTCTCTTCCATAATGCGGGTATTCCACTCATGCTAAAGCGCTTTAAAAATTATAAGGAAATACTAGAAAAAGGGTATCAAGACCCAGATTTCAGACTAACGGATTTTGAAAACCAAGCGTTTAAAACCAACCATTCGGTGGTGGGTTATTATCTCGCAAAATCTTGGGGTGTGCCCAAAAGTTGTTGTGCAGTTATTGCGAAGCACCATCGTATCGACTATTTATTCACCAATCGAGTGCCCGGCGACAACATAAGCCTAACCTTCGCCGCCATTCTAAAAATGGCGGAGCATATAGGGTCGACCTATCGACACATAGGCAATGCTGAAGAAGACTATGAATGGCAAAAAATTGGACACTTCGCGCTGGATCATTTAGAACTCAGCGAATACGAATTTGAAGGCATGATAGAAGTCTGCCACGAACAAGGCATAGGAACCATTTAGTTCTGCCGCTATCTATTGAATAAAATGCCCACGAGGGTGAGCATTTTATTCATTGACGTTGAAACATAACCAGATGATCTAAGTGCACACTCAAACCTATCTCTTGTCCTACGGCATGATTATGATGGGAGGACGCAAAACAATACACCACCTTCCCAGACGACAATTTCACGCGATATAAGAAATGCGATCCTCGAAACCATTTACTGACAATCACCCCCACAAACTCACTGTCATCGTCATGCAAAATATCATCTGGACGAACCAATAAATCCACTAAAGTATGATCAGCAAAACCATGGTGTAACTCACCACGAATATTCCCTAGGTCAGAATGCACACAATCGGGACCGCACACTGTCGCTGGCAAAAAGTCGCCATGACCGATAAAGCTAGCGACAAATCGAGTGGCAGGTCGATGGTAAATTTGGTAAGGCGATCCTGTTTGATGCACAACACCCGCATCCATAACGGACACCTGATCGGCCATAGCAAAGGCTTCCATCTGATCATGAGTCACCAAAAGTGCACTCATTTTCTCGTGCTGTAATATCGCGCGTATATCAGGTACAAGCTCTTCTCTTAACTTGGCGTCCAGACCAGAAAAAGGCTCGTCCATTAATAATAGTTTCGGTTTTGGCGCGATAGCACGCGCCAAGGCAACACGTTGCTGCTGACCACCTGAAAGCGAATGCGGATAACGACTCTGAAAACCAGCTAAGCCAACCAGATCCAACAAATAAGTCACCCTCTGCTGAGCCACCTCTTTAGGCCAAGCCGATATACCAAATGCAATATTTTGCGCAATAGTAAGGTGAGGGAATAAAGCAATGTCTTGAAACACCATGCCTATCTGACGATGCTCAGGGGGAACACTCATTGATTCACTCGATATGACCTGACCATCAATGTGTATTTCACCTGTCATCAAAGATTCAAAGCCAGCAATCGCCCGCAACAAAGTAGACTTACCGCAACCACTCGGCCCAAGCAGACAACCGATTTGTCCTTCCATCAATTGAAAAGATGCGTTTTTGACGACAGCGTCACCATCGTAGCCCACCGACACATCTGTCAATGTCAGTTCTTTTAACGTGGAATGAGAGGATAACAAGGTCATATACAATCCTATTTTGAACTGCCAATGTGCGAGGCAATGGATCGGCTCAACAAGATAACGGGGATTAACCCCACCAGTACGATCATTAACGAAGCCGGCGCAGCATCCACTAAGCGCTCATCTGATGCCAGCTCAAAAGCCCGAACCGCCAAGGTATTAAAGTTAAAAGGCCGCAGAACTAAAGTGGCTGGTAACTCTTTCAACACATCCACAAAAACAATCAACATAGCGGTCAACACAGAGCCTTTTAACAACGGCACATGGATGCGTGTTAAAACTTTATAAGGTGACATACCCAGTGAGCGCCCTGCCATGTCCATGCTAGGTTTAATCTTTCCAAGGCCGTTTTGCACGGCCCCCAAAGACACCGCCATAAAACGAACCGTATAGGCAAAAAGAAGCGCCACGAGCGTACCGGAAAAAATCAGCCCAATGCTATCGCCAGTGTAGTAGCGTACAAAATCAATTATTCTGTGATCTAACCAAGCAAAAGGCACGATGGTACCAATGGCAATAATGGTACCAGGTAAAGCGTAACCCAATCCGGCAATGCCAACCGACACGCTAACAACACGCCCCCGATTTAAACGTATCGCGTAACTTAACACCAACGCCAAGCCCACTACGATTAAAGAAGCCACAGCAGCAAGATAAAAAGAGTTCCACGCCAGCTGAAGAAAGTTTGCCCCCGGATTTTCTGCTTTGAATACAGCCCAGTACGCTAAAATACTCACAGGCAGTAAAAAACCGATTAAAATAGGCAGCAAACAAAAAACACAAGCGAGTATGCGCATTCCTCCTTTTAACGCCATACGTCGGTTACTGGCTTTTTTCATTCCAGAAGAATGGTAACGAATGCGGTGTCTCGAATATCGCTCCAATAAAATCAACATCGCCACAAACAACAGCAAAACACCGGCCAACTGAGAGGCTGCGGCAACATCTCCAAAGCCATAAAAAGTACGTAAAATCCCCGTCGTAAAGGTATTTACGCTGAAATATTGTACCGTACCATAATCCGCTAACGTCTCCATTAGCGCTAAGGTCAAACCCGTTACAATGGCAGGACGAGCAAGAGGAAGTGCAAGTTTAAAAAAGACAGCGCGACCAGAGTAGCCAAGTGTCCGACTGACTTCTAACGTATTCTCTGACTGCTCTAAAAACGCCGCTCGACTCATCAGATACACGTAGGGATAAAGCACCAAGGTCAACATCGCTATGGCACCGCCAAGAGAACGTATCTCAAAAAACCAATAGTCTCCGTAACGCCAACCCGTGAGTTCACGAATAAAGGTTTGTACAGGGCCGGCAAAATCCAATACGCCAGTGTAGGTATAAGCGATGATATAAGCAGGCATGGCCATGGGCAAAAGTAATGCCCAGGAGAGAAATGATCGACCGGGAAAGTCACACATGCTAGTCAGCCAAGCGCAAGGTATCCCTATCACTAAGACACCTATCCCAACACCTAACATCAAAAGAAGTGAGTTAGAAATGTATTCAGCCAACACGGTCTGATAAAGATGTTGCCAGACCTCACCATCACCTATTAAGACATTGATCAGAACAACCAATATAGGCAAGGCTAAAACCGTGGCAATGAGTATTGCCACGGTTTTTAAAGCATTCCACTGAGGTTTATTTGTTAAACTCGAACGAGTTACATCTACCATTAAAAATCAAAAACCAAATAAAAAAGGATACGGTTTACAAATACGTTTATTTCCAGCCAGCAATGTCCATGAGTTCAACGGCTTGACGATTGTTATCACCCAGCTGACTCAACGAAATCGTATCCGCACGAAACGCCCCAAAGGGCACTAACATCTCAGGTGCACCAACACCTTGCACCACAGGGTATTCATTATTCACGTGAGCATACCATTCTTGCGATGCATGATTGCTCAAAAACTCTAATAAGAGTTTCGCATTGTCTATGTTGGTCGCAGCCGCCGTCACACCGGCGCCACTTACGTTAACATGGGCACCACGTTCGCCTTCATCTTGGTTAGGCCAAAATAACTTCACCTGCTGGTACACATCTCGCTCTTCCGCTTTGTCACTTTGGCCAAGGCGACCATAATAGTAAGTGTTCGCCAACGTTAAATCACACACGCCAGCGGCAACGGCTTTTAATAGATCGACATCACCACCGAAAGGCGGACGAGCCAAATTCGACACCAACCCTTTGATCCAAGCCTGTGTTTTTTCTCGACCATTAGCGTCTAGCATAGACGCGACAAGCGACTGATTGTAAACATTGGCAGAAGAACGCACACAAATTCGGCCTTTCCACTTTGGATCAGCCAGATCTTCATAAGTAGACAAGTCTTTTGCCGACACTTTTTCAGGGTTATAAAAAATCACTCTGGCACGCTGTGACAAGCCGAACCAGTAACCATCAGTATCACGCAAATGACTCGGAATATTGGTGTTTAGTATGTCGCTATTGATGGATTGCAACACACCAGCGGCTTTAGCACGATGCAAGCGCCCAGCATCAACGGTGATAAAGACATCTGCAGGACTCGCGTCACCTTCCGCTTTTAAGCGACTCAATAGTGCATCAGCGGAACCAGTAATGAGATTAACAACCACATCATTTTCTGCGGAGAAAGTATCTAAAACGGGTTTTATCAGTGACTCTTGACGAGCGGAATAGATATTCAATTCACCTTTTGCTTGCGATCCTGCGGAAAATAGCAGGGCACTAATAAAGCCAAACGTACCTAAGTAACTTAAGACTATGTTATGTTTTTGTTTATCAACCATCTTATGTACCGTCATCGCGACACCCTATACCTGTGTACTTTATCAACCAACTAAAGAGCCAAAAAAAATGAGACAAGAAATTAGCACAACACTATGGTGAACACTAGCGATTCTCATTTATTTAACAAACCTAGTGCGTCAACACGAAGTTCACGGCGGCTCAATGAAGTAACTGATTCAGGCTATCATTAATAATCAAGGCGTCATCTAGCTCATAAACAATTCCCTCTGGTAAACCCGCCGCTTTCGCCACCGCATAAGGAAACCCTTCCCGAACTAAATCAGAGTCTCGTTCAGTTCGGATACACGCATTCAAATAGCAGGCTAGATTTAATACACAAGAAAGTGGGTCGGGCTCACCATTCGCAAACGGACGCTTGTGATGCTGCACAGCGTAACCTAAACCCGCAGGGAACTTCCATAAATCCATCAATGCTCGTCCAGCATCCTGAGAAGTAAAACCCAATAAATCTTGCTCAGCTTTCACTCTTCCCGCTTTCCGGTTTGCCACTAAGGATTGGATCTCTTGAGCAAGAGTCGGCGCGGTAAGATGCAGTAATAAACGGCCAATGTTGTGCACAATACCGACAGTAAAAGCTTCATCGGCTTCAACCAAAGGTGTCCGCTTGGCAAACCATTGTGCGAGTTCGGCAACCCGAAAGGAATCGGCCCAAAAATCTGTCAACTTCAGCCCTTCTACTTTTGCTACCGAATTCGAAAAACCCGATGCAATTACTAAAGTTTTCAACCGATCAATACCAAGTAGTACCGTTGCTTCATCAATGGAGGATATTTTTCTCGATAATCCAAAATAAGCGGAATTAACCACACGCAATACTTTTAATGCGATGGTCTGATCATGAGACACGCGCTCACTGATATCCGAATATTTCGCATTTGGATCACTGAGCAGCTGAACCAATTCACGAACAATATCGGGAACGTTAGGAAGCTTGTCCGTTTGCTTCAAAAGATCTTGGATTTGCATACCACTCTGCCTTGTTTATTTGTCGTGTACACTGAGTATAAGCAGAATATGGCAGCAAACATTTTTTGCAACCACTTCTTTGTAAGCACTTGTTTGCACGCAGATTACTGTTGATAAAAAACACCCATAACACGCAAAAAATTACGCCATAGATTAATGTTCAGCAAACATTAAGAAAACGATGATAATCCCGCAGCACGAGCAACGAGCTTTCTCTTTAACGAGGTATTACGATGAAATTGTTTCATGCCAATATTTCTCAACTGAACCAACAGGGGTTGCTGGGTTGAAAATAAGCGCTTAAAAGCCTCCATTCCCGCCGCCATCGCAATGTTATCCAACATACGGGCACGTTGATAACGTCGTAGCACTTTGCTCGCCCCAAGAGACTCACCGCGTCGATGCGCTTTTTCGAGCACCTCTACCAGCGCTTTCACATCGCCAAAACCTAAGTTCGCACCTTGGCCTGCGAGAGGATGAATCGTATGCGCGGCATCACCAATTAACGCCAATCCAGCTTTGACATATTGTTTGGCATGACGCTGTCTTAATGGAATCGCCTGACGATCTTGCGTCATTCCAACAACGTCGAAATGTTTGTTCATGGCATAATGCAAACGTCGGCAAAAGGTTTGCTCATCAAGCGCCATCAATAATTCCGCTTCTTTTGGAGGCACAGACCAAACAATGGAAACATAATGCTTTTGCGCTACTGACGGAAGCGGAAGAAAGGCCAAAATGCCTTCTTCACCAAAACTTTGCCAAGCGGTGTTTTGATGGGATTGGGCAATTTCGATCGTTGCTACAATCGCATGATGTCCATAATCCCATTCAACCGTCTCGAAAGCATTTTCAGTGCGTAGCTTTGACAAGGCACCATCGGCGGCAATGATGGCCTGGGCCTCCAAAACCTGTCCCGAGGTCAATTCTACTCTGACACCAGACTCACTTAATTCATGGGACTCTAATGTATCCCCTAAATACAGATCGACGTTTGCTGAACGGCGAACCTGCGCCATTAGCTGCTGATTTAAAACCGCATTTTCAACTAAGTGCCCCAATTCAGGCATAGCGGTTGCCTGAGCATTAAAATCAATAAACCCCTCGCCAAGGCCATCCCATACCACCATATTGTCATAAGACGCAATTCGATCACGGGATATGCCCTGCCAAACATTTGCCTTTTCAAGCAAACTCTTTGATTGACTGGAAATCGCACTGACCCTGGCATCGTACTCTGGTGGTGTAGACAATCGATACTCACCATTATGTTTATCGACAAGGGCGATTCGCAAAGAAGATTTAGCCAGTAATACAGCAGACAAAGCACCAACCATACCAGCGCCCACTATAATCAAATCGTACGACTTCGCCATTTTACTTCTCTCCGCCTTGCCATCTTCTCTATAGAGTGTGTTATCGATTTTCCGCCATAAAGGCCTCAATATCTTTAATTTCTTTTGGTAGACCATGGGTCAATACATAAGGACCCTCTGCGCAGATAAGCACATCGTCTTCAATACGGATACCGATACCACGCCACTTTTCCTCAACCGATTCATTATCCGCCGAAACATACAAACCAGGCTCTATGGTTAACACCATGCCCTCTTCTAACAAGCGTGATTCACCAGCGATTTTATAGGCACCACAATCATGAACATCCAGACCTAACCAATGCCCCGTATTGTGCATGTAAAAGTCTCGATAGGCCTTGCTCTCGATCAGGAAATCCACATCGCCTGTTAACAATCCGTGTGCGACCAAACCTTTGGTTAATGCTCTCACGGCGGCGTTGTGGCAGGCCTCATAAGGCGTTCCTACATTAAGCTCTTTCATTCCCGCATGATAAGCGTCTAATACAACTTGATACAAAGCCGCTTGTGGCTCACTGAATTTACCACTCGCTGGAAAAGTACGAGTAATGTCTGAGGCGTAACATCCCAACTCCGCCCCCGCATCAATTAAGATCAGATCACCATCGTCGATCACTTCGTCGTTTTTAATGTAATGCAACACACACGCGTTACTGCCGGACGCCACGATATTGTTATACGCAGGTTGGCGCGCACCGGATTTCATAAAAACATAATTCAGTTCCGCTTCTAACTGGTATTCATTCATACCAGGACGAACCGATCTCATGGCTTGTTTATGTGCCTCAACACTGATTTGTGCAGCCGCTTCCATAATGGCAACCTCTTCTGCACCTTTGCGCAAACGCATTTCCGACACCGCAGGCGCTAAATCGATGAAGCTCGTTGGAGCCGATGCCCCCATTCTGATTTTCGCCGCCACTGCATCGCGCCAGCCCGCGATTTTTTCACGCAGGACATCGTCGTTAAACAAATACACAACCGGCCCAGCACCATCTAAAGCAGAGAATGCGATTTTATCGAGCTCCTCTAACGGCGCCGCCTTCTTCGCGCCAAAATGAGCTATCGCACCTTCGCTACCAAAACGAAAACCATCCCACTGCTCGCGTTCAGGGTCTTTTGGCAACGTCACCAAGGTCATTTCACCATGCCCCTGGATAATGGCGTACGCACTTGGCTCAGGAAATCCCGTTAGATAAAAAAAACTACTATGGGGTCGAAACTCATACTCACAGTCATTGTTACGAGTGGCTAACTCGCCCGTTCGCACAATCACCACACTGTTTTCCGGCAAAGATTGCATCAAGCGCTCACGGCGAGCCTGATAAGTTTGAGTATCGATTTTCATAGAAGGTCTCACTTAATAATTGTCATGCCATTGGATCATCGTGATGAAATATCGTTTTCATCAATTTAATGCAAGGAATTCTGCTTCGTGTGATCAACGTCTGGGTTGATATCATGATGCTCTGTATACAGCATCATCGCTGACAATCTCACGTACTCAACCAACTCGGTAAGATCCGCTTCATTATCATTGTTCTCTTCTAATGCACGCATTTCCGCTTGCATGCCAGAGATATTGGCAAAATCACGCAAGATTTGCTTGGTTTCATCAGACAAATCCTTTTTTTGCCCCGACAAACCGTAACCAGCTAAAAAGCCATGCGCCCATTGCGATAAGGTGACGCCTCTTTCACACAACTCGGCATCCTCATCGGCAATACTCGGCACAAGCGCAAATTCGCCATTTTGCAGCAAGGTCAGTGTTGCGGTATAAAGTTCAATAATCACCGCTCGGCTAGCGTCTTCTTTCCAGCCTTCAATATCACAAAATTCCACCACCATGGTCAACCAATCTTCTAAAGGTAAAGTCACGCCAGAAGCAAGATAACCACAAAGTTGACCATGCAACTCTGCAGGTGAAGCGGTAATGGATTCTGTGACAAAAACATCAGCGATTAAATCGAAATCTAATGCGTCTTTTAACATTTCTGTGGACATAACGTGCCAACCTTTGCAGTTCAATTTATAAAAAATAGGGGTTAACTTATAAAAACAGAGGCTAACGTCTAAAAAAAGAAGCCGCGCCTAATGGCACGGCTTTTTATCCCATATCGCGATATTATCTCAACAATATGGGGCTATCGTAGAACGCTTTCAAGCCTATTAGCCCAGCTGTTTAAGACCAGAAGCCACGGTTTGGAGAATCAGAGTATTAATGGTCATTGGGCCAACACCACCTGGAACAGGTGTGTAAGCCGCCACACGATCAGTCAAAGGGCCAAGCTCGATATCGCCAACACCACCTGGGTGATAACCAGCATCAACCACCACAGCGCCATCTTTGATCCATTCAGCTTTGATAAATTCTGGTTTGCCCACTGCACCAACGATTACGTCAGCTTGTTTAACAAACTCAGACAAGTTCTGTGTACGCGAATGACAAATCGTCACGGTCGCATTGGCATTCAGCATCATCATCGCCATTGGCTTGCCTAGAATCGGGCTACGACCCACCACCACAACATGCTTGCCTTCTAGATTGACATCGTAGGCTTCAAGCAGACGCATAATACCCGCAGGCGTTGCCGCACCATAAGCTGGCTCTTGCATAGCCATGCGACCAAAGCCAAGGCAAGTTACGCCATCAACGTCTTTATGTGCCGCAATCGCGTCAAAGCATAGGCGCTCATCAATTTGCTCAGGTACTGGATGTTGTAACAAAATGCCATGCACATCTGGGTTGTTATTTAACTCATTGATCTTTTCTAGTAGCTGTTCAGTGGTGGTGGTTTCAGGTAACTCAATGGCCATAGAATCCATACCAACGCGGCGACAAGCATTGCCTTTCATTTTCACGTAAGTGGCAGAGGCGGGATCAGCGCCCACCAATATAGTCGCTAGTATAGGGGTGCAACCGGTGCGCTCTTTAAGCTCGGTCACTTGAGCCTGTAGGCGGTTTTCAGTTTCTTTGGCGCAAAGTTTGCCGTCAAGAACCAGTGCAGTCATGAAGGAGCTCCAGTAAATAAAACAGTGATGTATGAGGGAGGCGCATTATACCTCAACTTTTGCCTTGATACGCAGTGCCAACACCAATTTGTTAAGCAAAAGGAAGAATCCCCTCTTTTCTTTTAAGCGGGCTCTAAATAGTCTACCAACAACTGTAGATTACGCTGACCACGAAATTCATTCACATCCAACTTATAAACCAAACGTGCCTGCGTCGCCTTATCATTGGGCCACTGATCTAAATCGACAAAAAAGCTGATTGCGTCCAACAAAAGTCCGCTGTTTGGTTCACGCACCATGAGTTTTAAATGTTTTTCACCCACAATACGCTGCTGCAAAATATCAAACACACCATCAAAACACGGCTCGGGGAACATCTGTCCCCACGGCCCAGATAAACGAACTTGTTCTGCAAAACTCAGACTAAAATCTTCCGGTGCCAGCGGTCCATCGGTGAACAATGTCGCCTCTAATTGTGCAGGCGTTACCCACTCTGTAATAATGGCATCAAACGCTAAACAAAAAGCTTCATAATGAGACTCTTTAATGGACATGCCCGCGGCCATTGCATGACCACCAAACTTGCTTAACAGTTGAGGATAACGTTTGGCTAATAAATCCAACGCATCGCGAATATGAACTCCGGGGATGGAACGGGCGGAACCTTTTAACTCATCTTCACCCACTCGTGCAAACGCGATAACAGGACGATGGCATTTGTCTTTCATTCGCGACGCTAAAATACCAATCACACCTTGATGCCAGTCCGCATCATAAAAGCACATCCCATTGGGCATCTCTTGCTCTTCATCTAACAAAGACACCAGCACTAACTCGGCCTGTTCTTTCATATCAGACTCAATCGCTTTGCGCTCCCGATTGAACTGATCTAACTGCTGTGCATAATCACGCGCTTGATGCGGATGAACCGCCAGCAAGCATTCAATACCGATCGACATATCATCAAGACGACCTGCGGCGTTCAGTCTTGGCCCAACCACAAAACCTAAGTCTGATGCTTTTAACTGGGTATAATCACGACGCCCCACTTCTAATAAGGCAAGAATCCCTGGACGCGCCAACCCTGCCTGAATCCGCTTGATGCCTTGCTGAACCAAAATACGATTGTTGGCATCTAAAGGCACCACATCTGCCACGGTCCCCAATGCAACCAAATCCAAATAATCGGCCATTTTTGGCTCTGGAATATGCTGCTCATTAAACCAATTGCGGCGGTTTAGCTCGGCCCTTAGTGCCGACATAACATAAAAAATCACCCCCACCCCAGCTAGGTTTTTACTTGGAAAACCACAGTTGGGATGGTTGGGATTGACTATGGCATCAGCGTTTGGCAAGGCATCGCCAGGCAAATGGTGATCCGTCACCACCACTTTCATGCCGTAATTTTTTGCCACCTGTACACCTTCGATACTGGCAATGCCGTTATCGACAGTCACTAACACATCCGGTGACCGTGCTTGAGCCACTTCCACTATCTCAGGCGTCAGTCCATAACCAAACTCAAACCGGTTTGGCACCAAATACTCAGGTGCAATAGCGCCCATCGCTTCTAACGCCAATATTCCTAAACTGGTACTGGTTGCCCCATCCGCATCAAAGTCACCAACAATCAAAATCTTTTGCCCAGCAACGATGGCATCGGCCAGTATTTTTGCCGCATTCGTTAAGTCAAATAAAGCATCCGGTCTTAGCAGGTGTGGTAAACGATAGTCTAGCTGAGTAACGGACACCACATCACGGGACAAAAAGACACGCTGCAAGGTCGCAGACATGGTGGAAGGGAAGTCATGTGGTTTCGCAGGGACAGTTCGGCGTTCAATACGCATATCAATCTCAAAATAGGAATTAGCAGATAACCCAAGAATAACACGAAAATGATCCCTGACGTGTGACTCGCACCTGCCTAGAATAAGATACAAAAAGAGACATGCTTCACGAAACAGTCAATCCGATAAAAATAAACCGTATAAAAATCAAACAGATAAAACTTTAAGCTTTGTTACATTAGCAATAGAAAAGAGAGACTTTCTTACAAAACCAAGGCAAAAAAGGAATATTCTAGACTATCATCTTTCACACCAATAGCTGACCAGAAAGTTAAGATGTTCAGTGCTATGATGCGGCACTTTTTTGACTTGAATAAATATTCCAAAGATAAAAATTACGTCTCACTCGTTTGAACTGATCGGAAAAAATATGAAAAACCATTCAACCGCAACGAATAAGCCACAGTCAAACCAACGGTTTGCTTTGATCGCCTTAACATCATTGTTTTTTATGTGGGGGTTTATTACGTCACTCAATGATATTTTGATCCCTCATTTAAAAGGGGTATTCGATCTTAACTACACACAAGCTATGATGATCCAAATGTGCTTTTTCGGCGCTTACTTTATCGTCTCTATCCCAGCCGGTAACCTAGTGAAAAAAGTCGGTTTCCAGCGAGGTATAGGCATAGGTCTGATGATTGCCGCTGCTGGCTGTCTGCTTTTTATCGCAGCAGCAAAAGCACAAGAGTACAGTATATTCTTGGCCGCATTATTTATTTTGGCAGCAGGAATAACCATCCTTCAGGTCGCAGCAAACCCTCTAGTCACTGTGATGGGACCGACAGAAACCGCATCAAGCCGCTTAACACTCTCTCAAGCTTTTAATGCATTGGGAACAACCGTCGCGCCTATCGTTGGTGGCGCTCTTTTGTTTACAGTCGCAGGTCAATATGAAACAAAAGCTCAAGAAGCAGAAAGCGTGATCATTCCTTATATTGGTTTGGCTATTTTGCTGGTGCTTTTGGCCGCTATTTTCACCAAAATCCACCTTCCGACACCGTCAAATATAGAAGAAGATACTACGGAAGCACCCAGTGCCAGTATTCTCAAGCACCGTCATCTTGTTTTAGGCACTCTTGCTATCTTTATGTACGTCGGTGCAGAAGTGGCCATTGGCAGTCTGTTGGTGAATTTCTTCGGACTCGACAATATTGCAGGACTTGCAGAAATGGAGGCGGCGCATTACGTGGCTTATTATTGGGGAGGAGCCATGGTGGGACGCTTTATTGGTGCCGCCCTAATGCAGCGTATCTCTGCGGGGACACTACTATCCTTTAACGCCCTAGCGGCAATTGCACTAATTACCAGCGCCATATTAAACGATGGCCATATTGCTATGTGGTCTATCTTATTAGTTGGTCTCTTCAACTCTATTATGTTCCCGACCATCTTTAGCCTTGCTTTGAAAGACCTTGGTCCACAAACCAGTCGTGGTTCCGGCTTGCTTTGCCTTGCCATCGTTGGTGGTGCCATATTGCCAGTCTTGCAAGGATTGATTGCAGACTCGATAGGCCTACAAATTTCATTTATTCTGCCTATCATTTGCTACGTCTACATCGCCTATTACGGTGTGATTGGTTCTAAACCCGCACTAACAAAATAACGCAATTAAATTCCAAAGCCCTTATGCTCTTCATAAGGGCTTTTTAACAAAGCCGTTCTTGCAGGCCCCCCCTCATAGAGAGATTAATTTCTCCGGGTTTGATTACGCCCTGCACGTTTTGCATGGTACAAACGTCCATCGGCCAGCGTAATCGCCTCGCGTAATGTCGTCGACTCATTCATAGTGGCAATACCAAAACTAAGAGTCATACGAAATTTATGATCCGAATAAACAAACTCATGCTCTTCTATTTTATGTCGAATCAATTCAGCCAATGTATAAGCCTCCTGTTCACTGCAATCACAAACAGCGATTAAGAATTCCTCTCCCCCCCAACGAGACGCGAGACCTTTTTCAGGAAGCGATGTTTGAATAAGATTCGCCAACTCAACCAGTGCGTAATCCCCAACATCATGACCATATTCGTCGTTGATTCGCTTAAAAAAGTCGACATCAGCCAGAAGTAAATGAAAACTAGAGTAAGAACTCGCCTCCAAACGCTGCAGCATGCCTCTTCGATTCAATAGTTCCGTCACAGGATCTCGATAGGCTACGAGTTTTAACTTAGCCGAGGTTTCTTTCAATTCCTGATTAAAACGAGACATGGAGTATTCGTATATCCCAGACAGAAAAACCACCACGATAAACGAAAACAGAATTCTGGATTTTAAACTAGGGTCATAACCAAAATCATCAAAGTGGCTATTAGTGAAAAACATGGTAATAATGAGAGCCAGTGTAAAAAAAACCAGCTCTATTAAGCCTTTTTTCATTCCATGCAAAAACAAAGCAACAGCGGGAACGCAATAAATCCAAACATGCCCAGTTCCCTTTACCCCACCGGTATAGACAAGGTAAATCATCAAAATGTACAGAGGATAAATAACAAAATTACCCGATAAGGCGTGATTATGAGTACGACGCAAATACAGATGATTAACCGTATACAATAAGGCTATCAATAATAAGAAACTGCCCAAAATAGGCTTTCTTTCGTAGAGGGCAACAATACCTAAAGGAAGGGTAAAAAGAACACCCACTGAGGCGAACAAATTAATAATAAATACTCGACGAATATCTTCGGAAAAAATATCGTCAGTTGTCCCTACGTAGAAAAAAGTCAGCCAAGAAGGTTTGGCTTTATTTTTAAGCGTATTTTCAGCTTTCAATTCATCTAATTTGTTCGTCATGCATACTCTCCGACCCAGCGGCTCTAAGTCGTATATGGCTCATATGCCCCCAATCCTACACCAAAGTATTCAATAGCTCCCCTAATAATATCTTTGCTTTACAAATAACAACATTTGATTTTTAAGCCGGATACAAGCGTGATAATAAAACTGGGACCACGGTTTCAACTTTTAGAATCCTATCGCCTAGATGAACCGATTCCATTCCTGCTTCATGCCATTTGCTCACTTCAAATTCATTCCACCCCCCTTCCGGTCCCAGTGCCAATACAGAGGGTTGCTGTATATCGACAGGACATCGCTTAGCCAGATAGGGATGCGCTAACAAACCAATCTTCCCTTTTAAAATACTAGGGAGTTGATCTTCAACAAACGGTCTAAACCTAGGAATCAGAGACCAATTTGGCATCACAGTATCTTTCGCTTGCTCAAGACCTTCTATTAAACACTGCTGAATCGATTCCGTTTGCAAGACAGGGCTTTGCCAGTAACTTTTTTCCACTTTTGCCGAATGGATAAGATATAAATCCTTCACTCCCATCGCGGTCACATTTTGTAAAGTTCGCTTCAACATATTGGGCCTTGGTAAAGCCATCACCAATACCATTGGCAAAGGCTCTGGCGGCAATAAAAATACGTTTAATGAATGAATATAACCCGCTCGATCTTGGCTTGGTGGCTCATATATACCTTCTCCTATTTTTCCATTTAGTATGCCAACACGCAGCACATCACCTTGTTTCGCTTTGATCACCGTTGATATATGGGTTTGTTGGCGCTCAGTCAGCCCATAGAAACCGTCGGCAAGAGTATTGTTAGAATCAAGTAAAATAATATTCATAGGAAAGGCACAAAAAGAGAAAGTGAAAGCAAAACAAAAAGAAACGGCCAATCTTTGATTGGCCGTTTTTCATCTAAATAGATTATAGACAATTTACTGTCTATAACTAGATTTTTTCCGCAACAAAGGCCTGAACATCGCTCAAGCTATTATCTAGCACGGCATAAGATTCTTCTCGCTCGAAAAGATCTTTCATGTGCTCAGGCAACATTGGTGTTTCGCAACCCGCTTTTTCAACCGCTTCTGGAAATTTCACTGGATGAGCCGTCGCTAAAGTAATCATAGGGACAGACTGATCTTTCCAGCAATGACGAGCCGCTTCAAGACCAATCGCGGTATGCGGATCAAGCAGGTATTGTGTCTTAGCAAACACATCGGCAATCACTTCGCAGGTTTTCTGGTCATCGACTTTGTAACTGTCAAAATTCGCTTTTACAAAAGACCAAGCTTGATCGTTTAACGACACATCGCCTTTATTAAAACGCGCCATCAAATCATCAATTGCCGCGCCATCACGAACATGAGCATCAAACAACAAACGCTCAAAGTTACTAGACACCATGATATCCATACTTGGAGACAAGGTGACATTTAAAGACTGGCGACTCATGTCATTTTCAGCAATCACACGATGCAAAATGTCGTTTTGGTTGGTTGCAACCACCAACTGATCAATGGGCAAACCCATTTTCTTCGCCAAATAACCCGCAAAGATATCGCCAAAGTTCCCCGTCGGTACAGAAAAAGACACTTTACGATGCGGCGCGCCCACAGCCAAGGCAGAAGAGAAGTAGTAAACGATCTGAGCCATGATACGGGCCCAGTTAATTGAGTTAACCGCCCCTAATTTAGCGCCCTTCAAGAAAGACTGATCGGCAAAGCTGGATTTCACCATACTTTGACAATCATCAAAGTTACCTTTTACAGCGATATTAAATACATTATCGTCAATCACCGTGGTCATCTGACGACGTTGTACTTCTGAAACACGCTGGTAAGGGTGCAAGATAAAAATATTCAGATGCTCTGAATGACGGCAACCTTCAATCGCGGCCGAACCAGTGTCACCAGATGTGGCGCCTAGGATAACCAGCTTTTCTTTACGCTCAGACAGAACATAATCCATCAGACGACCAAGTAACTGTAAAGCAAAGTCTTTAAACGCTAAAGTTGGACCACGGAATAATTCCAGAATCCATTCGTTATTACCCACTTGAACCATGGGTGCAATGGCGCTGTGGTTAAAACCTGCGTAAGCATCATTGATCATGGTTTTAAAAGCATCCGCCGGAATATCACCTTCCACAAAAGGCCACATCACCTTAAAGGCAAGCTCTTGGTAGCTTAGCTTCGCCCAAGAAGCGATCTCTTCTTTACTGTAATGAGGCAAAGTTTCTGGCACATACAAGCCACCGTCATTCGCCAAACCAGCCAATAAGACATCACCAAAAGAAAGCGCTGGCGCTTTTCCACGAGTCGAAATGTATTTCATAGTTGCTCTCTCTTACGCCAAGTTTTCAACACGGATTCGTTGCACAGTCCCCGCGACATCTGGCAAGGCTTCAATCGCTGCAATTGCCGCATTCATATTGCGCTCTTTGACATCATGCGTCATCACCACCAAAGGCACTAGCTCACTGCCTTCACGTTCGCGTTGAATAAGAGACTCTATACTGATGTCATTCATTGACAAAATTTGGGTGATATTCGCCAACACACCCGCACGGTCTTTAATCGTCATATTCAAGAAGAAACCACATTCAATTTCTTCTACAGATAAAATTTGCATACTAGACAACGAGTCTGCTTGGAACGCTAAATGAGGCACTCGATTAGTAGGGTCTGCCGTTAAAGCGCGAGCCACATCAATCACATCAGCAATGACAGAAGAGCCTGTCGGTAATGCACCCGCACCCGCACCATAAGTCAAAGTCGGGCCAACAACATCACCTTGAACCATAATGGCATTCATCACGCCATTCACATTAGCAAGCAATTGTTTACGAGAAATCAGGGTAGGATGAACACGCAGCTCAATACCAGCCTTAGTACGACGCGCAATGCCAAGGTGCTTAATCGCGTAGCCCAACTGATGAGCAAACTCTATGTCCTCCGATGTAATCCGACTGATACCTTCCGTGTAAGTTTTCTCAAACTGTAAGGGAATACCAAAGGCAATGGAGGCCAAAATTGTCAATTTATGCGCCGCATCTATTCCTTCAATGTCGAAGGTAGGGTCTGCTTCTGCGTAACCCAGTGCTTGTGCTTCTGCTAACACTTCACCGAAATTTCGATTTTTTTCACTCATCTCAGTTAAGATGAAATTGCCTGTGCCATTGATAATACCTGCTAACCATTCAATTCGATTAGCAGACAAGCCTTCGCGCAGCGTTTTAATAATCGGGATACCACCGGCGACAGCGGCTTCAAACGCGACAATAACGCCCTTTTCTTGGGCTTTCGCAAAAATCTCGTTACCATGCTCTGCGATAAGTGCTTTGTTGGCTGTTACGACATGCTTGCCATTAGCAATAGCGGTCAGAACCAGCTCTTTCGCAACAGAGGTACCACCAATCAACTCTAAAACAATATCGATCTCTGGGTTATTGACCACGTCGAAAATATCACGGGTAACGTTTACTCCAGTCGTATCGCACGAGTCATTATCACGACGCGCACCAACTTGCTCGATCACAATACTACGACCAACACGACGAGTAATTTCTTCTGCATTATTACGCAAAATATTAAAACTACCGGATCCTACTGTCCCCAGCCCACAAATTCCGACTTTTACCGGTTTCAAAACAATACCCCACAGAGATAATTTAATTTTTATAGGACACTTAGTTGACGCAAAAAAAGGTGTTTGTGCCTGCTTAAGTGACAAACTGATTTATTATAACGCCTGTAATTTTCAAACCCAACGTAGAAACAGCTGAAGAACACTCATGTTTAGTGAAATATTTTGCGATAAGACTATAACCCAAGCTCTTTAACCAACTCGGCCGCTGGTAAATACCCTGGTAGGAATGAGCCATTATCTAACACAATACTCGGCGTACCTCGCACTCCCACTTCATTACCTAGTTTATACTGATCCGCAACCGGGTTAACACATTTGTTTTCAGGAATTTCTGTCCCTAACTTAACCTGAGTTAGCCACTCTTTCGGGTCTGCCGAACACCAAATACTCACCATTTTACGATAAGCTTCCGAGCCGATCCCAGCTCTTGGATACGCTAAGTAGCGAACCGTTACCCCAGCCTCATTTAACTTTGGTACTTCTTTGTGAAGCATTCGACAATAACCACAATCGACATCAGTGAAAACAGTAATATGTGCTTTCTCATTCTTAGCCTTATAAACAATCATTTGAGACTCTGGAAGTGCCTCAATCTTGGTTAATTTTGCTTTTTCTGTGACGTTTTCAAGTTTGGTATTGTCTATACGGTACAAATCCCCGGCGACAAAATATTTTCCGTCTTGCGTGACATGTAAAGTCGGGCCATTTTTTAAAACAACAACGTACAACCCTGCTTCCTGATGCAACTCAGCACTTTCAACCTCATATTGAGGTAAAGCGGCCTGAACGGATGATAAAACGGACGATTGATCTGCAAACAGGGAGTTTGATAACGACAACAAAAACACACTCATTGCAGTAACGAGAAAAGAAGTACGAAAAGACTTCGTCATGGAGAACCTCAAAGACATGATAAATAGTCTCTATTAGGCCATAGCTAGGTAGGTTAGTTCCATAAAAAAAGGCGACTCGCGTCGCCTTTTTTAAATAAGAAAAATTAACGCTTAGCCAATTTTTCTTTGATACGTGCAGATTTACCAGAACGCTCGCGTAGGTAGTAGATCTTAGCTTGACGCACGTCACCGCGGCGTTTAACTTCGATGCTTTCAACCAAAGGGCTGTACGTTTGGAAAGCACGCTCAACACCAACACCGCTAGAAATTTTACGAACGGTAAATGCTGAGTTAAGACCACGGTTACGCTTAGAGATTACAATGCCTTCATAGGCCTGTAGACGCTCGCGTGAACCTTCTTTAACTTTAACTTGAACAACAATAGTGTCGCCAGGACCGAAGGCTGGGACTTCTTTTGTCATTTGTTCAGCTTCTAACTGCTGAATCAGTTTAGTTTTATTACTCATGGATGTGACTCCTAATGATATGGTTTCTTATCAGCATGAAGGTTCTTCTTTCTGATAAGCTCGCAATTCCTACTCTGCCGAGGTTGAATCTTCAGTTTCGCGAATAAACTCTTCTAACAGCAACTGCTGTTCCTTGTCCAACTCAAGGTTCTGCAGAAGGTCTGGCCGGCGCTCAAAAGTTCTTCCGAGCTTTTGCTTTAAACGCCAGCGTCTAATCTCCTCGTGGTTGCCACTAAGCAGCACCGATGGCACAGGTTCACCATTTAGCACTTCTGGACGAGTATAATGCGGACAATCCAACAAACCATCAGAGAATGAATCTTCATCCGCAGACGCTTGCTTTCCCAATACTCCTGGCACCATACGAAATACAGCATCCATGAGTACCATTGCCGGCAACTCACCACCACTTAGGACAAAGTCGCCAATGGACCATTCTTCATCAATCTCAGACTGAATCAAACGCTCATCAACGCCTTCATAACGACCTGCTACCAGAATAAATTCTGCTTGTTTAGCAAGTTGTTGCACGCCTTCTTGCGTTAGCGTACGCCCCTGAGGGGATAGATAAATAACTTTTGCATTGGGCACCGATAATCTGGCACTCGCAATCGCATCTTTGAGAGGCTGAACTTTCATCAGCATCCCTGGACCACCACCATAAGGACGATCATCAACAGTCTTATGTCTGTCGTGTGTAAAATCGCGGGGATTAAAAAAATCCACCTCAACCAACCCAGACTTAATGGCTCTGCCTGTTACTCCATACTGGGTAATGGCCTGAAACATTTCCGGAAAGAGCGATATAACGCTAACCTTCACGTTGTGACCTCAGCTTATCGGTTTAAAATTCTGGATCCCAATCAACCACCATTTCCTGCTGCTCTAAATCAATGTTTAAAACATAAGTTCCTGGGGCATAAGGAATCAATCGCTCTTCACGATCAAAGCTACCTTCACACGCGCGGACAACAATCACATCATTCGCACCCGTTTCCATAAGTTGAGAAATCTTCCCTAAGAGGACACCCTCTTTGGTAATAACCCTCAGTCCTTCCAGTTGGCTCCAGTAATAATCACCTTCTTCCAATTCTGGTAGTTCTGCCGCATCGATATAAACGTCCATACCGCAGATATCTTTTACTTGATCTCTGTCGTTATAACCTTTTACTGATGCCACCAAACCTCGCCCTTGCAAGCGACCTTGGCTTAATTCTACGGTCTTCCACCCACTAGGGGTTTTCAACCACCAATGCTTGTAATCAAAGATCCCTTGCATTGGATCGGTGTGCGAATATAACTTCACCCACCCTTTAACACCATAAACTGATGTAATGCGTCCAACCACAAGGGCTTGCTCTGGAGCGGCCGCTTGTTTTAATTCAGACATAGCACTACCTCAGTATTAAGCGTTTTTACCAGCTTCTTTAACAAGCTGAGCTGCACGATCAGAAAGTTGAGCGCCTTGGCTAACCCAATGATTTACGCGATCTAGATCGATGCGTAAACGTTCTTCTTGACCACGAGCAACAGGGTTAAAGAAACCCAAACGCTCGATATAACGACCATCACGAGCACGACGGCTATCAGCCACGTTCAAATGATAGAATGGGCGCTTTTTAGAGCCACCACGAGAAAGACGAATAGTTACCATATGATTGGTTCCTTATTGCTTAACGAAACACCTCTTGCCGAGTCGAATTTTTGACTCATACTACAAGAAGGCGGCATATTCTAGTCGATAAACTAGAAAAACAAAAGGGCGATTTACTCGCCCCAACACTTTAATTGAAAGTTTTTTAACAACCCTCAATAAAAACAACCAAATAACGCTCGTTATTTAGGAAAACCACCGCCGCCAGGCATCATTCCGCCTAATCCGCGCATCATTTTTTGCATGCCGCCCTTAGCACTAAACTTTTTCATCATCTTTTGCATCTGCTTATGCTGCTTCAGCAAACGATTCAAATCTTGGATTTGCAATCCTGCCCCTGTTGAAATACGTTTCTTACGAGAACCATTAATAACATCAGGGTTGCGTCGCTCGGCTGGCGTCATAGAGTTAATAAGCGCCTCCATTTGAACGAACATCTTATCATTCACCTTGTCTTGGATATTACCTAACTGCCCCATACCTGGCAGTTTATCCAACATAGAGCTCATGCCGCCCATGTTTTTCATTTGCTGAAGCTGCTCTTTGAAATCTTCTAAATCAAAGCCTTTGCCTTTTTTCAGCTTACCAGCAAGCTTCTCTGCTTTCTCTTTATCGATTTTTTGCTCTGCTTCCTCTATTAAGGAAAGCATATCCCCCATACCAAGGATACGAGACGCTAAACGATCAGGATGGAAAGGCTCTAACGCATCGGTTTTTTCCCCCACACCCAAAAACTTGATCGGTTTACCCGTGATATGACGAACGGATAAGGCCGCACCACCACGCGCGTCACCGTCAGTCTTAGTCAGGATCACACCAGTAAGCGGTAATACATCACCAAAAGCTTTGGCTGTATTCGCCGCATCTTGCCCCGTCATCGCATCTACGACGAACAGGGTTTCTATAGGGTTTACTGCCGCATGCAAGGCCTTAATTTCTGCCATCATGTCTTCATCTATAGCAAGACGACCAGCAGTATCGATAATCAAAACATCTTTATGCGCTTTTTTGGCATAATCAATAGCATGGTTAACGATATCAATAGGCTTTTGTGATAAGTCACTTGGAATGAAGTCAACACCCACTTCACCCGCTAGCGTTTCAAGCTGCTTGATAGCGGCTGGACGATAGATATCCGCACTGACTACCGAAACTGACTTTTTCTCACGCTCTTTTAAGTATTTTGCTAATTTTGCCGCAGACGTGGTTTTACCCGCCCCTTGCAAACCCGCCAACAAAATAATAGCAGGACGTGCCACCCGAAGGTTAAGGCCATCATTAGCCTGCCCCATGACACTCTCAAGCTCCTGCTTAACAATTTTCAGGAAGACTTGACCAGGACTCAGACTTTTTGAAACTTCCGTCCCTATCGCACGCGCTTTAACCGCAGCAATAAAATCTTTTACGACAGGCAAAGCAACGTCAGCCTCAAGCAGTGCCATACGCACTTCGCGCAACACTTCTTGTATGTTGTCTTCAGTTAATTTTGCTCGACCTCGAATACGATCAAGCGAGGAAGTTAAGCGATTCGATAAATTGTCGAACATATTTGCCCTCAAATTTTGGCTCTAAATGGAAAAAACCTACGGTTTCAGTTTATCCAAGGTGAAATTGTCTCTATTATAACGGATAAATGATTATCACCCTATACCTTTACCCTGCGGAACCTTTAGTTTCATGACTCAATTATCGCTTTGGCTTGCTTGTATCGCTTGTTTAGTTGCTGGCACAGCGTACTATTTACGTCCAAGAAATCGCTCCACTCAGTATATTGGGGCGCTTGCCATTGCAATGCACACTTTTTCACTCACCCAATTGCTGCTCAGTAGAGACGGTTTTAATTTTTTAACCATTGGGCTGTTGATTGCATTAATCGGAAACAGCTTACTGTGGTTCAGCAATCGCGACAAAGATTTGTCCTTACTACTTGGGACTGCTTTTCCTCTAGGCTCTGTCATTATTGCCTTAAATGCCATCGAACCTTGGAATTTAACACCCTTACACAGTAACTCTTGGGGAACAAGTGCCCACATCCTGATCGCATCCGTCGCTTATAGCTTATTTACCACAGCATGCGGTGTGGGAATATTACTTTCAATACAAGAGTATCAATTAAAGCACCACAAGCTAAAGCAACTACTGAGAGTACCACCACTACAAGTATTAGAGCGCTTGATGTTTGAATTCATTTGGGCCGCTTTCATCTTCCTCACGGTTACGATTTTGACAGGCTTTTACTTTATTGAAGACATGTTTGCTCAACACCTTGTCCACAAAACTTTTTTCACCATTGCTTCTTGGTTTGTGTTTGCTGGACTATTACTAGGAAGATACATCGCCGGGTGGCGCGGTCAATTGGCGGTAAAACTCACTTTGAGCGGCTTTTTCCTGCTGATGCTTGGCTATTTTGGTAGCCAAATAGTTCTGCAGATTTTATTGCCTTGATAAACAAAGGCACAAAGTCGTTTGACACTAAGATCCTAAATACGAATAATCCTGTTATCTACATAACTGAGGCGATCCCTTTTTGAACGATATCCCCTTAAGTGTTCTTGGTGGAACACTTTTCTGTCTAATCATACTGTCCGCTTTCTTTTCAAGCTCTGAAACAGGGATGCTGTCGTTAAACAAATATCGACTGAAGCATCTTGTGAAGAGTAAGAATCGCTCGGCAATGAAAGTAAGCTCCTTGCTAGAACGTCCGGATAGACTCATTGGCGTTATATTAATTGGCAATAACTTTGTAAACATCTTGTCTTCCGCCATCGCCACCATTATTGCTGTTCGCCTTTGGGGAGATGCGGGTGTCGCCATAGCAACAGGCGCACTCACCATGGTGATCTTGATTTTTGCAGAGGTCACACCCAAAACCCTGGCCGCCATACACCCTGAAAAGATTGCGTTTCCCGCTTCATGGGTACTGTCTGTTTTATTAAAGGCACTGTATCCACTTGTCTTTGTTGTAAATACGCTATCTAACGGTCTTTTACGGATGATTGGTGTCAATGCCTCTCAAAAAAACCATGACACGTTAGACTCTGAAGAATTAAGAACCGTCGTAAACGAGGCAAGCGGCTTAATACCCGCTGCTCACCAAGAAATGCTTTTGTCTATTTTAGATCTAGAAAAAGTGTCTGTTGAAGACATCATGATTCCTAAAAACGAAGTCGTCGGCATAGACCTTGAAGACACGATAGAAGAAATTATCGAACAAATTTGTCAGAGCAGACACACCCGTATGCCTGTCTACAATGGTGAAATAAACAAAATCATCGGCATACTGCACGCACGACATGCAGCCATGTTTCTGCGTGATCCAACCCCCTCTAAAGCCGCTTTATTAAAAGCAACAGTTGAGCCTTATTTCATCCCAGAAAGTACGTCATTGAACACGGTATTGCTCAATTTTCAGAAAGATCACCAACAAATGGGCATCGTGGTGGATGAATATGGAGATGTGCAAGGTATTGCCGCCCTAGAAGACGTGCTTGAAGAAATTGTGGGAGAGTTTACGCCACCGACTCAGGACGAAGAAGAAGAGATACAGACTCTCGATGATGGCTCTTTCAGAATAGAGGGTTCAACCCATATTCGAGAAATCAACAAAACTCTTAATTGGCATTTGCCCACCAATGGTCCAAAAACGTTAAATGGTCTAATCATTGAGACCTTGGAGTTCATTCCAGAGCACCCAATTAGTTTATGGGTTGGGCATTACATGATTGAAATCCAGGAAATCGAAGACAAAGTGGTCAAATACGCCAAACTTCAATTAAAGCGTTAAGGAAAGTTCAATGAGATACTGCCCGCAATGCGGTCACGCTGTAAATATGACCATCCCTACTGGGGACAATAGGCTACGTGCGGTATGCCCAAGTTGCGAGTATATCGACTACGATAACCCAAGGCTCATTACCGGCACGATCCCCCTCTATCAGGGCAAGGTTTTATTGTGCCGAAGAAACATTGAGCCACGCCTAGGTTTTTGGACACTGCCTGCTGGTTTTATGGAAAACCAAGAGACCACCAGTGAAGGTGCGCTGCGAGAAACACTGGAAGAAAGCGGCTCAAAAGCCATATGCAAACAAGCGTTTAGCATGATTAGCATTCCAAGAATCAATCAGGTTCATCTTTTTTATATCGCAGAGTTAGAGAAAGCCGATTTCCACGTCACGGAAGAAAGCTCTGAGGTGGCATTGTTTGAACTACATGATATACCGTGGGATGAGCTAGCTTTTAGCAGCGTTAGTAAAACGCTTGAATTTTTCATAGAAGACCATAAAAGCGGTCATTATGGTTTTCACGAAGACAGTATTCATTTCAATACTGTGTCGAAATAAAATGATAAGCCACTTCTTCATAAGGATGTGCAGACAATAAAGCGTTTTGCACATTCGCCTTGACGTCCTCTTTCAATACCATTTCCACACGATATTCTTCAACACACTCCATTTCGTTTATCTTTCCAAGAAAAGGCGTTGCACCTTTAAGCGGCCTAAACTGACCTCGCCCCTTCACTTGCCAGCAACAAGAATCATAGTCCCCCATTGAACCAGCGCCAGCCAAAAAGACGGCCTGCTTAACGAGCTCTAAATGAGATTCAGGCACATAAAATACCAACACATACTGCTACTTACTCCATGATGATCAAAAATACTACCAAAGACTCGCTTGCTCCTGACTTTGTGGCAAAACCAAGCCCCCTTGATAACCAGGCACTAACGCACGAACCTTTGCGTCTAATTGTGCCGCCAGAGTAGGCGCCGCAATATTATCCGAAGAATGCACAAACACACTGGGCGTCAACCCAGCAGATACCCATTGTGACAACTTAACCGCCCACTGATCTAGCCAAACATTATTTCGCGGTAAATCCGGATGACCAATAAAGCGTACGACAGGATGATTTGCCGTAGCGATAGGATGACAAGGCACTCTTGGCTTTTTCTTCTGCGCATCAACCAGACTTTCACAATACGCCGGCGTTGAAAAAATTGGCCTCGAGTCCATCACCACACGATTTACATGACGATTGGACAAGCTGGCTAAAAAACGCGGCTCCGTTTGGCTTTTATCAAAATAAGCAAGATTACGCACCTCTACAGACAAGGGCGTAGGCAAGCTCCACATATCACACAACGCCAAAATAGTGTCTAACGCGCGCTCATCACATACCGCTGGAAACTGCAGCATAGTGGGCCCAAGCTTACTCTGCAAAGGCTGTAAAGAGCGCATAAAATCAAGCCAATCTTGTTGCACATCGCGCCAAGGACGCTCTAACAATCGATGAGTCACCGTTTGAGGCGCTTTGAAGCTAAATGTAAAGTCATCCGCAACAGACTCATACCAACGCAATAACTGAGCATCATCGACTTTAGTATAAAAAGTGCTGCCTACTTCAACCGTTGAAAACACTTGAGAATATCGGCCAATTCTCTCCCCTGTCGGTAAAGAAGCGGGATAAAGCCAATTCACCCAAGCTGGATGTTGCCACTGCGCCATGCCGTAATAAATAGTCATGCGGTTACTTGTCGATACTCAACAGTATCAATAAGATAGGTTTTCTCTCCACCGGCAAGACGAATAACCACTTCATCCCCTTCTTGTTTTTTAAGCAAAGCTCTAGCCACCGGAGAATCAATACTAATATAGTTTGGGTTATGGTCCAGCTCATCTGGTCCTACAATTCGATACTCTTTCATGTTTCCCGCTTCATCTTCCAGTGTCACCCAAGCACCAAAAAACACACGTTCCTGATCGCTAGGAAAACGATCCACAACCGTACAAACGTCTAAACGCTTTTCAAGATAACGTACCCTACGATCAATTTCACGCAGCTGCTTTTTGCCATAGATGTATTCCGCATTTTCAGAACGATCACCTTGTGCGGCCGCTTCGCGAACCGTTTCAGTCACAGCAGGACGCTTTTCTTTCCATAAATATTTCAGTTCAGCAAGCAGAGCCTGAGCTCCTTCTTGAGTAATATAAGCGGATTTTGGCGGTGAAGGGGGACGATATCGACTCATTATTTGCAGCCTTATTAATTAATAAAAAACAGCAGTAGAAACAAAAATGCCGCCAGCGGTTACTTGGCGGCATTGCGTACGTTATAGCGCTCAGAAAGTAACGCTATAAAAACTTAAGATTCTTGCTTATGAACATGAACATCCATTTGTGGGTATGGAATGCCAACACCACGCTCATCAAAAGTATATTTGATTTTCTCCAGCAGGTCCGCTCGAACAGCCCAATAATCCCCGGAAGCGACCCAAGGGCGAAGGAAAAAGTTCACTGAACTATCGGCCAACTCAGACACGGCGATCAAGCATTTAGGATCTTTCAGGATACGCTCGTCGGCATTAACGATGTCTTCCATAATCTGCTTTGCTAAACGGATATCAGCGTCGTAACTGATGCCAATAACAAGATCGAGACGACGAGTCGCTTCCCGTGAAAAGTTTACAATTGAACCATCCATGATCGACGAATTAGGCATAATAATAACGCGATTATCGGGTGTTTTAAGGTAAGTATGAAACAACTCTATACGATTTACTGTTCCCATTTGACCGCCAGCATCAATAAAATCACCGGAACGGAACGGACGCAATAAAATAATGAGCACACCTGAAGCAAAGTTAGACAAAGAGCCTTGTAAAGCCAAGCCAACCGCTAAACCGGCCGCACCAAGAATGGCAATAAAAGAGGTGGTTTCAACGCCAATTTGCCCCAACGCCATCAGAGCCACACCTGCGAACATTAAGGCGTATAAAATGCTTGATGCAAACCCCGCCACAGCCTGGTCAACAGAGGCTTTAAGCAAACGATTCTCACACCAATGAGACACTTTAGCGGCCACAAATTTGCCCACAAAAAACACCACAAGACCAATTGATAGATTAATTGCCGTATCTACCAACCAAGGCATCCACTCAGATCCCTGTTCAAATAACGCCTCTAATTCATTCATAATGCTTAACCTTATGCTCTTCCATTTTTGAAATTAAACCCTTTTTCACGACAACCGTGCCAAGGACCTCATACTAAATAGTGTGCCTTATGCTGCCACTCATCCAATAACAACTCCAGCTGCGACAACCCTCGTTTGTTAAAAGACACACAACGCTGACCATTTATCAGTTGTGTTCCTTTTATTCCAAACTCATCGATCAACAAACACTGCTCTCTTAGCTCATCAAGCGCATCATCGTCTCTGACCGTCATGCCAATAAAAGCGTGCCACTCATATTCAGGCAAAGTACCTTGTATTGCTCTTTTAAGCAAAGCCAGGCACTGCTCATGAGTTAATCTATAATAAGGTACTTTCGATTGATGACGAATAAAAAACAACACTAATACAAGCAGCAACAAAAACAAGAAAACGATTGAAAACAGTAGCTGAACCCACATTATTTGAAATCATAAGCCATGAGGGATGTTTTCGCTCGCAACAAATGCTCGGCGTATTCAGTTTCATATCCGTCCATTTCAAGTCGGAATTTCATCTTCGCAGATTTAGGCAAGTTACCCCATTGCTCGTGAGTTGGAATATGCTGCGTTTTTTCAGCCACAATATAAAAAGCGGAAATAGCCTCGTGTTCCGATAAATCCTCACTTAACTGGTCCAATAAATGTTTTATCCGAATACTGGCTTCAATCCAATTCACCTCATCCGTGCCAGCCACACTGAGCAACACCCTAATGCTGTCGATTCTCTTTTGACGTTCTTCTAGGAAACGAGCTTCCCCTGCCTTTACCTTCTCCTCGCGAATTTTATTTAATTGCAGCTGATGTCGAATAAACCAAAGTGAAGCCACAATGACAACCAATGCACACAACAACATAATCAAAAAAGCAGTAAAAGACATAATCAATCCAATCAATAAATAGTAATCAAACAAAAGTCAAAACCATCACAACATGAGGGCATATTTCTGACTATTGTCATCGCGTCCCCGTAAGCATAATCAGCCAACCTCTTGGCTCACTTTTCTCAACCTATCAAAATGAGAAGCTCTTCAAACAAATCAGGCGTCGATACCATCAACCCCTCACCGTTAACCACCTCTGGCCAAGCCGAGGTTGCTGGCAAATAATGCCCCACAGTGGCCCCAGCCTCTTCTGCTATCAAGACACCCGCCGCCATATCCCAAGGCTTCACACTTTCAAAGTAAGCATCCAAGCGCCCTGCCGCAACCCAACACAAATCCAGTGCAGCCGAACCATTGCGTCGAACATCCTGACAATGGTGCAGAATGCGTGATACGCGCTCAATAATCGGAAGCAAGGCTGTTTTTTGATAAGGAAACCCTGTGGCCACTAACGCCTTGCGTAATTGCTGTCCACCTGAAACCGACAAAGACTGTCCATTACAAAAAGCCCCCGAGCCTTTTAAAGCCCAAAAACATTCCTCTAAAAATGGCGCATTGACGACACCCAAAATACGTTCATTACCCACATAAAGACCAATGGAAACAGCCACATGATGATGCCCATGCGCAAAATTCACCGTACCATCAATGGGATCAATCACCCACACAGGTACCTCTTCAGCAATGGCATTCAAGTCCATATGAGGAGACGACTCCTCCGAGAGAATAGAATGCTCAGGGTAATGCTCACGAATCTGACCACAAATAAACTGATCGACTGCGATATCCGTCGAAGTCACCAACTCATGATCCATTTTATAATCACGTACGACATTCGAATTTTTTCGCGCGTCAACCATCATAGCGCCCGCTTTTAGCGCAATATTTTTCGCAAACTCTAGCCATTCGGTATGGTTATTGGACACAAGCAACTCCTAATATTTCTTACTTATGGCACTAAGCCAATACAGTATTTAGCCAATGAGAGATATCTTGTACTTGCTCAGGGCAAACTGAATGGGGCATGTCATACGTCTGGTAGGAAACAGCATACCCTTTGGACACAAGGCAGTCTCTTGCTTGAACCGCTAAAACAGGAGCGACCACTGGATCTTGCAAACCATGATGAATCATAATAGGAGTCAGGCCATTTGGACTGATACTCGCCTCCACTACCTCATCCCCCTTTACCAAGTAAGTAGACAATGCCAAAACACCAGCCAAAACATGCTGAGATTGAAGGGCGGTTTGATAAGCGATAACGCCACCTTGCGAAAAACCCGCCAAAACGATTCGATTTGGCGCAATACCTTGATCTATTTGATCCTGTATAAGCTGCTCTATTTGAGAGCGAGACTCTGCAATATTGGCCATATCCACTTTTCGCTCTAAGCTCATTTCATAGATATCGTACCAAGCTCGCATCATCATCCCTCCGTTGACTGTAACAGGTCGACGAGGCGCATGAGGGAAAACAAAACGTGCTTTTAAAGTGGGCAACAAAGATAAGGCAGGAACCAAAGACTCAAAATCATGACCATCCGACCCAAGACCATGCAACCAGATAATCGCCGCATCAGGCTGATCGTGTGTTTCAACAAGAACAGATGGCAATAAATCAGTCATTTTTAACACTCCAAAAAAATAGGCTACCGCAATTTGCCATAGCCTATCATATTGCCATTTGTCACTCGACCATCATCTGAATTTAATAAAGTGCTGAATCTAATGCTCTAAAGGAAAGCGCATCTCCACAACCTCTTGATCTTTATTCAATCGAAACAAGACATCAGCCCGTTCTGGCATTACCGCTAACATGTGTCGAGTCAGCCTTTCGTAATACTGCATAAAGCCCCTCAACTCATCTGAAGACATCACTTTTAAGTCAATGGTATCCAATAACACACCGTGTATGTCATGAAGATGACGCTCCAGCACTCGCTCTTGCTTATTTCGCCAACCATAAACGACATCATAACTAGGGGCTTGCATCCAGACCATTAAGTCTATTTTAGCAAACAGTTTTTTATAATCTTCCTTTAACAGCTGGTTGACCTTGTTACGCCACAAACAATCGGCATCCATATTCGCTTCCAGCGCATTCATTGGGTGCTGTATATCGCCTCGCATCGGTGGCGCCCCCACACACCAGCCCTCAAACAAAACGACATCAACCGGACCTTTCACCTCCTGCCACAAATGTACTGGCTTACGATCATCGACCGATTTATCAAAACAAGGAAATTTCATCACCTCGCCGTCCTTCAAATGCTTCAATCTTTCAAAAAGCAACAAAGCCAGACTCACATCATGCGTTCCCGGCACGCCTCGCACTGAAAACATAGAAGCCGTTTGGCTCGCAAATTTAAGCCGCTCATGACGCGTACTGTATAAATCGTCTAAACTGAGCACGATGCAATTTAAATCGAACCCTTTATTTAGTATTCGACTAATGACGTTGCAAAAAGTCGTTTTACCACAGCCTTGGGTACCACCGAGCCCAACAACGAGAGGCCCACGACCCACACGAGTCTTATCATTTAACCAACTAGCAAAAGGTAAATACAGACGATCTAACAAATCCACTAAGGACGGATCAGCATACAAGCGCCCCAACGTTTGCTCCACTTCAAATCTCAATCTCTGAGATAATGGCCCCGGCACATTCAAGTTTGCTTTGTTCAACTTATCCTCTTGTCTAAACATAACAACCCCTCCACACTATTCATCACTTCAGTATAGTAAAGTCGTAGAAAGTTGGTCATTATTTGTTCAACAAATTATTCAAAAGGTAAAAGTAACTGATGAGGCTCAGGGGGAGACAAGCGATACCCAACACCAATCAAACGCACAGGACGACTACATCGAGAATAAGCCAACTCCAGTAAGGTCAAAAAAATGGATTCGGATAATGCGCTTTTAATGGGCTGCTCAATGGTCGTTTGCTTAAAATTATCAAACTTTATTTTTAAATAATATTTACTCAACTGCGCTTCCAAACATCGACCTGCCATGCGTCCCGCCAATTCCGCTAAAAGCGTCGGCATAACGGCTTGGCAGGCTGCTAAACCCCGTAAATCAGTCGAAAATGTATGCTCCACAGAGATGCTTTTCCTCTCTCTTGACGTCATAACCGGACGATTGTCGATGCCTAAAGCAAACTGAGAGAGTCGAAACGCCATGCTGCCAAAATGCTTTTGTAACAAAGCAAAATCCAATTGTTGTAAATCGGCGCAGGTAAACACGCCTAACGATGCCAATTTTTCTTGGGCCACCCGACCGATTCCCGAAATAAATTTCACTGGAATCGAGGAAACAAACTCAAACTGCTTTTCCGGTGTGACAACCGTTAAACCATCCGGCTTATCCCAATCACTGGCTACTTTAGCAATAAACTTATTAGTCGCCACTCCGGCAGAAACGGTAATGCCTATTTCAGCCAATATCCTACAACGTATTTCTTCGGCGATACGCGTCGCACTGCCTTGAAAATCATGACTATCCGTCACATCAAGGTAAGCCTCATCTAACGATAACGGCTCAATAATAGGCGTAAATTCTCGAAAAATAGCCTGCATTTGAGTCGATGCTTCTCGGTATTTACTCATGTCGCCAGGAAGAACCAGCAAGGTAGGACACAAACGCATTGCTACCGATGTCGGCATAGCTGAACGCACACCATAACCACGAGCCACATAATTTGCCGTTGATAAGACACCACGGCCATTAGCCGCACCACCTACAGCAATAGGAAGGTCACGCAATCTAGGGTTATCGCGCATCTCTATTGCCGCGTAAAAGCAATCGGCATCTATATGAATAATCTTGCGATTTAATGACATAACACCAAAATTAACTGTATAAAAAAACAGTATATTCCATCTTAGCCCACCATTCACCTAGCAAATAAAAATGTAAAGTTTCTTCTCGAAAAAACCGCCTCAACGTAAAATCTTCGATACAACCCAAAAAACACACATAAAAAACAAATTCGCTATGTAAAACATAGAAAAAAAGCATTTTTAGACAAGCAAACATGGACGCTAGAGCCTAAAATGGTTTACATTTTGTTGATCAAACTCACAATATTGAAAAGCCGACAGACATCCAAACATACTCTGACCAATGGTGACTTGTGACACTGAGTTACTCTGCAACGATTGGATAATGAGTCCTCGGTTTTTCAGCAACAGATAAAAGTCTTAATAAGGCTTACATTCAAAGACAAAGGGCACACCATGACACTACCATTTAAAATGATTTTAATCGCCATAGGTGCAATAACGCTTGCTGGTTGTCAAAATCTTAATCAACAAACCGCAAATGGGCAGCCTTGTACGACGGTTGCGCCTTGTAATGGCAATGTTGTGGGAAGCCAATCGAATCCGTACACACAAAATGGAGCGGTCAACACCAACAATACGGTTTTCGTTGTCAAGCAAGAGCCTATTATTGTCACCGCAACAGGCTACGCAGCCATGATGACCAGTAAGCGCCTAACACAATCTCAAGCTCGCATTATGACAATGCGAAGCTCCATGTTGGACGCCTACAGAAACTTGTCAGAACGGGTTTACGGTCTAAAAATCGATGGTGCAAGCTCGCTTAGCAACATGGTCATGCAAAATGATGAATTGAGAACCTATGTTGACGCCTATCTGGTCGGTGCCAAAGTCGTCTCTCAAAGAGAACATGAGGATGGCACATTTGAAACCGTGGTAGAAATGGCACTGCAAGAAAACTTTCGTCAATGTGTAAGCTCTAACAATGTACAAGCAGACCCAAATTGCAAAGTACAACCAGGCTATCGCGCTATCAATGTTCAAACGGCGACTCCGACAACCAATTTTTACAGTATTGAATAACCAATGTTCACTCTAAAACGCGCATTTATTACCGCATTTTTTCTTACCTTGCCAATTGCGACCTTTGCTAACAGCATAGACGCGGTTGGTGAAGCCATCATCTACAACAATGATATCGCTGACGCTCGCTACAGAGCCACTCAACAAGCGATTAAACAAGCGGTTTTAGAATCGGGCTCTAGAGTAAATGTAAGAGACGAACTCTATAATGGCGAAGTTGAATCGAATTTAGAAATACGCAGCTCAGGCTATGTACAAAAAGCGCGCATTTTGTCCGAAGAGCAAAATGGTGATTTTCTCAGAGTGATCGCTCGTGTTGATGTGACCGCAGACTCCCAATGCAGCTCGGGTCCCACACGGTATTATAAAAAAACCGTTGGAGTAACAGGGTTTGAGCTACAGGTTCCACAACAGGCGGTACTGGGAGAGCTTAGCAATATCTCGAGAGAGTTGCCCAAAAACTTAGCCGATGAAATAAACAGACAAGGCTACTTAAAAGCCTTGACCGCCACGAATATTGCCATCTACCCAGATATCATTAATGCCCCGTCTTCGACGAATTATGATGGTTCTCTCACCAATCTCACACGAATCAGCGAGCAACTTGGTGTGCAATATATCATTAGCGGCGTCATTAGAGACATTAGCGAAGTGTATCTTAGACACCCAAATGACAAAAATTCAAAAGAGGATTCAGAAGACATCGATAAAGAAAGAAACTTCGTGGTCGATATCTACATATATGATGGTTTTAGTGGCGCACTTTTATTTGAACACAGATACAATGAAATCGGCAATTGGGACATCTCTGATCACGCGAGAATTGGCTTTGGCAGCGCCAAATTTTGGTCAGTGCACTATGGTAAAGTGGTTCAACAAGCCTTAAAAGAAAGCGCATTAGATGCAAGTGAACAACTTAGATGCCAGCCTTTTATCGCCAACATTTTCCGAACAGAAGGCAATAGAATACACATATCAGCGGGCTCAATAGCCGGTGTAAAACTGGGCGATAAATTTAATATATATCGTCGTTACGAGGTATTTAATCAGTTACAGTCTACTCAAACACAGCTGAATAATGCCAATATCAGTGTTACAATCAAACAAGTTCAACCCAACTTTTCCGTTGGAGAACTCGTTGTTGACTCTCATATACTAAACGTGCAACAACAAGATGTCGTGATTGCTTGGTAATTTTATACAACTCTACGCCTGTACACTAAACGGCGATTTTTTATTTTTAGGACAGATATAATGAATAACGAACTATTACACCACCTAGAACAACGCATTAACGAAGCGGTTGAAGAGATTGGCTCATTACGTAAACGCATTTCAGAATTGGAAATGCAAAACTACGAGCTTAGCGAAGAAAAAAGCGACATCCAAAACACCCTAAACCAAACCAAAGAACAGCAGTCAAACTGGGAATCTTCTCTTTCTCAGATGCTGAATCGCCTAAATCAAATGGATAACAAACAATGAGACCATTCTTACTTGCAGCTTTAGTTCTCGTCAGTGCAAACGCATCAGCAGAAGGTCAAATTGCGAGTTTAATAAATTTTGAATCCGCCGCTGCACGTCCAACCACACCGGATGGAGAAACCAATGTCACCTCCATTATTGGTGCCAATATGGAATATACTTTGCCTGAGAATATTTCATTTTATGGCGGGTTGTCGTTTGTCATCGGTGAAAAATTCGAAAACGCTATCACGCTAGGTTCTCGCTATTACAGCGCCACACCAGCACTACAGATACTACCAGGTATCCCCATGTGGTCATTTATTGGTGGCGGCGTCTCATTTTTGGACGAAACGGTCTATTATCCAGAAGCGGGCTTTCGCATAGGTATATCAGACGTATCTCGACTCGATGTTTTTGTCAAAGTGCTCAATAGCAGCAGCGACACTTATGACAAACACGTCATGGTAGGCGCAGGGTTAACGTTTTAATTAAATAACGATAAGACCCAAAAGCAAGATGAAGCTAACACCCATTTTCGTCGCGAGTTTTGTGATCGTAACAACTTATATTTGGTGGCAAAATGATAATGGCATTATCATTACGCTACCAAGCGACGATCAGCGAAAAGAGATGATTGGCACAAGCAATACACCCAGCATTCCGCTGACTCCAATACAATATTGAGCCTTGTGTCTTTATGGAACAACTTATAGCCAAACTCGAAGCAAAAATTAACTGGCTAACCAAACAGTTAGAAAATGCGAACGAGGAAATAAAAAAACTAAAAGAAAAGAACGACCTTCCCATTGAGTACAGCGCCTCAATGGATTTATTGCAACATATGGCCGATCGGTCACCTGAAGATCAATTACAGCTCTATATAGAAGACTCTCTTGATCTTTTAGGTGTTTTATCGACCCCTGAGCAAGCAATACAAACAAATGCAGTTGAACAACAACTGAATTTCGATTTATTGCACGAGCATGCTGATAGCAGCACCACAACCACGACAATAGAACAGATTGATTACATGACCACACAACAAACAGAGCTTAACGGCTTGCAAAAAGACGACAAACTAGTCGATAACGACACTAGCGTACAAGAAGCAAGTGACAGCACTACAGAGACAGCAACGTTGACGCCTGAACAAAAAAAGCGCCAAAAAAATCAAAAAAACAATCGCCGTCTAATAAAAATGCTTGAAGACCGTTACCCCAAAGCGTTTGACTGGAATCAACCTAAGCCACTAAAAGTGGGCATAGACAAAGACATGATACTGGACGATGACTTCAACGCCAGCAAACAAAAACGTGCCCTAGCCGCTTATACGCGCTCAGATCGCTATAAGAAGTGCCTATTGTCAGGTCAGCCACGCGTTGATCTTGAAGGTGTTGCTGTAAACGATGAGCCTGCCCTCCCCGAATCCATGATCCCCAAGAAAGAGCAAAAAACATTCAACCGTCCCAAGACAACCGATCGCCCTAAAACGGCCAATCGCCCCAAAGCGGATCGCCCAGCTCAGCATAAAAAACCTCAATCAGCGCCAACACCTAAGGCCAAAACATCATCAAAACCGCAGCCCGTTAAAAGCCGCGAAGATGAAGCCTATGATAATTTGTCTCCAGAAGAGCGCATGAAAGCAAAACTGGAAAAACTTTTAAAAAAATAGAAAAAAGTGTTTACAGATAGAGGCGCGGCATATATTATTTGCCGCGCTGCTGTGGAGGGGTTCCCGAGTGGCCAAAGGGAGCAGATTGTAAATCTGCCACGAAAGTTTCGGTGGTTCGAATCCACCTCCCTCCACCATTAGCTCTTATCCTTATAGATCAATCGTTTATCTATATATTAAATCTTATCAAAAATTACAGTCATCAACTCAAACCCTAGCAAGACAAAATATTTACCACCATCAAAAAAATAAAACCTTGCCACTAAAAAAACTGCAACCGCAAAATCTCGTCGAACTACAAACAATTCAAACCAAACACCAAGCTATCAATAAACAACTCACATAAAGCCACAATCTATCTACAGATCACCCAACCCTAAAGAGAACACCCACACCACAAGAGAAACGACGCAACAACGCTCGCGATAAACCTCCTCCTCCACAATTCACCCAACCCAACAACAGAGCGCTTTGCTCACCAGGAGAACGCGCGCCACTACAGATCTCTATGGTCCACACATCACCCTTACACCCACTCTAGGCACACCTCTAGTCGATTTACCCACACGGATTGACAGACTAGATAGAGAGGCACAACCACTATTGAAGCAACACATGAAGCCAAAGGTGAGCGCACAAATCACACCTAAATAACACAGATAAGACTTTTGATTTTTTAAAAATGAAGCACCGCGAAAGCAGCAATGAAACACAGACAAGTAATTTTGAAGATAAAGGGAATATGAGGATTTTAAAAGCGAGAGAATGGTGGGTCGTACTGGATTCGAACCAGTGACCAATTGATTAAAAGTCAACTGCTCTACCAACTGAGCTAACGACCCGCTCTATGAAGTATTCTTTAATTTACTGATGGTCGGAGTAGAGGGATTCGAACCCCCGACATCCTGCTCCCAAAGCAGGCGCGCTACCAGACTGCGCTATACTCCGATGGCTCCTCGAACTGGACTCGAACCAGTGACCCAATGATTAACAGTCATTTGCTCTACCAACTGAGCTATCGAGGAATTAATCAGGCTAGTACAGAATAAAAGCATTATAGGGATAGTTGGTGGGTCGTACTGGATTCGAACCAGTGACCAATTGATTAAAAGTCAACTGCTCTACCAACTGAGCTAACGACCCAACTATCAAGTAATGGGGTGGACGATGGGGCTTGAACCCACGACCGCCGGAATCACAATCCGGAGCTCTGCCAACTGAGCTACGCCCACCATTACTAATGATGACGATAAAATTAATGGTCGGAGTAGAGGGATTCGAACCCCCGACATCCTGCTCCCAAAGCAGGCGCGCTACCAGACTGCGCTATACTCCGATTGGCTCCTCGAACTGGACTCGAACCAGTGACCCAATGATTAACAGTCATTTGCTCTACCAACTGAGCTATCGAGGAACTAATTTTATCTTTGCTGCAACATACTTCCCGAAGGAAGATGGCGGAGGAGGAGAGATTCGAACTCTCGGTAGGCTACTAACCTACGCCGGTTTTCAAGACCGGTGCATTAAACCGCTCTGCCACCCCTCCGTTGCGAGCGAGGTGTATAATACTGATTTGAAATTTCAGTGCAACATTTTTTTTAAAAAAGTTTAACTTTTTTCACTTACGTAGCCTTGTTCAGGGGAAGAACGTATCCAAACGTTAGAATACCAGTAGTAATGTTGCCCAGATTCGTCCGGCATCGTGCAGTTAATACGGCCTCTACCCACGCCAAATGGCTTTTCTGCGTTAGCCACCACTTGGAAATCCGAAACCCAATCTAATGTAGCCTTGCCCTGGCCCGACACGTAACAGACCAAATCCTTGAAACGATACTTCCCTTCTTTAAAAGTTAATTGAATAGACACTGGCTGATCACTTGCATAATCCCCTCCCGTCTTCTCTGACAGTAAAGGCATCGGCTTTGCGTCTAACTTAGTTTTTAATGTCGATAAATTAGCATAGGCGCCAGCAGCCGGAAAACGAGGCAAGTTTTCAAAATCAGAATCCGCGCTAACAACGCCAGATTGCTGCCCAAAAGCAATAATGTCTTTTTCCTTCATCATGGTGCGAATTTGACGATCTGATTCGCCATAAGGATAAGCCAGCATTTTAGGAGAATGGCCTAAATGCTTCGTCAATAAAGCTTCCACTGTGTCGACTTCCTTTTCCATGCGCGCTAGCCAATCTCGATCGCTTTCACCACTCTCCTTTCTCAACATATAAGGATGGTTAACAGTATGATTAGCAAACACGCCACCGTTGGCTTGCATCTCTTTCATTTGCGCCCAAGTCAAAAAGCTTGAACTGTTACGCTCCACGGGCTCTGTGTTGATAAAAACCGTAAAAGGAAAATTCCTTTCCTTTAGTATTGGAAAACCCGCTTGATAAATACTTTGATAAGCATCATCAAAGGAAATGGCAACGGCTTTGTCCGGCAACGGCTTGTTCGCCTTTAAATCATCCAACGCAGAGCGCAGGTCAACAACCTGAAACCCTGAGCTTTTAAGATAATCCATATGTTCCATAAACTGCTCGGGCGTCACAGATGTTGACGCAGGCGAACTAGCGCTGACATGGTGATACTGCAAAATAGGTAGATAGTCTTGAGCTTGAGTCGCTGAAGTTGCCCCCAAAGCCGCCAATAAAATGCCGTAATGTACCTTTGACAACATATAATGTCCTCTTTGCTTAATATTTGTCCTCATTCTACGGGCGAAGCGTCAACATGACCAGCATGCAAAAAACCACAACTGTTATGCCCATTTCTCTATGTCACTGCATCTACTCACAATTAGTCTGTCCACCTACACTCAGGAGATAAGGAGTTCATAATAAAAAGGACACACATCTCCACAAGAGGACAAAATATGAGCAAATCAGCTTTTTATCAGCATTTGGAAAATCAACTCCAAACCCTTAAGCAAGAAGGCCTTTATAAAAAAGAGCGCCCGCTTATCACGCCACAAGCCAGTCAGATTAAAACCGCGGACAACACGCCTTTAATCAATTTATGCGCTAACAATTACCTAGGGCTCGCTAACGCCACTAATGTCACAGAAGCGGCTCATGACGCTCTGAATAAATATGGCTATGGCATGGCGTCCGTGCGATTTATTTGCGGCACTCAAGACATACACACTGAGTTAGAAAAAAGCCTGAGTGACTTTTTGCAGATGGAAGACACCATTTTGTATTCATCTTGCTTCGATGCAAACGGAGGCTTATTTGAAACCTTATTAGGAGAAGAAGACGCCGTCATCAGTGATGCGCTCAATCATGCCAGCATCATTGATGGTATTCGCCTATGTAAAGCTAAGCGTTATCGCTATGCCAATAATGACATGAGCGAATTAGAAGCTAAGCTACAACAGGCCGATAAAGACGGCGCAAAAACCAAGCTCATCGTCACCGATGGGGTGTTTTCTATGGATGGCATCATCGCCGATTTAAAATCCATCTGTGACCTTGCCGATCAATATGATGCGCTTGTTATGGTAGACGACTCTCATGCGGTAGGCTTTTTGGGCGAAAATGGCCGTGGCAGCCATGAATACTGCGATGTACTAGGGCGTATTGACATCATGACCGGCACCTTGGGTAAAGCGCTTGGCGGTGCCTCTGGCGGCTACACCAGCGCCTCCAAAAGCATCGTCGACTGGCTACGCCAACGATCGCGGCCTTATCTATTTTCTAACTCGCTTGCACCTGTTATTACAGCCACCAGCTTGCACATTCTTCAGTCACTTAAGACTGGCGCAGCAGCCAGAGAGCAGCTCAAGCAAAATAGCCAATACTTTCGCTCTCACATGAGCGCGTTAGGCTTTGATCTTGTCGCTGGCGATCACCCTATCATTCCTGTTATTTTAGGCGACGCCAATCTCGCACAAGAAATGGCAAATGCGCTATACGAAGAAGGGATTTTTGTGACAGGTTTTGCCTATCCGGTTGTCCCGATGGGAAAAGCAAGAATTCGTACACAAATGTCCGCATCACTGACTACGGAACAGCTTGATCGCGCCATTACCGCTTTTGCGAAAATTGGCCGCGAACTGGGTATTATTGAGGGAAAAACAGAATGAAAGCACTTGCAAAGTTACATGCCGAAAAAGGCATTTGGATGACAGACGTCGCTCACCCAGAATGTGGTCATAACGATGTGGTCATCAAGATACGCAAAACCGCTATTTGCGGAACAGACATGCACATCTATCAATGGGATGACTGGGCACAAAACACGATTCCGGTTCCTATGACAGTAGGACACGAGTTTGTTGGCGAAATCACCGAAATTGGTCCAGAAGTAACAGGCTTTAATATTGGCGACCGTGTCTCAGGTGAAGGTCATATTACCTGTGGACATTGCCGAAACTGCCGTGCAGGACGCCGCCATCTATGCCGTAAGACACTTGGTGTCGGTGTCAATCGCAATGGTGCATTTGCTCAATACTTGGTCATACCAGCGAGCAATGCTTTCAAAATCCCCAGTAATATCAGCGACGATATGGCCGCTATTTTAGACCCTTTTGGAAATGCTACGCACACGGCTTTGTCATTTGATTTGATTGGTGAAGACGTACTGATCACAGGTGCTGGCCCTATTGGTGCCATGGCCGCGGCAATTGCCAGGCACGTTGGTGCTCGCAATGTCGTGATAACGGACGTGAATGATTTTCGCTTAGACCTGGCCAAAAAAATGGGTGCCACCCGAACGGTGAACGTGAGTCGTGAATCACTGAAAGACGTGATGAGCGAAATAGGCATGTCTGAAGGCTTTGATGTGGGACTAGAAATGTCCGGCAATGACATGGCTTTTCGCTCCATGCTTGAATGCATGAACCATGGTGGAAAGATTGCCATGCTTGGCATTCCCAGTAAAGACACCTTGATTGACTGGAACCAAGTCATCTTTAAGGGCCTTATCATCAAAGGCATTTACGGACGCGAAATGTACGAAACCTGGTACAAAATGATTGCTATGTTGCAGTCTGGCTTAGACATCAGCCCAATCATTACCCACCGTTTTAAAGTTGATGAGTTTCAGCAAGGCTTCGACACCATGGGGTCAGGAAAGTCAGGCAAAGTGATCCTGGATTGGAATTAAATCCATCTTAGTTATTGCGTCTAAAGAGTGATCGCGTTAGCGTCATTCTTTTAGACGCAACCTGAGCAATCATATGTTAGAAATAGGCACTCAAACACATCCGCTTCCCCATCAAAATGCGCTCTATATATTGCTCCATCGCAACCAAGTATTGATTGAGTCTGATGATCAGTTCCTGATTCCATTTACCCATTTTCAGCCCAACTCAAACATGAACGCGGTTTATTGTGGCAAATGGCATGAACAAGACATTTTTGTCTGCCGCTTTGATGCCGTACCAAAAGGATTCAGTGAAATAGGTTTGCGAGAGTTGCTCTTCTTACAAGATCAACCGCACTATATTTTATTAAGTCGCGCACATCAGCTGTCTACATGGGATCGTGATCATCAGTTCTGTGGACGCTGCGGCACAGCCATGCAAGAAAAACACGCCAAAGAACACACTAAAATTTGCCCCTCTTGCAACCTACGCCATTATCCAAGAATTTCCCCCTGCGTTATTGTCTCCATCAGAAAAGCAGACCAAATCTTATTGGCTCGTGGGCCGCTGGCCCCAAAAGACAGATACAGCAATATCGCAGGCTTTGTTGAAGCAGGCGAAACCTTAGAGCAAGCCGTCGCTCGTGAGGTAAAAGAAGAAGTCGGCTTAGAAATCACCAATATACGTTATGTTGACAGCCAGCCGTGGTCTTTTCCTCATCAGCTCATGGTCGGATTTTTTGCGGATTATAAAAGTGGCGACATCGTCCCCGCACCAGGCGAAATAGAAGAAGCCAATTGGTATTCCATTGATGCCCTACCCACTATTCCAAACAATACCACCATATCAGGGCAACTGATCAACGCGCATGTGGCACACATTAAAACTCAGCGTTCATAGCATCTAGGAGACAGGACAGTAGGTAAGCACTTACTGTCCTTTGCCACTTGTTTGTCATATTTAAACGTTAGTGTAGACCTTCAAACTTTATTCCTTTGGAGACATTTTCATGCGTTTACCGATTGCCTTACCATTATGCGCCACCATTGCCCTAGTTGGCGGCTGTGCCACAAATCACTCAGCTACGCCCTCTGCGACGTCTTCTATCGAGCTGAGTTTTTTAGGTCGTTATGAATCTGGTGTTTTTGGTGCAAGCGCCGCTGAAATTGTGACCTATGATGCCCAAGCTCAAGAAACCTTTGTTGTAAACGCAAACTCAGGAAAAATAGACGTTTTATCCCTAAAAAACCCAGCACTACCAACCAAAACAAGCACGCTGGATGTGAGTAAAGATGTTACCAATTTGACAGGAATTGAGCTTGGTGCTGCCAATAGTGTGAGCGTTCATAACGGCATAATGGCCGTCGCCATTGAAGCAAAAATAAAGCAAGACAGGGGATACATTGCCTTTTACAAAGTCGATGACCATAGGTTTATCACTGCGGTTCAGGTAGGCGCATTACCGGATATGGTGACCTTTACCCACGATGGGAAGCAAGTCGTAGTGGCCAATGAAGGCGAACCAAACGACGAATACACTATCGATCCAGAAGGCAGCGTTAGTATCATCACTCTTCCAAATGACATTGCTGCATTACGGCAAAAAGACGTAACAGAGGTTTCTTTCCGCGACTTCAACAATGGCGGTACACGTGCTGCAGAACGTCCCGCAGGCCTTCGTATTTTTGGCCCCAATGCCAGTGTCGCTCAAGACTTAGAACCTGAATACATCACAGTCTCTGAGGACAATCGTTACGCTTTTGTGTCTCTACAAGAAAATAACGCCATTGCGAAAATCGATCTGACGAAAAAATCCGTTCAGACCATCTGGGCTTTAGGCGCAAAAGATTACAACCAAACAGGCAATGAATTGGATATAAGCGACAAAGATAAAAGCATCCAGTTAACAAATTGGCCTGTATTAGGTTTATACATGCCAGACAGTATTGCTTCATACAGTGTTTCAGGGAAAACCTATCTGGTTACCGCCAATGAAGGCGATTCAAGAGATTATAAAGGGTTCAGCGAAGAATACCGCGTCAAAGACCTTGCTGACCTAAACAGCCAACTTGCACTTACCAACACTCTGAAACACAGCATTGAAGGCAAATTAGAAGACGACAAAAATCTTGGTCGTATGAAAATAACCAGCACCTTAGGCGCTAAAGACTGTGAATTAGTCAAAGGGGCACCGACCAACTGTACCTTTACTCAACTGTATGGATACGGTGCACGTTCATTCTCCATCTGGAACGGTGAAACAGGCGAACAAGTTTTTGATAGTGGTAGTGATTTTGAACGCATTACCGCCGAGCAATTAGGTGAAAAAGGCTTTAACACGTCAAATGACAATAATAAAAGCGACGATCGCAGTGACGATAAAGGACCAGAACCAGAGGCACTCACTCTCGGTCAAATCAATGGTCGTACTTATGCGTTCATTGGGCTAGAACGTGTTGGAGGTATTATGGTTTATGACATTACAACACCGATGAAAAGCCAATTTGTTCAATACCTAACAAGCCGTAACTTTGATGCCAAAGTGGATACCTCCGCGGCGGGAGACCTTGGCCCAGAAGGCATGAAATTTGTACCTAAAGAAAACAGTCCGACAGGTCAGGCACTCTTAATTGTCGGCAATGAAGTCAGTGGAACCACTTCCGTTTACGGTATTTCATCTAAAAAATAACCCTTTATTCCTCCCTTCTAGCCCCCTCCTTGGGGGCTTTTTGATACCAGTCTACCAACAAATTCCACTGGGGTTTCCCAGCCACTTTCTCTATACTAAGCGCCCCCTTTAACCCTGTTTAATGAGAGCAATGTGGAAGATTTACTGCATTCAATAGAACAAAAAGTAAAACCATTAATCGGTTTAGGCAAAGTCGCAAACTACATCCCCGCATTAGCGAATGTTGATCCCAATCAATTTGGTATTGCCATCTACAGTAATAATGGCGAGCTTTACCATGCAGGCCAAGCCTATACTGACTTTTCTATCCAGAGTATTTCTAAAGTCTTTAGCTTAACCCTTGCCATCAAACATTACGGCGAAGACATGTGGAAACGCGTTGGACGCGAGCCTTCGGGTAATCCGTTTAACTCTTTAGTGCAATTAGAATACGAAGTCGGCGTACCCCGTAACCCCTTCATTAATGCGGGGGCACTGGTAATCTGTGATATGAATCACTCTCGTTTTGCATCGCCCCATTACGCTATGCGCGAATTTATCCGCCGCTTGGCGAATAATCCAGAGTTGCGCTCAGATAAAATAGTGTCCGATTCAGAATACGAATTTCGTTCTCGTAACGCTTCAATGGCGTATCTTATGAAAGCGTTTGGCAACTTCAACAATGACGTCGAAGCGGTGTTACACAGCTACTTTGATAACTGTGCCATGCGCATGAGCTGCGTCGACCTTGCTAAAGCCTTTAGTTTTTTAGCCAATAAGGGATATTGTCGACATTCAGGCGAGCAGATACTCAGCCCCAGAGAAACCATGCAGGTAAATGGATTGCTCGCCACAAGCGGCCTATACGACGAAGCAGGAAACTTTGCTTATCGCGTCGGCTTACCAGGTAAAAGTGGTGTGGGTGGCGGTATCATCGCCATTGTTCCCAATCGCTTTTCCGTTTGCGTCTGGTCACCTGAATTGAATAAATCCGGGAATTCTCTTGCCGGCATGGCGGCTCTCGAAGCCTTATCCGAAAGCATTGGCTGGTCCGTGTTTGGTTAAGCTTAACCGTTAGAAATAGAAAAGGGCTTCACGAGAAGCCCTATTTATTGATTTATGCCCTAAGAGTCAATGATGTGCGTCAAGCGCATCAGCTCATCGTTCAGTCGGTTATTACCTTATAGCACGGCACATACGCACTGCCCGGCAGCTTCATGCGTTGCTGACGAACAAAGGCTTGTAACAAAGCGTCTAATTTCGCCAACAACGCTTTATCGCCATGAATCTCAAATGGCCCAAACTCTTTGATGTAAGCCACGCCTTGGGCTTTTACGTTACCTGCGACGATGGATGAGAAGGCACGACGCAAATCCGCCGCCAACAAATGCGTTTCTTGATTGAAGTGCAGGTTTAAACCACGCACATTGTCATGAGTTGGCTCAAACGGGTGTTGAAACTCCTCTGGAATATGCAATTTCCAATTGTAGTAAAACGCGTCTTGATGTGCCTTACGATATTGGCGCACATCTTCCATTCCTTGTTTGATAGTACGCGCTACCGCCACTTCATCTTCAATAATAATGCGGTACTTATTTTGCGCTTCTGCACCAAGCACATCCCCAATAAAGGCGTGAATTTGCTCGAAATACTCCGCGCTTTCTTTTGGACCGGTAAACACCAAAGGAAATGGCACATCGGCATTTTTAGGATGCAACAGAATACCCAAGATATACAAAATTTCTTCGGCTGTACCGGCACCACCTGGGAACACTACAATACCATGGCCCGCACGCACAAAAGCTTCAAGACGCTTCTCGATATCTGGCATGATGACCAGCTGATTAACGATCGGGTTCGGTGACTCTGCCGCAATAATACCGGGCTCAGTTAAACCTAAATAAACACCATTTTTGATCCGTTGTTTGGCGTGAGCGATGGCTGCGCCTTTCATAGGCCCCTTCATAGCGCCAGGCCCACAACCAGTACAAATATTAAGCTCACGCAACCCCAATTCATGGCCAACGCGCTTAGTATAATCGTATTCATGACGTGCAATAGAGTGGCCGCCCCAACAGACAATCATGTCGGGATGTTGAATACGGCGGAAGACATTCGCATTACGCAACAATTCGAATACGACGTTGGTCAATTTCTCTGAGCTAGCATTCTCTAATCCGCGAGCCAGCAGATACTCGTGCTGAGTAAAAATAATATCGCGTAATACGCTAAACAACATTTCACGCACACTGCTGATCATCTTTCCATCGACAAAAGCGCTACTTGGTGCATTTTTAAGTTGCAACTTCACACCGCGCTCTTGCTGCACAATGCGAATTTCAAAGTCTTTAAACTCTTCCATGGCCGCTTGTGGGTCGTCTGAATCGCTGCCACAGTTCAAAATCGCCAAAGCGCAACGGTGAAATAAATCATGAAGTGGGCCAGATTCTTCTGACAGACGAGATATTTCATTTTGAGATAACATCTCTAACGCACCCTTTGGTGCGACTAACGCATCAACGCGATCCTCATACTGCATGATCGCCCTCCTTACTTCTGGGTTATTGTCTTTAAATATACATTATCTTGCATACAAACATAGTGGTCGTGCATCGGCTTTTAATCAAGGCTTAACAGCCAAGTTGTTTAAAATAGTCAGAACAAAATCAATTATTTAACACGTAATTGCTGATAATAAAGAGACTTCATTTCAATTAAACGACTGTAAGTTCGACGAAACTCAAATAATAAAGAGCCGTTTAAGTACAAGTTATCGAGCGCGACATCGGCATTCAGTAGCAGCACCACTTGATGATCATAACATTCATCCACCAAGCTGATGAAACGTCTCACCGCATCATCGTTTACCCCTAAGGACACCTCTCGCTCACCTGTTTGCCCTGAACCAATCGCGCCGTCCTCTGTGCCCCGCGCCTTAATGTGTTCATACGGCTCACTGCTTAACTCAGGAATGCCCGTCACCATGATAAATGGAAAACGACTCGCCAATTCAATGTAATCCATCGATGATCTCGGACTATTACAGAGTGTCTGAAACTCAAACCACGCAATGTTGTCCGCTGACTTGAGGACCACAATGGCTCGACTGCAAATCTGCAACGGCTGTTGGGTAATGTTACCCTTCGCCAGCTGTTTGAAAAGAGCTGGCATATTTTGCTCATGCTTGATAAAAAAAATCGCTGAACTACCAGTATGGCGCAACCTATGATCTTCTTTGCCACCTAAATGAACAGTCTTCACTTTTTGCTGTAACAAGTGAATGGTTGGCGCAAAACGCGCTTTTTGTAACTGATTTTGAAAGAGATTTTCTACCGCAATATTCGACGTTGCCACCAGCACCACACCTTCGTCAAATAAAGCGTCGACCAAACCACCCAGCAACATAGCATCGCCAATATCTGAAACAAAAAACTCATCAAAACACAGCACGCGACACTCTGATGCCAATCGTTTAGCAATGCCTTTTAACGGATTTTTTTGACCAAAGGCAAGATTCAACTCTCGATGCAAACGCGCCATAAAATGATGGAAATGCAGTCTCAACCCAACACCATCGGGCAAACAGCCATAAAACAAATCCATCAGAAAGGTCTTACCACGCCCCACATCGCCCCAGAGATAAACACCTTGTATTGATTCTACCCCTTGACGCGCTGCAGCCCCCACCATGAGCGACTGATAAACCCGCTCTAGCTCCTCTAATGCCAGCTGCTGACTGGCGTCGAACGACACTTCACACCGATCAAGCTTGTCTTGATAAGACGACAAAGGTGACATCCACTTTCCCTTTTTTACATAAACCAAACGATAAAAATGGATTCATCATATTCATGACATAACCATAAGTCGAGTTAGAGTCTACACCAAGTTAATCTGAACTAAACTCGCAAAAAAAATGCCCAGCCGTATTACGACTGAGCATTGTCAATACATCAACTAAACTAGGGCGCCAAAGGACGATAAAAACCAGTCACTCTGTCGCTAAAGGTCAATGTCTCTACCAAGGCTTTTAGCTTTGCTTGTGTTAGCCCAGAGGCAAGCTGATCCATATCACTAAGATAGCGCGCATCGCCATAAAGAGTTTCACTTAATTCCAGTCGGTGCGCCAAGGTGCCATCGAAATCCCTTTCTAGGCGGTTTTGCTCAACATCAGCAAATGCGCCTTGTATTTCATCGACCCACGCGGCGGTAACCATCTCGGGCAATTCCGATAATGCTTTATGAGTCATAACAGCCAAATCATTTACTCGTTCAGGATCACTGGAATATTGAATGCTCAACTCAGCACGATGAGTGTCTTTGTTTAACTCTAATCCCACCCTGACACTGTAAACACCTTGGGCTTCACTGCGTAGACGCTGTTTTAATTCTGCTTCTAGTCGCTCGCCTAAGTACGTCAATTGCAGAGCCGCAATGGGTGACCAGGGCATGGACTGATAAGCATACATGCGATATTCCGCCTTTGGCTCAGTATTCAACGCCATGTCTACCACTGACTCACCAGGCAACTGCAACACTGGTAACGTCTCATAATCGGCAGCACGGTGAGCGGACGTATCACGAGGAATCGTGGCAAGATATTTTGCTGCCAGTTCAGTCATATCCGCTTCGGGCATACGGGACACAATAAAATAATGCACTGGCAAAGCAACTTGCTTCTCTCGAGTACGCTCTAATACCGCTAACGATAACGACGTTAAATCATGAAGACTTGGCGACACCTCTTTTTGTCCAAATCGTGCTTGTGCCAAACGCTTTGTAAACACTTCAAGGGGACGAACCACATCAATGTTCAGACTTCTTTTCAGACTGTCCATCACACTCTCATAGACCGTCGTATCAATTTTTGGCGTAACTTGATTGATACGATAGACTGCCAATAATTTCTCAAAAGCTTCGTCGTCTGTGGTACCTCGGTACGTCAGGCTTTGTGCTTTTTGTTTCGTCGATAGAAACGCTTTTTGATCGCGACGCCATTGAGCATATTCTTCATCACTCCAACCATAAATGCCCGTTGCATCAGACAGTTGCACGGCAAATTGTTCTGCCCATGTTGAACCTTGTGTAAGGTTGTAACCAGCCGCTGACAACGCCGTAAAATAACTTTTACTGTCCTCCTCAGATGCTTCAATTTGATAACGCCCCGCTAACACAGTGGGGTCTAACAACGTCAGTTGATCACCATTAGATAAAGACCAATTGGAAATCCCTAATTCCGCCTCTCTTGAGATCAAAGACAACGAGCCGGATTGAGTGACGACAGGTAGCGTTTTTTCGGCCACCACTTTTTCTTTCTCCAACGGAGCAAGGCGCTGCTTATTGATAGTGTCAAAAATCGCCTCAACTGACTCCACAGAGCCTATATCAACACTTTTTCCACCAACGGCTTGCGTATACAGAATACGATCCGGAGCTGACAACCACTGACGTAAACGCGCATTCACATCATCAAGAGAAATACTCTTTACTAGGCGCAAAAGTCGATCATTGCTTTGTACAGGATCTTGTAGCTTTTTGTCTGAGGTCACCGCATCCACCATTTTGACAGACCAGATAGTGCCACGATTTTTTGCTGCATCTTTATTGGCTTCTGCAGTATCAACGACTTTTTTATAAACCTTATCAAAGTCTTGTTGATAAAACCCATGCGCTTTAATCCGCTCTAGTTCTTGAATTAACGTTTCTAAGCCTAGCAAGTGGTAACCTTCATCAACATTCACCGAAAAACCTACAATCGCGACGTTAGGAGAGACCGTACCTTTGGTACTCGATAAAGCACGAACATGCTCTGGTAAGACGTCTCTTTGGCGTCGAATTTGTTCGGTCAGCAAGTTACGCGTCATATAATCAATCAAACCGTCACGTCGACCTTCATCCGTATCAAAAGACTCACTGTCAAAACGGTATAAGAAAGCCACTTGATTAATTTTACTTCCAACATCACGCAACTGACCTATTTTAAGAAGGTTATCTAAGACGGGATCTTTTGGGTGTCGTTTAGGCAATATCCGCCTAGGTTCTGCACTGAAAATGTTTTTAATGTGCTCTTCAAGCACACGACTGTCCATAGGCGTGTAGATCACCAACGCCATGTTATTTGGCGCATACCAATCTTGATAAAAAGATTGAAGTTGCTCTGCAGGTGTATTTTGAATCGTTTCCTGTGTGCCAATAACAGGGCGCTCTGGATACAATGAGCCAACCCGTAACAAGGCTTTTTTCTCATCATTAACACGCGCTCGATGACTCAATTTTCCACGCCACTCTTCTTGGATAATCAAGCGCTCTTTGTTTAACGATGCCGCTCGGATATCCGCATGGAAAACCATTTGTTGATACACCTCCAAAACCTTGTGGAGACGCTCTGGCGTGGTGTTACGCAGATTTATCATATAACGCGTATTTTCACTGTTCGTCATAGCATTAAAGTCACGCCCTTGCTTCAGCCCCATATCAGTAAAGGCTTTTCGCACACCATTTGGCAATCCATCACTTTCGTGGAACACCATATGCTCTACCATATGCGCCACGCCCAACTGATTTTCTTTTTCATCGATAGCACCAGAAAGCACCACTAAATTTGCCAAAGTCAGGCCTTCTGGCGCGTCTTTTTCCTGTCTTGAGTCAAATAAATAATAGCGAAAGCCATTGTCTAATATGCCGTGGACAACGCGCTTGTCCCAAGGTAACCCTTCATCACTTGCTTGCACTTGAGCAGCAAAAACGCACAAGCAAGCCAGCCCAATCACCCGTAAAACATTCTGAAGAAAAAACATAAAACCGCTCATAGAGAAAAAATTAGATAACAGCCATAAACAAATGCTCGACTGAGCATTTGTTTATCAACAGGACAGGAGATAAGAGAAACATCGGCTTAGAAACGCATACCGACTTCCATAGAAATTTTTCGACCCGAGGTGTAAGACTGGGTCGCTGTAGAAGACGTGGAAGTTGTTGTCGATACAACATCATCGAATAAGTTGGTGATTTTTGCTTCGATGTAACCTTCACTACTCGCAAATAATGGTGGAGAAAAACGTATTTTGGTATCTAAAGTTACCAGTTCACCAAATTCTTTGTCTTCATAAACATCGAAAGTATTTCCATCACCATCGACATAACCTCCACTAGATTTTCTATAAGCAATAACCCCTCCGCTTTTTAAGTTAACAAAATTACTCCACTGAAGATGCCACATAGGAATAAGGGTGTTTGTGCTCAGCTTCACCGTGAAAGGAATATTATAATCCCATGATGGTAGCTCACTATAATCTATCACCTTACCTTTGTAATAAATCTCGTCATTTTCCTCAACAGTTTCATCATAGGCATCAGCTCCCTGAGTATTAGATTCACTTTCTTGCCAACCAATCGAGAAATTCACTTTAGTTACAGTATTGAAAACCTCAAAAGGTTTGCGCTGCTGAAAAGCAAGCTCAATGCTGTTATTAGAACTGCGACCTTCATTGGTGTAATAATAAGGATCTCTACTTGAATTTCTTATACGCTGTACTCCATCTCTACTTTCACGATTAACCAAGGTTAAAGACGCGTCCACAGGCCCTATGACTTGATCAACACGAAACATAATTTCATCGGAGTAAGGTGTTTTTAGATCGTAATCTGAAAAGTCCGAATAACCACTAGAACTTGAAGTAGGGCCACTTCGTACACTGCCATCAGCATTGTATTGCGTTGTTGAATACCAGCTCTTCATTTCATTACTAAGCGCATACTTCAAAAAACTACGCCCATAATAACGGCTAGCACCTGTGGTTAACCGTGTACTATCATCACCAAAAACATCCCATTGTAAGTTGGCTCGCGGAGCAATATTGATATTATCAAGCAGAGTTTCGTGATCGGCCCGAACACCAGCCGTCAATGTCCAGTCATGAATATCAATTCTATCCTCAAGATAAACCCCATAACTTTGATAATGCTTGGTTATTTTATTGCCTTCCAAAACTCCGTACCTTGTAAGGTATTCATCATTTTCATCATGCACACCATCACTATTTGAATCATTACACCCAGCGCTAGAACTTCCGGATAGACAGGCATACTGGTAATACTCACTACCATAAGCTTGATAAAATGCTTTTTTGAATGCTAAATCAGCGCCAAGGGTAAACGTGTGTTTCGTCTGACCAAGAGCAATCGCATCACGCACCCACTTTGTATTAATACTAAAGGTATCTTGCTGCTGTAAAATATCACCGTAGCCGCCAGAATAAGGAAGGCCATTATAATAATTCGCAGAGGGATGGAATGAATACACATTAGACTGGGAATCAAGCTCGTCGAAGGATCGATCGAATGCGGTATCAATGGTTAGCACACTATTGTCAAAGCGATAGTCGAAGTTATTCCCTACACCGTAAGCGGTATGTGACTTTACAAAGGTGTCGGCATAATCCGTTGATGTTAAACCATCATGAAAACGATCTGAATAGCGAAAGGAAAAGCCTAAATTGACTCTATCGTTCACTTTTGCATCAATGCGCCCCATCAGGTTATCGATGGTGTCATCATAATAAATTGACCTAACTTCATCAGAACGGTTTTCATATTGTTGTCTAAATTCAGAAGTTTTACGAGAAACCGTTAAAGTAGAACCCACATTGTCAGAAAGACCCTTTAAAACGGTTACCGAGTAATTTTGCTTTTTGTATTCCGGTGTATAGGCACCATCGATACTGTCAGCCCCATAAAACTCTTCGGCTTTTTTCTCATCAAAATGAAATTTCTCCCACGCATCTTTAGACAATCCATATTTGATAAAAACGGAATCTTCACCATCATAACGCTTTAATCGAGCGTCAATCACGCCCCCCATAAAACCACCGTATTCCACAGGAACATTGCTGCTATAGACTTTTACTTGCTCTAGAGCATCCACATCCATGTAATAACTCTGCGGTGAGCTTCCAGAAAGCGTTGACAGATTGGCATTAGAAAATGGGTTAGTGTAGCTGTCACCACCGCCACTTGAACCTGGATCAAAATCATTAGACGTATCAATACCATCAATCATGAAAGCATTTTGATAGTAATCCTGACCATAGATAGAGACTTCATCTGGGCGCATACTGCCGCTATTCGTTGAGCTACTGCTGGAACGGCTGTAGTTAACCGCTGTGTTGGTACGCAGTAAATCGGTTAAATTTCCACCTTCGGTCGGCATGGCTTCAATTTCTTCTGAGCCAATTACCTGTACACCCACCTCTTTCTGGTTCTTCATTTCTCTCACCATCAAAGGCGACAGATTAACGCCATCGTCCGTCTGCGTTACCGTGTCGGCATCAACTAACACAATGCTGTTTCCATCTCCTCTTTGATAAGATAACCCCGTCCCTACAAGCAATAGCTCCAGCGCCTGTTCTGTGGAGTATTCGCCTTCAAAGCCTAATGTGCGTTTATCATTTAAGAGTTGCGCGCTGCCACCCACAAATAGACCGGAGGTTGCCGCAAAAGCATTAACCGCTTTAGACAAGGATCCAGCGTTGATCTTGTAATAGCGCATCTCTGCCGACACAGATTGTGCATAGACAACAGATACTGGCAACAAAGAAAATCCACTCACTAAAGCGATCTGCAGCGCTAATAACCTTGGTGTTGCACGACGCGTAATAAACTGTATTGCAGGATGAGATGACATAAAAGCTCCGTAATAGTAATGCTTATTACTACTATTACCGAATGAGAAGGACAAAAGGGGACAACAAAAATAAAGATTTTTACATTAATATTAAACAACACCGCTTTATAGCAAATTAAGCCGCCGAAACACTCACCCACCAAGGCAGCGTTTTTTGTACACGAAGAGGAAAGGTACTTTCTAACATGCCAAATATCACATCAATATTATGAATAGGATAGGTTCCAACCACTCGCCAGTCAGCCACAGCTGGATCGACATTAATGTAGCCATTGCGATAACGGTTCAGTTCATTGACAAAATCGGATAAAGGCATGTCCTCTACTACCAACAAACCTTTTATCCAAGATTCGTATAACGCTAAAGCGGGCACCACATCACCAAAAGATTCTGTATTAAAAGTGACTGACTCACCTGCGTTAACAGATTTCATCGCACTGTCGTTTAGAGCAACAGACACAGCGCCCTTATAGACAGCTAAAATTGCCTGTTGATTGGGTAAATAGCGTAAACAAAAGCGTACATTTTTCGTACGCGGCCGAACGATAGCTTGCTCACAAGACAGAGCAAAAGGTCGACTGTCCTGATTATCGAGATCAACAAAAGTTTCCCCCGAAACCAAGGATAAATGTCGAACCGCAGCCGTATAATAAGGCGCCATCGCACTGTTGGTGTTTAGCCAAACATTGGAACCATCATCCAAAGAAAAGGAAGAAACTTCACCCACTGAAGTATGAAAATCAGTACGCCACGCTGCCACCATTGAAGGCAAAGCGGTCTTTTCCCAGCTCAACCAACCTAATGAGGCCATACCAGCCAGGCCTAATGCCCCTTTCAGCAACTGACGTCGACCAACAGCATGAGTCCTTTCTAATACATAACCCGCTGATTGTTGTGATGTATTGTCTTGAAAAGAAGAAAACATAACACTGACAGACTCTACTTGCTGCCAAGCTTTACGGTGTCTTTCGTCTTCACTCATCCATTGCTGCCAAGCCGCTTTGTCGATATCAGAAACGGGGGTGTCTGATAATACAGCGAACCACTCAGAAGCGGCCTCTAGATGGGCATAAGTCACAGATTGGGAAGACGTCATAATATCTACAAAGACAAATCAGATTTAAGTAAAACACAGTGTAACATGGCTTGTGCCATATAACGTTTTACCATACGTTCCGATACAGACAAACGCTGAGCAATATCCAAATAGGTTAAACCATGCAACTGAGATAAAATAAGCGTATTCGCCACTTTTTTGGGCATTTTTGCAATCATCATATCCAGTTCGCAAATCAACTCAATCATCGCAGCAGAATGCTCTGCAGAAGGGTAAAATTCTTCCTCACAGTGACTTAATGACTCTAACCAAGCCTGCTCTATCTGCTTACGACGCCACTGATCAATATATAACCCCTTGGCGACAGTGCTTAAAAAAGCCCTAGCCTCTCCCATGTTAGAGAAATATTTTGGCTTTTTCAGCAGTCGAACAAAGGTATCTTGGGCAATATCAGCCGCCAATTCATGACAGCCTAAACGTTTACGGATCCATCCTGTTAACCACGAACTGTGTTCCGCATAAAGCTCACCAACATTTTGGGGAACTGGGTGCTCAGGCGTCATTGATCCAGTAAACCTCTTTCAAAAAATAAGAGGCCAAAATACACTTAATGAGAACGAATATCAACAAATAGTGCAAAATTTAGGCACCAAACTAATGTTTTTTAAAAACAAACACCAGTTAGGTGCGCAAATTATTCATTAAAACCTATAGCGTCGTAAAAGCACCGCCTTTTTCTAAAGCTCTTTGGTAGGTGGGCACCGCTTCTACTTGTTTAATAAAACGGGCAATATTAGGAAAGTTAGCCAAATCCATACGCGTACTGGAAGCCTGAAGCGGAAAGCTCATTTGAATATCGGCTGCGGTTAATGTCTCACCCACCAACCAAGTATGCTCACCTAAGGTTTTTTCAATAAAAGCCAGTTGCGGTTGAATACGAGGCTGAATGAATTTTTGTTGAATTTTACTTGTTAGCGCCTTTGCAATCGGCTTAACAAAAAAAGGCATTGGGCTTTGCGGGACCTTCATCATGACCAACTTCATCACCAGCAGTGGCATCAATGATCCTTCCGCGAAGTGTAGCCAATAACGATAATCCAATAATTCCTGACCATCCGTTGGCCTTAAACGCTTTTCGCCATCGTATTTATCTAATAAATATTCAATGATCGCCCCTGACTCAGCCACCGTTAACTCGCCATCGCTAATCACTGGAGACTTACCGAGAGGATGTATTTTTTTTAACGATTCTGGCGCTGACGCTGTGTCTGGATCGCGCTTATATTCCACAATGGCATACTCTAAACCAAGCTCTTCCAGCAACCATAAGATACGTTGAGACCTTGAGTTTTCTAAATGATGTACTGTAATCATATCGCCTCCTTTGCTATTCATAATAAATGTGACTTACTCAAAAACCGCTTCCGACTCTCTCATACGCAGAAAAATGCTAATTAGATGACCTCCTCACGATGGCATTAGTGTTATAGAATACACTTTACATTCAAATCAAACATCGACCTTACAGACAAAAGGACTGGCATGAGCCAAATAACATCACTAGAGCAACTAGAGGCTCTCTACGATCAGCCTCATCCGTTGGCGGTAAATAAAGAAATCACCGAGCTAGAACAACACGCCATTACCTTTATAAAAAACAGTCCCTTTGTTCTGATTTCTACGGCCGATAAAAACGGCTTTGCGGACATATCCCCCCGCGGTGGAGAGGCCGGATTTGTTAAAGTATTGGACTCAAAAACATTGGCTTTCGCAGACTCTGCAGGCAATAACCGTTTGGATAGTCTGAAAAACCTAGTGACTCAACCTGAAATCGGGTTGCTGTTTATGATTCCAGGTATTGGTGAAGTTGTCCGCGCAAAGGGCATTGCCAGTTTGCATCGTGATGAGGATCTTCTAACGCTCTTTAGTGACCCTAAACCACCAAAATTAGTCGTGAAAATTCATCTTGAAAAAATACTATTCCATTGCCCAAAAGCCATTGCTATTGCGAAGTTATGGAGTGTAGAAAGCCACGTTGACCGTGCCTTCCTTCCCTCTTTATTGCGTATTATTCAAGATCAAACTGGCGAGTGATCATTAACAATCTTGCTGAAAACAGACGTTTATCGACGCCTAAGCAATAGAAGAACGTTTTGGACAGCTATTGCATTCCGCTTGAAGTAACTCAACCAGTAATCTCGTCGCGGGACCTGTGCGCTCGCCTTTACCAAAAATAGCATAAAGGTGGAAGTTACGCTCACTGCCAGAAACCAGATTCAGCTTTTGTAACTTACCACTGCCCAATTCATCATGTATGTCTGCTTTAGGCAACCAAGCGAAACCAATGCCACTGGTCACAATTTCTAAAGCGGATTGCACACTGGATACGGTCCAACGTCGATCAGTACCCAACCAGCCAGCGTCCATGGACGTTTCCACTGCAGAGTCTCGAATGACCAGCTGCAATTCTCGGCTTAGTCTTTCGTTGTCTATTAGCCCCTCTTCTTGAAATAAAGGGTGCTGAGGAGAAGCAACCGCCAGCAACTCAACCTCAACAATAGGATCCGCAAGATAACCTTTTGGTACGATCGCACTTAATACAAGATCGGGCCTACCTTGCTTTAATGCTTCTAAACCACCACTTAGTACCACTTCTTTCAATTGCACTTGCGTGCCTTTACTTTGTGGCTCAAATGATTTTAGCGCTCGAAGTAATGCCGGCGTGGGAAACGTTTGATCAACAACCAGCTCTAATTCAGGCTCCCAACCCTGCCCTAAGGTATGCGCAAGCTCTTCTAAATCAACCGCTTCCTTTAAAAGATGACGTGAACGGCGCAATAGTACTTCCCCCCGCTCTGTCAACTTTGCCTTACGGCCCTCTATAATTAACAGAGGATAACCTAACTGTTCTTGAAGTTTAGCGACTGTGTAGCTCACTGATGATTGGCTCTTATGAAGCGCTTCTGCCGCTTGGGCAAAACCGCCTTTATCAACAACAGATTGCAGCACTCGCCATTGTTCTAGGGTGACTCTTGGGGCTTTCAAGATAATTCTCGTACTAAAATAGGTGGATAATTAATGTATCGTATTTTTCGATACATATCTCCAAAAAATGTCGCTTTTTAATCAAATAATTTGGTTATAAGATACCATTATTATCGATTAACAAACCCTATTGGTTCAATGATGGAGATTCTTATATGACTACTTTACTACGTATTGACTCTAGTGCTTCTGGCGAAAACTCTAAATCTCGTCAACTAGCAAACGAGTTTGTTGCAAAATGGCTGGAGAAAAACCCTGAAGGTAAAGTCGTTGCTCGCGATGTCACAGCGAACCCTCTACCACATTTTACTGGTGAAACATTAGGTGCACTTTTTACGCCTGAAGAGAACCGTTCTGAAGAGCAAAAAGCCATTGTTGCGATTGGCGACGAACTGATTGCGGAACTAGAAGCCGCAGATGTGGTTATCGTCTCTGCTCCAATGTACAACTTCGGCATTCCTTCTACCTTAAAGTCTTACTTTGACTATATTGCTCGTGCAGGTCGTACCTTTAAATACACAGAAACGGGCCCTGTTGGCTTGGTAAACAAAGATGCTTACATCTTTGCTGCAAGCGGTAGCTTCTTAGCCGGCGCTCCAGTTGATCACCAAGTGCCACACATCCAAACATTCTTAGGCTTCATCGGCTTAAATGTAAAAGACACTTTTATCGCTGGCGGTCAAGCAATGGGCGCACCTGGCGAAGAAGCGTTCAATGAAGCAAAAGCACAAATCGCAGTAGCGGTTTAAGATTCGTTATTATTCCTTTTACGCTAGCGTTATGCGTTATCCTAAAACCGATTAGAACCTTCTAATCGGTTTTTGTTTTTTTAACATAGATTGATCAAAGGCCATTTGCCTTTAATGCAATGCGTTTGCGTTGTACGTCTACCTCAAGCACAGTCACATTGACAACTTGCCCTACTCGCACGAAGTCTCTTGGATCTTTCACAAAACGATCTGCCAATTGCGATATATGAATCAAACCGTCCTGATGCACTCCAAGATCCACAAACGCCCCAAAAGCCGCTACGTTTGTCACAACCCCCTCCAACGTCATACCTTCCTGTACGTCTTCAAGCTTTTGTACACTATTATCAAAAGACGCATAACGAAACTCTGGTCGTGGATCTCGCCCTGGTTTTGCCAGCTCATTAAGGATATCTGAATACGTAAAGTCTCCCGCTTGAGAAAAACTTGGCGCTAATGACTTCAACTGCTGCAAAGCACTATTATTATTCAGCAAATCCTGCGCCTTTAACTTTAATTGCGTCGCCATTTTCTGCACTAAAGGATAGGATTCAGGATGCACACCTGATTGATCCAATGCTTCCTTACCGTTTAGTATTCTTAAAAAACCAGCACACTGTTCAAAACATTTTTCACCAATGCCTTTTATCTTCAACAATTCAGTCCGAGATTCAATGCGTCCTTTCTGCTGCCGATAATCGACAATATTTTGCGCCAATCGGGTTGTCAAACCAGACACATAGGACAATAAAGAAACAGACGCTAGATTAATATCAACGCCCACTCGGTTAACACAATCTTCAACCACATTAGCAAGTGATTTAGACAGTTGGGACACCTTTACATCGTGTTGATACTGACCCACTCCAATGGCCTGCGGATCGATTTTGACTAATTCAGCAAGCGGGTCTTGAAAACGACGGGCAATAGAAACCGCGCCTCGAATAGTGACATCAAGGTCTGGAAATTCTTCTATGGCTATTGGTGAAGCAGAATACACAGACGCCCCTGCTTCACTAACAACAACAGCACGGCAATCTAAGCTCGATTCATTGATCAGCGTTTTAATCAGCGCCTCAGTTTCCCGTGAAGCCGTTCCGTTACCAATTGCGATCCAGCCTATACCATGTTGATGTATTAGCTTAGACAGTATGGCATTCGCTTCTTGCACACGGTTCTGCGGCCCATGGGGATAAATAACACCATGATCTAACAATGACCCCTGCTCATTAATCACAGCCAACTTAACCCCATTACGAAAGCCAGGATCAACGCCTAATACCCGATGCGCGCCAGCCGGTGCCGCCATCAATAAATCCTGAAGATTGTTAGCAAAAACCTGAATAGCCCCCTCCTCAGCGCGCTCTTTCAATTGTGCCAAAATATCTGCTTCTAATTTAGGCAGAAGTTTATTTTCCCAAGCCGTATTTAAATAACGCCACTGCAGAGGCGTCATTCTTTGTGTCTGCGTAGCCTTATCATCAAGTAATTGATTAAGATGAGGGAAAATGAGTCTATCGGGATAACCCGTTGTATTCTTTAAAGACACACTGAGTTTAAGGATCGCCTCCTTTTTGCCTCGAAAGAGAGCTAATAATCGATGTGAAGGCACTTTATTGATCGCTTCTTGGTAGTCAAAGTAATCTCTAAATTTCTCACCTTGCTCTTTTTTTCCACGTAAAACACGGCTGGTTAAAATACCGTCATTCAGGAGCTCAACTCGTCCTTTCTTCAGAATTTCACTGTCATTCGCAATCGCTTCATTCAATATTTCCGTCACGCCTTCTAACGCAGACTCCGCCGACAAGCGAATGCCATTTTGCTGGCACCAAGCAGAAACAGCAGAGTGACTGTCTGCATGACGTCCAACCCAGATAAGAGCAGCCAAAGGCTCAAGCCCTTGCTCTTTCGCTTCATCCGCTTTCGTTTTACGTGTTTTTTTGTACGGTGAATACAGATCTTCAAGTTCATTTTTAGACGTCGCCTGACGAAGCTTATTGAGCACAGCCGCTGACACTGCTGGGTCTTGTGATAATATTGCGAGAATGCTCTCTTGGCGTTTTTTAAATTCCACTAGATATTGCCATCTATCATAGAAGGAACGTAAGTCTATATCACTCATGCCACCCGTACTTTCTTTTCGATATCGAGCAACGAAAGGGACGGTAGCCCCTTCTTCAAATAATTGAATAATATTGTCACTGTATTTTTTTAATATAGAAAACTCTGAACTTAAGTTATCTGATATAGAATTCATGCATTACCCTATTGTTTACACTTTTCTAACGATTACAAAGCATTATTTGATTAGCATGTTAGAGTATTTTTTATTAAAATCCACAACTCAAACTTGAAATAGTATAAAATCACGCCACACTGTATTAACGAACCATTCAAGACTTTAAAAAGGTTTACGTAAATATTGAGTTAGCATTACAAGATAAAGTTCATTTTCATCTCTGATTTAGATTCACGGTCAGACTGAAAAGAGAGTTTCTCTATCTTAGAAGACTTTAGATTTATCAATTTTTAACACGCCACTGGGTGTAAAAGACGGATCTATTTTTCAGTGCAGGACCAACCAGTTATTAACAGACAACCAGTTCTTAACAGATAAATAGGGGACACTAATGAGTTTATTACTAGAATTAGCAAGCAACAAAGCAAAAGCACGCGCAGCTGCCAAAGAGTTAACCGTTGCTCAATTGGAAAATCTAATTGCAGGCTTCAACAACGCACTTGAAAAAGTCAAAGAAGAAGAAGCCGCTCGCGAAGCTGAGCAAGCAATGAAATCGGCTCGTGCTGAAGAGATCGCTACTCTAATCGCAAAAAGCGGTCTAACCATGGAAGAAATCGCATTGCTGACAGCGCCAAAAGCAGGCGCAACAAAAGGCAAAACGGTTGAACCAAAATATCGCTTAACCGTTGATGGTGAAGTTCATGAATGGACTGGCCGTGGCCGTACTCCTAAAGTATTCCAAGAGTACTTTGATGCTGGCAACAGCCGTGACAGCGTAGAAATTAAATAATATTCCGATTCAGGAATATAGATAATAAAAAAGCGACGTGAGTCGCTTTTTTATTATCTGAACAGTATTAAATCCCTGCTCAGTCACTTTTTTTGGTGTAAATCAAATCCCAAACACCATGACCCAAACGCTCGCCACGCTGTTCAAATTTGGTTAGAGGCCGCCATTCAGGACGAGGATGATACAAGCCCTTCCCTGCCGCGTTCTCATACTGCGCCTGCTCTTCCATCACCTCTATCATATGCTCTGCATAAGGCTGCCAATCCGTTGCCATATGGAAGTGACCACCTGTTTTCAGCACATTAGCCACCTGTTGCGCAAACAAAGGTTGAACAATACGACGCTTGTTGTGTTTCTTTTTATGCCAAGGATCTGGAAAAAACAATTGAAAAGCATTGGCAGCTTTTTGCGGCAAGCAATTCGCCATCACTTCTATAGCGTCATCACAATATACGCGTAAATTAGTAATACCTTGCTCTTTTGCCAGCATCATCAGTTTGGCCACACCTGGAGGATGTACTTCAATACCGATAAAATCTTTTTCAGGGGCATTTTTGGCCATTTCAGCAAGGGAAGATCCCATACCAAAACCGACTTCAATAATAACATCGGACTCACGGCCAAACACCGTCGTGTAATCCACTCGACCATCAGCAAGATTCAAACCGTATACGGCCCAATTTGCTTCATAATTCTTTTGCTGACCTTCCGTCATTCGTCCACCGCGTACAACGAAGCTACGGATGGTACGTTTATAAAACGGTTCTTGAGTCTCTGTATCGTGTTCTTGCATGGTTTCGTATCGCTTAATTCTACTATGTGACAAGCCAACATAGGCCATTCTATCAGCCTAAATCGATCATTAATTCGGCACGCATACTACCGGAAAAACCCTGCGCTGTCCTGCTTTGTTCTCCCTTTTCGAAAGTGCTCAGCACACAGACTGACTTATTTATTTACCCCTAGACGCCATAAACGAAATACCAAAAAGCACCACGCCAGCATATAACATAAGCCACCTAAAGGCGTGATCGCACCTAAAAATCGATAACCCGTTAATGCCATAACGTATAAGCTGCCAGCAAATAAAATATTACCAACAAAAAAGAGACATAAAATAAGCTTTCTAGAAGGCAAAGAAAAAAACAAAGTAGAAACAATCAACCCAGACAATGCATGATACATCAGATATTGACTACCAGTTTGCCACCAGCTGAGTGCTTTCATATCAAGTAGATCGGCAAGGGCATGAGCCCCAAATGCACCCGCAGCGACGGAAATAGCCGCTTGAGCAGCGAACAAAGCCGCCCAAATTGACCGCTCTCTTGGACGAGATAATGAAAGTGGATCAAAAGATTGAGACATGAACTATTCCAATACGTTTAAATAACCATTACTTCCGATTGCGTAATAACGATTACCTGGAGCAAAAGACAAGGCCAACACACTCGCCCCAGCGGGACGACCTTTGGGTAAATAAATACGCCATTCTTTTTGTATTGCACCAGTACTGACTTGAACAAGGGACACGGTACTATTCATACCACCCACTAGAATAAACCGGTTATCTTGTGAAAATACAGCTTGGCTCAGGGTCACGTTACGATACTGTAATGCCCCAGTATCGATATTAGTCAATTCTTTGCCATCACGCGTGGACCAAATCTTTGCGTTACCAAGCTGGGCAGCACCAAAGGCATATTTCCCGTCACTTGATAATGCGACACTGGCAATGTCATTACTTAATGTCCACTGGTGTATTTTTTCACCGGTTTGCAAATTCCATAAAATGACATTGGACAAATCATCACCAGTGATTCCAATGCTGCCATCAGACATGACGTCCACAGCTCGAACCGTTGCCCCTGTTCTTAAGGTTTGCTTTATACCACCGTTTTTAATATCAAAAAAACGCGCGGTCTGATCATTCAAACCAATAAGAGCATTGTTGCCATTTTGAGTCAGTTTTAAGGACTGAATATCACCGGGCGTCGACCAAAAGCCTTCAGACATACCCGTTGTGGTATTCCAAAGCACTAATGTGCGAGCGCCACCTGTTGCCGCATAAAGACCGCTAGGATCAATATCAACGCCTACTATGGATGAAAATTCACCTGCGGCATGATTCCAGTTAAAACGTCGCTCATTAACAGCATTTACCCAATAACTGCCACCATGCTGCACGGAACCAATTAACGCAGAGGAACCGTCATCACTCAGCCCAGCAGAATACAGCCCCTGCTCAGCGTATTTTGCTGTGCGAATAGGCGCTTCAGCAGAGCAAGACAGCAAGGCAACAGAGCTAAAAGCAATTAAACCAAGCTCAAGCGCTTTTTTCGCTATGTGCTTCATGTAATTCCTTAATCAACTGATCTTCATATTGGAATCGTTCGGCTATCACAAGAATCAAGGCTTTCAATGAAAACGGCAAGGCTTCAAGCTGAGAATTGCAATGCTCTTTGGTGTCATACTTATCGTTAAATTCAATCGCGACCTCGGTTGAAGCATCGATTTTTGGCAACAACTTGCGCAACAAAACCAAGGCACTATCGTCGTGAAACTCTTTGGCTTCCAACGCGAGCTGCTCATAAACCGTAAAATGTCCAACGGAAACATAATCCACTAGCATCTCGCAAAGGGACTGAATCTTAGGCGTATCTGTCGGGGTAAACTCACCACGATCACGTAAATAGATACACAACTCAATAAGCTGACGACGCTGCTCAAGCCAACGGTCAATAATATCGTGAACACCGCCCCATCGTTCTTGGGCTGTTTTACAACCTTCTAACATATACAGACTCCATCACGCGTTTATTATAATTTACCTTTGTTTCAAGCATATTCCGATCTGTTAGCCCCTGCAAGACAATCACCTGAGGGGTTTTGTAACGGTTTACTAGAAAGATGTTTTTTTACCCGCTCGCAGCGCAATAATAATATTCACCGTCGCCATGGCAATAAAAGCAAGCAATGTCCATCCCGGAATACTAATGCCAAACAAAGTCCAATGAACTTCACCACACTCCCCTGTCCCCATGATCATTGCCTGCATAATTTCCTGCCATGGAAATACCTCAAACATATAACTCAATCCTGGCAAACAAGCCGGCAAATCATCCGCAGGCAGACTTTGCAAATACAAATGACGAATCGCTAAAGCCGCCCCAATCAAAGATAAAATGATTACAATCCAAGCACAGATTTTGCGAACTTTGATGCTCGCGGTTAATGCCGATAACAAAGACATCACACCGACGCAAAAAAAGGCAATTCTTTGCAACATACAAAGAGGACAAGGCTCCAATCCCATTTGATATTCCATATAAAAAGCCACCGCCAAAAGAGCGAAGGCGACAAACGCCACCAAACCATGAAAGCGACGAGCAGACAACAAGCCAACCATATACAAAGACTCCTAAGTAAACGAAAGAAAATTAACCCAGCCAAACAATAAACTGACGACAGCAGAAAATAAGAAAGTACAAAATTACTACTGACAGCAAGCTTTAATGGCAGTTAGTATACTGCCTATTAGAATGAATACGAGAATCTAACATGTCATTGATGATGTCCCTGCTTAATAAACATGGTCTTTTTACTTTTCTTTTACTGTGCGGGCTTTCTAGTATGGTCAGTCATGCAGAAGAAGCCGCCCCCTCCACCTATGTCGAGTTAAAGCCAGATTTTGTGGTTAATCATCTAGCCGATGACGCTCGACTAAAATACATAAAAACCAGCATTAGCATTCGAACAGACGTCAACTCAAAAGACTTAATAGAGCACAACATGCCGTTGATCCGAGATGCACTTGTCATGTTTCTGAGCTCACGCACTACAGAACAAGTCACCGGTGCCATAGCACGAGAAAAAACGCGTGAAGAAGCGGCTATTGCGGTCAATGATGCCCTACAGAAAGAAACCAACCTAGCCCCCGTCAAAGACATTTTATTCGCTAGCTTTGTCACCCAATAAAAACGCGATGTCTGGTCAGCAATAAAGTTTACAAACAAAAATGCCCCTTGTTAATTCTCATAACAAGGGGCATTTTGTGACAGCTTACAGCGATGGTCGAGAAAAAAGTCCAAACAAATATCGCTTATTAAAGCTCTTTAATATCATCAGGATCAACGTAACCTGACAATTTATCCGTTGCTTCATTGTTAAAGAACTTTTCCATCTGTTCCATTATGTATTTGCGAGATTCTGGTTGCATCAAGTTCAACTGCTTCTCATTAATCATCATGGTTTGCAGTTGCTGCCATTCTTGCCAAGCCTGCTTGGAGACATTTTGTAGAATCTCTTGGCCTTTTGCCCCTGGCAATGGAGCACGATCTAAGGCTGCCATTTCTTTCTGAAATTTTTTACAAAAAACCGTGTTCGCCATAAAACTCTCTCGTCATCATAAAATTACAGTCTAAATAGTGGCGCCAATACAGCAAAATTCAAGGTGAGCATGACTTGTCACTCCCAGAATCCATAACTGCGCACCAGCCCAATTAGAACAAACACAATAATCAACATAAAAATCGAAGGCCGTTTGTATTTCAACCAAATAAACCCTATGGCGACACAAGCGATATCCCATACGCTCACAATACTGGATGTAGCAATAGGGTGATACAAAGCCGCGATGAGTATTCCGACCACAGCGGCATTTAAACTCGCTAGCAGACGTTGGCATACGACATTTTCAGACAAACTTTGCCAGATATTTTGCGCGCACAACATCAGAAGCAAACCCGATAAAAAAACACCCAAGGTTGCAACACCAGCCCACAGCCAGACATTTGCGCCTTGTGGTGCCGCAGAAGCACCAAGAAAGCTTGCCATGGTAAACATAGGACCAGGAACCGCTTGTGCTGCGGCATAACCTACTAACAAGTTAGCATCAGAGACACGATCAGAAACAAACGCCGACAACATAGGCAACACGACATGCCCACCACCAAAGACCAGCGCCCCTGCTTGATAGAATTCAGCGAACACCCCTCCCAATCCAGTGTCGAAAATAAAACTCGCCACAAACAACGCCACAGCAAGACCGAATAAACACCACGCAAAGCGTACTTTAGGCAAAGGGTCATGAGTATTCGACGTCGACGCTGGTATAAAGAAGCCGACAAAAGCCGCGACAACTAACACCATAAGATTGGCAAAACCAAATGGCACGAATATTAAAAAAACGGCACTTAATAGAACCATACACGCCATCGCTTTGCGCTGACAAAAAGATCGCCACATACTCACACAGGCATCAGCAACCACGACAACAGCCAATAATTTCAACGCCTGAACAACACCATCGAAAAACACATTCCCCAGCCATTGCTGACCAAATTGAGCCAAAACGACCATCACCACAAAAGACGGTAACGTAAAAGCCACAAAGGCCGCGATGGCCCCCAATAAACCCGCACGATGATACCCCAACGCGAACCCCACCTGACTCGAACCAGGCCCTGGTACAATCTGACTTAGCGCGACCCATTGAGCATACTGCGCATCACTTGCCCACTGCTTGCGCTTAATAAACGTCTGATTAAAGTAACCAAGATGGGCAGCAGGCCCGCCAAAGCTGGTACAACCTAACCATAAAAACGAGACAAAAACGTCAACCACACGTTTCAAATTCAAACCGTTTTTCTCGGTATTCATGCAAGGATCCAAGTCAGTTAATGTGTTCCAAAATACGTCGTACTGGCGCCGGCAATCCCTGTGACAGAGCCTCCTCTTGACTGAACCATTGGTATTTATCTCCCTCAGTCACCCATTGTGTATCCGCAATCTGAATACAACTTGGTGAGATATCCAAATGGTAATGGCTAAACGTATGTCTAAAAGGTGACAAAGGCATGACAGTTTTCACTTGTGTCGCAAAACGTTGCTCAATATGCAATACAATAGACTCTTCCGATGCCAATTCTGGCAAGCTCCACAGCCCGCCCCAAATCCCTGTCGAAGGACGCTTCTCCAGTAAACGTTGACCTTGTTGATTCACCAACACCAGCAGCTGAATTTGCTTTTCTGGCTTCGCGGCTTTCTTCGGTTTGCGAATGGGGAATTGCGTAGGGTCCAAGGTCAAGCGCGCTTGGCAATCACTTTCTAAAGGGCAGAGCAAACATTGTGGTTTGGAACGAGTGCAAAGCGTTGCACCTAAATCCATCATGGCTTGCGTATAATCACCACAACGCTCACTTGGCATATAATGTTCCGCTAAATCCCACATGGCGGTTTCAGTTTTTTTATCGCCTGGCCACGTCGGTACCGCATGAAAGCGCGCCAACACTCGCTTAACATTGCCATCTAGAATCGCCGCTTGAACACCACGTGAGATAGAAAGAATCGCCGCCGCGGTTGAACGCCCAATCCCAGGCAACTCACAGACACCGTCTACCGTTTGTGGAAATTCACTATCAAATTCATCCACCAGCATTTTTGCCGCTTTGTGCATATTACGCGCCCGAGCGTAATAGCCTAAACCACTCCAGTGAGCAAGAACGTCATCTTGTTCAGCGGCAGCCAGTGCTTCAACCGTTGGGAACGACGTCATGAACTTATGGTAATAAGGAATCACCGTTGTCACTTGCGTTTGCTGCAACATGATTTCAGAAATCCAAACTCGATAGGGCGTTTTATTCTCTTGCCAAGGCAAACTTTTACGCCCGTGCTCATCAAACCACGCAAGGACACGGGGCGCAAAATTCTTAACTGGTTGCATTTATTTCTCACGTTTACAGCATATTCAACAGAGACTAAAACAAACTCTTTAGTTTCTCTTTTAATTTTTCTTTTGCTCTTTCTTCTTCCGCTTGGCGTTTTTCTTCAAACTCAGCCTTTAATCGCGCTTTTTCATCATCCACTTTGTTTTTTAAACGTTCTTTTTCAGCTTCGGCTTTTTCTTTTAAACGGGCCTTTTCTTCAGCCGCTTTTTCAGCCAACTCCGCTTTTGCTAAATCCGCAAACAACTGACCAAAACCTTTTATATCGGGGCGGCATAAACCTGCTGGATCGTCGCTAAACTGGCCTTTACACACAATAGGAAACGCCAGTTGAGTGACTTTCTCATTCACTTGGCAAGCCTGATCTAAGGTGCTACCAGCAATCGCGACGTTCGCCTGATAATCCAAGGATGAATTAGGCAATGATACAACCCCATTACCCGTCACTTGCACACCCGCCGAACTTATTTTCAACCCTGGCGTCGACACCTGCCCGTCAACAATACGCGCTGGAAAACGCATGGTTTCAAACGGGGTATCGGGACCAAACTTTTGTTCATCAATTTTATCCTTACGGATGGTAGCAATGCCCTCACAAACCGTCTTTGTTAAGTTTGTGCCCACTAAGGCGCCCTTTTTAATGTCGATTAATAAATCCCCTTGTAGAGACGACATTAAACTGTCTATACGATTGCCCTTAGCACTTAACTCTCCATTCAAATAGGTCGCACCCGCTATTTTGTCCATGTCCATGAAATCAACCAATAATGGCTGGATTTGCACGCCCTCAATAGAGGGGACAATGTCGATTGAAGGTACGCGTCCTCGCACATCTAAATTCATTGTGGATGACACGCTGCCCTTATACAAAGACGCTTTCAAGGGTGATACTCTCACTAGTCCATTCGCTTGCGTGGAGTCGAGTTCGATCTTATCTATTTTTAATTTTTTAAACGTTATATTTTCAAACACTAAGCCGACATGACCGTTCAAACCACGAATCAACTCAACCGGAATCAAGTCACTGTCATCTGCCGGAATATCCTTAGCGACCATTTCTGGTGATGTTTCTTTTCCCTTGCCATCAGCAGGCTCAACCGGCGTAGGAAGATAACGATCAAGATTTAAGTTTGCGCCAGCAACACTCACATCCCAACGTAGTGGAGACAAAGCCACCACAGCATTGGCCTCTATCTTGGTGTCATCTAACACAATAGAGATAGGTTGGGCGGTAATAGAAGACGAACTACCTTCAAAAATAATGTCGGCTCGCGCTTTCGTCAGGGCAGTATCATCAGACATCTCTGGCAATGGTAATTTCAAACGCGTCATAAGATAACGAGGATTAAACTCACCTACCGACAAGACCGCAGAAAACTGAGGATCACTCAGCACCTGATAGGCTTGAATTTTAGCATCAACATTCACCCCTAAAACACTTAGCGCAACGCCTTCAGCCAACACATTCTCTTGGGGTAAATCAAGCTCCACATTCACCGCACTTACCTTGGCACTCATAGGGCTGGTTGGTAAATTGTCACCTTCTAGGTCTGCTGACAAAACCAGTGAATCCAGTGATAAGGATTCTCGCTCTGGAAACACCGTCAGGTTAGCGTTTAACGTGGCTTTTGCTTTAACAGGCGACTGACCTTGTAAGTCACTTTGCGTCACCGCAATGTCCATTACCATTGGCCATGCTTTATCCCATTGCACGTCGTTTAATTGAACATTTAAGACCGCATTAATAAGCTGTTTCGTTTGTTCGTCACGGTATAAGACTTGCGCATTTTCAATGCGTAATTCGTCCAATTGGATATCAGGGATTTTAAAAGACTCACCAGGGCCATTCGCCTGAGTGACCGCCTTTGCCGATGTCTGAGCCGTAGAATTATCCTTCGAGGTTGCAACAGTAGAGGACTCTAATTGCCAGTTACCTTGGCCCTGCGCATCTTTGTTTAGACGGGCCTTTAAATTGACGAGGTTAACTTTATTCACCTGAATTTTTCGCTCAAGCAAAGGTAAAATCGCCACACCAAACTCAGCACGATCAAATTGCACTATCTCTGGATCATCACCCAGAGCAACGCCGATGTTCTCTAATTCAAGACCAAGCCAAGGGAAAAAAGACCAGCTGATGTCTCCATCTAATCGCAAACTGACATTGGCTTTTTCCAAAGCAACACTTTTAAGCTCATCTTTAAAATCATTGGGATTGACGAACAACATAACGTACGCCAACAGAAGAGCCATAATGGCTAATAATCCCACTACAAATAATGACAGTCGCTTTATCCAAACCATGACAGATTCCTTTAAAGTATAAATACGTTTAGCCTATATAAGCCGTTCACCCAAATGCACACTTAGCGGTGAATTAATTCGCTTATCATAACACTCGAAATCAATGTTTATCGATGCAATAGCGATAACTCATCAAAAAACACCCAGACAAAGCATAGAAGCTAAAGAGTCCACGTTCTATAATGGGCCACTTATGTCATGCTCTTAATTATACAAAAAAAGTGGCGACCCTTCGTCACAATCACGGTGGAGAAACCAATCAATGTCCGATCGCATTGCCAGTGTCGAGCGTAACACGCTTGAAACTCAGATAAAGGTGTCGATTAACTTAGACGGTACCGGTAAATTCAACTGCTTCACAGGCGTTCCTTTCCTTGACCACATGCTTGAACAAGTAGCACGTCATGGCCTGATTGACCTAGACATTCATGCCGTTGGTGACCTTCACATTGACGCTCACCATACAGTAGAAGATTTAGGCATCACATTAGGACAAGCATTTGACATCGCAGTAGGCGATAAAAAAGGCATCAAACGTTACGGTCATGCTTACGTTCCATTAGACGAAGCTCTCTCACGCGTAGTCATCGATTTCTCTGGTCGCCCTGGTCTAGAAATGCACGTACCGTTTACGCGTGGATCTGTCGGTGGTTTTGATGTGGATTTGTTCTCTGAGTTCTTCCATGGTTTTATCAACCATGCCAAAGTCACGCTTCACCTAGACAACCTACGTGGCAAAAACACTCACCACCAAGCAGAAACCATTTTTAAAGCGTTTGGTCGTGCTTTGCGCATGGCATTAGAAGTGGATGAGCGTATGGCAGGTCAAATGCCATCGACTAAGGGTTGTTTGTAGGACGTTGTTAGTATGAACGATATGAAAAAATCTACCGTCGCGGTCATCGATTATGGCATGGGTAACCTTCACTCCGTTGCCAAAGCTCTTGAGCACGTAGCGGATGAACACACCTCGGTCATTGTCACCAGCGATCCTGCCGTGATTGATGCAGCAGATCGTGTATTACTACCAGGCGTTGGTGCGATTCGTGATTGCATTGGTGAAATGTACAATGCAGGCCTAGTACCAAGCATTCGCAAAGCCATGGCAGAAAAACCTTTTCTCGCTATTTGTGTCGGCATCCAATCATTGATGTCACACAGTGAAGAAAACGGCGGTGTCGATTGTTTAAACCACTTCAAAGGCAACGCCCTATTCTTTGGTGAAAACCACAAAGATCATGACGGCGGTAAATTGAAAGTGCCGCACATGGGCTGGAATCAAGTTAAGCACACCATTAACCACCCTCTTTGGGCCGACATTCCGGACAGCGCGCGCTTTTACTTTGTACACAGCTTTTATGTGGTCCCAGAGAACAAAAACGAAGTGGCAGGTACCTGTGACTACGGTTTGGAGTTTTGTGTTGCCCTTGCCCGTGACAATGTGTTCGCTGTTCAGTTTCACCCTGAAAAAAGCCATAAAGATGGTTTGCAGCTTTATAAAAACTTCCTTCAATGGGATGGCAAGCCATAAGAGCAAGCCCTTCAGTTTGTTTGGATAGAAGCATATTAGATTCTAGGAGCGCCATTTATGGGCTTAGCAAAACGTATTATTCCTTGCCTTGATGTGGACAATGGCCGCGTCGTCAAAGGTGTTCAGTTCGTCGACATTCGCGACGCAGGTGACCCTGTGGAAGTGGCGAAGCGTTACAACGAACAAGGCGCCGATGAGATCACTTTCTTAGACATCACGGCCAGTTCAGAGGATAGAGAAACCACGGTTCATATGGTGGAAGCCATTGCCAGCCAAGTGTTTATTCCTCTAACGGTAGGCGGTGGCATTCGCACCTGCGAAGATATTCGTCGCATGCTGAATGCAGGCGCAGACAAAGTCGGTATTAATACCGCAGCCGTCTTTAACCCTGAATTTGTCCGCGAAGCCGCACAGCGCTTTGGCTCTCAGTGTATCGTAGTCGCCATTGATGCCAAAAAAGTCAGCGCCGAGGGCGAACCCGATAAATGGGAAATCTTTACCCATGGCGGCCGAAAACCTACTGGCTTAGATGCGGTTGAGTGGGCGAAAAAAATGGTGGAATACGGTGCGGGTGAAATCTTGCTGACCAGTATGGACCGTGACGGCACAAAAAATGGTTTTGATTTAGGTATTACACGTGCGATTAGCGAAGCGGTTCATGTGCCTGTTATCGCCTCTGGCGGTGTGGGTAATTTGGATCACCTAGTAGATGGCGTAATCGAAGGCAAAGCCGATGCCGTGTTAGCCGCGAGTATTTTCCATTTTGGCGAATACAGCATTCAACAGGCTAAGCAGCGCATGACAGACGCTGGTATAGAAATGCGCTTGTAAAAAGCAGACGACATAAGAAGCACAGCCGTTTTCAATAACGGAAGTGCTTCTTACGGTCAACAGCACACTCTTTATTAAAAGTGCTCACCGTTTTCATAATAATCTTTCCCTTGTAAATCATGAAACAGCACGGTGATATCTTGTCCACTGTCTACTAAGGGTCTAACCAGTTCCTCAATAATGAGAGCGACCTTACGCTTCACCTCGTCCCCGCGGTCAAACCAAAAGACATCAAAAAAAGGATAGGCAGGAGAAGCGCCGCCTACTGCTAAAAAAGTCGTCGCTTGATATTCAAGGGTAAAGTGTGAATTAGGCGTGTCCGTAATTTCTGCTAAATTCTCGACCAAAATATCGGCAATGGATTCTAATTCATCAAACGCCAAGCCGCGTACACGTAAATGAGGCATAACCGTCCTTACTTCTAAGATAATAATTTACTCGAAAGGGAAGCGAGTTGTTACTCGCTGTCCACATAGTCAAAAGAGTGAGTTTCTATCACCGCGCCATCCTTAACCACATCCACACTCCACTTGCCGTCAAACCCTGGCATTAAGCGTTTACTTGACCATACTCGCCAACGATCTCCACCAATATCAAACGCGACATCAGCCTGCTCTTGATCATCCAGCTTCCAACGATGAATCACTTGGCTACCTTCCATGTCACGTAAATCCGTGAAGAAATACACTCGTTGTATCTCACCGTATTCTACTTTTACCACGGGACCAATGTCATCGATTGGTTCACGATCGACTACATCCGTCGAAAATTGCGCACGGGCAACCGTGCCTTCCGCCCACGCTGGTAATATCGTTGCAAACGATAAAATACCAGCCAAAACCACTCTAGTTAGCGTTTGCCACATATTGAAATCCTATAGTCTTGTTATTTAAATCACTTTTAAGCAATCTATTCTATGAAAACCCAGTGATAAAGTTAGCTCAAAAATATGTAAAAGAAACGAGAGTTTTGTGTCATTTTGCCACACTCTCGTTGCTTTTTTTAAATGACAGCCCATTGATAACGAAGTGCAGCTTATTTTCCTTGGCGATCTGCCAACGGCGTCGAAAAGGTATATTCCATATCCCAAGGAAAACGAATCCAAGTATCTTGACTGACTTCCGTAATAAAAGTGTCCACCAAAGGCTTGCCAGCCGGTTTGGCGTAAATCGTCGCAAAATGGGCTTTTGGCAGCATTTCACGTACTTTCGCAGCCGTTCGACCCGTATCGACTAGGTCATCAACCAAAATAAAACCTTCGCCGTCGCCTTCCACACCTTTTAATACATTAAGCTCGCCTTGTTTCATGGCAGCATCCCCTTTCTCATCCGCACCATAACTGACAATACAAATAGTATCGATCAGACGAATGTCCATTTCGCGACATAGGATCGCCGCTGGTACCAAGCCACCACGGGTAATCGCAATAATTCCCTTCCATGGCCCTTGCTCTAATAACCGCCAAGACAACGCACGAGCATTTCTGTGTAACTCTTCCCAAGACACTGGAAAATCTTTTGAATAAGGGGTCATCTTCAAAGCTCCTACGCTTTTATCGTTCATTTTATCTACTGTGCAGGGTGACAAATGGGTCACAAGACAAGCAGACACTCGGTGGAATAGGCCAGATTAGGATTTTAGCGGTAGAGGCAGTCCTGCCGCAACAAAAGTTACCCGATCGGTCAGTTTAGCCAGTGCTTGATTCATAGAACCTGCCTCATCACCAAATCGCCGAGCTAAGGCGTTCATTGGCATAATCCCCAATCCCACCTCACTGGAAACCAGAACGAGATCCCCTTGAAAACACGCTACCGCTGTCAAAAGTGCGTGTTTTTCTTCTGCCAGTCGAGTCTCATCTTCTAAGCACAATAAATTCGTCAACCACAGAGTAAGGCATTCGACGATCACCGCATGATCCGGTGAATTAAAGGCATTCAGAACACTGGCTAAGGCCAATGGCTCTTCGATTAATTGCCATTCTTTAGGACGATTTTCTTTGTGCAGACGAATCCGGTTCGCCATCTCGTCGTCCCACACTTGCGAGGTAGCCACATAACACACAGCTTTGCCGCCAGCAGCGACTTGCTCTTGGGCAAAAGCACTTTTGCCACTTCTCACCCCACCGAGAACAAGATGTTTCATGCAAGCTCGCCCCTTGAATAGCCCTGCGTTTGACCTCCTGCCGTCTTTAATAGTCGAATCAGCGCACTGTTTAAAGCATCCATTTCATGCAAAGCGGGTAACGCCACACGAATCCAGCCGTCACCTAAACGGGTATGAATGCCCACCTGATGCAACATAGTAAAGACTTGTTCTGCGTAGGCCTGACTCTCTAGAAACCAAGTCGTAAACAAGGCATTGCACACGCTGTCTTGCGAATCAAAAATGGTATTCAATTTTGGCATAATCCGCTCGACAAACGCCGCTTGTCGTATCCCTATATGTTGCAAAGCCTGAGCTTGCCACGCCTTATCGGCAAACGCCAAACACACCAAATGCAAGCTGGGCGTAGCGACAGGCCATGGCCCCAATAAATTTTTCAGCGCCGCCTGCCATTTTGAAGCACAAAAAACAAACCCAACTCTTGCACCAGCCAAACCAAAAAACTTCCCAACAGAACGCATAACAAACAGAGATTCACTCAAATCGGACGCTTGAAGCTTCAACACACTCAACTCAGGAGTCGCATCAATAAAAGCTTCATCCACCACCAAACTGGCACCTTGTTGCTCTGCATGAGTAATCAACTGAGACAAGGTGCTGGCTGACGCGAGCTTACCCGTCGGATTATTCGGTTGAATCACCACCGCCACCGCCCAATGCTGCGTCAGTAATTCCTCTAACGCGTCATAATACACAATCTCATAACCCCATTTTCGCCAAGCAAAAGCATGTTCCTGATAACCAACACGCGGCACAAACACGGTTTGAGAGGTCAAACCTGCGCCTTCTCGCAACAGCGGCGGCAAAGATTCAATAATGTGCTGGGACCCAGCTCCTATGGCATTAGGACGACGGCCAAAATAACGTTCAGCCTCATCCAACAAGTCCGTTTGATCCGGCAAAGCCATCCACAAAGAAGCAGGGATCTCAGGAATCGGCCACGGTTCTCGATTACAGGCAGAAGACAGATCCAACCAATTTAACGCCTCATTGCCCACCTTACGTTGCCAATAGGCCAAATCACCACCATGCTTGGGCGCTGCTAACGCAAGCTGACTAAGGGAACCTTCTAGATTAACAGGCATATTACCAATCCCCATAAATACACACTTTTATCCACTAACCAAATCGCTTCTTTTAGATGTTTGGGTGACGGTGGCTCTCCTTCTCCTAGAGTAGGCCTTGTTTCTATTTTGCCAAAATATGGCGCCTCACCACCCAGTTGAACCCCTAACGCACCGGCTCCAGCGGCCATAACAGGACCCGCATTGGGGCTTTTCCAACGCGCTGAAGGACGACGAGCACTGCGAATAGCCGCCCACCAATGACCACATGCCGCGTAGGTATAAATCACCAAGCGTGCGGGCAGATAATTCAGCACATCATCAAATCGTGCGGCAAACCAGCCAAAATGCAACAAAGACTCGGTTTTATAGCCCCACATAGCGTCTAGCGTATTGGCCAAACGATATAACAAAGCCCCCGGAGCCCCTAACAATACAAACCAAAAAATCGGCGCAAAAACCGCATCACTGCCGTTTTCCAATACCGACTCAATACCGGCCTTCGCGACGGCAGACTCATCCAAATTTTGTGTATCTCGACTGACGATATAACTCACCGCAAGACGTGCCTCATCGAGTTTTTCAGCTGTCTCTTCAGTCGTCATTCCAGACGATTGCGACACAACGGATAACGGCTGATAAATCGCCAACGCGTGCTCCCGCAAACTCTGCCAACCAACAGCAAAATACAGCACCACAATAGACAGAATCACATCCAACAAATTGGGCAATAGCCAAAATAAAGCGAATAAGATCAATATCCAAGGCAGTACCGCGATCAACCACGCCAAAACGCCAACCATACGTTGACGAGCATAAGACGTGTCTAAAGGCAGCTGGATATGCTGGCGACACAAATCCACCCAGCGACCAAACCAAATCAACGGATGCCAGCTTTTGGGCTCGCCTAGCAAGCGATCTAACACCAATGCCGCCAACACCATCAGGCTGTTTGCAGATAAAAAGTCAAAAATTGCAGTCATCATGAATATAGGTCGTTTTTCACATAATAGAACAATGAGGTAGAATTCTATCACCTTATTGATTTAAAGCGTGATGACTCTGAATGCCAGCCTTTAGTTTAATGGTCCAAGGGACCACGTCCGATGCCGGAAAAAGCACCCTAGTAACCGCTTTATGCCGCTTATTTGCCCGCCGAGGCATTCAAGTCGCGCCCTTTAAACCACAAAATATGGCATTGAATAGCGCCGTGACCCAAGATGGCAATGAGATTGGTCGTGCCCAAGCGGTACAAGCTTACGCCGCCGGGCTCGAACCCCACGTCGACATGAACCCTATCTTGCTTAAACCCAATACCGATGTCGGTGCTCAAGTCATCATCCAAGGTAAAGCCGTGGGCAACATGGATGCCGTGGGCTACCACGAATACAAAAGCATCGCCAAAGTGGCGGCGTTAGATTCTTACTATCGTCTTGCCGATCAATATCAGGCCGTGCTGATTGAAGGGGCTGGCAGCCCAGCAGAAATTAATCTACGAGCTCGCGATATTGCCAACATGGGCTTTGCCGAAAGCATCGATTGCCCGGTTATTATCATTGCTGACATCGACAAAGGTGGCGTCTTTGCCCACCTCGTTGGCACCTTAGATTTACTCAGCCCCAGCGAGCAAGATCGTGTTATTGGTTTTGTTATCAATCGCTTCCGTGGAGACATTAGCTTGCTGCAATCAGGTTTAGACTGGCTTGAAGAACGCACAGGCAAACCCGTCATTGGTGTCTTGCCTTATTTAAAAGGCTTCCACCTTGAATCTGAAGACGCGGTTGCCCACAGCCCAGTAAAATCCAATACCAACACCAAACTCAACGTCGTTATTCCCGTCATGCCTCGCACCAGTAATCACACAGATTGGGATGCGCTTCGCCTGCACCCCGATGTGCAAGTCACACTGGTCAAAGCAAACCAGGCCATACCGCCCGCCGACCTTGTTATCTTGCCGGGCAGCAAAAGTGTGCAAAGTGATTTAGCGTTTTTACGCCAAGAAGGCTGGGAAGCGTATTTGAATACTCACCTGAGATATGGTGGCAAAGTCATGGGCATTTGCGGAGGCTTTCAAATGTTAGGGGAAACCTTACTCGACCCCTATGGCTTAGAAAACCAACACGCCAACACGCAAGCATCAGGCTTTGGTTTTATCCCCATGACCACAGTTCTAGAAAAAGAAAAACAACTCAAGCAACGCCAAGGCTATCTGCAAATCGAGGCAAACCAAGCCCAACTCACGGGGTACGAAATTCACTCCGGCGTATCAAGCTTTTCGAGTGATACAAGCTTCCGCCATTTCGCTAACTTAAAGAATGGAGAAAATAACGAAAATAGTGAAAAAGAAGGCTATATCTCAGAAGATGGCCGCATTATCGGCACCTATTTACACGGCATATTCGACCACCCAGACGCCCTGCAAGCCTTACTTCATTGGGCTGGCGTTGATCAAGCCGCCGCATTCGACTACGACCAATACCGCGATGCCGAAATCAACCGCCTTGCCGACAGCGCCGAACAACACATCAACATCGACGCCCTTATCGAACAATGCAAAGCGTTTCAAAAAGCAACATGAAGGCTATTTAGCAAAATAAGGCAAAACTCAACATCTAACAGGGTGCTTCGGGCGCTAATAACCATAATGATGGATTTCAGTAAGTTGGCGCCGAAACAGTTTAGGGAGAACTTAATAAATACAGGGTATCTTTATTGAAGTCCTGCTCGTGAGGCCATTGAATGCCACCAAACGCCACTGAGACTTGCCTAAAGTAATTCTCATCCTTTAGCTCTTGGAAAATACCTTTCTCCAAAAAAGGTGACACATCAAACACACGAACATCATTATTCTCAAACGTAAGTCTGAGAAGATAAGAGTCCATTGGTTCAACAGCAGTCACTTTGGGGTTCATAAAGCACACTTATTTGAGAGGGTCTATTTTAAAAACGGACTCGCCATTAACCGCGAGCGCCCAGTCAGCTATCAACTCATCCTTGTGTATTTCAACCCAAGCATCAACCAATTTTTGCTTTGGTTTAGACAAAGAGCCTTCCTGTACGAGTCCGTCCCCAATATGACATCACTATCTTGATAGTACACATGGATATGTGAACTTTGATGCTTTTGATTATCAAAATACTACATACGCACTATGATCCCATAGAACATTTAAATGGTTGGCATAATTGCCTTCCTTGACATGATTAAGCTTTATAGTGAATGGTACTTTAGCACCACGAGCATAAAGAGGTAAAAGTCTTTAGTTGACGATACAATCTATATTAAACCAATTTTCTAGGAAGTAAGCTAATGCGCTTTTATGCTGATGGACCGAATATACCGGATCAATTACTAGAGTTACGAGACCAAGGAAAGGTTGTCTTTTTCTGTGGAGCTGGTGTATCAAAGAATGAAAAACTTGATAACTTTGAAGAACTGACACAGGCAGTTATGGATCATTTCGATCCACCTGAGAGCTTCGAATCCTACCAAGCATTTTATTCGCGCTACAAAGAGCACAGCATTCCTATACTAGACCAAGTTTTTTACTTTCTACATCAAGAGTTTGGCGTTAATGAAGTAAACCAAGTTGTCGCTGAACGCCTGTCTACCGATAAAAAAATAGCAAAAAGCCATCAGGATATTTTACGCATTTCAAGTAACCTTGATGGCATTCCTCAAGTTGTAACCACCAACTTTGACCATCTTTTTGAGTTTTACATTTCTGTCTCCACTCCCATATATGAAGCGCCATCATTGCCTAATTTAGCTTTAACTGGCTCTGTTTCAGGCATTACATACCTACATGGAAAATTGAAATCACCTCAAGATGAAAATCATGACTACATTCTTAGCAGCGCTGACTTTGGCAGGGCCTATTTATCACAAGCATGGGCTACCGAGTTTGTTAGATCATTACTAGAAAACTTCACAGTTGTGCTACTTGGTTATCAGGCAGAAGACCCGCCGATTAAATACTTATTACAAGGTTTACATCACAACAACACCGTAAAACAACACTCAATCTATGCACTCGATGTAGAGGGAAATAACACCCAATCAAAGTGGCGTGATAAAGGTGTTATCCCAATAACATCCATTGGTTTCCCTCAACTATGGCAATCTATCGAAGCTTGGGCTGAACGAGCCGATAACCCACGTAATTGGCGTACAAAAACATTAGAGCTCGCCACTAAAAAACCTCAAGAGCTCCAAGCATTTGAGCGCGGGAAAGTTGCTCATATTGTCCATACGACAGCGGGTGCAAAAGCATTCCGAGATCAAAAGCCTACACCTCATCCAGAGTGGCTTTGCGTTTTTGACCCAAAATGTCGATTGGCTGCAGTTGCTAAAAATTTTACGGAAAACACAACTTTCGATCCATCTGAAACTTATGGTTTAGACGACGACCCTTCTCATGAGGAAATAAAAGCAAAACAAATAAAGATCGACGAAGAAAAAAATTTACTGCATTGGAATACGGGAGATATCAAACATACTCGACCACTAAACCTCACCAGTTCTTATAAAGATATGCCAAACCGGTTATTTGCATTGGCACAATGGATAACCTTTATCATAGACAGCCCAATTACAGTTTGGTGGGTTCTCAAACAAGATAAAGTGCATTCGTTCTTATTAGATATGCTCATTTCAGCTGTTAACAGAAACGACTCTCTAGAACAACAAGCTAAGGAGTTCTGGAATCTAGCATTCACATACCACAAACGTCGGTACTTCTTAAACAGTGAAAGAGACTCTAAATTTGACTTACTAGACCGCATGAAAAAGAATAATTGGTCTGATACAGCATTACGAGAATTCGAGGCATTAACAACTCCCTACATAAGCATTGAACAACCCATAGGATTAGCAAGAGCTAATCCACCAAACAATAGCTGGTTAAAGATTCATCCTTATGATTTAGCTGAATGGAAAATTAAAGGGATTGATATTGACCCTGAAAAGCTCAATATTCCGGCAGAGGTTCTTCCTACTGTTTTTCGTATATTAGAAACACAACTCATAAAACAAGATTCTCTACGTTATGTTGTTTCTGAATTTAGGCTAGGCTCCCCCAATTGCTACAAGGGCAGAGAAGTAAAAGGACGTTCGTATGATGGAGACGAGCTGTTCAACTTATTCTTAGCAGTTTTTAAACAACTGATCAAAGAGAATACCCTTCTCGCAAAAAGCCATGTACTTACTTGGCCAACCAATCATTTGAAATGCTTTGAATTGTTAAAGCTCTTCGCCATAAATCAAAAAACATTATTCTCACCTGAGGAAGCCTATGATTATTTAATGGCATTAGACGATAACGTGTTTTGGGATTCATATGTATGCAGAGAATTACTGTTTCTCATTATGGATCGATATTCAGAACTATCCGAATTACAGCAAGAAAATTTAATAGACAAGTTATTCATGGGCCCAAACATTGACCCAGAAAATGGCATGACCGAGGAAGAAATCACTCGATCCATTTGCCTATATATCAGGCGCTTACAATTAGGTAGCGTTATAATAAATTCAAAGCAACAGAAAAGATTTGAGGAATTAAGTAACACACTCACCGACTGGTCTGATGAATGGGCTCAACAAATTACCGCTATAAACCATGGCGACAGTTATATTGTATCAACCGACGATTCAGCAGAGCCGATTAAAAATCTTCCGACTAATGAAATCGCAAATAGCGCCATCGCTATAGGAAATCGGCTAGTAGGTGAACGAGTACAGAAAAAACCTTTTATAGGCATTGTTAAAGCAACGCCAAGAAAAGCATTGCTTGCTTTAGGTCATAAACGCAGGCGTGATGAATACCCGTACGAGCTCTGGGAGCAATTAATTGAACATATTTCTATAGACATCGCTCCAAGAGAAATGCGCTTTTTCTTAGCTCAATTATCACGCCTACCCCATCCAGTTTTGATTAAGCTTGCTTATGCACTATCAAGAAAATTGCAGGAAAACTTTAATTTCTTAATCGACCATTACTCTACTTCTTTTTGGGTGATTTTTGATCATATCCTGAGTTCTATACAACAAGAAGAGTCGGATTTAACAACAAAAAAAACCTCAGGTTCATATGGTTTAGCAATAAATTCATCGGAAGGAATTCTAACTGAAATTATTCTACAACTAATAAATCAGCTACAATTAGACTACGCGCAAGGGATACCTGAAAAACATAAAATAAGGCTAAATAATTTACTCTTTTTACCTTCTATTAGATCAGAAAATACAATTGCCAAAATCACTCATAACCTAACATGGTTAAGCTATATTGATCCAGATTGGGTGAATGAAAAAATCATTTTGCTTTTTAGCCTTGATAATGCAAAAGCTCAGGCTGCATGGGATGGTTATCTAACATCAAACAATCCATGGCTAAAGAAAGGCTTTGCTGAGCAAATTTACCCATTGATTAACGAGCTTTTTCCAACCATATATGACAATGAATGGGATAAACATTTATCTAATAAAGCAGCTGTAATTTTAGTTGAACTAACACTTAATGGCTCAGAAGAAGATTGGAGAGTCAGTTTCGATGACATGCGCCGTTGCTTAAGGTTAATGTCAGAAAAAAATATTCAAAATGTCATCAGTCGTTTAGCGCAAATTGGTCAAGATGATCCATCAGACTGGGAAAATAAGGTTATACCCTTTATTCAGCAAGCATGGCCGAAAGAAATAGCATTCCAAAAAACAGAGTTTACAGCTTCATGGCTTTCTCTTTTAGAATATTCAGAGGATGCTTTCCCTAAAATACTTAAAACAGTCCATCCTTTTCTTATAGCAGACCAAAATCATACTCATCTATACGCCTTTTATCGAAATAGAGATGAAGTACCATTAGCTCAACTTTTCCCAAAAGATACGCTAGACCTTTTAGATAAGATCATTATAGACAAAACAGAAATAATAACTGATGAAATTCCGAACATTCTCAAGATTATCATTGAGTCAGATCCATCACTACTGAACAATGCAAAATACAAACGCTTAATCGCTATTATTGAAGGCAGTTAATGTATCGCTTGAAGCGCTACCCATGCAATGCTTTCAGCGCATACTCTGGATCAGCATCAACGATTTTAAGTAAGGCTCGAGCTGGTCCAGTTGGATGACGGCGACCTTGCTCCCAGTTTTCTAGCGTACGCTTGCTTACACCAAGCAGATTGGCAAAGCGGCTTTGACTTAGGCCTGTTTTCGTACGAATTGCCTTCACTTCTGGGTCTGCAAACTCTGTGATTCGTGCTGCTGAGGCTTGACCTTTTATAATGTTGTCAGCTTGTTGTACGCTTTCTAGCAATTCATTGAACATGTCGTCATTCATTAAGACCTCCTTTCAAAAACGTCCATAATATCACCAAACTATACGCCATTGACGTAAGTCTTCGATTATTAATTAAGCAAAAATACATAAAAGCAGACAACACGTCATTACAGCATCGTCAAGACAATGAGACTAGGAACTCTTTTGCAAAAAAATCCCCATGCCGTTTTCACCGCATGGGGATTCTTAAACTATAAATAGTTAAAACTAAAAACGAACGTATAGACAGGCTTCAATAACGTCTTTCAGTTGTTGCGTAATCAACGGCTGTTTCTGCTTATCGAGCTGATATTCAGACTGCTTAGCTAACTCATCGTTTAGGTAAGTCGCTTGGGAAAGTTCCAATTGAATAGCATGAATACCGTCATTTGGTTGACCGAAGTGGCGAGTAATGTAGCCGCCTTTGAAACGCCCGTTAAGCACTTGTGTGTAGTGTGGGAGCACTATTTGCGTGACGGCATTGGCGATGGCTGCGTCGCACGCTTTGCCTTCATTGGTGCCCCAGTTAAAGTCTGGCAATGTGCCGTCAAACAACATAGGAACTTCGGCCGCGATACTGTGGGCATCAAACAAAATCACGTAACCAAATTTGGCTTTTAGTCGCGCCAGCTCTTGCTCAATCGTATTGTGATAAGGCTTCCAGATCTGTTCTTTGCAAAAGGCTTTGTGTTCATCACTTGGTGCTTTACCATCGACAAAAACTGGACTGTCTTCGAACAAGATATCAGGGAACAACCCCGTGGTTTTGGTGGCATAGAGCGGTTTGTCATCGTAAGGGCGATTAAGATCAATGACATAACGAGAATAGTTTGCCTTAATGTAACCCACACCCAATGACGCGAGAAAGTCATACAGCTCTGGAATAAACCAATCGGTATCAGGCAGCTTCTTGGCTTGATCTGATAAGCCAGCTTGCACATCGGCCGTCAGATTCAGCCCTGAATGCGGCATGCTCACCAATAAAGGCGAATCTCCTTGTACAAAGTCAAAAGCCGGTACGGTTAATGAAGCGTGTGTTGTCATTATGCTGGTTCCCCTTGGCTATTCTTACCTTGGCTATTTTTACCGTCAGATTGTTTGCCTTCGTAAACTCTGGTTTTCACTAGATCACCGCCGAGCCAGTAGCTCAATTCGCCGGGGCTTTCTACATCCCAACAAACAAAATCCGCGACTTTACCGACTTCTAGGCTACCATGAGTATCCGCCATTCCCAATGCTTTTGCGGCATGAATGGTCGCACCAGCCAACGCTTCTTCTGGCGTCAGAGCAAACAAGGTACAAGCCATGTTCATCATCAATCGAAGCGACAGCGCTGGCGAGGTGCCTGGGTTGGCGTCTGTAGCAATCGCCATCGGTACACCATATTGGCGCAACAAAGCAATCGGCGGACGTTGTGTTTCTTTTAGGGTAAAAAACGCGCCCGGCAATAACACAGCAACCGTGCCGGATTCTGCCATGGCGTGTACATCGGCCTCTTCAATAAATTCAATATGATCTGCCGACAATGCCTTGAACGACGATGCCATGGCGGTGCCGCCTAATGAAGACAACTGCTCCGCATGAATTTTCACAGGCAAACCTAACGATGCCGCGACTTTAAAATAACGCACCACTTGTTCAGTACTAAAGGCGATACCTTCACAGAAAGCATCTACCGCATCCGCCATACCAAGCGTGGCGACTTTCGGCAACACCGTCTCGCAAAGATAATCAATATAAGCGTCTTTATCGGCGTACTCAGGCGGCATGGCATGGGCAGCCAAACAAGTTCGCTTTACCGTCACCGGAAAACTATCTCCTAGCTGGCCTGCCACACGCAGCATTTTCAGTTCGCTTTCAAGTGACAGCCCATAACCCGACTTGATTTCAACCGTGGTCACACCATCTGCCATCAAGCTTTTTAAACGCCGCGCGGCACTAGCAATAAGCTCCGCTTCGCTGGCGTCACGAGTGGCTTTCACTGAGGAAGCAATGCCGCCGCCCTGCTGGGCGATCTCTTGATAACTCACGCCATTTAAACGTTGTTCGAATTCGCCCGCGCGATTGCCACCAAACACAAGATGCGTATGGCAATCAATCAACCCTGGCGTAATCCAACCTCCATCCAAATCGTACTCATGTTGAGCCTGATACCTAGGCAAATGACGTGATTCGCCAATCCAAACAACACGACCACCAACGACGCCAATCGCCGCGTTTTCGATCATACTATATTGACCACCTTGCATAGTGGCAACATGCGCACCGTGCCATAAACTGTCCAATTTCATCAGAGAATCGCGTGTCATGTCGTGTACCATAGCCTCTTTTTTCACTCAAAATCAAAAACGAAAAAGCAGTTCGTTGAGAACTGCTTTTTGCACCTTATTCCAATAACTTACACGACCAGACTGGGCAACAAGCCTGCTGGCATCGTCTCGTTATGCACCGCTTCCAACAACAGCTCATTGGCTTTCTCAATGTCAGTCGCGAAATAACGGTCTTTATCATAAAACGGTACGCGAGCACGTAAAGTCGCACGAACATTTTCTAGGCGCTTACTGGATTTCAGTGGTGCGCGGAAGTCCAGACCTTGTACCGCAGATAGAATTTCCACCGCCAAGATACCGCGTGTATTTTCCGCCATGTCTTTCAAACGACGTGCCGCAAAGGTCGCCATGGAAACGTGATCTTCTTGGTTCGCCGACGTTGGCAAGCTGTCTACCGACGCAGGATGTGCATAGGTTTTGTTCTCGCTCGCCAGCGCCGCCGCGGTGACTTGGGCAATCATGAAGCCAGAGTTTACACCACCGTTATTCACCAAGAATGGTGGCAACTTGCTTAGGTTACTGTCGATCAACAAGGCCATACGGCGCTCTGACAAACTGCCGATTTCAGCAATCGCCAAGGCAAGATTATCCGCCGCCATAGCCACGGGTTCGGCATGGAAATTACCACCGGAAATAATGTCACCTTCTGCTGCGAACACCAATGGATTGTCTGATACCGAGTTGGCTTCCACACACAAAACTTTCGCCGTGCTGCGGATTTGCTCTAAACACGCGCCCATCACTTGGGGTTGGCAACGAAGTGAATACGGGTCTTGGACTTTTTCACAACTTTGGTGAGAATCGCCCAACTCAGACGTTTCACCTAAAAGATGACGATACGCGGCAGCCGCATCGATTTGTGTTTGATGACCACGCACTTCATGAATACGCGCATCGAATGGGCTACGGCTGCCCAATGCTGCTTCCACAGACAAAGAGCCGCAGACAACAGCAGAAGCGAATAAATCTTCCGCCTCGAACAAACCTTCTAATGCAAACGCCGTCGAAGCTTGCGTACCGTTTAGCAGTGCTAAACCTTCTTTTGGCGCTAGGGTAATGGGCTCTAATCCAGCAATAGACAAGGCCGCCCGACCGGAAATCACCTCACCACGGTAACGGGCTTTGCCTTCACCTAATAACACAGTACTCATGTGCGCCAAAGGTGCTAAATCACCCGATGCGCCTACAGAGCCTTTTTTCGGAATACAGGGATACACTTCTTTGTTGATCAAGGTCAGCAAGGCTTGAATCACCTCAAGACGAATACCAGAGAAACCACGCGCCAAACTGTTTACCTTCAACGCCATGATCAGTTTAACGGTTTTGTCTTCCATCAACTGACCAATACCTGCCGCGTGAGACAGCACAATGCTGCGTTGCAGCTCTTCCAGATCTTCTGGTGCAATACGCGTATTTGCCAACAAACCAAAGCCTGTATTAATACCGTAGACAGTACGGTTCTGGGCAATAACATCGTTAACCACTTGCGTACTGGCATGAATCGCAGGAAAAGCACTTTCGTCTAGCGTTAATTTAACGTGACGACGACTGATTTGACGCAACTCGTTAAGCGTCAATTGACCTGGCTTAATTGTTAATTCAAACATGGTGTTCCTCAATTTTTATTCTCAAATCAAAACGCCGGATAACGGTCGTTCCTCCCTCATCCGGCCTACAAATTTTCCATCAACAACAAATTATTTAGCTTGATCGCCAGTGATCATGGGTAAGTTTAGCCCCTGCTCTTTCGCGCAATCGATGGCAATCTCATAACCCGCATCCGCATGACGCATCACGCCTGTCGCTGGATCGTTATGCAATACACGCGCAATACGCGCTGCCGCTTCATCACTGCCGTCACACACAATCACCATGCCAGAATGCTGAGAGAACCCCATGCCGACGCCGCCACCGTGGTGCAAAGACACCCAAGTTGCCCCAGAAGCGGTATTCAACAAGGCATTTAACAACGGCCAATCCGATACCGCATCTGAGCCATCTTTCATTGCTTCCGTTTCACGATTTGGACTGGAAACAGAACCCGAATCCAAATGGTCACGACCGATAACGATGGGCGCGGATAATTCACCGCTGCGCACCATTTCATTAAAGGCTAAGCCTAATTTGGCGCGCTGTCCAAGACCTACCCAGCAAATGCGCGCTGGTAAGCCTTGGAATTGAATTCGCTCACGGGCCATGTCTAACCAACGGTGTAAATGCTCATCATCAGGAATCAACTCTTTTACTTTGGCATCGGTTTTATAAATATCTTCTGGATCACCCGACAAAGCCGCCCAACGGAAAGGCCCAATACCACGACAGAACAAAGGACGAATGTACGCTGGCACAAAACCTGGGAAATTAAACGCGTCTTCGACGCCCACTTCTAAAGCCATTTGACGAATGTTATTGCCGTAGTCAAAGGTCGGAATGCCCATTTTTTGGAAATCCAACATGGCTTGTACGTGTTTCGCCATAGAATGTTTTGCGGCCGCAACCACTTCTTGAGGTTGTGTTTGCGCTTTTTCACGGTACTCATCCCAGCTCATACCGGATGGCAAGTAACCGTTTAGTGGATCATGGGCCGAGGTTTGGTCGGTCACCATATCTGGCCGAATACCACGTTTTACCATTTCAGGCAGGATATCGGCGGCGTTACCGCAAAGCGCGATAGACACCGCTTTGCCTTCTGACGTGTATTTTTTGATGCGCGCCATGGCATCGTCTAGGTCGGTCGCTTGCTCGTCCACATAACGAGTGCGTAGACGAAAATCAATGCGGCTTTGCTGACATTCAATGTTCAATGAACAGGCACCCGCCAAGGTGGCCGCTAGCGGCTGAGCCCCGCCCATGCCACCAAGACCCGCGGTTAATACCCAACGGCCTGCCAGTTTGCCATCGTAATGCTGACGACCCGCTTCGACGAAGGTTTCGTAAGTGCCTTGCACTATGCCTTGGCTACCAATATAGATCCAAGAACCCGCGGTCATTTGGCCGTACATGGCCAAGCCTTTCGCATCCAACTCGTTAAAGTGCTCCCAGTTGGCCCAATGCGGAACAAGGTTTGAGTTAGCAATCAATACGCGCGGCGCGTTGCTGTGGGTTTTAAACACGCCCACTGGCTTACCTGATTGAACCAGCAAGGTTTCGTCTTCTTCTAGTTCTTTTAGGGACTCAACGATCTTGTCATAACACTCCCAATCACGTGCCGCACGACCAATACCACCGTAAACCACTAATTCTTCTGGGTTTTCTGCCACATCAGGATCTAGGTTGTTCATCAGCATACGCATGGGCGCTTCCGTGAACCAAGATTTAGCCGTCAATGTCGTTCCGGTTGCCGCTTTTACGACACCAGCGCGGTAACGTTTTTGAGCGAGTGTTTGTTTCGTCATTTCCCAATCCTCTAAAACTTAAGTAAAAAGTCTTTTCATCAATTATTTAAATCGATAAAGCAAACCAACATGTATATACAACTTACACAAAGATAAAATCTAATTTTTCTAGATGCAAGATATTTTTTACACTAAAGCCAGTTAAACCCGTTTAAATAAGAGAAAAATGCCACCAATAAAAGCAAAAATGCCTTATCAAACAAGTGCTAAGTAGAGGCGTTTAGGAAGGCAAAATAAACTCATTAAAAACTAACTTGTATATACATTGTTTTTTCTATTACACTCGAATGATCAATATTCATTAGGGAATGACTTGTGACTCGCCAACACTCTACTCATTGCGATAATACTCAACACTATTTTGCGCAACGCGCTTTGCTCACTTCTGGCTGGGCGAAAGATGTGCTTTTCTCTGTAAAAAATGGTCAATTTCATTCTTTTACAGCAAACAGCGCACCAATGGCAGATTGTCATGTGTTATCTGGACCTGTTTTACCGACGCTGGCCAATGTGCATTCCCATGCTTTCCAACGCGTCATGGCAGGCGCAGCAGAAGTCAGTTTAAATCCCAATGACAGTTTTTGGAGTTGGCGTGATTTAATGTACAAAATCGTACAAAAGCTCACACCAGACGACGCACACATCATTGCCAAACGGCTTTATATCGACATGCTAAAAGCCGGTTACACACAAGTCGGGGAGTTTCACTATCTGCACCACGACGTTGGCGGAAAGCATTATGACCAGCTTGGTGAGATGTCAAATCGGATCATCGCCGCCGCAGACGAATCAGGAATGGGGTTGACGCTATTACCTGTCTTGTATTCACATTCTGGCTTTGGTGGGCAAGCCCCGAACGCCGGACAAGCGCGATTCATCAACAGCACAGATTCGTATTTGGCATTGCACCAAGCCTGCGATAACGCGTTAGCCAATCATACTCGCCACAAGTTAGGCATTTGCTTTCACTCGCTGCGTGCAGTGACCAAGCCACAAATAGAAACCGTACTCTCTGCGTTAAAAAAAGACGTTCCAATACATATCCACATCGCCGAGCAACAAAAAGAGGTGCAAGACAGTCTCGCTTATAGCGGACAGCGCCCTGTGGAGTGGCTAAATAACGAAATCGGCTTAAACGAGCGCTGGTGCTTAGTTCATGCCACTCATCTAACCGACACTGAGCGCCAAGCCATTGCGAAGAGCCAAGCCGTTGCTGGACTATGCCCAACCACTGAGGCGAATTTAGGCGATGGTATTTTCCCCGGTGTGGCTTTTGAGCAGGAAAAGGGTCGTTGGGGAATCGGCTCTGATAGCCATGTGAGTTTGTCCATCGTCGAAGAATTACGTACCTATGAATATGGACAGCGCCTACGGGATCAACAACGCAATCGCTTATATCGTGAAGACCAAACCAGCGTGGGGGATAACCTGTATCAGCAAGCTTTGCTGGGTGGTAATCAGGCTTGCCAAGTCTCTTTGGGATTAGGTATAGGAAACCGAGCTGACTTTATGGTACTGGATGAATCTCATCCTTTTATCGCCGCCAGCGAAGCAAAAGATTTGCTCAATCGTTGGTTATTCGCCACCAATGAAAACCTTGTCAAAGACGTCTTTGTGGCCGGCACTCACACCATCAAAAACTTCCACCACCAGCATGAAGACAGCAGCCGTCTGGCCTTTACTCAAGTGATTAAAAAGGCCATGTACCATGCCTAAATTAACGATTATCGAACAAGCACAATACCAACGAATGCCATGGAAAAACGGCCTTGGGGAAACCCTAGAAATTCAACGCCATGAAGATGAAAGCGGCCTACGCTTTCGCATCAGCCAAGCGTCAGTGGTAGAAGATGGCGTATTTTCCGACTTCAGCGGCTTGAATCGTACCTTGGTCTTACTCTCTGGCGAAGGCATGACGCTAGAACACAAAAGTGAGACAGGTTGTCAAATAAACAAACTGGACAGCCCCTTAGATATCGCAAGATTTTCAGGTGGAGATACAACTTACGCCACATTGAAAAATGGCAAGATTGAAGACCTGAATATTATGGTGAGAGACGACGACACTCAAGCCAGAGTTCAGGCATGTACAGCGCCTTGCTCCATTATTTTTGCGGACACGGATACACTGTTTTGTGGTTTTTATGCCTCTGAGGGCAGCGTGATTGAAATGGAAAACGCCAACACAGCCGCAATCAAAGCACACAGCATGGCAGTGTTTTCACAAAACGCCAAGACAACATTAACCCAAGGCCGTGGCGTTTTAGTGTGCATCAGAGCATAAAATTAACGCCCAAAATGCCCAAACAGTTGGAAACGCGAGCCGGGGTGGAGTAGACGCGCGGCAGTGACGATGTCATCCCCCGCCCAAGTACGGCGTTTAATTTGTAAGCAGGGTTCTGATGCTTGTATACGCAGGCGCTCGCACTCAACGGGGCTAGGCAATATGGCTTCTACGAGATGCTCGCCTTCTGTCATGGGGGCGACGCTCATGAGATATTCATAAGAAGTATGCAAAGAGAAATCCTGCTTATCATAGTCAGGAGCAAGATTGGCATTCACAATACGCTCTTCGATTTGGATGGGGAAGTCGTTTTCAAAATGCAACACCACTGAGCGAAAAATTCCGTGGTTGGTTCGAACGCCTAAGTTCATGGCCTCTTCCATGGTCGCCTTGGCGGATTCTAATACCAATAATTCAGAGCGATGTTTGTGACCGCGGGCCGCCACCTCTTCTGCAATATTATGCACTTCAAACAACGCTGAGTGGGCTTTCTTCTCAGCCACAAATGTACCCAGTCCTTGGTGGCGCACAAGAAAACCTTCCGCGGTTAATTCTCGTAAGGCACGGTTCACTGTCATCCGGCTTACACCCAACGCTTTTACTACCTCAGATTCAGACGGGATACGCTGATTCACTTGCCATTGGCCTGAGGTAATTTTTAATGAAATAGCCTGCTTTAACTTAGCGTAAATTGGAAGGGGCGCATCCGGTAAGTCATCGAACAAATTTGCTAAATTAGAGTTGGTTATATCAGACACTAAGGTTTCCATCTATTCAGGTGTTTAAGGGTTGATAACAGGCAATAATAACAAATAAACCACCTGTCTATACATTTAAAAAATCCATTTATTTAAATTGGCATCAGCCAAAGCGCAACTAACCACGAAAGTCCCATCAATAAAGAAAAAACCACACCCCAACGTGGGGTTTTCACGGCGATAACAACGGACGTTGAATGCTTTTTACGTCCATGAATCATGGCGGCAATGAGCCTCTCTTTAAGACACAACTCATGATACAACACGGCCAACACATGCACGGCTACTAACCCTAAAAGTACATTGGGTAAAAAACGATGAATAGACGCCAACTCACTTGCCCAGTCTTCTGGGATGAACGAATAAAAAGGCCCAAACCAAAAAATATCATCACTGGTAAACAACCCAGTCGCCCATTGCACGGAAAGCGCAGCAAGCAAAACAACCACCATCAGCGCCCCAATCGGGTTATGCCCAAGGTAATGTCTCGGCCGCCCGGTCAACAGCGACCATGCAAAACGAAAAGCAACCTTTGGTCCTTTAACAAACTGGCGAAAACGCGCGTAATACGATCCATAAAAACCATATAGAACCCGTGCAATGATCACCGCAGATAAACCATAACCCATGTAAAAGTGATATTGAACGTAGTCTGCGTCAGATTTACCGGTAATGATCAAACCCGTAAATAAAAACACCATTAACCAATGACTAATGCGTACCGGCCAATCCCATATCAGTGTCGATTTCATAACTAACCATTCCCACCATGAATATTATTGACTCAAAAAACACTTACTTGCCAAAGAGTGACATTAAACATTATGCTGTGAAAAGCAAGATTCTGGCCATCAAGTTTGCCACAATGGGTTAATCAACACGTTTATGAACACATCATAACTTCAAGAGTGAGACAAATATGGTTGTCATATTGTTGCTAATCACGTTTGCAAGCATCCTATTGCTCGCTTATTTCATTTTGTTTAATGGTCGTTTTTTTGGCCGACGCAATGCGGTGATTGACGCCCCTATTGACCGTCTGGCAGAAGATTTAAGTGATCTTACTAATTGGCAAAGCTGGCTGCCTTGGCTCATTTATGAGCCCGATGCCCATGTGAATTATGAATATTTAAACTCAGGTATTCATTCGGTTTTTCCCAGCTGTTTAGTATGGCAGGGGAAACTCATAAAAGACGGACACATGACATTAGAGCCTGCTCGTTCAGGCGCTCATTACTTTCATACGCTGTTAGAAGCGCCTGCGTTTTATCCAACTGATGTGCACTTTAATATTGATCTCACCAAACAAAAAGAACGCACTCTAATAACGATTCAGATAACAGGCAAGCTGCCTTTCTTTCGTCGCTGGAAACAAAAAAATTACAGTCTTCGCGCCAATAAAGACGCAGAGCTAGCACTGTTAAAAGTATTAACGTATCTGGGCAAATACAACATCACGTCAGATCATCAGTACCATGAACCACGCTTTGAATGGCTTGCTAAAGCACGACTGGAGAATGTGGATGCCGTAACGCGCCCATTTGTCGTGAGTAATCAGCCCATGTCACAAAAAATGGACCAGGGCTTTCATGACTTATTGACCCAACTTGGTCCAGAAAACCCACCTGCTGGCCCCAGTTTTGCCCTGTATAAAAAAGCGGATATTACCCATCACTACTTTTCTGGTCGCTTGGGCATTCCCGTGCAAAATCTAGTGCCTTGTGAACTCTACCCAGAACGTATCGTTCTGCGTGGCTATTATTTGCAATTACGCTATTACGGCAGCTACCAAAATTTATCTTTGGCGTGGCATGTATTATTTAACTATATGCGACTGCATCGTTTAACCCTTAATCGCCATCGTTATGGCGTCGAAGTCTTCGAAGTGGGCCCCACTCAAACAGAGAACGCGAAGGATTACGTGACGCTGGTTTGTTTGCCAATTAAATAATTGGCTTGGCTGTGGTTTTGTGGGACAGTCTGGTCTCAATTGTAAAAAGGAATCCAATAATGCTCGAATCGCCCAAAGTCATGTCACTCGTTGACAGCCTTGTACGAATTGTTTTAACCATCGCTTTTTTTTATCTTTTCAAGCACTTTTTCGTCATAGAGAATGATCTATTGCTGGCGTTCGTGTCGGTACTTTGTGCCTTTGTCACCTTTAAAGGCAGCATTTTTCTCTTTCATAAATTCACCGCCAACAAGCAATAAGTATACAAAAAATCCAGTTTTTTAGCGTATGCTAATGTTTTATATCCCCCTGAAAAAACAACGCAGACGAAATGGACACCAGTCAGCGTTTTAGCTAACACTTGCCAATGAACAAGAGTCCTTTTATGACAACACGCTATCAAGCACACCTCGCCATTATCGGTCATCGTTATGAAGACGCTATGGCACATTTTAGCCTTGACGCCATTGTTTTAGCTTCAGGGGAAAAAAGTTATTACTTTCAAGACGATCATACTCACCCCTTTCAGGCCTATTCTGGTGCACAACAGTGGTTGCCTTTTACCTTAGGCGCTGAAACCTATGTCGTACTAAAAGCGGGCGAAAAACCGACGTTGGTTTGGCCTGTTCGTGATGACTTTTGGCACGCTCCCAATCCTGTTCCGAGCGGCGATTGGCAGCAGAATTGGAATATCGTGACCGCCAGAAAAACAGATAAGTGGTTTGCCGATCTGCCGAAAAAAACCGCTTGGCTTGGCCCCAATGCCTTGCCATTCGCAGTCACTTGCGAAGGCTTAAAGGCTTACGTGGATTTTGCGAAAGCGGTTAAAACAGACTTCGAAATTGACGCCATGCAACAAGCAAGCTTACGTGGTGCGGCAGGACACCTCGCGGCTAAAGAGGCTTTTTTAGCGGGAATGAGTGAGCTTGATATCCATCTTGCCTTTTTAAAAGCCAGTCAGCAAAGTGCTTTTCAAGAACCTTATCCTGGCATTGTCGGTCTAAATGAACACGCTGCCGTGTTGCATTACGAGCATAAATCCGTACAACAGTTGAGTGATTCTCGTACACTACTGATTGATGCGGGTGCCAACGAGCATGGTTACGCAAGTGACATTACTCGCACCTTTACGCGCCATGCTGATGATTTTAATGCCTTGATCCAAGACCTAGACACAATGGAGCAGACACTTTGCCGTCAAGCGATGTCTGGCGTTAACTTCCGAGATTTGCATCAAAATACACTCGCCGGTATTGCGAACCTATTGCATGAGCATAAGATTTGCTCTCTCAATGTTGAAGAACAATTAGCCAAACGCATTCCGCACGTTTTCTTTCCTCATGGTTTAGGGCACTTACTTGGCTTGCAAGTTCACGATGTAGGCGGTCATCAAATTGATAAACAGGGCACATTAAGCCTACCGGATGAACAGGCTCCTTTTTTACGCCTCACGCGAACCTTAGAAGAAAATATGGTCATCACCATTGAACCTGGCTTGTATTTCATTCCTATGTTGCTGGAAAAAATGCAGGCCGAGATACCACAGCACGGTTGTGATATGGCACGCATCCAGCATTTTTTACCGTATGGTGGTATTCGTATAGAAGACAATATCGTGGTAAAGAGCCAGCAACCGATCAACCTCACCCGAGAGGCTTTTTCAAGTCAGCCCTAATTCTCCTTCACACTTGCCCTATTGATATCAAATCCTAACGATTAATGGGGCAAGTAAATAAGGTGTTTTTTGTTCAAATAGATCAAAAATCGTCGATTTTAACGTCCCTATCTATAACTAAAAGATCACAAAATGGGTAAAATATGGAATAGATACCATCTTTATAAACAATAACCCATAGGCTAAGGTTACAGTGGTTCCAAAATACCAGTTGAAGCACAGAACTGGTATCGATCACTAATAATAACAAAACCAAGCCAAGTTCATTTAAAGATGAACACCAAAGAGGCCAATAATGAAAAAAACAACGATTGCGTTACTAGCAGCACTTTCCCTTTCTTCCAGCCTAAGCTTCGCGGATTATCCAACGAAAGACATTCAAGGCATCATCCAATGGGGCGCGGGCGGTTCAACAGATACCGTAATGCGTTCTATCGCTCCTCATGTCGAAAAAGAGCTTGGAACCAGTATCATCCTGACAAATAAAACCGGGGGTGTTGGTGCCATAGCGACTAAGTTCGTTGATGCAAAACAAGCCGACGGCTATACATTGTTAATGGGGGCGGAAAACCCTCAGATGTATAAAATTTTAGGGCTATCGGATATCGACTACAGCGATATGATTGCGATCAACGTGTTGGCTCGTGGGACGCCAATTATTGTCGCAAATAACGACGCGCCTTTTAACAACATGCAAGAGCTTATTGATTATACCAAAGCGCATCCAGGTGAAGTGAAATTTGGTTCTACAGGCCCTGGTGGATTAACCTCTATTGTGACAGCTATGTTGGACTCTCAAGTCAAACTGGACTACATCAGCATTCCTTACAATGGTGATGGCCCAGCACTCACCGCGCTTCAAGGCGGTGCGATTGACGTCATGCCTGCCGTACTCGGTGCTACTATCGAACAAATCAAGGCGGGACGAATGAAAGCCATCAGTCTTGTCGATGTAGAATCTAGCAAGCTACTGCCAGATCTTGCGCCTATTACTGACGCACTACCAGGCATGAAAACCTACCTTCCATGGGGTCCTTTCTTTGGTGTATTCGTGAAAAAAGGCACACCAGACGACGCCGTAGAAAAATTACAAGCTGCCTTTCAAAAAGCCGCATTCAACAGCGACTTTGTTGATCTCATGCAAAAACGTGGTTTCACCATCATGAACATTTCTGGAGAAGAAGCCGATTACTTCCTTGACGCTTACCGTTCAACGTCTTCTTGGTTGGTACACGATGCAGGCTTTAGTAAATTCTCACCTGAAGAGTTTGGCATTCGTAAACCATAAGATTGAAATGCCAATAATCTAATCCCTAGACGCGGCTTACATGGAGTAAACGCGTCTTGTTTTCTTGTTTTATCTGGAGTTGCCATGTCCAGTCAATCCCCCTTTGTAAAAACCCGTAAACCTGGAGAGCGCATTTTTTGCTTTCTGATGATTGTGGGAAGTGTTTATCTGTTTTGGCAATCTTATGCTATTGCAGGGTTCAGTTCGTTCAGCTCGCCAGGAGCATTTCCACTGGCGGCCTCTGCTACTATGGTATTGGCTTCCTGTATTACTTTTTTAAATACTCTGAAGCTACCCGCTGCCGAAAACGTTCGCTTCGTTTATCACTGTTTTCCGCCTATCGTTGCCATTGTTATGGCGTTAATTTTGATTTATTCCGTCGTGTTGGAAAGCCTAGGCTTTGTTCTATCAAGCTTTGCTTTTCTGTTCGTTTCCATACAGTTTTTATATCGACGCAACGTGTTAACCACTCTCGCCATCAGCTTATTGGCCATGGTTATCGTGTACATTATTTTTCGCTTAATTTTCCAAGTCGTGCTTCCTGAAGGCATCGTACCTGAACGCGAAATTTTATCCTCAATAAAATCTTTGTGGAGATAGTCATTTTATGGATGCGTTACATTATTTTGCCATGTCTTGGCTGTCACCAGAGTTACTGGGCTTAACGGCACTAGGCACTTTTCTAGGCATTTATGTCGGAGCAATCCCTGGCCTGTCCGTGACCATGGCGGTTTCGATTCTAATTTCGTTCACCTTTGCATGGGACGTCAATTACGCACTTTGCTTAATGGTCGGTGTTTATATGGGCGGTGTTTACGGTGGCTCTCGCACCGCCATTTTATTAAACATTCCAGGGGCGCCCTCAGCCATTGCAACGGCATTAGACGGTTATCCGTTGGCTAAAAAAGGCCTAGCAGGAGAAGCGATTGGCCTGTCTACCATTATGTCTGTCGTCGGTGGCTTTGTTGGTATCGTCGTCTTAGCGCTCGCGGCACCTACTGTGAGCGAATTTGCTATCACCTTCCAGCCTCGTGATTATATGATGCTGGGGATACTAGGCATCATGCTAGTCGGCTCGCTGTCTGGTGGCAGTCTAGCAAGAGGGATTTTTGCGGGCGCACTGGGGTTGTTAATCGGTACTGTTGGACTGGATCCGATGACCGCCGAAGAACGCTTTACTTTTGGCGTTGTCGAACTTTGGGATGGCATTAACCCGGTTGCGGTGATGATTGGTATGTTTGGTATATCGGAAGCCCTGCATCAGTTACATCATATGAACAAGGCCGTAGTGAAACAAAAGATCTCTCGCATTATCCCTAAATGGTCAGATATTAAAAAGTACATGCCGCTAAGCTTACAGACCTCATTTATTGGTGTCATCGTCGGCGCATTACCAGGTACGGGTGGTGATATTGCGGCGTTAATGGCGTACGACCACGCCAAACGTGTAACCAAAAACCCGGAAGTCCCTTTTGGCGAAGGCGCTAAAGAAGGTTTAATCGCCCCTGAGGCGGCCAATAACGCTGCCGTTGGTGGTGCCTATATACCAATGCTGACTCTGGGCATTCCTGGAGATGCGGTCACTGCCGTATTTATTGGCGCCTTGTTTATTCATGGCTTAAACCCAGGTCCTTTATTGCTCATCGAACAACCGCATATGTTTTGGTTCACTGTTGGCAATTTAACCTTAGCCAATATTTTCGTACTGATCTTTGGTTTAACCGGCATTAAGATGTTTTCGAAAATCGTCGAGTGCCCAAAAGGTATCCTGATTCCACTCATTTTCCTTCTGTCGATTGTCGGTGCGTATGCAATTAACAACGCAATTACCGATATCTGGTGGATGCTGGCTTTTGGTGTATTTGGTTACTTTATGCGTCTCTATGGCTTCCCTGTTGGGCCAGTGATTTTAGGAGTAATACTGAGTTCATTAACCGATGAAAACTGGCGTCGTGCGATTCTGTCTGAACGTGGCAGTATCAGTGACTTGTTTATCAATGTATTTCATAGCCCACTTTCAACCATACTCTTTAGTGTGATCGTTTTAATACTCTTTACCCAGTCCCCTATTTGGACACGATGGCTAAAGCGAAAACTCTTTCACGAAACAGCCTAAGCAAGGATTACTAAAGCAAAGACGAGCCCACTTTTAACCCGTTTTTTCATGCTATAACGGGTTAAAAGTGGTCGATTTCAAACAATATCCTTACTTGTTTTTACCCCTAACCGCTTATCCAAAAACGACAACTCCTTCCTAAATATCGGCAAATCGCGCCTCCATAAAGCAAAAAAGACGAAAAACACCATTATGGTGCAGTACAAAAAGATGACCTCTTTAATAATTCACTGCTTTTTAAAACGTATCTAGTGGAATACCAATGTCCTTTTATCTGTTTAAAGAAGATCAAACTAAAGTTTCAAATTTGTAAAACAATGGCAAAAAAATTGCTCTTTTAAGACACCCCTAAGCATCTGCAACGACGTAGTGCTTAATGCAATGGAGCAGTAAAGAGATGAGTTTAAAAAGCAATCAGATGTTACTTTCAGCAAAAGAACGCCGATGGTTACCTTGGTTTGGCAACACTGGACGGTTTTCACTTTTTTGGTCATGTTATTTAAATAAAGACACCTACCCAAACATAGAAAAAACCTTCGAGAATATTGCCAGTACCAGAGTAAAGCTACTCAACACTTGGGTGAATACTCAGTGGTCTCAGTTAGATGTCTTATTGGAAATCGTTTCCACAAGCTTCCCTCATATTGATCAAGAAGCCTTAGATGAGCGCTTGAATATCGTAGCCGATGTTTCTGAATATTTTGTTATCGATGCCCAAGGACAGGTTCTCAAATCCACCGCTCAAAGCCGTATACACAAAACGGACTTATCCCCAAAAGCCGTCGCGGCGGGCTTACTGGCGCCGTTTATACATGGCCCTTATATCGACCAAAATACATTAACGATTGGCGCATCCTGCTCAAAATTTCACGATGCGGTCACCCTCATGTTTTATCTTCCTATTAAACAAAATGGCGTCAGTGTGGGTGCCGTCTGCGCCCGTATTCCCAATGATGTTCTTGGTGATATTATCCAACGCGAAGCGGGGCATATTTACAAAGAGTCCGGTGACAATTACTTATTCATGGTAAAGCCTGAATTCGACAAATCCATACTACCGGGCACCGCACTGTCCCGTTCACGCTTCGAAGACAATGCCTTTAGTCATGGCGAAAACCTAAAGGGTGGCATCAATACAAAATTTGGCGTCGTCAAGGTTCAAAAGCATACTGAATTTGAAATTCGTTTTACCGATCCTGCCACCAAAGAATTGCACCCAGGTGTGCGAGAAACCATTAAGAACGGCCAAAATATTTTTGTCACTTACCCTGGGTATTCCGACTATCGACATATCCCTGTTATTGGCAAAGGGGTGACCTTCCAATTAAAAGGTAGCCCAGATACGTGGGGCATGATGTGTGAAGGCGACTTAGAAGAAGTCTATCGTCGCCGCTCGATCAACTTAAAGCTGATGAGAAGCTATTTGCTGGCTTCCAGTGTCCCACTTGTCATCAGTAGTTCACTGCAGGCTTACACAAATTTATCCGTCATACTAACCAGTTTAATCGCCTTCGCAAGCTTGGGGGTAGCGGGCCTACTCTTCAATCGCTTCAGCACAAAAAGAATTAGCCGCAGTATGAGTCAAATGACAGAAGTCATTCAAACCATAGCAGAAGGAGAAGGCAACCTAAAACAGCGCCTTGATGATGATCTCAATAATGACGAAACGGGCGATATGGGGCGCTGGATGAACAGCTTTATTGATAACCTAGACAACACCATGAGACAGGTGATCTCAGCCAGCCGTAACGTCAAAAAGTCTAACGAATTTATGATTCGCACCAACGAAGAAGCCAGCCAAGCGTCTCGCTATCTTGAGTCCACCGTTGAAAACATGCTGAGCGTGTTTCAGCAACAAATAGACGAAGTACAGAGTGCGTCTCAGACAGCAAATGATTTAAAACAAGCCATGGATCAGGTCGCAGCAGAAACACAGTCTCGTCTTAAAGCCGCCAAAGCCGGCACACAAGAAATACGCGATGTGGTAAGAACCACTGCCGAGTCAGTCAAATCATTGGATCAAAAAACCAATGAAGTCGCCGGCATCATTACGACCATCTCAGACATCACCAACCAAACCAACTTGTTGGCACTGAACGCCGCCATAGAAGCAGCAAGAGCCGGTGAACATGGTCGAGGGTTTTCTGTCGTGGCCGACGAAGTTCGTAGTTTGGCCTCTAAAACCGCTTCTGCAGCAGAAGAGATACAAACCATGCTAGAGGGCATTCAAGAACAAACACGCAATGCCGTAAGCTTTATGGAAAAAGGCGCCGAAAACGTCGATAAGAATCTCATGGCAAATGAGCAAAGCAACATTGGGGACAGTGCGTTGTACGATCTAGTCGATACCATGTTCGAAGCCATTTTATTATTAAATGAAAGCAACAAAACGAACGCCAAAACCGTTCATGAAATGGGCGCAGCAACGGAACAAATGCGTCGCTCAATCGCAGCACTACAAAGACGTTCATCGCGCGTTGGATTGTCGGCTTTGAAGCTCGATTCGCTGGTGGGACAATTTCAAGTAACAGAAAAAATCTAAATCTCTTGAATAAAGTAATGCTGAGCACAAACAGCGCAGTACTCGCTCAGCATTCTCTTCCCTGTTGTCTATAATAGCCCATCTCAATGGAGCCTCTTTCTTTTACAACCTGCGCTGAATATAGCTCCAATGTTGTTGACTCACTTTAATTAATATGTGAAATTACATATATACAAAATATCATATGTATTTATGATTCCTTGTGACTTTTACAAGCACCTTGCATACGACACTCGCTTACCATGACTCATATCTACAGTAAAAAAACCTGTGTGTGATCTTATGGCTGCGTTGCGAAAGTGTGGAGTGTTCTTCGCAAACAATCACTTTCAGTATTAGGAGCTAATCAATGACGACTGACGACAACAGCCTACCTAACATACAGCATGAAAAGTTTCATGTTCCTAATATCAAGCCATTCTCAACACTACCGAGCCTACATAAGCCGCGTATTTTGCTGCTCTATGGTTCTTTGCGTGAACGCTCTTACAGTCGTTTAGTAATCGAAGAATCCGCACGTTTGCTTACAAATATGGGAGCAGGGTTAAAATTCTTAACCCTGCAGAACTTCCCCAAGTAAACACAGATGATGGCAGTCATCCAAAAGTAAAAAACATGAGTGAAGGAAATGAAAATGGGATTATTTGAACGCTACCTCTCCGTTTGGGTAGGTCTGGCTATTGTTGCAGGGATTATTGCAGGCGTATTTGTACCGGATATTTTCGCTGTAGTGGCGGGTTTAGAGTACGCGCACGTTAATCTGGTGATTGCGGTGCTCATTTGGTTAATGATCTATCCTATGATGGTTCAAATTGATTTTTCCTCCATAAAAAACGTTGGTAAAAACCCCAAAGGCCTTGTTTTAACATTGATAATTAACTGGTTAATCAAGCCTTTTACAATGGCGCTTTTAGGCTGGTTATTCTTTAAGGTATTGTTTGCCCCTTGGGTCGACCCACAAAGTGCCCAAGAATATATCGCAGGCATGATTCTACTTGGTGTAGCACCGTGCACGGCTATGGTATTTGTATGGAGCCAGATGACGAAAGGTGATGCGAATTACACCTTGGTTCAAGTATCCATTAATGATGTCATTATGATTTTTGCTTTCGCCCCGATTGCAGGCTTATTACTGGGTGCAACCGACATTCATGTGCCATGGGATACATTACTCATCTCCGTTGTTTTGTATGTTTTGGTACCACTGACTGCAGGTGCTTTAACACGTAAGATATTGAACAAATCGAATGATCACTCAAAATTAAATGCCTTTTTGAGCTCAATGAAACCTTGGTCAATGATTGGCCTTCTCGCCACGGTTGTTTTATTGTTTGGCTTCCAGTCAGAAACCATCTTATCAAAGCCTCAAGCCATTATTCTTATTGCCATTCCATTGTTAATCCAAACTTATGGCATTTTTGCGGTTACCTATTGGTTAGCCAAGAAGTTCAAACTGCCTCATTCAGAAGCCGCACCGGCAAGCATGATTGGCACATCAAATTTTTTTGAACTTGCTGTTGCGGTGGCTATTTCACTATTTGGTCTGCATTCTGGCGCGGCGCTGGCGACGGTTGTCGGAGTGCTAGTGGAAGTACCTGTCATGTTGTCTTTAGTCTGGTTTGCTAATCGCACTCGTCATTGGTTTGCCTAATATTATTGGAAAGGAAGAAATATCATGATTGTTATCCACCATAATCCTGAATGTGGCACTTCTCGTAATGTGCTGCGCATTATTCAAGATGCAGGCTACACGCCTGTGATCATTGAATACCTTAAAGAAGGTTGGACCAAGGCTCAGTTATTAGGATTATTTGCGGCAGCAGATCTGACTCCGAAAAGTGCCTTAAGAGAAACCAAGTCACCCGCCAAAGAATTGGGATTATTGAACAAAAGTGTGTCCGACGACATTATCTTAGAGGCGATGCTAGAACACCCTGTCTTGGTAAATCGTCCTATTGTTTGCTCACCTAAAGGTGTCAAATTGTGTCGCCCCAGTGAGACTGTGCTGGATTTACTCGAACAATGGCCAAAAGGCCCTTACGAGAAAGAAGATGGGGAATTAATTATAGATCAACACGGAAACAGAGTTTTATGAATAAAAAAAACCGGAGGAAGTCTTCTTCCTCCGGCATAATTTCCTCACAAAAGGATACGCCTAAAATAAATCATTCCCCGCAATGACAATGACTTATTTTTTTTCTTGGCGCGCCTGTGAGGCAAGACGAACAAACGCATTCGCTTCACCGTAACGACTGTACTCTCCCACACGTTGCACTACTTCAAAAAAGACGCCATGCACTTCTTCAGTATAAAAATGGAAGAATTCACCCTCATCATTTTTGTCGTACATTATGTTGTGTAGCTGTAATTTTTTGATCAGATCTGCAGACAAACCAAAGCGTGCTTCGATATCACGATAATAGTTCTGAGGAATCGGCAGCTGTTTCTCACTATCAATGTTTTTTGCCGCGGCAAAAATATCATCACAGGCAAACGCAATTTGGTGTACGCCAGAACCTTTGGATTTTTGAATAAAACGCTGTGCAGAGGCACCACGCGCGTTGGTCATATTCAATGGAATACGCACACGCTTGTCTTTGCTTAAGGCGGTACGGCTTACGACTAATCCGTGAATATCCGGCAAATCTTGGCTGGCATCGATATCGAAACCAAATACCGATTTATAGAAGAAAGACGCCGACAGAAAATCCGTATTGGAAACCGTTTGGCCGATGTGATCGAAACGTGTTAAACCAACGCCCGTTTCGCCTTGAATACCTTGTATCGGTTTGAAATCTACGTCGAAAAAGCGCACCGCCGCATCCGCGGAGACCAAATACACTAAGCTATCACCAATCCCACGAAGCGCAGGGATATTTAATTCGCCAGGACCCGCCTGATTATCAAAACGCTCAACACGATAACGTTCAGCCAAAGACAAGGTTGCTTTCACATTTTCAGAGGCAAATGCCATGGCACAAACGGACACACCGTGTTTCTGGAAATGCTCATGGGCTTGGCTTTTCGGTTCACGATTAAGAATCAGGTTAATGTTTCCCTGGCGCATCAAGCTAACGTTTTTAGAACGATGTTTATGGGTTTCATGAAAACCTAACTGAGCTAAGGTATTAGTCAAGGCTTCGCCGCTTTCCCCCTCAATGGCAAACTCAATAAACTCAACATCACTGACTTGAGGCGCCACAATCGGAGCGACTTTTTCTTCGCGTTTGCTCACCGTTTGGTCATCAAGCCAAATCAAAGAACGCATACCATCGATGGCCTTTTCTAATGGCGAAGAGGAACGAAATTCGTCGTTGAAAATTTCATGAGACAAATAGTCATTAAAGCCTTTGTCTTTCAGCACTTGTAAGAATTCGACCACTGGCATATCGCCTTGACCAGGGAAACAACGGAAGTGTCGACTGTATTGCAACACGTCCATTTGTAGACTAGGCGCATCAGCCACTTGCACAAGGGCAATCTTATTTAATGGAATGTCATCACGCAGAACATCTAGCGTATTACCACGGGAAAACATGTGGAAAGTGTCTAAAATTATCCCCAAGTTCGGGTGATCAACACGTTTAACCAGATCCCATGCTTCATGATAATCGGCAATGTGATAGCCCCACGCTAGCGCTTCATAACCCAGCATGATGCCTTCTTTTTTGGCCATTTCAGCAAGGACAAATAAGTCCGCAGCGCACACATCACGATCCGCAGAAGAATAAGGCTGCACGTTACTGCAAAACAACAAACGATTGGTCCCCAATTCATGGGCAACATCCATCTTATGCTGCAACATTTTAACCTTCTGCGAACGCATCGGCTCAGGCATACCTTCCATATCACGAAATGGCTGCAAAGCGATAATCTCCAAACCAAGATCTTGCGCCATACGACGCACCTCTTTTGGAGAACCATCAAACTGAGTTAAGTCATTTTCGAAAATTTCGACACCTTGAAAACCGGCTTTTGCCGCGGCTTCGAATTTTTCTCTCAGCGTGCCTGATAAGGTAACGGTTGCGAGTGCTGTTTTCATTCTTATGTCCTGACTGTCTACATTTCATAACGAAAACGATATGTGAAAAGCAAATCTGTTTTCTGCTGCTATAACTACTATGATTGATGCTAGCACAAGATTTTTATATTGAGAGTCCTATTAAGAATGAAATAAAGTGCCAAAAATATACCGAAAAAGGAATACATAACCTCTTTCAAAAAAAACGACATGAGGGTGTAATAAGAGAATATCATTCCCTTATTAGCGCTTGTGATTAAGCCTGATTCCTTAGTGTTTCTTTATTTTCAGTAGCTGACGACCCAATAGCCAGTTAGCAGCGACAGAGACCATGCGTGTACGATGGGAGACCTTTTGTGCTAGAAAATCGTATTAAATATCGCCACCTTCAATGTTTTTTAGAAGTCACTCGTCAAGGTAGTGTTGTTCGTGCCGCCGACGTATTGGCTCTTACCCAACCTGCAGTCTCAAAAAAACTCAAAGAATTGGAAGACATTCTTGGGGTTAGGTTGCTGGAACGAAGTAAAAAAGGCGTTGAACTCACGCCATTTGGCAAAGTCTTTCTAGAACACGCCAGCACCAGTGTCGCGGCATTGCGTGAAGGTACAGAACGCGTAGCCCAAGCACAGCAAAAAGGCATCAGTCGTATCAGCATTGGTGTTTTGCCGACTGTCGCAACCAGCATTCTGCCAGAGTCCGTCAAACGTTTTCGCACAGGCGGTCTGGATGTGCGATTGCATTTGGTTTCTGGTCCAAACGCCTTATTAATGAGTCAGTTACGGGTTGGTGAATTGGATTTAGTGGTTGGTCGCTTAGGTGTACCAGAAGCCATGTCAGGCTTATCATTTCAGCATTTGTACTCGGAGCAGGTCACGTTTACCGTTCGACCTAATCATCCATTGCTAACAAAAGAAAACTTCCAAATCAGCGATATTGCCAATTATACGGTGCTCTACCCGCCAAAAGGCTCCATCACTGCGCCTTATGTAGACCGATTTTTATTGTCCCAAGGCGTTAGCACACTAACAGATAGAATCGACACTGTATCGGATTCGTTTGGCAAAGAATTTATTCGCAATAACGATGCGGTGTGGATTATTTCACGCGGAGTTGTGGCTCGAGAAATTGCCGACGGAGAATTGGACGAACTCCCCATCGATACCAAAGAAACCCTAGGTGCCGTTGGTTTGACCACACGCGCCGACTCAGTTCCATCACTCGCACTCAAACTTTTTATGAACGCCATCCGAGAGACGGCTAAAACCTTAGACAGCTATTACAAACCCATTGATCATCACCATAAGGACAGCCCAATTATTTAAACGGCTGCCGTAAGGTAAGAAAACAGGACCTTTAAATGCTGACCATTATTGCCATCACAACCCCCATTTTCATCATGATCATGTTGGGATATTTTGCGGTTCGCGTTAAATTGGTTCCTGGTGACACCATTGCCGGCATGGCAAAAATCGTCATGTATTTCACCCTTCCCGCCCTGATTTTCAGTACCTTAGCAAGAATGGAGTTTGATGATGTTATCGTCCCAGCCTATATTGCGACTTATGCAATAGGATCCATACTCACCCTATTGATTGGTCTATTTATTAGCTTAAAAGTCATGAAGCGTTCTCTCACCGAGAGCACACTAAAAGGGGCAGGCATGGCCTGTTCGAACTCGGCCTTCTTCGCGTATCCAGTGATGTTACTGGCGTTCAGCAACCCTCCTACGGCCGCGTTTGCCATGTCTCTTATTGTTGAAAATATTCTGGTTTTGCCCATCACGTTTGTGATTTTAGAAATCAGTTCATCAAGAGGACAAGGCCTTAAGCCCACCTTCATGCTCTACACTGTGATAAAAAGATTGCTCAAGAATCCGCTCATTTTAGCGGTCACAGGTGGGGTACTAGCGTCTACTTTTCACTTAGAACTGCCCGCAGTCATTGATCGCGTGTTGGTCATGCTGTCTGGTGCTTCCGCCACTCTCGCCCTCATTGTACTTGGAGGGTCATTGGTAGGAACCAGCCTCAGTGGCAACGCCAAAGACATTTGCTTTGTCACCACCGGAAAACTCGTACTGCATCCGTTGATGATTGCTATCGTGGCGCTCTTTATGCCAGAAATGGACCACAATCTTCTGCTTGGTGGCATCTTGATTGCGGCCGTTCCTATGATGAGCATTTATCCAATTATTGGCAGCCAGTATGGATTCCGTTCGATTTGTGCCAGCACATTACTCATTACCACGTTGGCGTCTTTCGTCACCCTCGCCGTCATTTTGTCTTTAATGGGGTTAAATTAAAAATGAGCGAGCGCGAGCACCATTATTACGCTTTAAGCTTATGCACCAATCCCTGAATACCCAAAACATATCCTTGTACGCCCATACCAACCACGATTCCTGCTGCGGCAGGGGATATATAAGAATGATGACGAAACGCTTCACGAGCGTGTACGTTAGAGATGTGAACTTCAATCACCGGTACATCAGCGCCTTTTATGGCATCGTGAAGCGCAACTGATGTATGTGTATAAGCACCGGGATTGAACACTACGCCCAATACTTCGCCCGCTTTAATGCGACGACCTGCCTCATGAATGAGATCAATCAGTACACCTTCATGATTCGATTGATGGCACTCCACATCGTGGCCTAATTTCTGTGCGGCCTCACGGCACATGACTTCCACATCCGCTAGGGTTTCATAACCATAAGTGGCAGGCTCACGAGTGCCCAGTAAATTTAAATTAGGGCCGTTCAATACCATGATGGTAGACATTTTTATTACTCCTATAAATCAACATAAATATTCAATTAATCGCATCGCCATTTTTTCAAACAAAAAAGCGCAGTAAGACACTCAAGCTAAAAAATGACAACACGGTGGTAATCAATAACGTACTCGCACAGAAACTCCGTTCACCATACTCGCCACAGACAATTGGGTAAGAACTAAACATAGGCACGGCCGCAAAAATAATTACCGCGATCTTTAACTCATTTGGCATAGTGGGGGTGAGCAGCAAAAGCAAAGCCACTAGGATAGGAAAAAGAATGAGCTTGCCAGTCGCCACTAATAAAATGGGAGACCATTGACCTTTGATAGACACCCCGACTAAAGAACCACCAATCACAATTAAGGCAACAGATGAAGCCGCAGCGGCCAGTAAATCGAATCCTCGCCCCATAAAACTGGGCAGACGTAACTCAAACACGGAAAAAACCAAACCAGCGGCTAAGGCAATTAACAAGGGATTCGTTGAGATTCGTTTCACAACAAATACAAGAAGACCTTTTTCACTGTTCTGACTTTTGCCTAACATGGTTTCAATAAAAATTAAGCAAATCGGTAACAAAATAATGTTTTCCACCATCAATGACATCACAAAGGCCTGAGTCAAAGACGAATCAAAGAACTGTAACAAGACAGGAAAACCAATGAAGGCACTGTTTGACATGGTTGCTCCAACCCCTCGGACACCCGCGTCAACCAGACCACTTTTAAGCAGTCGCCAGCTCAGCAATACAGTAATAAAAAAAGTCGCTAAGCCACTCGCCGCGTACACGGCAAGATAGTCAAAATGCAGGACCTCTCCGATCTCCATGCTGGACAATTTCATAAAAATCAACGCAGGCAAAGCAAGGTACAGCACAAAACGGCTCAACCCTGGTATGGCGGCTTGGGGGAGAAAAGAAAAACGCACACTCACAAAGCCCACCAATATCAGAAAAAAAATGGGCGCAACGATATTAATGACGGCTGCCATGTTAGAAGTTCCTTATTGAGGTCATCGTGTTCATCTCATAAAAACCGCTTAGGCCGACACTCTACTTTTGTTTGTAGTTGCAGAGGTTGCACTGCTGAGATCTGGCAGTGTTAAGCCTTTTTGAATATGGGAATCCAGTATCGATAGCGCATTCTCTGTGTCATCTTCTAAAAGACATTTTAACAATTGATGATGCTCTTCCATGGAAGCTTGTCCACGAAAGGGTCGACGATGCAACGCCAGCACCTGATAGCGCATATACAGTTCAATCACCGAAGCATGATAACGGATGAGCTGTTGAGAGCCACAATGTGACACCATGGTAATATGAAAGTCCCTATCGGCCTTTTCCCATGCCTGCACATGACTCGCCTCGTCCTCCATCATTCGTTTCTCGATACAGTTCAAGCGAAAATGCGCACTGATTAAAGCCGACTTCCACTCCATATGACCGATCTTATTGGCCATGGATTTGCGCACCCCCGACAGCTCTAGCATCTGCCTTAACTCTAATAGCTCACATAAATCTGCACTGGAAACCGGTTTTACTGAAAACCCTTTTTGGTCGACAAACAACACAAAACCGTCGGATACAAGGCGCATTAAGGTTTCGCGTAACGTGTTAACACTCGCGCTGTAACGCAAGCGCAACGCGTTTAATTTCAGCTTTTCGCCGGGCGCCAGTTTGCCCGTTACAATGTCTGAACGCAGTTGCTCATAGACAGATTGCCCAACTAATTTGCGATCATCGGAGTTAATCATAGAAACTTCTAAGGGCCTTTTATGGTTTTATAAGACCTCTGCACTATATCACGAGGCAAAGCATTCTAATGTATAGCCAAACGAAAAGACGCCCTTTGGCGCCTTTTTTAGGTTGTTCACTTTATGAAATGACGAGAACTAAATCAACGAGCTAACCACATCGTATTTTTCACGGAACTGATCCCATACAGGCTTTACATCCGTGACTTTTTGTCCGGTAAAAATCTCAAAAGCATCGATACCTTGATAGAAAAACAAATCAAAGCCAGACACTATTTGCAGACCTTTTTTATTGGCTTCTACCAAAAACTCCGTATCCATTGGGGTGTAAACCGCATCAAATGCCCACTTTTGACCTTGAATCAACTCCGCCGCCAACGGCATACCTGGACTTTTCAAATGACCGACAGGCGTACAATTTACCAATCCGTCAACCTGTACAGCGGCTTCAGCAATCTCCTCTTTGGCAACAACACGTGCTTTATAACCTGCATCATTGATGGCATCGACCAAAGACTGTGCGCTACTTTCACTCAAATCGGTGACCCACACCTCTGTGGCTCCCACTTCAAACAAGGCAAAGCCAATCGCTCGGCCCACACCACCAGCGCCAATCATCAGTACTTTGCCTGCGGGTAAATCGCCCACTCGCCCCTTATAGCCGCGAATAAACCCCGTGTAGTCGGTGTTAAACGCACACACTTTGCCATCTTTTAATAGCAAGGTATTACTGGCACCCACTTTTTTTACTGCGTCGTTCACTTCGTCTGCACTGTCGATGGCAATTTGCTTGTAAGGAAAGGTGACGTTCGTACCAACAAACCCCAAGGCACGAATTTCAGCCAATTTGGCATGAAAAGATTCAGCGCTATCGTCTTCTGGCACTTGCAATTGGTAATCCACAGGCAACTGTTTTAGTTCACCTAACATCATGTGTAAAGAGGGAGATCGAGAAGCGGCAATCGCCTGACCGATAAGACCTAAATGTAACATTGTAATTGCCTCCAACATATTCCAAAAAGGAATGTCATAACCTTCAGAATTGAGTCATAAAGGAAAAAAACGCTTCCTTTATCAAAGATAGAAGAAGCGTATACCAAAACTCATGATTTGTTGTATGACAATTTGACATGTATTTTGATTAGAAAAATTATATCAAAATAACCACTTTTAAACGGCGTCCTTGGTTGCCAATAATTGCAAACCAGCCCCCGTATTTGAAATAGGTAAATGATAACTGCGATGCAGCTCGGTTAATTTTCCTTGCAGCGCACCACGCATCGCCAGCCACATATTGAGTTCAACACCTTGAGAACCGGCTTGTTCAACCAAGTCAAAATTAGTGAATTTGGTAAGCGCTTCCGGTTCATCCACTATTTTTTCCATGCAATATTGGTCAAACGCTTTATTAATAAAGCCAGCTCGCTGACCATCCAACTGATGCGACAACCCTCCAGTCCCAAATACCACCACTTTCTGATGGCCAGAAAAAGAGCGGATAGCGTCACCAATAGCCTTACCAAAATCAAAACAGCGACTGGGTTTTGGCATAGGATGACGTTCACAGTTAATCGCGATCGGAATCACTTTAATATGACCATATCGGTGGCCCGGCCACATAAGCGTCAAAGGCACTGTCAGTCCGTGGTCGACTTTCATCTCTTGGCAAACAGTGACATCAAACTCGTGCTCGATCAATTGATTAACAATGTGCCAAGACAACTCAGTTTCACCCGTTACAGGTGGAATTTCAGCAATCCCCCAGCCTTCATCGGCATTCTCATACTGAGCCGCCGCGCCAATCGCAAACGTCGGTTTACGATCATGAAAAAACTCTAACCCGTGGTCATTATAAAAAATAACGGCAATGTCAGGTTCTTGCGCGTAGAGCCATTCTCGTACCGGCGGATAAGCGTCAAAGAAATCTTTCCAATAAGGCGTTTGCTCAAGACCTTTGTCCATGGCGACACCAATAGCAGGAATATGAGATGTGGCGATACCGCCCAGTATTGTCGCCATTATTTTTCTCCCTGCTTGACTAAAAATGCTTTGAATTCATCGGTTGTCATGCCAGTCTGTAAGCCGCCAACGTCTTGGACATTTAATCCTAAGATTCCAGCAAATTTCGCTAAATAATAAATACTGCCGCCCGCTTCAAGCATAGCAATCACATCTCGCTCTTTTACTGCTTGTTTTTGCTCTGCTGTTAAACGAAATTTGTCACAATAGCCTTCTTCATCCGCTAAAAACTCGGCTCTTGCGGCAGCATGATTAAAGGAATAACACATTTTATTAAGAGGATAGCCTTTTGTGGCCATGGGCCCATCAAACATAATATTGCCCGGAATCTGACTCATTTGACTCATTCTGTTACCTCACTCTCCTATCATTTTAAGCAATGGCATAAAGCCCCATTAGTGGCGAGTATAAGAACAAACGAGCAGTACAAACCTTGATCTAAATCTAAGTTTCCCTATTTAAAAAATAGAACGTAAAATTTAATTAAGCCGTACTGATTTCGCCATATATAGGAAAAAATGGCGAATTAATCCTTCATTTTGATTCCTTTGGTATTCGTTTTTGATATAGTCTATTAAAAATAATAAGGAGGTCTTATGGAGATCGCAATTCCCAACCTACGACATTTGCGTGTCTTTCTCGCGGTAGCAGAACTAAAAAGCATTACCCGTGCTTCTGAAACCATCTTCTTATCGCAGCCTGCGATTACCCAAGCCATCGCTAAATTAGAGGGATTATTAGGTGCCACTCTATTTGAGCGCCATTCCGATGGTATGTATCCCACTCCTTCTGGCGAGGTATGGCAAAAACGCGTTAGCCGAGCCATCCATCATATCCAAAACGCCACACTCGAAATCGTCAAAGACAACACACCAAAAGAACGTGTGCAAAAAAATCTCGTGGCTTTAATCAGCACAACGCAACTAAGAGCCTTGATTGCCGTAAGCGAAGCGCAAAACTTCAGCATTGCCAGCCGCAACTTAGCGGTTTCCCAATCATCCGTGCATCGTGCCGCACGAGACCTGGAACGCTTACTTGGGGTGGTATTGTTTGAAAAAAACAGCCTAGGAACGAACGCCACTAAAGCGGCGCAAACCTTAGCAAAAGCCACCAAACTTGCCTTTAGCGAACTACGCCAAGGCATTTACGAGATCAACGCCTTACAATTTAAAGATGTCAGTACCATCACCATTGGCAGTATGCCTTTGGCGCGTATGACTATTTTGCCTAAGTCCATTTTACAATTTAACGAGCGCCATCCTGACGTTAACATCAATGTTACCGAAGGCCCCTATGCCGACTTACTGCATCACCTACGCCAAGGTGATATCGATATTATCTTAGGCGCGTTGCGCCACCCAACACCCGCTGAAGACGTGGTTCAAGAAGAATTATGGGCACCTCCTTTATCCGTTGTGGCTCGTAAAGATCATCCTTTAATGAGCAAAAAACACATTAGCGCAGAAGATCTTGCCAAGTTTGCCTGGGTCGTTCCCGCCAAAGGCACGCCCACTCGACAAGCCTTCGAAGACATTTTCAAAGACGCAGGAATGGCTTTACCAACGCGATTGGTTGAGTCCAGCTCACAGATACTGATTCGTGAACTCTTGATCGAAAGCGATCGATTAACTCTCATATCGGCACATCAAGTGGAGCGAGAAATTAATATTGAATTGCTCAATGTTATCGACTTTCCGCTGGAGCATACTCGCCGACCAATCGGACTTTGTGTGCGAAAAAGCTGGCTTCCAACCGTCACTCAATCACACTTCCTCAGTCTGTTACGAGAAATATCTGAACACTTTCGCTAATCCTTCATAAGGATAGATTGCAAAAAATGAATGGCTTATGCGGTTTATGGATTATCCCCATTAGATCGCGAATGCTAGATTTGCTACGAATGTATTGGGTAATCTTATTGTGCCCTTAAAATAAACACTCGCACTTTTAGGAGTAGACTAATGAGAATTTGTATCGCTGGTGCATCAGGCGCTTTTGGCATGAAACACATGGACGCCATTGCGGCGATCGAAGGCGCAGAAGTCGTTTCTGTCGTTGGCACAAAGATCGATGCGATTAAAGCCTTTGCAGAACAACGCGGTGTTCCTCACTACACCACAGATCTAGCAGAAAGCTTGGCTCGTGACGACGTGGATGCCGTTATCCTAGCGACCCCCACTCAAATGCACGCAGCACAAACTATTCAGTGTCTTGAAGCTGGCAAGCATGTAATGTCTGAAATCCCTATGGCAGACAACATCGAAGACGCCCGTAAAGTGGTCGAAGTGCAAAAGAAAACCGGCCTAGTTGCCATGGCAGGTCATACTCGCCGTTTTAATCCATCCCATCAGTGGATCCACAACAAAATCATGGCTGGCGAATTGACGGTTCAACAAATGGACGTACAAACCTATTTCTTCCGTCGTTCCAACAAAAATGCCCTAGGCCAAGCGCGCTCTTGGACCGACCATCTACTATGGCATCATGCTTGCCACACAGTGGATTTGTTCCAATACCAAACAGGCGAAACGGCGAGTAAAGTACAAGCGCTACAAGGCCCTATCCATCCTGAACTTGGCATTGCCATGGACATGAGTATTGGTATGAAGGTGCCTAATGGTGCAATCTGTACATTGTCTTTGTCCTTCAATAATGACGGTCCATTCGGTACTTTCTTCCGTTACATTTGCGATAATGGCACTTATATCGCCCGTTATGACGACCTATTTGATGGTAGCGAGAACAAGATTGATCTATCTGGCGTCGCAGTGTCAAACAATGGTATTGAACTACAAGATCGTGAGTTCATTGCGGCGATTCAAGAAGGCCGCGCGCCAAATGCGTGTGTCACTCAAGCGATTGAAGCCATGGAAACGCTACACCGTTTAGAAGAATGTCTAGAAGACTAAATCCGAATGCTCTAAAGTGACAATACTTTACAGTGACTCAACAACACTCAAATGGGGAGCTTCGGCTCCCTGTTTTATTAAGGATATTGTTATGTCAAAACACGCTTACTTAGCCAATCCAACCATAGGTTTAGGTTGCATGAATTTATCCCATGCCTATGGCTCACCTGTGGCAGAAGAACAAGCCATCAAGGCTCTTCATCAAGCCTTTGAAATGGGCTATCGCCATTTTGATACTGCAACGCTTTATGGCGGCGGCAATAACGAACTTTTGGTCGGTAAAGCCCTTAAAGATCGTCGTGATGAATTCTTCCTTGCCAGCAAATGCGGCATGGCGATGGTGGATGGCAAAAAAGAGATTAACGGCCGACCAGAAAACATTCGCCAACAATGTGAAGCCAGTTTAAAGCGCCTGCAAACAGACCATATTGATTTGTATTATTTACACCGCCGCGACTTCAATGTCCCCATTGAAGAAAGCGCAGGTGCTCTGGGCGAGTTAGTCAAAGAAGGCAAAATAGGCGCTGTCGGTTTATCCGAAGTGTCCGCTGACACCTTAACTCGAGCTCACAATGAATTCCCAATTACCGCGATTCAATCCGAATATTCTTTATGGACACGCAATCCAGAAATTGCCGTGTTAGAAGCCTGTAAGAAACTGGGTATTACCTTTGTTGCTTTCAGCCCATTGGCGCGTGGCTTTTTAACGGGCACACTTAAAAACGTTACTGAATTAGAAGCCAAAGATATTCGTAACAACATGCCTCGTTTCAACGCTGAGCATTATCCTAACAATTTGGCATTGTTAAACGACTACTTTGCTCTTGCCAAAGACATCGGTTGCACACCATCGCAACTGGCTTTGGCTTGGCTTATTGCAAAAGATAAAAATATTGTCCCTATTCCGGGCACTCGTTCGGTTAATCATATGAGAGACAATTTTGAGTCCGCGCAATTAAAGCTGGATGCCAAACAGGTCAGCCTGCTAGATGAGATGATTAATCAGCATAATGTCCATGGCACACGCTATACCGCGGCCCAACAAGCCGAAATAGACACAGAAGAATTTTAATCGCAGCAAACCATGCTAATAAAAAGCCCCGTTGCACTTCAAAATGAACATGACAAAGGGGCTTTTGTTTAGATCCGTTCAAAAAGCATCAACCGTGCTTCGATTTACACAATCTCAATCAGCATTTCACCCGGTGTGACTCGGTCGCCTTTCTTAACAAAAACCCCTTTTACCGTACCCGCCACATTGGCATGCACTTCGGTTTCCATCTTCATGGCCTCTGTGACGAGCACAGCTTGTCCCGCGGTGACCGTATCACCTTCTTTCACTAAGACATCAATGATATTACCAGGCATCGCCGCACTGACATGGCCAGGCGCTGTCGCACGAGACCGACCTGAGCCACCATCAGACACGTATTCATTCAGTGATTCAAATACCACTTCTTCTGGCATACCATCCAAAGACAAGTACAATTTGCGCTTGCCAACACCAAAGTCGCCTACGCCCGTGATTTCAACGTTATAGACTTCACCATGTACATCAATCTTGAATTCAGTAGCCAAGCCACCCGCTGATGCGCCTTGGCCTGCTTGTTCTGGCGGTAGTAAGACTTCTGGAACCAAGGTGCCATCGGCACGTTGCTGTAAAAATTCACGACCTAACTCTGGGAACATAGCAAAGGTCAGTACGTCTTCTTCGGATTTTGCTAACTCGCCGATATCATTGCGCAACTTATAAAGCTCTGGCGACAAAGAATCCGCTGGGCGAGCGTCATTAACCGATTCATTACCAATGGCTTTTTTCTGTACATCAGGATTCACTGCCGCTGGCGGTTGGCCATAACCGCCCAATAAATAACGCTTCACTTCATTGGTAATGGTTTTATAACGCTGGCCTGCCAAGACGTTATAAACCGCCTGTGTACCAACGATTTGCGAGGTTGGCGTCACCAATGGCGGATAACCTAAGTCAGCACGCACACGAGGAATCTCGGCAAACACCTCACGAATCTTGTCTAGGGCATTTTGCTCTTTTAATTGATTCGCCAAGTTGGACATCATGCCGCCCGGGACTTGGTTGATCTGTACAGACACATCTTCACGCGTAAATTCACTTTCAAATTGATGATACTTTTTACGCACATCGCGGAAGTAGTCGGCAATCTCTGACAACAAAGCCAAATCCAAACCCGTGTCATACTCGGTATCTTTTAATGCCGCCACTTGGGACTCGGTGGCTGGATGACTGGTTCCGCCACCAAAAGAAGAAATAGCCGTATCGATTCTATCTGCCCCCGCTTCAATGGCTTTCAGCTGACACAATGGCGCCAAACCAGAAGTGGAGTGGCTGTGTACGACTAAAGGTAAGTCAACCGCGGCTTTGATGGCTTTCACCAGATCATAAGTCGCATAAGGCGTTAACAACCCAGCCATGTCCTTGATCGCAATAGAATCTGCCCCCATGGCTTGCATGGCTTTGGCTTGCTCGACAAACAAAGCGAGTGTGTGCACAGGACTGGTCGTATAACAAATCGTGCCTTGCGCATGTTTACCAGCTTTTTTCACCGCTTTCATCGCGGTTTCAATATTGCGCAGATCGTTTAGCGCATCGAACACACGGAACACATCAATGCCGTTATCGGCCGCCTTTTGCACAAAGGCTTCCACCACATCATCGGCATAATGGCGATAACCCAATAGGTTTTGACCACGCAACAACATTTGCAAACGGGTATTAGGCAAAGCCGCACGCAATTGACGCAAACGCTCCCAAGGGTCTTCTTTCAAAAAGCGCACGCAAGCATCAAAGGTTGCGCCACCCCATACTTCCAAAGACCAAAACCCCACTTGATCCAGTTTCTCACAGATCGGCAACATGTCTTCCGTACGCATACGAGTGGCAATTAGCGATTGGTGTGCATCGCGCAAGGTCACATCTGTCACTTGTATTTTTTGTTTAACTTGACTCATTTTCCTTCCTCCTGCGGATTATCGACCAACATGCGCTGCAATAGCGGCGGCTAACACCAAAGCGATATCGCTTGGATGGCGTCTAACGGAATAATTTAATAACTCAGGGTGCGCTGGCACGAACCCTGTATTGAACTTGCCTTTGATGAAATCTGGGTGTTTCAGAATTTGCTGATAATAATTCGCCGTGGTTTTGATGCCATGCAAACGCATATCGTCAATAGCTCGGCGACCACGCGCCACCATCTCATCCCAAGTCAATGCCCACACCACCAGCTTCAAACACATGGAATCAAAGTAAGGCGGAATCTCGTAACCCGTATAAATCGCGGTATCCACACGCACCCCTGGTCCGCCCGGTGCGTAGTAGTGAGTAATACGGCCAAAGCTGGGTAAAAAATCGTTCTTAGGGTCTTCCGCGTTGATACGAAATTGCATCGCATAACCACGATAATGAATGTCTTCTTGACGGAAACTAAGGGGCAAACCGGCAGCAACACGCAGCTGCTCACGGACAATATCGACACCAGTAATTTGCTCCGTAATCGTGTGCTCAACCTGAACACGGGTATTCATTTCCATGAAATACACTTCGTTGCCAGACAATAAAAACTCCACCGTACCGGCGTTGACGTAATCCACCGCTTTGGCGGCTCGCACTGCAAGATCGCAAATATACTGACGTTGTTCCGGAGTCAGCTGGGGGCTGGGGGCAATTTCGATCAGTTTTTGATTACGACGCTGAATCGAACAATCGCGCTCAAACAAATGCACCGCATTGCCTTGCGAATCCGCCAATATCTGCACCTCAATATGACAAGGATCGACAATGCACTTTTCTAAAAACACTTCCGCAGAACCAAACGCTTTGGTGGCTTCAGAAATAACACGAGGGTATTGCGCGGTTAATTCTGCTGGCGTATCGCAACGTCGAATGCCTCGACCACCACCGCCAGAGGTTGCCTTGATCATCACTGGATAACCAATTTTCCCAGCCAAACTTAATGCTTCATCCAGGTTCGCTAAATTCCCTTCAGAGCCTGGCGTGACAGGAATGCCCGCTGCACGCATACTGTCACGGGCTTGAGTTTTATCCCCCATTTTGTGAATAACAGAAGAATGAGGCCCAATAAAAGCCACCCCTTTTTGCTCACACAATTCAGCAAAACGCGCGTTCTCAGACAAAAAACCATAACCTGGGTGAATGGCGTCACAACCCGTTTCTATGGCTAAGTTGACGAGACGCAAAGGATCTAAATACCCTGCTAATGGATCATCGCCCAACGAGTAAGACTCGTCCGCGCGTTTGACATGCAAGGCATATCGGTCAGGCTCCGTAAATATCGCCACAGAGCGAATCCCCGCCTCCGCACAAGCGCGAATGATACGAACCGCAATTTCACCTCGGTTAGCAATCAACACTTTTTTCAACATGAGTCACTCCTTTGTTATTAGAAAAGACCTGCACACCACCTTATGGGCAGAGTCGTTATGCAAATGTCTCTGTTTATTCAGACTACTCAAAGATTAACCAAAGTAAAAATTGATATTTCGACATCCATGTATAAGCTATAGCTTATGGATAATAGCGAGAGGAAACAAAAACAATGCCTCAAAACATACAAGGTTTAATTAACCGACTGACTTTTAGACAATTACAAGTCTTTAAAAGCGTATATGAATTAAACAGCTACAGTCGCGCTGGCGACATGTTGGGATTGACTCAACCAGCCGTTAGTCAACAAATACGACAACTTGAACACGCACTTGGACAACCATTGTTTGAATACGTTGGACGCCAGTTATACAGCACAGCGACGGCCAAGCGATTAGCGAAATGCATTCACGCCATGTTTGATGAAATACAAGGCTTTCAAGAGGATCTATCTGCTGAAACAGGCATGATATCAGGTGAATTAAACCTAGTTGCAGTCAGTACAGCACAACATATAGTGCCCTATCTGCTCAGAGCTTATACGAGCTTGCATCCCAACGTCACGATAGAAGTAAAAATCATGAATCGAGCCTCCGCTATTGAGCGGCTTAATGACAATCGTGATGAATTGGCTATTATGGGATTAGTACCAAACGATAAGCCTATGTTTAGCATACCTTTTTTGAACAATGAGCTGATTGCTGTCGTACCACAAAACCACCCTATTCTCACTCTAGAAGACATATCATTAAACGCCTTTTTAGAACACAATTTACTGCTTCGCGAAGCGGGTTCTGGTAGTCGCTTAGCACTCGAATTACACTGCCAAAAACAACGTATTCGCCTACAAGCAGGCATGGAAATAGGCTCCAATGATGCCATCAAACACGCCGTTATTGCGGGTCTAGGTGTCGCGGTCTTGCCAAAATTGGGCATTTTGTCTGAGCTCACCCTTGGCACACTAGTCGAAGTCCCCATCAAAGACTTTCCTTTGCGTCGATCCTGGTGCTTAGTTCACCCACAAGGACGCCACCCAACACCAACCATGCGTTCTTTTATAGATTACATTCAACAAAACATTGGCCAGTTTGAGCATATGTTCTCTCGAATGTCGGCAAATTTGCCGACCAAAAGAGCATAAAAATCCGACGATATAAGAAAGGAACATCCTTAAAGTAACATAAAATTACCACTTCAAGACTCTTTCCCCACAGACAAGGTCACAAAAGATACTTATTATCCACTCATCTATTAAGAGGCATTATTTGGCCTCGCTAAACACTCTGTTCATCGTACAAAAGTGTCATGCCGAAAAGGAAAGTCACTATGTTCTTCGGAAAAAAAAACATCGACAATGGCCGCGTCGAGACGTCTGAAAATGACGCGTTAATTCAGGCCATTACCGCATTCTGTGCCACCATCTATTTTCTTCCGGATGGCACCATACTCGATGCCAATTCATTATTTCTTAATGCTGTGGGTTACTCACTGGATCAAATCCAAGGCAAACACCACGCTATGCTCTGCCCAGAGGCGATTTCCACTAGTCAAGAATACAAACAATTTTGGCCAACACTCGCATCAGGGAGCTGCCAACAAGGCACCTTTTTGCGCAAAAGAAAAGACGGATCGGACCTGTGGATAGAGGCCACTTACTTTCCCGTTAAAGTCGATGGCAAAGTCGTCAAAATCATGAAGATTGCTTCCGATGTGACAGAGGCAAAACATCACGCAGATAGTCAACAAGCCGTTTACAATGCAATCAATCGATCTAATGCCATGATTGAATTCAAACCCGATGGTACGATCATTACCGCTAACCAAAACTTTCTGACGACCATGGGTTTTCAATCAGTAAAAGACATTGCTGGACAGCATCACAGACAGTTCTGTAAAGACGACTTTTATCAGAAACACCCCCAGTTCTGGCAAGAACTAGCAAGGGGTGAATTTAAAACGGGCCGTTTTGAACGTATCAATAAGCAAAAGAAAACCATTTGGCTAGAAGCCAGCTACAACCCTATTTATGACGATACCGGCAAGGTAGTCAAAATATTAAAGGTAGCGTCAGACATTACTCAACGAGTAAATACTGGATTAGCAACACGAGAGGCTGCAAATGTGGCCTATACGACATCGGTAGAAACAGCTGATGCATCCAAAAAAGGTGCGAGTATTCTGCAGCAGACAACCACATCATCCAAACAGATAATCACCGAAGTCCAAACAGCAGAGAATTTGATAGAACAATTAAACGTTCAATCAGAAAAAATCGCCAAAATCGTCACCACCATAGGATCGATAGCGGACCAAACCAATTTATTGGCTCTAAACGCGGCGATAGAGGCCGCTCGTGCCGGCGAACATGGTAGAGGCTTCGCAGTGGTTGCTGATGAGGTTCGCACACTGGCCTCTCGTACCAGCAAATCGACCACCGAAATTGAGGACATGGTGAAAGAGAATAGCAATTTGACACGCCAAGCCAAAACCAGCATGAGCAAGGTAAATGAACATTCAGCGGAAAGTGCTCAATTAATAGAAGACGCCTCAGGCATCATAGACGAAATTTTGAAAGGCGCGATGCATGTTTCGAACACAGTAAATAAACTGATATAAATCGAAGGATGAAAAGACCCGCAGTCTAAAAAATGAAGGCGGCGGATCTTTTATCATCGTGCATGAGCACCAATTTATTTAGGCATTTCATGCTCTAACAGCATCAAACCTGAGCCTGTATTCGAAATCGGCGCATGGTAATTACGATGCAGTTCCGTCACTTTACCCAATAAGGTACCGCGCATTGCTATCAGCATGTTCAGTTCAACAGCTTGTGCTCCGCCCTGCTCGACAAGATCAATGTTCGTGTATTTTGTCAGAGCTTCTGGATCTGACACTAACTTATCTAAACAATCTAAATCAAAGGCACGGTTGATAAAGCCTGCGCGTTCACCATCCAATTGATGAGACATACCGCCCGTACCAAACACCACCACATTAAGATCTTTTTCGTACGACGCTACCGCTCGGCCGATGGCTTTGCCTAGCTCAAAGGTACGCCAAGGTTGTGGCATGGGATATTGCTCGCAGTTAATGCACACTGGAATCACTTTTACGTGACCGTATTGATGACCCGGCCACATAAGGTTCAGCGGCACGGTTAAACCGTGATCAACCTTCATTTCTTGGCAAATCGTCATGTCAAAGCCTTCGTCGACAAGGCTGTTGGCAATGTGCCAAGACAAATCAGATTCCCCTGTCACAGGTGGAATCGTCGGAATGCCCCAGCCTTCATCCGAATTGTAATACTCGTCCGCAACGCCCATAGCAAAGGTCGGTTTCTTGTCGATGAAGAACTCCAAACCATGATCGTTATAAAAAAGAATGATGACGTCAGGCTTTTTCTCATTTAACCAATCCCGTACTGGCGGATAACCATCAAAAAACGGCTTCCAGTATGGCGTTTGCTCCAATCCGTTTGCCATTGCGTTCGCAATCGCTGGGATATGAGACGTCGTTATTGCACCAATAATGTTTGCCATTAGACTTCTCCTCGCCCGTTTCTTTCTAACATCGCTTTAAATTCATCCGTGGTCATGCCCGTTTGCAAACCACCAATATCCTGCATATTTAGCTTTAACAATCCGGTAAATTTTGCCAAATAGTAAATACTGCCACCTTCACGCAAAAGCCCAATCACATCTCGGCTACGAATCGCTTCTTTTTGCGCTTGTGTGAGTTTGAATTTTTCGCAATAGGCTTCTGGATCTGCATTAAATTCGTCACGCGCGGCTTGATCATTAAACGAATAACACATCTTATTTAAGCCATAGCCTTTTTTGGCCATTTGGCCATCAAAAAGGTACGTCCCTTGAAACTGTCGATCTGTATAGTTACTAGCCATATTGGTAACCTCTATTTTTATACTTTTCAGCGATGTTTGGATTATTTCCAATACAGGCGCATTGGGTTATCCACCAACAACGCTTGCTGTAGTTCTTTTGTTGGCGCGATATGGGGAATCACATCCACAAGGTGCCCATCATTTGGCGCTTCTACTTTCATGTTAGGGTGCGGCCAGTCCGTTCCCCATAAGACACGATCAGAGAACTTTTCTACCAAGGTACGAGCAAAAGGATAGACATCTGAATAATCTGGCGCATGTTGTGTCAAACGCTCAGGGCAACTGACCTTACACCATACATTGTCATTGTCCGCCATGAAGTGAACAAAGCGTTGGAAATCAGGATGATCTACGCCATTGGCCACATTCGGTGTGCCCATATGATCAACCACAATCGTTGTATTCAATTCTTTTAGAAAGGGAATCAAGTCTTCTAGATCCGCCGCTTCAAAATACACAACAATGTGCCAACCAAAAGGACGAATCTTATCCGCAATCGAGAAAAACACCTCTTTTGGCGTGCTGTCCACAAGGCGTTTGACAAAATTAAAACGCACTCCGCGGACACCCACAGCGTGCATTTTTTCGATTTCTTCGTGAGTAATAGAATCATCAACAAACGCGACACCACGCGCTAAATCACCCGCCGTTTCCAAGGCATCCACTAAGGCCGAGTTATCGGTACTGTGACAAGAGGCTTGAACAATCACATTACGCGAAAACCCCAAATGATCACGCAAAGCAAACAATTGCTCTTTAGACGCGTCGCAAGGCGTGTATTTACGTTTTGGATGATAGGGAAATTTATCCGCTGGACCAAAAACGTGACAATGCGCATCTACCGCACCCGCTGGCGCTTTAAACGTAGGCACGCTTGGGTTAGCGTGAAATGGAATATAATCTTTGTCCATCATGTTCAAATACCTGTTTTATTATTCGTTTTATTTAACCGATCAAACTATTCGACCCGTCGTTATATCATTAAAAGAAAAGACAACTATAGGCCGTTGCTGTGCGCAAACACTTGCCCATCAAATAGCTTTCTTGCCGTCCGTAAAATGGCGGCAGAGCCAACATCGCCATTTTCATCTTGATCTAAAATCACCGTCATCGACCCAATAGGATGCTCTACATCCAAGGTCATACGCGCGCTTGGTTCATAACGTGCCACTTCATTTGCCGGAGAGCCTTTTAGAACCGCCGCCGTTGCCACACTCACCGCCCCCAACACACCGATCGAAGCATGGCAACGATGAGGAATAAAAGTACGCGTGGAAATCGCACCGCCGTTCGTCGCTGCGCTCACCATGGTCATTTTAGGCACAGATTTGTCTTTCACGTCACCCAGGTTCATCATAGGACCCACTTGCAAGCGAATGGATTCTAGCTTGGCGCGCAGTTCATCGTTGGCTTCAAGCGCTTCACGGGATTCTGTTCCCGTAATACCCATGTCCGCAGCACGTATAATCACCACGGGCATACCGTTGTCGATGCAGGTGACTTCCACACCATCAATCACATCAACCACATTCCCCGTTGGTAACAAGGCACCACAGCTTGATCCAGCGGTATCTTGGAACACAATTGGCACGGCGGCCGAGAAACCAGGCACACCATCAATACGAGCATCGCCTTCGTATTGCACTTCGCCGTCTTTTATAGCGACACGCGCCACCGCGATTTGTCCTGTATTCTCCATGAAAATACGTACGGAGGTTTCGCCTTCTTCCGCCACAACCAAACCACGCTCAATCGCAAAGGGAGCAATGCCTGCTAGAATGTTGCCGCAGTTTTGCGCATCGGTGACAATGGCCTGATCCACAAACACCTGCAAAAATAAGTAGTCCACATCGGCGTCATCACGGTCAGACTTTTTCACCACAGCGACTTTTGAAGCCAATGGATCGGCACCACCAATGCCATCGATTTGACGCTCATCTGGTGACCCCATCACGCGCAATAAAAACTGCGCACGCGCATCCACATCCGTCGGTAAATCTTCGGCTAAGAAGTAAGCTCCTTTTGAGGTGCCACCACGCATCCACATACAGGGCGCACTTTTTATAACGCCTGCCTGTTTAGACATATTTCAAGCCTTTTTCTGCTAAGCGAGGGCGCATTTCATAAATATCCAAGCCCAATTCACCGTTGGCCATACGCACACGTTTTGCTTCTTCATTGGCCATGCGCTTACAAGCTAATTCCAACACTTCCGCGGCATTTTCACGACGCACAACCACCACGCCATCATCATCTGCGACAATCACATCGCCAGGATTCACCAAGGCATCTGCGCAAACGATCGGCACGTTTACAGAGCCAACGGTTTCTTTGATCGTGCCTTCCGCAAAGACAGCTTTTGACCATACAGGGAAATTCATTTGACGCAAATCACGCGTATCACGAACGCCACCGTCGATAACCAAGCCAACCACACCACGAGACTGCGCCGATGTAGCCAGCAAATCGCCAAAGAAACCGTGATTTGAAGGTGATGTAGGAGCAAACACCATCACATCACCCGCTTTGCACTGTTCAATCGCCACGTGCATCATCCAGTTATCGCCTGCCGCACCTGAAATGGTGATCGCTGAACCCGCAATGGTTTTGTCCATTTGAATAGGACGCATGTAGTGGGCAAGCAAGCCAACACGACCTTGAGATTCATGAATGGTGGCTACACCACATTTTGCCAATCCCTCTATGACGGCCTGATCGGCACGTTCAATATGTTGTACAACGACATTATTTCGCATGATACTTTCCTTTAAATCGATAAACTTAGGCTTTTAATCTTGAAAAGACGCGACGAGCATTCCCTTCAAAGATAGCTTGTTTTTGCTCAGCGGATAACACAGTGTTGTTATCGATGTAACGTTTCGTGTCATCAAAATAATGGCCGGTTTCAGGATCAATACCACGTACTGCGCCGATCATTTCAGAAGCAAACAAGATGTTCTTCGTTGGAATAATGTCGAGTAATAGATCGATACCGCGCTGATGATAAACACAGGTATCAAAATAAATATTGTTGAGAACGCGTTCAGCCAAATCAAAGCCTTGATCTTGCGCCATACCACGGAACCGTCCCCAGTGATAAGGCACAGCGCCACCACCATGAGGAATAATAATTTTTAGATCTGGGAAATCTTTAAACACATCCGACATCATCAATTGTTGGAAGCCTGTTGTGTCAGCGCCAAGGTAATGCGATCCCGTGGTGTGGAAACAATCATTACAAGCGGCACTCACGTGGATCATCGCAGGGATGTCGTATTCGCACATTTTTTCATAGATAGGATAGAAAGAACGATCCGCCAAAGACTTGTCTTGCCAGTAACCACCACTTGGATCAGGGTTCAGGTTAATACCGATAAAGCCCATTTCTTCGACAGTACGCACGATCTCAGCAACTGACTTACCAGGATCAACACCAGGAGATTGTGGCAATTGTGCGACAGGCGCAAAGTTTTCAGGAAAAAGGTCACACACGCGGCGAATAAGGTCGTTCTGATGCTCTGTCCAATACTGGCTAGTGTATTCATTACCAATATGGTGCCCCATCCAGCTGGCACGAGGAGAGAAAATCGTTAAATCGGTGCCGCGCTCTTGCTGTAAACGTAACTGGTTATTAATAATGCTGTCGCGAATCTCGTCATCTGACACCACTACTTTGCCTTTTTCTCCCACAAAAGCAGGGTCTTTCGCCACTTGTGCTTTTTGTTTATCGCGGTATTCTCCCACACCCGGTGGCGTGGTTGTATAGTGTCCATGGCAATCTATAATCATGTTGCTTCTCTCTATTCTTATTTAAGACGCTGTTTTTATGGAAGATAATCACTGCAAAATAAAAGCGTAAACGCCAACGTTGTCTGTCGCTTACCCGCTATATTTGTACAGTCATTCGATGATAATTGCTTAAGAGTATTCTTTATCTACAGACAAGTTGGCTATTTCAATTTAGCCGAAAGGGTATTGCATTTTGAGATAGCTCACTTCTAAAACAAGACAAACGCTCATTCATTTAAGCGAATTATTTTGCTCCTATCTTTTCTACTTCTCACTTAGATTGATAAAAAAACCACATTATGCGTTTGATATATATGGTTTTTTTGGAAAAAATCGTTTTGATATGAACTTCGTATTCCTTTTTTGATATACAACAGGTATTAAAAATTCATTTCTAAAAATATAAAATTTACGACATTTTGGATACTTAGCTCAGCAAACTAGGTCGACAACAGCCCAACCCCAGAATAGAGATCCAAACCTAAGTAACGTCATGGACGTTGTGCGACTGAAAGAAAAAATATAGGGTACTTTTAAAATGATCCTATATTATTTAAGTGCTTAACCATGTTAAATCAGCCATACCGAACAGCCTACCGAATTAAGAAGTCAGGTAGAAAATACAAAAATAATACGATTGGGATACTCGAGATCCTAAGCTTGGAGACGTAAAAATGAATCTAACAAAAAAAATCACTCTTGGTTTACTGGCCGCTGGCGCAGTCAGTAGTGTAAGCGCAGCAGATCTAACGTTAACCATTGGTCATGTTGATCCTCAAGATTGGACAACGTCCAAAAAAGGCGCGGCAACAGAAGTCTTCAAAAACCTAGTAGAAGCCGAATCCGGTGGCCGCATTGAAGTCAATGTCTACCCTTCTGGTCAACTTGGCGGTGAAACAGACCTTGTACAATCGACTCAAGAAGGCACATTGAGTATGGCCATGGTGTCTGGCGCCTTCGCTAAAGTGTGTAAAGAAGCCGCGGTGCTTGAGATTCCTTATCTGTTTCCATCGGCGCCTGTGGCCTGGGAAGTTCTGGACGGTGAATTTGGTAAAGCCTTGTCTGAGCATTGCTTAAAAGCAAGCGGACTACGTACTCTTGCCTATGGTGAAACGGGCTTCCGTAACTTCACCAACTCGAAACGTCCTGTGGCAGAACCAAAAGATTTGAGTGGTTTAAAAATTCGCGTTCAAACTCTGCCTTTATACGTGGAAATGGTAAAAGCCATGGGCGCAGAGCCTACCCCGATTGCATGGCCTGAAGTCCCATCGGCGTTAACCACTGGCGTCGTTGACGGACAAGAAAACCCTGTCAGTGTTATCGAAGCAAACAAATTCTATGAGTTCCAAAAATACCTGACGTTAGACGGTCACGTTTACGGCACTGACTTCTTATTAATCAATGAAGATGTGTATCAATCTTTAAGCGATGAAGATCGCGCCATCATTGACAGAGCGGCAAAAGTTGCGGGCGTGTTAGGCCGTGCCGTTCAGCAATTTAACTCAGCAAAAGGCTTAAAATCGCTTGCTGCAAATGGCATGCAAATCACCACACCAACGCCCGATCAAATGGCTAAGTTCCGTGAAGTAGCGCAGCCTGCTGTTATCAACTGGTTGAAAGGCGAAGTGCAGCCAGAATGGATTGAACGTGTTCAAATGTCGGTACAAGTCGTTAGCAACTCGCAATAAGTTTATATGTTGAAACCAGATAACCAAAAGCACTGGCTTTTGGTTATCTGCCCTTTGTCATCACTCGGAAAGCTCACCATGAAGCGCCTCTATAAAAAAATTCTTGCTATTTTAACTGGCTCCTCTCTATTGGTTATTTTTGGCGTTGTGTTAGTCAGTAGCCTGAGTCGTTACCTATTTAACGCCCCCATTCAATGGAGTGAAGAAGTCGCGAAATATGCCATGATCTACGGCACCATGTTTGGCATGGCATTGTGCTACTTAGAAGGCATTCATATTCGCTTTACCTTTCTAGAGGACATGGTGTCCGCCAAAATTCGTCATTTACTGCACTTTATTTCCGACATCATCGCGCTAATAAGTGGTGGGGTAATTGCCTATTCCGGTTATTTATTCATGATGAAACGCGGCGCGATAGAAGCGCCCGGTACAGGCATTCAAATGTATTACTTTCAAGTAGCAATGGTCATTGGCGGCGTATGCTTGGTACTCGCAGCACTCATCAGACTGACTCAATATATCCAACCTAAAACCGTATCGGAAGGACAATAATCATGTTAGGTATCGGGATTCTTATTGTTCTTTTAGTGATTGGTAGCCCTATCGCTTTTGCTATTTTACTCGGCGTTGTTGGCCATGTTTATACCTTACCCTTTAACATTAGTTTGGTCGCTCAGCGTATTTTCAGTGGTTTGGATTCCTTTTCTATTTTGGCGATCCCTCTGTTTGTTCTAGCCGGTGAATTGATGAACGAAAGCGGCATTACTAGTCGTATTATTAATTTTGCTAACGCGCTGGTTGGTCATTTGAAAGCGGGCCTTGCTCATGTGAACATCTGGGCATCGGTGATTTTTGCAGGCTTGTCTGGTTCCGCTGTTGCCGACACATCCGCTCTTGGACGTGTATTTATTCCAACCATGGAAAAAGAAGGCTACCCACGTGCTTTTGCTGCGGCACTCACCGCGGCATCGTCTGTTATTGGGCCAATGATTCCACCGAGCATTCCCGTGATTATTTATGCTTTGATCACCACCGGTGTTTCTGTCCCTGCTCTGTTCCTCGCAGGGGTCACACCAGGGCTTTTTTTGGCCGTGGGCCTGTCTATTTACGTTTATTTTTTCGCCGGTCATTACGCACCACTCAAAGCCAAACTCTCTATGGGAGAACGCTGGAAAGCCTTCGTTGATGCGTGGATTCCGCTTTTTATGCCGGTTTTTATTGTTGGCTCAATTCTAACGGGCATTGTAACACCAACAGAAGCCGCCGCTTTTGCCGCTGCTTACGCCTTACTTGCAGGCATGTTTATTCTAAAAAGCTTAAAAGTATCGGACCTTCCACGCATTTTTATTCGAGCCATGCGTGACTCTTCTGTGATACTGATCGTGATTGCCGTCGTCGCTGCTGCAAACTGGTTACTCACCTTTTCCAGGGTGCCGCAAACGGTGAGTCAAATGGTACTTGAGCATGTTTCCAGCCCGTGGATGTTCTTAATCCTAGTGAACGTGATTTTATTGATTGTTGGTCTCTTTCTTGAAGGGATAGCGGCCATGCTGATATTGCTTCCGATCCTTCACCCTATCGCCATGAGCCTTGGTATCGATCCTGTGCATTTTGGTATCGTGGTGATTTTTAACCTGATGATCGGGCTAGTCACACCGCCAATGGGAATCTGTTTGTTCGTGTCCAATTCGATTGCGAATGTCGGCATCGCAGCGATTTCCAGACAAATCATGCCACTCTTTTTAGTGGAATTAGCGGTGCTAATATTAATCACCTTTGTCCCGACTACCGTTACCTTTTTACCTCAGCTGTTTGGCTACTAATACTGCCTGACAATCATAAACCAGTAAAATCAGAGACAAAAAACGACGCACACAGCGTCGTTTTTTATGATTATTCAAAGAAGTTAATCCGTCATGTTATAGCTGAGACAAAACATACTCAGCAGAACTCACTTTATATTCTCCTGGGGCGTCCAACCAAAGCTGTTGAACGATACCATTTGATACCAACATGGCGTAACGACGACTGCGAATGCCCATTTTCGCCGCAGAGATGTCCAGTTCTAATCCCATAGAGCAGGTAAACTCAGCCAAACCATCAGCGGCCATAATAAGATGCTCGGCATTATTCGCTTTCCCCCAAGCATTCATCACGAAAACATCATTCACAGAGAGGCACACAATGTCGTCTATCCCTTTCTCTTTTAACGCATCATAATGCACCACAAAGCCAGGTAAATGGCTGGCACTGCACGTTGGAGTAAAGGCGCCCGGTACAGCAAACATCAACACGGTTTTCCCCGCAAAGAATTCGATCACATCAAGGGTTTCAGGACCTTCTTCTCCCATTACTTGAAACGTACCATGAGGCAACATATCACCAACAAGAATCGACATAGACTTTATCTCCAGAGAATTAAGATACCTCAATATTAACGCAACCTATCTAAAAAACACCATCAAACAATCTTAAATTGACTGAGTAAGTCTTTTTGATGAGAAGCTAACTTGGACAACCCCTGACTGTCTCTCTCACTTTGATCCGCCCCTAAAGAGGCTTGCTCAGACATAACCGATATGTCTAACACATTCTGTTTAATCTCTTGAGCAACCGCAGACTGCTCTTCCGCAGCGGTAGCGATTTGGGTACTTAAATCTCGAATCTCTGCCATGCTGCTTTGCAATTCGGCCAACGACACCCCAACTGAACGTACTTCCTCAACACTGGAATTGGCACTTTGACGGCTGGTTTCCATGCTGCCGACCGTTTTCGTTACGCCTTGTTGTAGCTGGATAATCACTTGCTGTATTTCTTCAGTTGAATGGTGAGTCCGTGTCGCCAAAGTACGAACCTCATCAGCAACCACGGCAAAGCCACGCCCCTGCTCGCCAGCACGAGCCGCTTCTATTGCGGCATTGAGCGCCAACAAATTAGTCTGCTCCGCAATTTCCTGAATGACATCTAAAATCCGATCGATACTTTTCGAATGCTCATCCAACTGATTCACGACCACCGTCGACGCTTCTATCTGTTCAAGAAGGCATTCAATTTTCTCGATGCTCGCATCCATTTGGTCACGATTTTGATTGGCTCTTTGGTCCACTGACTGGATTTGATGCAAAATAACTTCCGAGCTTTTCGCCACCTGATCCACCGTGGCCACCATTTCTGACATAGACGATGCCACCTCGGTTGTTCGCTCATTTTGAGTAACCATCAAGCGTTTTGAATCACTTGCTAAACGAACGTTATTACCGGCAGAATCCGCGACTTTGTTGGAAGCCTGATCGATTTCCATCATAACACTTTGCAACTTAGCAACGAGACTGTTGACCCAAGAGGACAACTCACCGAATTCATCTTTTGTTTTCACCGCACTACGCTGAGTGAAATCGCCATCCGAAATTTTCCCCAGCACGTTCATGACTTCTTTTAGCGGCAAACGAATACTGCGACTAACCCAAAGAGCCACCAGCACTGCGATCACAATAGAAATCACCAAGACAATACTGATGATCAAGGTAGACAATGAGGCGGCGTCCGTCGCTTCGGCTTTGGCTTGATTGCCCATTGATGACGCTTCCGATAGCAATTTTTGCACAGACACATTTACCAACTCCATGCTGTCTGATAATTGCTTGGCTAATACTTCAGATTCTTGTGTTAGGCGTGCATTTTCATAAAATTTTGCAACCACGCCATCGTCCGACATCACACTGGTTTCTATTTCACTGACTAAACCCTTGATGTTGTCGTCATTCAAGTACGACTGCTTGTCCTTCAAACTGGTAATAATAGACGCCATGGCGTCGCGTAATTCCTGCATCTTAGCCAAACTACGTACATCGAAGTAATCATTTACAGACACTTGTAGGCTTTCTATTTGGCTGTGCATATAAGAAGCCGCAAACTGAATTTCAGAGGTATCGCCATCTGTCACCAGTATCGCCAAGTCTTCCGCTGCAAAATTAATCGCGTCTTTAAGATCCAGCTTTTCATCTGGCACCACCGCCTGAAGTTCCAACATGGTCTTATGATTCGAAAAAGCCACATCGGTGTAACCAAAAAAACGCGCCACTTCGACATTAATACTGTCAAGCGCCTGCTTCATCTGAGGAAGCGCACTCAATTGCACGGACAATTGCTGTGAAATATCACTGAATTCTTGTTTATGTTTCACAAAACGTGCGGATAAATCCTCCAAAGAATCAGGCGTCTTACTCAATAAATACTGTAAAACGGCCGCGTTCGCTAAGCTCACATCCTCTTTAAGGGTATTGCTAATGGAAGAAATATCCGCAACTTCTCCAGTCACTACGTTTAATCTGTCTTCAATCTTCTGAATGCCAACAAAACCCGATGCAGCGATCAACAACAGAAGTAACAACAAAACACCAAAGCCAAATAAAATCCTTTGAATAACGGACAACGACATAATCGACCCCTAATAAAAACGTACCCTAAATTATCTAACACACTCAAAACTGACCAAGTATACAGGAATACCATAACACTTTATTTACAATTCACGACACCCTGTAAACACCAAACGCACACAATCGAGCGTAGCCAAATCCGCATAGATTTCTTTCAACTCACCAATCTGGTAAATTACCCTTCTCTTTATCTATTCGACCCGCGCTTTATGGATTGCCCCTTATACGAAAAAATTGCCAACCAAATTGAACAACAAGTTCATGAGGGGATTTTCTTACCGGGCGCCAAAATTCCTTCTGTGCGAAAATCCAGCAAACAAATGGACGTTAGCGTCGCTACCGTACTGCAAGCCTATAGTTTGCTAGAAGACCGAGGCGTCATAAAAGCGCGCCCTCAAAAAGGCTATTTTGTTCAAGAAACTCAGCTTCAACAGAATGAACCTGCAAAAATCGAACCGACTCAGAACGATGGCTCCATACACGCCTTATTACGACGTTTATTACACGTATCACAAGACGAAAGTATCATTCAATTTGGTGCAGCCATTCCCAAAAGCCCGTTTCTCCCCATACGTCAATTACAACGTTCAGTGGGGCGTCTCATGCGTTTAGAGCCCGAAATATGCGCCGCTTATGAATTCACCCCTGGTTCATTAAGCCTTCGCCGCCAGATCGCCATTCGCATGTTAGACAGCGGCTGTCAGCTTCAGCCTGACGACATCACCATTACACTAGGCTGCCAAAACGCTTTGATGCTGTCCTTACAAGCGGTGGCTAAATCCGGGGACACCATTGCCATCGAAAGCCCCGCTTACCATGGCGTGTTGCAAATTATCGAAGTACTCAATCTAAAAGCCATAGAAATACCCTGCTCAGCACAACATGGTATCGATGTAAATTTACTGGAAGAAGCCGCAAAAGAATGGCAAATAAAAGCCTGTGTGGTGACCCCCAACAATCAAAATCCAATTGGTGCGACGCTCAACACACAAGCCAGAAAGCGCCTTATTCAACAATCCATTCAATACGGTTTTACCCTGATTGAAGACGATGTCTATGGTGAACTAGGTTACAAAGACAAACGGGAACGATCACTCAAAGCCGATGACAAACACAATACCGTGATTTACTGCAGCTCTTTTTCAAAAAGCATTGCCCCAGGATTTCGTATTGGTTGGGTAGTTGGCGGGCGATTCCAAGCACAAATAGAACACTACGCGTATGTGCAATCTCTGGCTGTGCCAACACTGACACAAACGGCCATTGCCAACTTTCTAGAAAACGGTGCTTACGACCGTCACTTGCGTAAAACCCGACAGTCCTATCAAGACAACTTGATCCGTTGCCAAGCGCTCATTCAGGAGCACTTTCCTAAAGGCACCCATACCTCTACCCCACAGGGTGGATTTTTGTTGTGGGTCACGCTACCAAGCACAATAGACGCTATGACGCTCTATACCCAAGCCTTAGACAATAAAATCGGACTGTTACCCGGTTTGGCCTTTAGTTTAACAGCGCAGTTTAACCACCATTTTCGCTTAAACTATGCGCTAAATTGGGACAATCAAACCGATGCTGCCCTAAAAAAACTGGGCCAACTCTGCCAACAGCAACTAGACTAAAAGCCATAATAAAAGCGGCAAAAGACACAAGGTCACACAGTACTTTTTTACATATAAGTAGAGGTTATGAACTTTCATTTAGGCATCTTAAAATTCATCTGTACAGACAGAGCAAAAAGCGTACAATTCGCATTCTTTTTTAAACACTCTGCCTTCTTGGCCGATAACATGAATATCTAAATAGTAGCTGGCTTGTTGCGATGGAATTTGTTGCACATCCGAGAGACCTTCCGTTAGAGATTACGCTAATAGAAGATCAGCCTTTCCCTCCGATCAGTGAAGAAAGAGCTGGGTTTGTCGGTATCACATATGTCACCCTTCGTCCTTTCGATTTTGGACGCTCGGTTAGAATTACATTGGAAGAAATAGACCCCAACTTTTGCGTATCTGGTCGCATTGCTTGGTGTCGTCAAGAAGCCGACGGTTACCATATCGCCATCGAATTCCCTACTAAAGAAGAGTGTTATTGTGTTCGCATGATAGAACAGCTCTCTCAGATAGAACATTATCGACGCCAGGCAAAAATGGCAGGACGACGATTGAACTACAACGAAGCAGCGGCTGAATGGATACAAAAATTTGCCGCTAGTTTTCCCGCGTTCACCATTTAATTCTTCTTTTGACGAAGACACTATTCAATAAGATATTATGACCAACACACTTTCTCAGCGTGATCTAGAGATCATCACAGCGCAGCTTGGACGTACTCCAAGCGGCATCAACGCCATTGCCCATTATTCCCCTAACGGCACCCCACAAGTACTGGAAATGGAAACCTGGGTCTTCGACCAACCTTTCCCTACCTTGTACTGGTTGTCTAGCAAAGCGATTGATAAAGCCCTCGCAAAAATAGAAAGCCATGGTGTGGTAAAAGAATTAGAACAACGCATCAAAGACGATGAAAGCCTACGAGAAGCGCACCACGCCTCTCACCGTGACTACATCGCAAGACGCTGGGCCGTGATGAGCCCAGAGCACAAAGCCATCATTGAAGAAAAAGGCTTTAAGCCGCTGTTTGACAAGCTCGGGATCGGCGGCATTGCCAATTGGGATCAAGTTCGATGCCTGCACATGCAATATGCGCATCATCTTGTGGGCGATAATGTTATTGGTCGAATCCTAGACGAAGAATATGGCATGAAAGCCATTGCCGACGCAGAGTAATGTATAAAAAAAGGGGCTGCTCATCAGCATGCCCCTTTGATTGTCATTCAGCAGTGTTCAAGTAGGCAATAAAAATCGCCTACTGCCTACTTTAAACTTTTTAAGATAGCTCGAAGCTCTTCTGGTGTTGACGCCTTGGGCAACACTTCACGAATACGGTTAAATGCCGCCTGAGCAACCGCCGCACGTTGAGCATAAGTTGTCAACGCACCGCCCGTCCAGCCTGCCAATTTCACCATTTCATTTTTGAAGTTATTACCACCGACACCATGTCCTCCTAGGGCCATCAATGCGTCTTCAATTTCTAAATAGCTTGGACGCGCCCCACCAAACTTCATAAAATCATCTTGCTGTACTTCGGCAAACTGTTTTGACATTCTCTAGACCTTATTTAGAAACACACCTATCACTAAAGTTAGCCATATTTTCGCGGCGGCACAAGACAAAGCATGTATCAAATCGTAAAAATTACGCTCTGGTACGCACACGATCCACCGCTTTTTGCCAACCTTGATACAATTTGTCCCCCGTGCCTTTTGCCATCGTGGGTTCAAAACATTTATCCGCCTTCCACAGCGCCTCAACGTCATCCAAAGACTGATAAAGGCCAACTTGCAATCCAGCTAAGAATGCCGCCCCCAAGGCTGTGGTCTCAGTGACACAAGGACGCTCTACGGTAATTTCTAATAAATCACTTAAGAACTGAACCATAACATCATTGATCACCATTCCGCCGTCAACTCGCAACGAACTAAACGTTGCCCCATCCTGTGCCATTGCACCAACCAGATCTTTGGTTTGATAACACACAGAACGCAACCCCGCACTGACAATATCCGAAACACTGGTGTCTCGCGTCAAACCAATCATTGCACCACGGGCATCAGGATCCCAATAAGGCGCACCCAACCCTGTAAAAGCGGGTACCAAATAAACGGAATCATCATTTAAAGCTTGCTTCGCCAAACTTTGTGTTTCTTTCGCGTCAGAAAACAATTTCAAACCATCACGCAACCATTGAATGGCAGCGCCAGCCACAAAAATACTGCCTTCCAGCGCATACGTCACTTTGCCATTTAAGCGATAACCAACCGTGGTAAGCAACTTATGCTCTGATCGAATCGCAGTATCACCGGTATTCAAGATCATGAAGCACCCTGTACCATAGGTACTTTTCACCATACCGGGTGTAAAACACGCTTGACCAACCAGTGCCGCCTGCTGATCCCCAGCAATACCATTAACAGGAATAGCCGCTCCCAACCAAGACGCATCGATCACACCAAAATCCGCACTGCAATCCATCACTTCAGGGAACAATACATCGCCGATTCCCAACAGCTCAATCAGCTCCGCGTCCCACTCTTGAGTATGAATATTGAACGCCATAGTACGAGCGGCATTCGTTGCATCGGTTTTATGCGATTGCCCGTTGGTCAATCGCCATAACAAAAAGCTGTCCACTGTACCGAAAGCCAAACGCCCAGCTTGCGCTTTCTCACGCGCACCGTCGACATTGTCCAATATCCAGCGAATCTTGGTGGCCGAAAAATAAGGGTCAATCAACAACCCTGTTTTCGCTTGTACTTTCTCACTCAACCCCTGCGCTGTTAACGTCTGACAAAAGCCACTGGTACGCCTATCTTGCCAAACAATGGCATTGTAAACCGGCTTACCCGTTTCAATATCCCAGAGGATTGTGGTTTCACGCTGATTTGTGATACCTATAGTCGCTATCGCCTGCGCATCGATCCCTGTATCCTTAAGGACAGACTGACACACAGATAAGGTAGATGACCAAATATCTTCTGGATCATGCTCAACCCAACCATCATTGGGAAAAATTTGCGGGAACTCTTGCTGAGATTGGCCAACACGCGAGCCCTTCTCATCAAATAAAATAGCCCGAGAACTGGTGGTTCCTTGATCAATAGCCAGAATATAATGTGTCATGGTGAATTCTCTTTGAAATCACAGCCACCCAAAAAAAGAGCGACTTAATTGTTGTTTTGTTTTTTGAACATGAATATTCAAATACGAATATTCTCTATTAAAAACCAATGCGCACTCGTTTAGCAAGTAGTAACCCTTTCTAGGAGAAGAAAACAATATGGGCCAACTCTCTCGCCAAGATAATATTGTCGCCATAGTAAAAGAAAAAGGCTATGTGACAATCGACGAACTGGCCAGTCAATTTTCCGTTACCCCCCAAACCATTCGTAGAGATATTAATGAGTTAGCGAAAGCGGATTTGATACGTCGCCATCATGGTGGAGCAAGCTATGACTCCAGCACCACAAACGTGGCCTATGCGGCGCGCCAGATTTTACAACTTCCAGCCAAAGAACAAATTGCCAAACGCATTGCGGCTGAAATTCCTAACCACGCCTCTTTGTTTATTAACATCGGTACCACGACAGAAACCGTTGCAAGAGCCCTACTAAACCATCAGGGCCTACAAGTTATCACCAACAATCTCAACGTCGCGGCCATTTTAAGTGGAAAAGAAGACTTTACCGTGATTATTGCGGGTGGAACCGTCCGATCACGAGATGGCGGGGTTATGGGTGAAGCAACCATCGACTTCATTAACCAATTTCGTGTGGACTTTGGCATCATCGGCATCAGCGGCATCGATCCTCACGACGGTTCATTGCTCGATTATGATTACCAAGAAGTTCGCGTTGCACAAAGCATTATTAGCAATTCCCGCACCGTCTTTCTTGCTGCGGACAGCGCCAAATTTGGTCGTAACGCCGTTGTTCGATTAGGCAATATCACGCAAGTGGATCGACTTTTTACAGATGAAAATCCCCCCAAAGCCATTATCAATCTGATGAAAGAACACAAAGTTCGCTTAGAAATTTGTACGCCCAAGTGACACTTGGGCGTTGCACATACCATAGAAATAGCCCATAAAAAGTGACCGTTTCGTCTCTTCACTCTTAAAAAAGCTCAAATATTCACCAAAACTTCACAAAGCCTTGTTGTCATAATGACCTTAGAGGTTTAATATCGAACACAAATGTTCACTTTCGAACATACACATTCGCATTTTAGATCGTGAGGCTTAGTATGAATCACTCCCATTTTGACCTATTTGTTGTTGGCGGCGGCATTAACGGCACAGGCATCGCTGCGGACGCCGCAGGACGAGGCCTCAATGTTGGCCTTTGCGAAATGGGAGACTTAGCTCATGCCACTTCATCCTCAAGCAGTAAATTAATCCATGGCGGACTACGATACCTTGAACATTACGAATTCCGTCTAGTAAAAGAAGCCCTAACAGAGCGCGAAGTCCTTCTAAAAGTGGTCCCACACCTCGTGACGCCAATGCGCTTTCAAATGCCTCATCGGCCACACCTACGACCAGCTTGGTTGATTCGTATTGGTTTATTTCTTTACGACAATCTGGGCAAACGTGAAACACTCTTAGGCTCAAAAGGCGTCAAGTATGGTGCAGACAGTCCATTAAAAGACGATATCACACAAGGCTTCGAATACTCTGACTGTTGGGTAGACGATGCTCGCTTGGTTGTCACCAATGCACTCAGTGCGCAACAAAACGGCGCGGCTATTTTTGCCCGTACTCGCTGTATCGCAGCAAAACGTGTAGACAACCAATGGCACATTCGTTTAGAAGATCAAATAACCAAGGAAACCCATGATGTTACGGCCAAAGCCTTAGTCAATGCTGCGGGCCCGTGGGTGTCATCCTTTATCGAAACCAAACTGGAACGAAAAGCGCCTTACGGCATTCGCATGATCAAAGGCAGCCATATTGTTGTGCCGAAACTGTATCAACATTCAAATGCCTTCATCATGCAAAACACTGATAAACGCATCGTATTCGCGATTCCTTACCGTGAACACTACACATTGTTAGGCACCACCGATGTTGAATACAAAGGCGACCCAAACAAGGTAGCGATTTCTGAAGAAGAAACAAAATACATCTTAAAAGTGGCCAATGACCATTTCAAAAAAACGCTCACACCAAGTGACGTCATTTGGAGCTATTCTGGTGTGCGACCACTTTTGGAAGATGAGTCGTCGGACCCTTCTGCCGTCACTCGCGATTACACCTTGCACCTTGATGACCAACACCAGCAAGCGCCTTTGCTCAGTATTTTTGGCGGGAAAATTACCACCTATCGTAAACTAGCCTTGTCAGCGATGAAAAAACTGACGCCTTATTTTGAAAACCTGGGTGGCGAATGGACTCATAGTAAACCGCTACCCGGAGGGGACTTAGGCATGTCTTTGGATGCTTTTAGCATGAAGCTTCAGCGAGATTATCCTTTTATCGGCGCACATCTTGCGCGTCGTTTTGCCAATAGCTATGGCACACTCACCCATATACTGCTCAATAAGGCGAATTCAGAAAGCGACCTTGGACAAGATTTTGGCAATCAGCTTTTCCAAGCCGAAGTGGATTATTTAATCCACCATGAATGGGCACATTCAGCAGAAGACATTCTTTGGCGTCGCACCAAGCTGGGCCTTGAATTCACCCCAGAACAAGTTACCGCTCTTGAAAACTACGTACAGACAAAAGTGTAGTCCAACACAATAGCAGATACTGCAAAATTACGACTGATTTGCCCACCTAAATGATTGTCTAGGTGGGCTTTTTTTGCTCTACTAAAAGCACCGTGCCTTCTATTTATTAACCCATAGGAATGAACACACAATGGACGTTGTCTTTTTTGATATCTCTATCTGGATTTACCTTGCTCTTTTTGGTGCGGCATTCTTTGCTGGCGTCATCGATGCTATTGCAGGTGGCGGTGGACTGATTACCGTTCCTGTATTGTTGGCGGCCGGACTTTCGCCAGCGGAGGCGCTTGCCACCAACAAACTACAAGGTTGCGCTGGTACCGTATCTGCGTCGTACCATTTTGTCAAAAAAGGCCAAGTAAAACTGGCAGATATGTGGCTCCCCATCGCCATGACAGCAGTGGGTGCGGTTTGTGGAACCTTATTGGTATCCTACCTAGACAGCAGTTTATTGCTCAAAGCCGTTCCCATTATCCTCATCGCTGTCGCCATTTTCTTTTTCTTTTTGCCCAAAGTTCAGCCTTACATAGCCAGTAAGTTTTCCCTGACCCACGTACAATTCGCGTTACTTATTGGTACCAGCATTGGTTTTTATGATGGTTTAATCGGCCCTGGTACGGGGGCTTTCTTTTCGACAGCGTATTTATGTTTAATGGGGCTCACCGTTGTTTCAGCAACCGCCCATACAAAAGTCCTTAATGCGACGAGTAACCTCGCCTCTCTTGCAGTGTTTGCTTTCAGTGGACATATTATTTGGGCGTTGGGTATCGTCATGGGCATGGGGCAATGGGTTGGCGCACAAATTGGCTCTCGTCTGGTCATCACCAAAGGTGCGAAACTGATTCGCCCCATGGTGATCATTATGTGCTTGGCAATTTCCATTAAACTGCTTTTAGATAACTAATCTTTAAAGTTCATACGGTGTTGTCAACGTATCTTCCGATGAGTATTGATAACACTGTGTGACTAACCAGCGAAGTAACTGTTGAACAGGCTCACGCTGACGCTGTATTTCTGGGCAAACAAACAAATAAGCATGGCCTTCGTCTAGGGTTTCTGAAAACGGCATCACTAATCGCCCTTGTTGAATATCATCCATTACCAAAGGGGTTCGCCCTAAGGCAACACCTTGTCCTGCAATGGCCGCTTGCACAGCAAGATCGCCACGATTAAAACTAATCCCCCGAGAAGGCTTTACCCCTTTAGCATTGACCAACTGCAGCCACTTTTCCCATTCAGCATAAGGGCTGGAAAAACGCCACTCTGAGTCATCGTTTAACAATGGCACATGAGCTAATTGACTTGCCTCTGTCAATGCTCGTAATTCAGCAAAAGCCGGACTACAAACAGGAAACACCTTGTCTTTCATCAAAGGAACAATATAGCCTTTAGAGCTATGAACATGGCTATGCACAATCGCAACATCTATCCTATCGCGTTGAAAATTGACCTCCCTATCGTTCGCCTGAATTCTCAACTGCAAATCAGGATACGCTTCCTGCAAACTGCCTAATCGGGGAATTAACCACTTGGTCGCAAAGGACGGCATAACTGAAACCGTCAGAATATTCGACGTTTCCTCTTCCTGTAGCTCTAAAACCAAATCATTAATTTCCGTAAAACTATGATTCAACTGCACAGCCAAACGAGCGCCGGCGACTGTCAGCTCTAAACGTCGATGATAACGAACAAACAAAGTGAGCTTTAAACGCTCTTCTAACTGCCGAATTTGTTGACTCACCGCACCTTGCGTTAAATGCATTTCTTGAGCGGCTTTGGTAAAGCTCAAATGACGTGCCGCAATAGCAAATGTGCCTAACCCCGCAAGAGGTAAAGATTTCATAAAACCACCACTATAAGACGATATCAGCTACTGCAAAATACCAAAATTCGCTCAGCCAAAAAACAAAAATCATCAAATGAAAAATATAATACTTATAAAACAGATACTTAATTCAAAAAATATCACTCATGAAAAAACATCCATAAATATACCATCAAGCTTACTGCATTTTGCATTAATGTGGCTAATCCAATAAATCAATTTATATCGTTTGTAACAACCCACTAAAAAGATAAAATTATTCCATCTCTTAGGTTGAACAGCGGCCTAATATTTACCGATACAGCCCTAACTGTATCTTATCTAAAAGTAGTCCCACAGCTTACTTTTAGAGGAATATCAGCATTCCCCACAGGATGATGTTATTCGCAACTGCTAGTTACTTTTTTGAAACCGGACGATTGTCCGGTTTTTTTTTGAGCAAATTCAGGCCAACGCCTTCTATACTCATAAAAACGCAAAAAAAAACGGCGACCCTAAGGCCGCCGTCAAATAACACACGTAAATGTGTCCGATCATTCGTTATGCCGCTTTTGCTTTGTCTTCAAGCAATTGCGCCTGTGTAAAATTTGCCTGCGCCAGCTTCTCCATCAGGCGTACAACCTGACAGCTGTATCCATATTCATTGTCGTACCAAACATAAAGAATCGCTTGATTACCGCGCACCTTAGTCGATAAAGAATCCAAAATACCCGCCTGCTGAGAACCAATGAAATCAGAGCTCACAGCGTCAGCACCGTCACTGTAACCAATTTGTCCAGTTAACTCTGCACTAGTAGATGCGGCTTTTAATAGCTGGTTAATGTCTTCAACCGAAGTGGCTGTTTTTAGATTCAAACTCAATACAGCAATAGAGACGTTAATAACAGGAACTCGAATCGCACTACCACTCAGCTTACCCTCTAAAGAAGGAATGGCTTTCGATACAGCTTTTGCAGCACCTGTTTCCGTCATAACCATGTTCATGCCAGCAGCACGACCACGGCGGTCGCCTTTGTGAATGTTGTCGATTAAGTTTTGGTCATTGGTGTAAGCGTGTACGGTTTCTACGTGACCAGACTCGATACCAAAGGCTTTCTCAAGTACAGACAAAATGGGCGTAATCGCATTCGTCGTGCAAGATGCAGCAGAAATAATACGATCAGCATCAGTAATATCACTGTCGTTCACACCAAATACAACGTTCTTCATTTCTTTACCAGGAGCAGTCAATACAACACGCTCAATACCTGGACGGTTCAAATGAACACTCAAACCGTCATGGTCACGCCAGCGGCCAGTATTATCCACCAACAACGCATTATTAATACCATAAGCTTGGTAATCCACTTCTGCAGGGTCAGAAGCGTAAATCACCTTCACCGATGAACCATTAATAATCAAGGCTTGATTCTCTTCATCAACCTTAACCAATCCGTCGTAAACACCGTGGACAGAATCGTATTTCAACAAGCTAGCACGCTTAGACAAATCGTTGTCGCACGCTTTACGTACCACAATGGCCGCCAATGACATACCTGGAGTAGTGTGACCAAGAGTGCACATACGACGAGCCAACAAACGACCGATGCGACCAAATCCGTATAAAACTACTGGAGTTTCAGTACCGTCTTTTGACTGAGCAGCCAATACAGCTTCAACATCCGCTTCAGCGATTAAAGACTCAAGCTCAACCACAGTATGAGCGACATCACTGGCTAACACTTGCTCTAACACTTGATAGACTTGAGCAAGATCTAATTCTGGATGTTGATCAAAAACCGCCATCAATCCAGTGACAGAATCCGCCATGAGTGTGTTGCCTGCCAACTGAACTTTTACCGCTTTTTCACGGCCAAGTTTACCCAAAAGAGGAATCATAGATTCTGCTTGCGAAAGTGTTTGTAACCAAGTGCTTGTCATTTTCTGCCCCCGAAAAAAGACTCTGTTGTATCAATATGGGCGCAGTCTAACGGCACTTCAGAACAAAAACAAATTGTAATAAGGCAACAAAAAACCTTTAAAATCTTATATTTAGCGTGATTTTTTATAGAAATAACGAAATAACCAGAAAGGTCTAGAAACTTTACTACATAATCCTAAAATAAAACGCCACATCAGCCTGAACCGTTCGATTATGTTGTAATTTGGCAACGAAAACTGACAGGAAATTTCATGAATTATTTTACAAATGACGCTTTCTCTCAGCCAAAATCCCTAAAACACAGAAACAACCGATCACCAAAGCGGGTCGATAGACAAACTCCACCTGCGTAATTCCCCAATACACCAATGGCTGGCTCCACAAAGTCAAAAGACCATAGCCGAAAGTACACATCAAAATGAATGCCATTACCCTCACAATGAATACCCAAGAGGCAACCAACCGCTTAAGGTAAGCATTCACCTTATCCCCATATATCACCAAACATGTCGCCACGAACGCAAGAGAGATATCCTGAAGATGGGGCTGAATAAAATGCGCCATCCGTAAATTAAGATCCACAATAAACATAAACAACCACTATTTTTTACGAGATAAGGCTTCGACATCAATTTGACCAGAACGCGTCACTTCGCGGGGATGCTCATCAACATACAGAATAGACACATCAAATGTACTGTTATGCAGTTCAATCAAGGTGCCATCTTTGAACAACCACGTTGAACGACCAATTCCTTTGTTCAGATATCCGCCACTAGGCGCACCGTATTTTTTTTCCAGTAAATCGCCTAATGCTTTGCGCTTTTCATTGCTTTCGACAACACCTGATAACAAGGCTTGGCTAACATAACCAGACGAATTGGAATAAATAGTCGCATTGGTCACACCGAAAATACCTTCCGGCCCCAAACTATAGCTGACCACACCTTCTTTATAGGAGGGATAACTACGCAACCCCATGGTAGCAAGTTGCTTTTCTAAACGTTCCAAACTCAAATCATTTAAAGACAAACCAAACAACTCTGCGATGCTAGAAGCACGAGAGGTCATGTCATTTGACGTATTTGCCGACACACTGGCCACAGAGAACACAGCAAGCACACTAGCAACGCAAAACGACAAGGAAATTCTTCGCATTCCTTCTTTCCTTTACGATATGAAAATTTAGTTTTACAGGCAAAAAACACGTAACCTGATATATAATACAACAGTATAAACGCCTCTAGTTCAAGGCGGACAAAAACTTTATTTACTGAGGTAATACATGGCTCTTGTTATTGGCATTACAGGCGTATCCGGCAGCGGAAAAAGCCGACTTTGTTCTCTATTAGCAGAAGGTCAAAGTGATAAAATCACCATCCTATGCCAAGACAGTTTTTATAATGGGTGCGGTAGCATTGACCCTGATGTGTATAATTTCGACGATCTAAGCTCTTTGGACCTTGAAAGCTTAATTTTAGCCATTCATAACTGTAAAAACCGACAACAACCGAATGAAATCCCAGTCTACGATCACTCCCAGCACAAGCGCACGGGCTATCGAAACCTAGATCCGACACACGTCGTCTTGGTAGAAGGGCACATGATGTTTCAAGACGCGGGAATTCGCGACGCGGTAGACTATCTTCTATACGTTGACACAGACATGGACATCGCTATTGTGCGTCGTCTAAAACGCGATATCGCTGAGCGCGGCCGTGACGTCAACGAAGTCACCAGCCGCTATATGCGTCATGTACGTCAGGCATCACTCAAAACCATCGATATTCGCAGTAAAGCGGACTTTATTATTCCAAATAATAAAAGCTTTACCAACGCCGCTAGCTTATTGCGGAACCACATAGACTACTTACTCAAAGAAAAAGGCGCCAAATAGGCGCCTTTTTCTATACAGAGGCTAAGAAAGCCGCTGTTATTACTTTTTAATATCGTCGAAAAAACGCTTCACGCCATCAAACCAACTTTTTTGCTTAGGCGAGTGATTGGTGCCTTCACCCATGCTTTCTGCCAATTCGGTCAACAGCTCTTTTTGACGAGAAGTCAGATTCACAGGCGTTTCAACCACAGCCTTACAAATCAAATCGCCGACTGGACCTCCACGCACAGGCTTCACACCTTTATTGCGTAAGCGGAAGAGTTTTCCAGACTGGCACTCTGCCGTCACCTTCAGGCGTACGCGACCATCTAACGTTGGCACATCAATTTCGCCACCCAATGCCGCTGTTGTGAAACTAATAGGCACTTCACAATAAAGATTCGCGCCATCGCGTTCAAAAATACTATGAGGCTTCACTGAGACTTGTACAAACAAGTCACCGGCTGGACCACCGTGTGTACCCGCTTCGCCTTCACCAGACAAACGAATACGATCGCCCGTGTCAACACCCGCTGGAATTTTGACATTAAGGGTTTTGTACTCTTGTACACGACCCTGACCATGACAATCAGAACATGGATCAGAAATAACCTTACCGGCGCCATGACATTCTGGACAAGTTTGCTGAACAGAGAAGAAACCTTGTGACATGCGTACTTGACCCGCACCGCCACACGTACCACAAGTCTTAGGCGTTGAACCTTTCTTCGCACCTGAGCCATCGCATGTTTTGCAATGCACTAAGGTTGGAATACGGATCTTCTCTTCGCATCCCCAAACCGCTTGTTCAAGATCCAATTCAAGAGTGTAGCGTAAATCGGAGCCACGGCGTGTTCGGCTTTGACCGCCACCACCACCGCCAAAAATATCCCCAAATACATCACCAAAAATATCACTAAAACCGCCAGCACCAGCGCCGCCGCCATAACCACCAGCCTGACCGTTAACACCATCGTGACCAAAACGATCATAGGCTGCACGCTTGTCATCGGAAGACAAAATTTCATAAGCCTCGGCAAGTTCTTTGAACTTTTCAAGTGCCTCTGGGTTATCTGGATTCTTATCTGGATGGTACTTATTCGCTAAAGAACGATAAGCTTTTTTAATGTCTTTCTTATCCGCGCCTTTGGCCACCCCAAGAACGTCGTAATAGTCTCTTTTGCTCATCGCAGCAATTCCTGAATTAAAAAGCCTGAATTTAAAAGTCTGTATTAAAAAATCTAAATCTAAAAAACACCAAACTCATATTGTGCAAATAGCAAAGCACGGTCAAAAACCGTGCCTGCCATACACAGCCCCACTACCGAGGGCAAAATAAGAGCTTAACGCTTATTTTTTATCTTCTTTTACTTCTTCAAACTCAGCATCAACAGCGTCGTCTTGAGACTTAGCTTGCTCGCCTGTTGCAGATTGAGCACCGGCTTCAGCATCGGCATACATCTTCTGAGCCAAAGTACCAGACGCTTGAGTCAACGCATTGGTTTTCTCTTCAATCTTCTCTTTGTCATTTGAAGTCAATGCTTCTTCCAGTTCAGTAATGGCTGTTTCAATCGCTGCTTTCTCTTCAGCAGACGCTTTATCACCTGCATCCGCTAATGTTTTACGCGTTGCGTGAATCATGCCATCCGCTGTATTGCGAACTTGCACCAATTCTTCGAACTTGCGGTCTTCTTCAGCGTTCGCTTCGGCATCACGAACCATTTTTTCAACTTCTTCATCGCTCAAACCAGAAGACGATTTGATCACGATAGACTGCTCTTTACCTGTTGCCTTGTCTTTCGCAGACACGCTCAAGATACCGTTCGCGTCGATGTCAAAACTCACTTCGATTTGTGGCACACCACGTGGCGCTGGTGGAATATCAGCCAAGTCGAAACGACCTAGAGATTTGTTCTGAGACGCTTGTTTACGCTCACCTTGCAATGCGTGAATCGTTACCGCATTTTGGTTGTCTTCCGCTGTAGAGAAAGTTTGCGATTTCTTAGTAGGAATCGTCGTGTTTTTCTCGATTAGCGTAGTCATCACACCACCCATAGTCTCGATACCTAGAGACAATGGCGTAACGTCTAGAAGAAGAACGTCTTTCACATCACCTGAAAGTACCGCACCTTGGATAGACGCACCGATAGCAACCGCTTCGTCAGGGTTCACGTCTTTACGTGGCTCTTTACCGAAGAATTCCGTTACTTTCGCTTGCACTAATGGCATACGAGTCTGACCACCAACCAAGATAACTTCGTTGATATCAGCCGCTGTTAGATCTGCGTCTTTCAATGCTTGGCGGCAAGGCTCAAGAGATTTCAATACCAACTCTTCAACCAAAGACTCCAACTTAGAACGAGTCAATTTCACGTTCAAATGTTTAGGACCCGTCGCATCGGCCGTGATGTAAGGCAAGTTAACTTCTGTTTGAGAAGAAGAAGACAACTCAACTTTCGCTTTTTCACCGGCTTCTTTCAAACGCTGTAGCGCGAGTGGATCGTTGTGTAGATCGATACCAGACGATTTTTTAAATTCGGCTGCCAAGTATTCGATAACACGCATATCGAAGTCTTCACCACCTAGGAAAGTATCACCGTTGGTAGACAATACTTCGAATTGTTTTTCGCCATCGACGTCAGCGATTTCGATGATAGAGATATCGAATGTACCACCACCAAGGTCATAAACCGCGATAGTAGAGTCACCAGAACTCTTGTCTAAACCGTAAGCCAACGCCGCCGCTGTTGGCTCGTTGATAATACGTTTCACTTCTAGACCGGCGATTTTACCCGCGTCTTTTGTTGCTTGACGCTGAGAATCGTTGAAGTAAGCAGGAACCGTAATAACCGCTTCCGTTACTTTTTCGCCTAGGTAGTCTTCCGCTGTTTTCTTCATTTTCTTCAGAACTTCAGCAGAGATTTGTGGTGGCGCTTTTTTGTCGCCTTTTACTTCCACCCACGCATCGCCGTTATCTGCCGCGATAATTTTGTAAGGCACCATAGAGATGTCTTTTTGCACAACGTCGTCTTTAAATTTACGACCAATCAAACGCTTAACCGCAAACAAAGTATTTGTTGGGTTGGTAACCGCTTGACGTTTAGCTGATTGACCGACTAGCACTTCGCCATCTTCTGCAAAAGCAACAATCGAAGGCGTAGTACGATCGCCTTCCGCGTTTTCAATAACGCGTGCTTTTTCGCCATCCAAAACAGCAACACAAGAGTTGGTTGTACCTAAGTCAATACCAATGATTCTACCCATGGTTTGTATCTCCAATAAATTCGTTTATGACGATGATAATTCTGTATTTGGGTACGCTTAATTGTATTTCAAGCGTCCAGTGTCAAAAAAATGACAGTAAATTAAGCTGCGCTTGAAACCACAACCATAGCAGGGCGCAATAGGCGACCATTAATGGTGTAACCCTTCTGAACAACGTCCATGACGGTGTTCGCTTCGAGTTCAGGGTTTGGCACCATAGTGATGGCTTGGTGCAACTCTGGGTTAAAGGGTTCGCCATGTGGATCAACCACTTTCACTTCAAAGCGAGCCAATGTCTCAAGCAAATCTTTTAGCGTCAGCTCAACACCTTCACGAACAGGGTCAGACTCACCTGTGTCTGGTGCAGAGGCCAGTGCGCGCTCAAGATTGTCCGCCACGTTCACAATCGATTTAGCAAACTTTTCTAAACCAAATTTGTGCGCTTTCTCGACATCTTGTTCAGCACGACGACGTACGTTTTGCGCATCGGCATGGGCACGAAGTGCCGCTTCTTTATACTGGGCGACTTCTTCTAGCGCTTTTGCAAGCTCATCATTTTCAGTAACTTCTTCTAAAGTCTCTACTTCAGGCTCTAAAATCTCTTCTACTGTGTCGTTTTGTGTTTCGCTTTTCAAATCTTGCTCCGCTTCTAGATTAGGATTTTTTTGCTGCTCACTCATTCTTCAACTCCAAATAACAGAAACAATTCTTTGTCTGTGCCAGTTATATGGGGACAGCTTTTTCGCTTTCAACAGCAAAGCCGCATTAATTTTATGGGAATTAAATTTACTGACGGTACTTGTCAAAAAACGACCAAGTACTGTATAAATAACCATATAAATATATTTTCTCTTTGGAGCCCTCTATGCTGACCAGCATCGCTATTTCCAACTTCGCCATTGTTGAATCCCTAGAACTGGAGTTCAAAAAAGGCATGACCGTGATTTCAGGTGAAACCGGTGCCGGTAAATCCATCATGGTGGACGCCTTGTCGCTTTGCTTAGGCGATCGAACCGATGCGGCAGTCGTTCGACATGGTGAAAAAAAAGCGGACATCAGTGCCAGCTTCGACATACAGCACTATCCACATGTGCAAAAGTGGCTCGAAGAAAGAGACCTAGAACACGACCAACATTGCATATTACGTCGCGTGATCAGCAAAGAAGGCCGCTCTAAAGCGTATATAAACGGTCGTCCTTGTACATTGAACGACTTAAAAGAAGTGGGCAGTCAGCTCGTGGATATCCATGGTCAGCACGAACATCAGTCGCTGTTGAAAAAGAACGCTCAAAGACAACAGCTTGATGAATATGGTCGCCTTACCGAGTTAAGCAAACAAGTCAGCCAACAGTACTCAACATGGCGACAGCTCAAAGAAGAACTCTCTGCACAACAAAATAGATCCGCAGAACAAGATGCCAAGATTCAGTTGCTGTCTTATCAAGCTCAAGAACTGCAACAGCTTGATTTAAAAGAAGGCGAAATTGAAGAACTCGAAAACGAACAGGCGTTTTTATCGAACATTGCCGACTCGCAATACAAGGCGTACCAAGCCAGCGGCATTTTGATCGACAGTGACGAAGGCAATGTTTGCTCTTTATTACACCAAGCCATTAACAGTGCCAGCCAAATCCGCCCGGCCACAAAAGAGCTGGAAAACGCACTTGAAATGATGAATGTTGCGTTAATACAAGCACAAGAAGCCGCGGATAGCTTACATCATTACCAAGACACGCTAGAACAAAATCCCGAGCGCCTCATGGATATAGAGCAACGCTTATCAGACATTTATGATACGGCTCGTAAACATAGAACACTGCCAGAAGGGTTATTAGCACTACGAGAAAGCGTCGAAGCAGAGCTTAACAGCCTACAAGGCAGTGAGGAAAGCTTGGAGTCTTTAAAAGAAAAAGAAGAGCAAGCCTATGAAAAACTCACTGCGCTTGCAACAACGCTGACAGAAAAACGCATTATTGCCAAAGACGAACTAGCACAAAAAGTCGAAGAGCAGATTCATGGGTTGGGCATGCCTCACGCACGTTTCTTTATTCAATGTCAGCCGCTTAACCAAGTGTCGGCAAATGGCTTTGAAGACATCGAATACATGATAGCGTCCAACCCAGGCCAACCCGCTCAGCCATTACGAAAAGTGGCGTCTGGCGGTGAATTGTCTCGTATTAGCCTAGGGATCCAAGTGGTTACCGCGCACACCTCGATTATTCCAACATTAGTGTTCGACGAAGTGGACGTGGGCATCAGTGGTGGCATCGCAGAAGTGGTCGGTCGCATGCTGCGCTCTGTCGGCAAACGCGGGCAAGTATTTTGTGTGACCCACTTGGCTCAAGTCGCCGCGCAAGGCAATCAGCACCTGCGTGTTAGCAAGCTAGTAGAAGACGAAGCCACTTCTTCTCAAGTGGAACTGCTCAAAGATCAGCATCGCACTCAAGAGATCGCGCGCTTGTTAGGCGGATTAGAACTGACAGAGCAAACACTCGCCCATGCCCGTGAAATGCTCGGCAATGTTCAACTCCAATAATCTCACCGCAACAAAAAGGGCTTAAACCATCCGTTTAAGCCCTTCTATTCACAACCTAAGGTTATGTGGGTGATTATTTCTTCTTTGGACGCACGTAAATAATCAAGCTATGGTCTTCAATGTCAAAACCGTGCTCTTCTGCGATTTCACGTTGACGTTTTTCAATGATTGGATCGACAAACTCAATCACCTTGCCGCTGTCTAAACAAATCATATGATCATGATGATCGCCTTTCGCCAATTCAAACACAGCCGTGCCGGCTTCGAAATGGTGACGCTGCACCAACCCTGCTGTTTCAAACTGGGTTAGCACTCGATAAACCGTCGCTAAACCAACGTCTTCACCTTGATCAAGTAAAGTGCGATACACATCATCAGCACTCATATGACGGTCGCCCGCACCTTCAAGAATTTGTAAAATTTTCACTCGTGGTAGAGTTACCTTGAGTCCCGCTTTCTTTAGCTCTTGATTTTCGCTAGTCATGAGTCATTCTCTATTCGATCTTGTTGATAATTACTTTATCATTAGCACACCGGAGTAAGGATAATACAAATGAAAAAATCAGTTTTTATATTATGCGCAGCACTGTCGCTCAGTGCATGCAGTTTATTTCCACCACCGTACAAAGTTCCAGTAACACAAGGGAACCTTGTCACCAAGGAACAGCTATCACAGTTACAAATTGGCATGTCTGAATCTCAGGTCACTTATCTATTGGGCAACCCAATGCTAAGAGACACCTTTAAACCAAACGAATGGCATTACCTATATACAACACTATACGCAACGCCAGACACCAAACAAAGTGATGCAGACGACCTAGTGCTAATTTTTAGCGATGGCGCCTTAACACAAATCAAAAACAACTAATTCTTAGTTGTTTTTTGCTGCACGGTTGGCCCTCGCTTGTTTTGGGTCAACCTTCAGCTCACGATACAGCTCAACTCGCTCACCCTCTTTTAACACTTGCTCTTCGGCATTGCGTACCGCTTTACCAAAAATGCCCACCTTCACCGTTTCCACGTCCACATCAGGAAAAAAAACCTGAATATTAGAACGACGAACCGCATCACGAACGGTGCAACCCTCTTCAACCTCTAAAGCAATGATTTTCTGCTTTTCGGGTAGCGCATACGCTACTTCCACTCTCATCTTATTCACCGTACACCACTTTTGCTCGCTTGCTAAAGGAATCCACCATAGTGTTGGCAATTTGACTAAACACCCCACCAAAGGCAAATTTCAGCATACCGCTCAGTTCAAAATTAATACTCAGCATAATCTTACAGCTGGTTGGAGACAGCTCTGTGAACGTCCAAACGCCATGCAAACGTTTAAACGGCCCCTTTACCAAAGTCATCTCTATTCGACTGTAATTTTCCAAAAAGTTCTTAGTGGTAAAAGATTGTCTCACCGGCCCCTTCCCTACTTCCAAAGAAGCCACGATCTCCGTGGGCGTTTTTGAAATAAGAGTAGAGCTCAAGCAACCCGGTAAAAACTCAGGATAACCGTCAATATCATTCACCAGTGCAAACATTTGCTCGCAGCTGTAATTCACATGCGCGAATCGCTCTATATGACTCAAACTACGCTCCTATCCAACCAGCAAGAGTAATCACTATCATTGCTGGAATACTTATGTACTTCAATGTCTTATACCACCATTGAAAATGACTTGTCTGTTTGGCAATCATTTCATTTTGCAACATAGAGCGGGGAATAAACCACGCCACCAAAACAGACAACAAAATCGCCCCAACAGGCAATAGAATCAAGGATGTAAACTTATCCAATAATTCAAACAGGTTTAATCCATACATCAGCTTGCTGTCCCAATGATTAAGAGACAACAACACCGCAATGCCCACAAACCACACCGCCAAGCCCATTAATAAAGCGGCTTTTAAACGGGCGATGTAAAATTTCTCATGCAGCCAAGCAACAAATAACTCCAACATGGAAATCGCCGACGTTAATGCCGCCACAACAAGCAACAAAAAGAACACACCGGCAAAAAACTGTCCACCCAACAAATTGCCAAAAATGATCGGCAAAGACACAAACGTCAAGCTCGGGCCAGCCTGAACATCAATATCAAAAGAGAAGACCAACGGAAAAATCACCAGCCCAGCCAAAAGAGCCACCAACAAATCCACACCCACAACAATACTGCACGCTCGAGCAATCGACATACGCTTACTCATGTAGGCGCCATAAGCAAACATGGCCCCCATTCCCACACTCAAGCTAAACAAAGCCAGACCCACAGCAGCCAACACCACATCAAAGGTGATATTTTGCCAAGACCAGCGAAACATAAAGTTCAACGCCTCGCTCATGTTGCCAATCATCATGGAATAGCAAGCCAGTAATACCAGAGTCACCACCAACATGGGTAATAAAATCCGCACCACCGCAGACAAACCGCGCGTCACCGATTGACCAACGGTCAATACCACCAGCCCCATAAACACTGAATGCCATAATAACATCTCGCTCGGCGTCGCTAACAGCTCATTGAACATGCTAGACGCGCCCACCTGAGTAATATTATTGAACTCCCCTGTGACGGCTCGATCTAAATACGCAATAGACCAACCCGCAATCACACTGTAAAAGGTCAAAATCAAAAAGCCTGTGATACCCGCTAACCATGGCACCAACACCCAGGCAGGATGCACAATACGGCGCTCACTTAAATCATTGACCGTATCAATAGGATTTGAACGCACCGTTCGGCCGAGTGCCACTTCGGCGATCAATACTGGTAAACCCACCAACAGCAAACATAGGCAATACACCACCAAAAAGGCGCCACCACCGTTCTCGCCAAGCACATAAGGGAACTTCCAAATGTTGCCCAATCCCACCGCCGATCCACTGGCCGCAAAAATAAATATCCATGGACTTGACCAGATACCTTGTAAACATCGACTTTCAGGCATAAATTTAGGCTCTAAATACACAACACGTGTTTTAAGGATAGGAACAAAATACGAACATCAGCAACGTACGTGACACCTAACCAGACAAATTTAGTTAACAGGTACGAATTTTCCAACATTCAGGCGCATACCTCAAGAAAAGCATAGGTTTTTGCCTCTATCGACCGTATAATTTCCAACTATGAGTAAAGTAAAGAAAAAATCCAGCAGCACGGGCACCATCGCGCTTAACAAACGTGCAAAATACGACTACTTTGTCGACCAGAAGTTCGAAGCCGGTTTGGTTTTATCTGGTTGGGAAGTAAAAAGCCTGCGCGAAGGCAAAGCCCAATTAGTAGACTCCTTCGTCATTATCCACCAAAACGAAGCGTGGCTTGTCGGTGCGCGTATTACGCCACTGCTCAGTGCCTCAACGCATGTCGTTTGTGAACCTTTGCGTCAACGCAAACTATTGCTGAACCGCAAAGAGCTTGACCGGATCATCCAAGTCACCGAGCAAAAGGGCAAAACCTGTGCGGCCATGGCGCTGTACTGGAAAGCCAACAAGATAAAATGCGAAATCGCCTTGGTTACCGGTAAAAAAGAACACGACAAACGTGATACTGAACGCGATCGTGATTGGTCGAGAGACAAAGAACGATTAATGAAACACAGTGCCTAGTCCTATCTATTCATAGAACACACTTAAGTGTATCGTGAATAGCAACAGACTAAGCATTTCAGCGTTATTGCTAGCGTAAGCAAATAGTTTGCGTTAGACTAGCGTTACTTTTTGGGGGCGACATGGTTTCGACGTCGGTTACAAACCCAAAGGTGCATGTCGAGAGTGATACGTGATCTCGTTAATCCCCCGTATCAATTTAATAGTCGCAAACGACGAAAACTACGCTTTAGCAGCCTAAACCGCTGCTAGTGTGCTGCCCTCAGGTTGCTTGTAGCCAGAGATTCTGCAGTATCATAAATTACAAGATGCTAACTGATGCCCCGCCTAGGGATAAGGTTATAAGATTAAGTAGGCTCGCCATTAACACCCTGTCCTTCGGGCGGTTCGTGGTCAAATAATAGAAGTGACTATGCATGTAGAGCCGATGGCAGAGGACTGACGGACGGGGGTTCGACCCCCCCCGCCTCCACCACTTAAGTGGTTGATTTGTGAGATAAACATAAGTCAAACAGTGTAGATATGACCACAAAATGTCTACGAAAAACAAAAAAAAGCCGCTTCTATAGCGGCTTTTTTTGTACCTTAAATTTCTATATCTGTGCCCTAGACTACTGATTGGTATTAGTCGTTCACTTCTGCTTCATCTGAAATTTGCATACACAGAGAACCTACAGAGAGTAACTATTCGTATTTTTTCGAACTAGCATGAAATAAAAAAAAAGCCCATCATATGATGGGCTTTTTTTATTTTATATAAATCTTGCTACTTCCAGACCAGTAAGAGGCTCGCTGGGAATCTATAAGTGCTTTTTGAGCTTCATTTCTGCCGCTGTAATTAGTGTTTTTTTCTTTTAAATTGTCATAGGTATTAAATTTAATTAACGCTGTCACTATTCCTTGAAGCAGAACTGGTAAGTTTTTAATGTATTTGACCATTCCTTACCCTCCAAATTATTCATTTCGTTACTCGGTTTATACTGTAATATGTTAGGCCCGTCAATGTTACCTTTAGCCACTTTCATGCAAGTAACCAACGCCAATCGTTGAAAGCAATATTCTTTATCTTTCTGAGTAGTCCTTCAGTGGATTGAGTGTCACTGCATCTTTTAGGTGATCTGGTGCTAAGTGCGCATAACGCATAGTCATTCTTATGTCACTGTGCCCCAGTATTCTTTGCAAGGTCAAAATATTGCCGCCATTCATCATAAAATGACTTGCAAATGTATGCCTAAGAACATGAGCAGCTTGCCCTTTTGGCAACACAATACCACTTCGTTTCAATGCTCGTCTAAACGCACTCAATGAAAAGGTAAACAGCTCCTGTTCCTTCCTTCTAGCCGCATGAAGTTTGAGTTTTTCGTATAACCAATACGGTACTGGAATAGTACGGTTCTTTTTATTTTTCGTATCTGTAAATGTCACTTTTCCATTATGCACCCTACTTTTTGTTAGGCTTTCAGCTTCTCCCCATCTTACCCCTGTTGCCAATGATACCAACGTAATGAGCTCTACATGTTCATTTTCACTTTCATCAAATGCCTTCAGTAGAATATCAACTTGCTCATCATTCAAATAGGCTAGTTCCCTTTCACTCAACTTTATTGGATCTAAATCGTCTACTGGGTTAGAAAAACTAATTTCCTTATGCTTCTTCAACACATTAAACATCGCTCTTATGTATGAAAGTTCATTGTTTAATGTTTTATCTGATATCCCTTCTGATTTTCTAGAAGCCCTCATAATAGAAAATTGTCGTTCTGTTATGGTCCTGGCAATCGGATCTCCTAAACGTTCAGTTATTGCTACCATTTTTCGCTTACGACGTTCCCCATCTTTCAAGAATTGTCCAGCCATCAAGTACCAAACTTCTACTAATTCACTGAGTCGTCTGTTATCAGGTGGACTTTCATTCCATGGTTCTTCAGATTTAGCTCCTCCCATTGTATGCCGCTCAAACCTGAGTGCTTCCCCGCGCGTATCAAATTTCTTTCTAATTCTTCTACCCGACCTACCCCACGGATATACGTCTACTAACCATGCACTACCCTCTTTTTTGATTGACATAAAACCCTCTAAAAAGTGATAAAAATGTAATTAATAAATGTATATACAAAACGTATATACAGTAAGTTACTGATTTATATAGGAAAAATATATTGACAGGATCGGATGGGGCTGTCTACAATCCGACTATCAGAAAAGGTCGTTAAAAGCGTTTGAGGGATTTATGACGGGCACCAAATTGTATCTAGAAGATTTAGAAGCGAGAGATTTTTTACGCTCAGCTGTTCTACTGCAACGAGTTGGGCACAGTCATCGAGCAAATGTTGATGATCTTGCTTACGTCGCTTGCTGCTTATTAACTGAAATACAAAAATCAGTCACCGTCTCTGACGAACGTAAGTGTTTGGATCAAGCTATTGGCGTATTAATGACTATGAAATCATGAGGTGAGTTATGTCAAACCCTGAAACTACCGATGAAAATCTATTCGGCTTTAACAGTTTTCAGCGCTACACAGGATCAGCTCCTATCTTAACAAGTGAGAGATTTGCAGAGCTCATCGGAGTTACTCAAGATGTAGTTTTATCATCCATAAAACGCGGATATTTACCTACAGTTAAAATTGGTAAGCGACGATATGTGAATGTAGTCAGATTGACGCAGGAATTACTGGAAATGCAATAAAAAAGGCCATACCCGACGGCAATCGAGTATGACCTGATTGGAAGACAGCACGGCAATGCTGTTAATCCGAATTTGTCCCAAATCTCTAAAAAAAGGAACAGTTGAATGTTAGCTCATTCTGCACGTCATTTGCAATTTGTCGAGCCTAAACCGACATATGAACTACTTAACCCTATGTTTAATGGTAGCGATGGCGTTACGCCTTCTATTCGACATTACGGCACCAAAGAATGTGTTCCTTTTCGCGACAAAATCATTCCTAAGTATCCAGAGTTGTCATCAGCCATTTGTGCTGAGTACGACCATATTGCCTCAACCTCTTCTTATGCTAATGCGAATCGTCGTCTTCTTGAATTAGATAAAAGGCTCACAATTAAAAAGTTCGTTCTGTCTGATGAGTCTCTGATTTCAACAAATGGATTTAGTCTATCTAAAGCAAACCTTTTTACTATAGATGGCCTCAACCTAACGGCTTACGACGATGATATTTTAGACCTATCAATAAAAATTGCTTATTCAGTTAAGCAGTACAAAGCGCGAAAAACGGACGAAGAAACACTTATGTTCTGCATTGAGTTAGCAGAGCATTATAGATTGGATTTTTCTTCTCTTATTGCCAGAGTGAAATCACTTCCAGCTTTGCTCAATCGCTTTCTAGACCCTAGCGTCTGGAAACGTAAGTTATCTGCTTTATGTCGTTCAGAGTTGCAAGCAGTCACACGCGAACTGCGCCAAGTTCATAAGTTCTTCTCTCCTTACTCGTCTCACTTCTGCGCCAAGCGTTACAAATCACGTAAAGCCAAGACTGAAGAGTATTTAGCTAACACTGTTCTAGAAAATGAGCTTGGCTACAGCCTTACATTATTAGACGCTGCTTCAAGGAATCCATCTAATCCATATATCAGATTCGTTGAGTTTGTCAGGATTGGCAAAGGCTATTCAGAAATAGCATCTGAGATAGGTTACGAGTGTCTCTTTATAACCCTTACAGTGCCTAGCTGTAAGCATAAAATGCAACTTAAATATGAACGCAAAGGCCACAAAAAAAAAGCTATTTCTGCTATTCCTAACCCGAATTTTGATGGTTCATCCCCTAAAGAGGTAAACCGTTATCTAGCTCATTTATATGAGTTGATTACAGCAAAACTTGCTAGGAACAACATCCACAAGTTTGGAATTCGTTCGGTAGAACCTCACCATGACGGTACCCCGCATTGGCACCTTTGTTTGTTTCTTCACCCAAAAGATATTGAACAAACAAAAGACATCTTTCGCGAATATGCCCTTAAAGACTACCCAAATGAAAAAGGAGCCTCAAAGCAACGAATTAACTTCTTGGTAATACCTTGTCTTGCTGCCATGGGGTACTTGATTAAATATTTGGCAAAAAACACAACAGGCACAGCATTAAATAATTCATTAGAAAAAGACATTGGTACTGAATGGTACGGCACCGATCCAATAGATAGCGCCTTAAAGATTGAATCATGGGCACGTGACTGCGGTATTCGCCAATTTCAAGTGATAGGAGTACATAGTGTGCAGGCATACAGAGAGTTCAGAAGATTAGAAGAGCAGGATGGTCATTTAGAGGCAATTAGACAGGCTGCAAAGACTTTTGATTGGGCATCATTTGTCAATCTATTAGGTGGGCCATTCGCTACACGCAAAGACATTGAGGTTCGACTTGCTTATGGAGCACGTCAAAAACTAGATAAGGAAACGGGGGAAGTCACCGAGCAAACAACTTCTAAATATGGTGATGATGCAAAAGACACCGTCATTGGGTTGATTCACGCTGGCGTCACTATCCTTTCTAGAATCCATTTCTGGGAAGTTAAATCGACTCCTGAAGTGGTCCAGGCATGTCAAAAAATCATGGATGGTGTTGTCGATCTTATCGAAGAAGTTAACTTTCAAAACGCCCGAATAATTCCACATCACAAAAATTTAAGACCGCATTCTGATGAAAACTTGTTTTCGAAGAATGAGGTCCTGCCCGCGCGGCAAAGAGCGCCATTGCGACAGACGAAGTCTGGAGCCTTGGACTTGTTTCAATAACTCTACGCAGTACACACAAACGAAAACAACGGAGAAATAACTATGTTGAAAATATCTATCATTGAAGGTCATCACGCTGCACAAACACGGAATACAAAAAATGGTGCTCGTTACTTCCAAGTTGCCTATGCCGACATGGGCGGCGCTTTCCCGCAAGAAATTGAGGTCCCTATTCGTAACCCTGCTGAAGCCAGGCCTATTGGTGAATACAGCCTTGCTTTGTCAACCTTTCAGGTTGGCCGCTACAAGAACTTAGAGCTTAACCCTTTTCAGCTTGATCTCGTGCCGTTTAACAAGGCTGCACCAATGCAGAAGGCTGGCTAAACATTATGGCTAATTGTGTGGAGGTGACACCTGAAGGCTTTTTATATCAATCGTCATCTTCACTTTCAGGGTGCTCGTCAATGGTCATTCTAACCATTGACGAATACAAGGAGACACAGGTTGAGCTTAATCCATCTGATATAGGCAGCTTGTTCTTCTTTTCATTCGGTCTCGTTTTACTCTCATACAAATCTGCATGGGTTGTTGGCGTGATCAAAAACTTAATCGGAAAATTGTAAGGATTTAAAAATGGAAGAAACAAATATCATCACTCAACTTATGGGCGCTGTTGATACTACAACTCTTGTTGCAACAGTAACTTCAATTGGCTTAGTTGCCGTTGGCATCAAATTTGGTGAAAAAGGCATCACCTTTGTTAAGCGTTTAATCGGTAAGGTCTAAGACATGCAAACCACAGTCGCATTACTTCAGTTTTATTCAATGATTCTGTTTCTAGGTGGCCTCTGTGGTATTGCTTGCGTCATTGGATTTAGGGGCTGAGAAGCCCCTTTTTATTAGGGTACTTTCATGAAAAAACTGATTGCATTTCTTTTATCTGTTCAACTTATCATTGCTCCATGTCAGCGCGCTTACGCTGTTGTTCCAGTGGTTGCAGGCGTTGCGTATGCAATCGATTTTGCAGCACCTCAAATTATTCGCTATATAGGCTCGGAGGTAATTTTTCAGACAATTACCAGGGGCATGGATGCTGTTGATGCTTATTACTCTGCTCAATCAAAAATTTCAAAATCTAAGTTCGCTTCATTTATTCGTTCTAGAGCCAGTGCAGGTAACCTAGCTGCTGCAGCAATATTATCCGCTGTCGGTTACTACTATAGTGATTCAGTATTAGTCCAGGATATCCCCATTGAATATGCTGAAAACGATATTCCTCCTGTTGCTGGGTATTATTGGAAAGTTGGTTCCTCTTCAGGCGCTAGTGTTTTAGAGGCTTCACAGAATTATTTTTCATCGGCCATATCGGAAGGTGGAACTATTTTAATAAAAACATACGCTAACGACCCTTCGCTTAGTACTATTAGGACAGTACAGCTAATATCTTCCTCTGGAAACGTACGTTACGAAGAGCGTGCCATGCGCTATTCATGCTCATCAGGCTCTGCAAATATTTCTACATGCCAGGCAAGCTATACTTCTCCAACTTTTACACAGCAACCAGTTAGTGATTCTGTTGCTGAGCAGGCTATTTTTAATGACCTTGCATCACTATCACTTTCAGAAAGCCAAATTCAATATCTTACAGCGTCTGACGGCAATCAACTTCATCAAGAGCTTGTTAATGCTTTAGAAACAGCGCCAGTTCCCGCTATGCCAGATAACGATACCTTGATTCCTAACCAGGGAGATTCGCTTTGGTATTATGCTCACAAAATTGCAACAGGCACTGCTCAGACAACAGACTCAACGTCTAGTACTTATGTTCCTTCCTCTAGCTGGAACGCTGCATATTACCTTTCTAATACTGTAGCTAACTCTAACCCAAGTATTACGGGGCTTAATTCAGCGACTTATACAGCAAGTACTGGAACCACTACAGGCACTGGAACCACCACAGGCACTGGAACCACCACAGGCACTGGAACCACCACAGGCACTGGAACCACCACAGGCACCGGAACCACCACAGGCACCGGAACCACCACAGGCACCGGAACCACCACAGGCACCGGAACCACCACAGGCACCGGAACCACCACAGGCACTGGAACCACTACAGGCACTGGAACCGCTGCTGGAACAGGTACTACAACTGCTACAGGTTCAACCACAGTAGAAGTCCCTGGTGCCACAATTATTCTAGAACTTACTGGCGTTGAATCTCGCCTTGATCAATCCAACGCGATTACCCAGCAAATCCTTGATGGCATGGGCGCTTCTACTGCAACAGTTCAAACAACAGTCATTCCAGATTCATCTATAGCATTATCATTTTGGGATGTTAGGTATCCAGAAGGCCTCAAAGGTGTTTTTTCTTCATTTAAAATGAATGTTTTATCTACCCCTATCTTCGATTGGCTTGATTCATTTTCTCTCAATGTTGGCTCAGCTAGTGAGCCTGCCTTTGAATTGTGCTTTGGCTCTATCGCTCAAATTGATTTTGGCTGTTATAGCCTAAGTGCCGATTCTTATGTTTGGTCTGCAATTAAAGCAATGATGATTTTTTGCGCTCTGATTGTTTCTCGTCGCATCGTTTTTGGAGGGTAATTTATGCTGAATTGGTTAGCTGAGCGATGGAATGATTTTGTTACATTTTGCCTTTCAATACTTCTTTCTGTTTGGGATATGTTCATCGACTTGCTGTGTTTTATCTTTGAGCAGCTTTTAGAAATAGTCGTCTCGATGTTAGACACGCTTGGTGGTGTCTTTAGCTCGTTTTCTATTCTTAACTATGTTGATGCCTTACCAAGTCAAATGATCAACATCATGTCACTGGTCGGAGTGAATGAGGCAAGTTCAATTATTGTAAGTGCAATTTTAGTTCGTGTTGCCCTTCAATTAATCCCGTTTGTAAGGTTGGGTTCGTAGTATGGCTATTACATTAATAAAAGGTCGCCCAGGATCTGGCAAGTCCTATGAATGCGTAGTTCATCATATACTGCCAAATTTAAAACAGGGTCGTAAGGTTGTTACCAATGTGCCCTTAAATATCGATCAGTTTGTGCTTGTACTTGGTGAGCAAGTCAGAGACCTCATTGAAGTTTATCCATTCGATTTTGACTCTAATGAACACTTTTTAGGAAATCCTGAAGATTATAAATCCTATCAAGACTGGCGAAATGCCGAGGGTCAAGGCTGCTTATTTGTCTTGGATGAGTGCCATCTACTTTTCCCATTACAAGGCCGTGGTAAAGGCCATGATGAACTCGCAAGAGAACAGATCAAGTTCTTTAGTGGGCACCGGCATTATGGATTTGATTTCATATTCATGACTCAGAGTGACCGTAAGATAAATAAGCTCCTGAGGGAAGACATTGAAATCTGTATCGAGCTGCGAAAAAACCGAGCCATAGGTGATAGCAATTATCGACGATATGTTTATTACTATGGTGATGGAAAAAGGTCTGGCCTAATTGAGCAAGGTTCACGCAGTTACGAAAAGAAGTTTTTTAACTTTTACTCTTCTCATACCAAGAGTCAGTCGAGTGTAACGGAAGCCAATGTTAAAGACTTAAAGAAATGGCATCAAAGTTGGACTATAAGGATTTTTTTAATTTTCATAGTGATTGGAGTGTTTAAATTAACTGGCAACATGATCACTCTCTTTTCTACAAAAGATGACCCAGAAAGCAATGCTTCGCCTAGTATTAACTCTTCAACTGCGCCCGCTAAAGAGCTTGTTTCACTTAAAACTAATCCAAATGACAGCTCACCTCGAATTGCTTCATTTAAAGATTCAGAAGTTCCCTTTGGAAAATTTGAAATTTTTATTGATGGTTATATGGACTATTCCTACACCGATGAAAACGGATTGCTGCATGTCAAAAAGCAAGTCAGCTTCCTGGCAATTAATAAGGCTCAGTACGAATTATCTCTACATTTAGAAGATTTCTATCTAGCAGGTTATGAAGTGATAGTTTTTGGACGATGCTTTGTAAAGCTCAATTACCAAGGGTTTAAACGACTAATTTATTGTCGAGGAAAGAAGCCTGATCGCTCAAATTCACCCAGTGCCATCATTGATTTAACTTCATTTTAACAATGATATTAGTCATCGATGGGAGGGGCCCCCGCGCCTCGCGGGGTGGGTGCCCATCCATGACTAATTATCTATTGCTACCAACTATTAGTATTAAAGGGTAACTGTAATGATTCGAGTTTTTCTTATTTCAATGTTTTTTCTATTCTCATCAGCTTCTTTGAAGGCTCGCACTCTAGAATCTTTTGATATGAGCAACGCGCCTATTTCAACGTTTATTCAGTGGGTTTCTGATGAAACGGGTAAAAATATTGTTTTGGGTAGAGGGGTAGAAGGCTCTATAACCATTCATATTAAAGACTTGAACTCTGAGGATGTAATGCACCTTTTTGAACGAGTTATTTCTGCTAATGGGTACGCTCTTCGAACATCTAATGGAATTTATGTTGTCGTTATCAATAAAAATTTACCAGTAAAACAGGAGCCTTTGACAACTAAGGTCTATAAATTTAGCAATCTTAGAGATACTAAAGCCATCAGCATTGTCACAAATCTTTTATCTGCATCTGCCATTAATGATAGCTCCCAGCCAATTAATCCTAAACACTCCATTGACCTCTTATCAGCAAGTAACGCCTTGCTGGTTAGCGCTTCCTTAGAGCAAATCAATTTACTGGATAAGTTTATATCAGCGATTGACTCAAGTGTTCCTCAAGTATTAATTGAAGCTATTATCATGGAAAGCGACTTGATCAGTTCTGAAGAGATAGGAGTAAACCTTTCGACATCATTATCTAAAAATGGATTCACATTTATACAGAATGCGATAACCACCACTGGCAATATCCAAACATTGGGGCTTGGTGGCCATGCAGTCCTTTCGCAAGGCGGTGACTTTCGTGGTCTCTTATCCGCTTTGATCTCAAATAGCCATACTAAGATACTTTCTACACCACAAATTCTAGTCATGGATAGAGAGCGTGGTCATATTTCGGTTGGCCAAAACGTACCATTTTTGATATCTAACGAAGTAACTGATGGCGGGAATTCTATCCAAAATATTGAGCGTCGTGATGTTGGTGTAAGTTTAACTGTAACGCCCCATGTGCTAGCTTCTAACCGAGTTGTTCTAGATATTGACCAGGAGTCTTCGAGTGTTGCAAACTCGACTCAGGCGGCCGACCTCATTACTAACAAACGCTCAATTTCAACCGTTGCTCAAGTCTCAAATGGTCAAACACTGTTACTAGGTGGTCTCGTAACAGAAGAGGAAAGAACCATTGAGACAGGTGTTCCCCTGCTTAAAGACATCCCATTTTTAGGTGCTCTATTTAGATCGGAACAAACGGTGAAGACACAAAAAGAACTCACTATGATGATCAGAACGACGTTACTATGATTGATATATACCGAATTATTGATAGGCTAAAAGCAGATGTGTTAATTCTTAAGTTCGGTATGTTCATTATTTTTATTCTTCTACTCCTGCAATAATGACTACATTTTGACTACAAAAGTGAACCGTAGTGGCTAGTATTGACCATATTAAAGCATGTACACTTATAGGATAGGGTTGTTTTTAGTCATTATAGGTCGTTGGCACTCATGGGTAAGTAATTCGCCCCCCCCGCCTCCACCAATTAAAGGCTTGATTTTAAAAGGGTTTGCACTTTTTAAAATGAAGTCGACACACAAACGACACACTGTTTGTGAGTCATATAAAAAACCACCTTCGGGTGGTTTTTTATTGCCTAAAGCACACGATTACTGGGCTTTAGTACATCAACAACATTCCATGTAACGATATTCTTCGTCGTTTCCCAAGAAGCCTAGCAAATTTATTAGATCTTTTTTCGTATCAAGTAGATCAATGTCAGTATTATATGAACACGAACGAAGAACCGATATTACTGTTCGAACAAGCATGGAAGAAATCGTATTATTTACCAACAAGATGTACTCAGAAAATTAATGATAGAGGCCAATTATGACAACTCAATCTAAAAACCCAATGGTACAGTCCACACAAGACATTCTAAAAAAAGCGGTAAAAGCCGCGTTAGAGCGCAAACAAAAATTAGGTCAATACAGTGTTATGTGGAAAGAAAACAAAATCGTCACTCAAGGTGAAGACGCTCCTCAAACTCAGAAATAACGCACATCTAGTATCAAAAGGACTGCCGTGAGGCTAGACCAATCGATTATACACAACCCCAACAAGCTATCTTCACGCTAACTTAACAAGACTCCGCGCCCTTTTTACCTATCAAAAATAGCGACTCACATAGAGAAAACCTTTACACTTTTCAAAATTGCTCGTCAGCGAGTGCAAAAACAGTTAGACGGATTGGTTGCCATCACCTCAGATAACAAAAACTACCGTGACATGACCATACCCGTTCAAGACTTGAGCAAACTTAAAATAATTGGCCGTGATGTATGGTCAGGTCATCCGATGATTTGAGGAGAATTTCATGGACGATAAAAAGAAAGATTGGTTGTTTAGAATTTTTCTTACTATTTCACTAGTTTGGACTGCTGGAGTGTCTTGGTTCTTGTTTAAAGACCAATTTCTTTATAACGGCTATAGCCCAATGCCACTCAATGAAATAGGTGATTTTTTAGCCGGATCGTTTAGTCCGCTAGCATTTTTCTGGCTTGCATATGGCTACTGGATGCAAAATAAAGAGCTCAAAAACCAACTCGATGAATTTAGAAACTCTATTGAAGTCCAAAAAGATCTAGCCAAAGCAGCAAACAATGAAAGTCAACTAAACTACGCCAATTTTAGAACAACCAATCTAGAGAAAATAAAAAAATTTACTCCAAAAATAAGTTTAAAAGCTTGGGCATTAGACAGAAAAAAATCATCATCACTAATTTTAAAAATATCTAATGATGGTATGGAGTGCTATGAGGTGACGGTAGTCATAGCATCCAAAGGTGACATAATAAAAATGAGTAAACACGATAAAATGCCTGAAAATTCATCTGGTAATTTAAATTTTGATTTGGACACCATACCCAAGGGCGATATAGATTTAGTGTTGATGTTTTCAAATGACATGCAAAGAAATATAGAAATAACTTATAGATTAGGTCGCTCCAATATAGATACAGAAACAGGAGAAATACTAGAAATATTAACAGAAAGAAGCAACTATAGGTTATAAAAATGACCATTAGAAAAGCTTCCTACAGGCTACGAAGTCCGCTTTCGTGTGAATGGTCGCGGTAGTCGAGAGCATAAAAAAGTGTTCCCAACGAAAGCCGAGTGTGAGCGTTTCCAGAGTTACACTATCGCCCAGCTTGAAACCCAAGCGGATGTAAAGCCGCAGTTCGAAAAACCTAAGGACATGCACAGCCTGTCTAAATTGGTTAAGCTATTGGACGCAAACACGGCCATTTTTTACGCGATGGCAAACGCCGTAAAAGAAAACTGCTAATGAACTAACAAAAGGCCAAGCAACCCACGCTTTTTTTCAGAAGGGTCGACACACATTCGCAAGTCATTTCATGATGAACGGCGGCAACATCTTGACCTTACGAAAGGTACTCGGCCATAGTGACATCAAAATGACCATGTACTGCGCACACCTAGCACCCGATTTTTTAGAAGAAGCTACAAGATTAAATCCACTTGCAGTAGAAAACGAGCCCTAAACGAATGGCGAAAAGAACAACAGAACAACCTCAATGGAACGAGATAGGGCTAGAAGATTTACGAAGTCTGCCACCCGAGCATAGGCTACACAGCCCTGAAGTAATAAAAGAGGCAGAAAGCCACGATGAGGCAATAAATATCTTAATACGTGAATTTGGGTTGCTGCATGAGAGCGATATAAAGCAACTTGAAACACCTATAGGACTAATTGATATAGAGGCTAAGCATTTAGGCCATATAGTCGAAAAACGAATGGATGCACGAGAACGCTATATTCATTATGCCTTAACAACAATCAGTGACCCTTTTGAGGTGTGGCGCTCTCAATATGATAACGACACAGTCAAATTACAGTTTATTGGAACCTACACCAGCCGATATCAAATGCTTGTTGTTGTCGCTCAACACGAGACACATACACTATGGAATTTCATGCAGATAGACGCAAAACGTCTAAACAAACACAGGTGTGGGGAACTGATTTACCAAAGAAAAAGGGTAACAGAATGAACTGTTACCCTTTAAAATATGCGCCCTAATTATCCATGGGCAATGGAGAAAGGTCCCACCCTAACACAGACACTTACTCATCTATGGGGTCCTTCCACAAGTTATAGGCAGTAAGGCCAACTTGCTTCTCGCTTTCATTACAAATACTAGTTTATACATAAACTAAAGTAAACCAATTCTTAGTTTATACGTAAACTAAAGAACATCATAAAAAGACACACAACAGACACACCGAACCACTAAAAAAAGATAAAAAATATTTTATAAATCAATAATTTACTGATCTTAAAGTTTTTTATACAGGGTTCGCCCCCCGCCTCCACCACATAAGTGGTTAATTTATTAGAAAAGCATAGGTCAAGCAGTGTAGGCATGACCACAAAATGCCTACAATAAGTTAAAGACGTAATGCGTCTGCCAAGCTTTTGTCGGCCTAAAGGCGCGACAAGACCGAAGGGAGTCGTTGAGCAGCAATCCCATTTAACTGCTACGCAATAGTAAGTTTTTTGCAAAAATACAGATAAGGTGATGGGCATACCTCGGCTTTGCGCGTTATGTATGCTTTCATATTGATTGGGTGTTTTTTTGATAAGTAGTGGGGAGTGCTCTTATGAAATGGTTTGCTTTTTTGGTGCTGTTTTCAGCGCTGTTATCTGGTTGCTCGTCCAGTGTGAAGCTGTCAGGTCACAATGTGAGCAATGTCGACACAAACATCAACCTTGATAAATCCGCGTCAATTGCTGTCGTCTCTAATAAAGATGGGGATGCTCTGACCAATGAACGCTATCTCCCCGATATTATTGCCGCGTTGAACGAGCGCGGCTTTACCAATGTGTCTGAATCACCCAGCGATCCGGATTATCAGTTGATAGTAAACTTTACGTCTGAGGCGAAGGTAGAATCGACGCAGGTGCCAGTTTTTAACAATGAACACAATCTACCTTATACCATCTGCCATAAAGAACCGGGGTCTGACACGCGTACTTGTTTTACTCGTTACCGCAATTTTATGGAACCGATTGTCAGTGGCTACAAAACAGTTGAAAGCCAAACCAATGTGTATACCTTTCATTACACGCTAACGGATAAACAAAATAAGTTATTGTTGGATTCCACCAATACTGTGGTTCATGCCAGCTGTTCAAAGTGGAAAATGTTTGAGTTTTTAGCCAAAGACGCCATTGCTCGCGCCAATTTTAACAACCCTGTCGACACGCCGTACGCGGTAGAAATGCAGGAAGACTATAGCTGCGAGTAAGTCTCGCTACAATTCTTCGGGGCTGACATGACCGTCAGCCCCGCTCTGTTTATCTCTGCTCTGCTCTGTTCCGCTTTGTTTTATTGCATCCTATTTGTTTTGTCTGTCGTCTGCTTACGTCTAAATCGCATTAACAGTCCTTTGTTTATAAGAAAACGTTATCACTTTTCCCGCTTCTTTTTGCGTATACATCTATACTCTATATAAGCCACTTTGTTTGGGCGTGGCTGTATCAGGAGTTTTTCCAAATCCATTATGCTCACTTTGTGAGGCAAGGGGGAATCCATGATCAATCATGTTTGGGGTCTTATTCATCATCCAGATAAAGAATGGCGCGCGATTAATGAGGAGCATGAATCCGTTAGCCATATGTATTTTCATCATGTGCTTTGGATGGCGGCTATTCCGGTCGTCAGTACCTTTATTGGTACCACTCAGTTTGGTTGGACGTTCGGTGGTGACGAAGCCATTAAAGTGTCTTTGATGGATGGTCTTGGTTTGGGTGTGCTGTTTTATGCACTGATTCTGGTCGCGGTCGCCATGGTGGGCAGTTTAATCCATTGGATGGCGCGCAATCATCCAAGTCGTCCACCTCGTCAGGAATGCATTGTGTTTGCGGGTTACATTGCAACACCGATGTTTTTAAGCGGGGTCTTTGCCATTTACCCTATTATTTGGTTGTGCTTATTAGCCTGCGTGATTGGGGTCGCGTATACCGGCTATCTTTTATACCGCGGTACGCCGAGCTTTTTAGGCATCAGTCATAAACAGGGCTTTATTCTTTCCAGTACGACCTTGGGCATAGGCGTTTTGGTGTTAGAAGCCTTGCTCGCTGCCGTTGTATTGTTGTGGAGCTTAGGATCAGAGCACAGCATTGTGTGGAAATTCTTTTAATCCATTTTATCAAACGATGTAAATTATACTTATCCAAACCCGTCAACAAAGACGGGTTTGTTTTTTTAAAACCACTCAGTGTCGTTGGATTACATTTTTCTACAGATACTTACCCTTCTCTTGATAAGAGCCATGCCAACCCTGCTGTTCTTTCTATATACTGCTCTTCATTATTAACCGCATAGCCTCATGCCGACGGAGCAGGATAGATGTTCTTTTCTTCCACACTGAAACAACGAATTCACACTTTAGAACAACAACTTGAACACGAAAAAAGAGCACACAAAGAACACATATCGATGCTGGAAGAGCAGCTCGTCAGTTTACGCAACAAAGCTTCTGAACAAGTCGGCCAGCATGACAGTGGGCAAGAGCTCATTCGTTACCAACTTCGTGGTGGCGACATGCTGAATTCGATTCGCTTTGGTTTAGCGGAGAGTGCAGAAAGCCTAATACATGAACGTCAAGAGATTAAACAGCTCGACACCATGTTTGATCAGACAAGAAGCGCATTGGTAAGACTCAGTGATAGAGCGTCTTTGATCAATCAGCAGGCCAGCGCCAGCATGGAAGCCACTCAGGTACTGGATAAAACGGCCAAAGGCATTAGCCAGTTGGTTTCTAGTATCCAAGAAATTTCTGATCAAACCAATTTACTCGCTTTGAATGCCGCAATCGAAGCCGCTCGTGCGGGTTCCGCTGGGCGTGGTTTTGCCGTGGTGGCCGATGAAGTCCGCAATCTCGCCAGTAAAACACATTCGGCCAGTGAACAAGTGGAAAGTCTGGTGCGCCAAGTTATTAATCAGACAGAACAAATCAAGACCATGGTAGAGCAAAATCAGCAAAGTGCGATGGAAGTGGCGACGTCATCGTCTCAGATTGATGCGGTTGTGGAAAATGTTATAGAGCGTTCCGATCACATGCAACAAGTGATTAAAACAGCGGCCACGCACTCTTTTTTAAATACCGTGAAACTGGATCATGCGGTTTGGAAAAATGACGTCTACAATCGTATCGATAAGAAGAAATTTACCGAAGAAGTAAACATGCACACAGAATGTCGACTCGGTAATTGGTACTACAAAGGCTACGGACATAAGCATTATCAACATTCAAAAAGCTTCAAAGCCATTGAAAAACCTCATCAGGCCGTGCATGAGTCTGGTCGTGCCGCACTAAAAGCGGCCGCTGCGGGTAATACAAAGGAAATGTTGCAAATGCTCGATAGAATGGAAGTGGCAAGTTTAGAGGTTGTGGTCAATATTGAAACATTGATGGCAGAAGTGTCTCACGCGCGGTAGAAGCGGCTGTATCCTCTAATCCACTCGATAACCAAGCAACTCGTGGAACTTTTTGGGCGAGTTGCTTTCATATGCTTATCTGTTTTTATCACCAATAGGTGATAATTTGTTTTACTGTGAGGAGTTTTAGGCTATTGATTAAATTCGTAAAAAGCTATGCTTGTAAAGTCCGTTCTCAGGGCCATACCAAAAACCACACGTAGAGACCGATTGTTAGGACAACACCCATGCTTGTACAGCCCATTTTTATTCGATTTTCATTCGCTAGAAAGGAGTTTTTATCTTGAACTCACTTATCTGGTTGCCGTTTTTGCCTTTATTAGGCACGTTAATTCCTCTTATTACTGCTCGCTTTAGCCGCACCGCCTGTGCCTTTATGACGGCAGCGTTGCCCGCTTTAACGCTGTTCTTAGTGTTATCGCACGCTGGAGAGATTTTTCAGGGCGAGCGCTTTCAAGCGGTCGTGCCATGGATTCCTGCGATTGGACTAGAGCTCGCTTTTCGTTTAGACGGTCTGGCGCTGCTGTTTGCGATTTTGATTTTAGGCATTGGCCTTTTGGTCATTTTGTATGCCCGTTATTATTTATCAGCAAAAGATTCCATCGGTAAATTTTACGCGTATCTAATCTTGTTTATGTTTGCCATGCTCGGCGTGGTGTTGTCCGATAACTTGATTCAACTGTGGTTTTTCTGGGAATTAACCAGTATCAGTTCCTTTTTGCTCATCAGCTTCTGGGGGCACAAAACGGAAGCCAGAAAAGGCGCAAGAATGGCACTCACGGTCACCGGAGCGGGCGGTTTGGCGCTGTTAGCTGGCTTGTTGATTCTTGGTAATACCGTTGGCAGTTTTAGCCTTCAAGATGTTTTAGACAGTGGCGAGTTAATCAAAGCCAGTGCCAATTATCCGGTTATTGTTGTGCTTGTTTTGCTGGGCGCGTTTACAAAGTCCGCTCAATTCCCATTTCACTTCTGGCTACCAAATGCCATGGCGGCCCCCACGCCAGTCAGTGCTTATTTGCATTCGGCAACCATGGTGAAAGCCGGTATTTTCTTAATGGCGCGTTTTTACCCTGCGTTGGCAGACACCAACTTATGGTTCTTAATCGTCAGTCTAACAGGCTTGATCACCTTCTTGGTTGGCGCCTATATCGCCTTGTTCCAACACGATCTGAAAGGTCTTTTGGCGAACTCGACCATCAGTCATTTGGGGTTAATTACCTTACTATTGGGTATGGGAACAGACCTTGCGGCTGTGGCGGCTATTTTCCATATTATTAACCACGCAATTTTCAAAGCCTCTTTGTTTATGGCGGCGGGGATTATTGACCATGAATCTGGCTCGCGTGATATGCGTCAGCTAAATGGTCTGTGGAAATACATGCCTTACACGGCGACATTGGCGATGGTCGCGTCCGCTTCTATGGCTGGTGTGCCATTGATGAACGGTTTCTTGTCTAAAGAGATGTTCTTTACCGAGACCTTGCACCAAGCGTCTCTGGGCTCTTTGTCTTGGTTCATTCCAGTGCTAGCGACATTGGGCGGGGTGTTTGCGGTCGCGTACTCCACTCGCTTTATTCATGACGTGTTCTTCAATGGTGAGCCAATCAACTTACCTAAAACGCCTCATGAACCACCACGCTATATGCGTGTGCCAGTCGAAATTTTAGTGGCGCTGTGTTTGGTTGTGGGGATTTTCCCAAGTTTAGTGGTGGGCGATTTACTGCTTGCCGCGGCCAATGCCACGTTGAATGGCCCTGCACCAGCTTACAGCTTGGCTATTTGGCATGGTTTTAATTTCCCACTGTTAATGAGTGTGATTGCCTTGATTGGTGGTCTTTTCATGTACTACAACCGTTCACACTTATTTAAGTTTCAAGCACAGTTTCCAACCAGTGACCCTAAACTGGTCTTTGAAGGCATTGTTCAGTCACTGGTGGTCAAAGCACAACGTGTGATTACCCTGACCGAAAACGGTTCGTTACAGCGCTATGTGTTTTTCACTCTAGGGTTTGCTGTGGTCATGACGGCGTCTTCATTAATGAAGCTGAATACTACGGCCGGACAACGCCCTGAAATCCCAGTAGATGCGCTCTCTATTACCTGTGCGGTGTTGCTGTGTATTTCCGCCTTGGCTACGGTTATCTGGCACAGAAGACGTGTTGTTGCCTTGCTGACGCTATCGGTGGTGGGCTTGATCGTTTCTCTGGCTTTTGCTCAGTTCTCTGCACCAGATTTGGCACTGACGCAATTATCCGTTGAGGTTGTGACGGTGATTCTATTGATTTTGGCGCTGTTTTTCTTGCCTCAAAAGACCCCCAAAGAATCGTCTCCGCGCCGTGTTGTCCGTGATTTAAGTCTGGCGTCTTTGATTGGTGGCGTGATTGGTACCATCAGTTATGCCTTAATGACGCGCCCTCTTGATACCATTTCAACCTTTTTTACGGAAAACAGTAAAACGGGTGGCGGTGGCACCAACGTGGTTAACGTTATACTGGTGGATTTCCGTGGTTTCGATACGCTTGGGGAAATCACCGTTTTAGGCATTGCGGCACTCGGTATTTACAAGCTTATTGCTAAAATGCGCTTGTTTATGCCTTCCACGGACGACAATGGTTTGCCATGGTCAGAAGACAGGCATCCTATTTTGTTGACCGTCATTTCTCAAAGTTTATTGCCTTTGGCATTGTTGGTATCCGCTTATATTTTCTTACGCGGACACAATATGCCTGGCGGCGGTTTCATTGCAGGTTTGATCACTTCTGTTGCCATCATCCAGCAGTATATTGCGCATGGCGTTGAATGGATTAAGACACGCATTAAATTAGATTATCAAATCATGATCGGGTCTGGCATTGGTATCGCCACACTAAGCGGCTTGGGGAGCTGGGTCTTTGGACACACTTTCTTATCCTCATGGTTCGATTATTTCTACTTGCCTGTTATTGGCAAATTTGAGCTAGCCAGTGCCATGATATTTGATCTTGGTGTTTTCCTTACTGTGGTGGGCGCGACTATGTTGATTCTTGCGAATCTTGGTCAATTAACCACCAGTGAGCGTCCTATTCAAAAGGAGCATGATTAATGGAAGGTATGTACGCATTTTGCGTTGGTTTGTTAACCGCTTGCGGCATTTTTCTGGCCTTAAGAGGTCGTACTTTTTCCGTGGTTATTGGTTTAACCCTGTTATCTTATGCGGTGAATTTATTTTTATTCGCCAGTGGAAGATTAAAACTGAATGCCGCCGCTGTACTTGAGCAATCAGAGCAATACAGTGACCCTCTTCCACAAGCTCTGGTGCTGACCGCCATTGTTATCGGCTTTGCTATGACGGCTTTTGTGGTCATCTTAGCGATGCGCGCCAGAGCCGACTTAGGCAATGACCATGTTGACGGCACCATCCCAGAGCAACCTAATAACACGACACAAAAATCTGGAGGGAGCCAATAAATGCAACATTTAAGCATTTTTCCCATTCTGATCCCCTTGTTGTTTGGCACCATTATGTTGCTGCCACCCATCTCTCGTGACATTCATGCGCAACGTGTCACCTCGATCATTGGGACCTTGTTTTTACTGATTTCTTCCGCCTTTTTGCTTTATCAAATTAATAATCAGGGCGTACAGCTCTATGCTTTAGGGGGCTGGCAAGCACCTTTTGGTATTGCTTTGGTAGCCGATAAAGTGTCTGGTTTGCTGGTATTGCTTACCGCGTTTTTAGCGTTTGCCGTCATGTTGTATGCGGTTGCTGGGCAAGATAAGGGTGGCGCGTATTTTCATCCCTTGTTTATGTTCCAAATCATGGGGATTAACGGTGCCTTTTTAACTGGCGATATTTTTAACTTATTCGTCTTTTTTGAAGTCCTATTAATCGCTTCTTACGCTCTGTTAATTCACGCCGGTGGCAAGCAAAAAACCCAAGCCGCTTTGCACTATGTGATTCTCAACCTTGTGGGTTCCAGTCTGTTTCTATTTGGGCTTGGTATTTTGTATGGCACGCTTGGCACGCTCAATATGGCGGATATGGCCATCAAGGTTGGTCAGTTGCAAGGTGAGACCGCGACCTTGGCGAAAACCGGCGCCTTGTTATTATTGGTGGTGTTTGGTTTAAAAGCCGCCATGCTGCCCATGCATTTTTGGTTGCCAAAAACCTATGCCAGCGCCAGCGCCCCAGTCGCTGCGCTCTTCGCTATTATGACGAAGGTTGGTGTGTACAGTATTTTCCGCGTTTACACGGTAGTGTTTGGTGAACATGCCGGAGAGCTGGCGAATATTGCCACACCTTGGTTATGGCCTCTTGCCTTGTTAACCATCACGATAGGCAGCATTGGCGTGTTAGCCAGTCCAGGCATTAAAACGCTCAGTGCGAACTTAGTCATCGTTTCCAGCGGTAGCTTACTCGCTTGTGCCGCAATCAACTCCGAAGCCGCCACGTCTGCCGCACTGTATTATATGGTGCACAGTACACTGGCATCGGCTGGCTTATTTTTGCTTGCTGACATTATGGCGCGTCAGCGCGGAAAAGCAGAAGATCGCTTTGTGCGCTCTCGTCCTTTTGTGCAACCTAGATTACTTGGTTTTGCCTTCGCTATTCTCGCCTTGGCCTTGGTAGGCATGCCGCCACTGTCAGGCTTTGTCGGTAAAATTATGATACTGCAAGCAACTCAGTCTACTGCGCAGACGATGTGGGTGTGGCCATTAATTTTACTGGGAAGTTTGGCGGCGTTGGTGACTTTCTCTCGAGCAGGCACCACGCTTTTCTGGCGCCATAATGGCACGGTATTAGCCGAAGCAGAGCCAGCGAAACCGATGGAAATTGCCAGTATAGCTCTCTTGTTACTGGCTGCTCCGATTTTAGTGTTGTTTGGCGGCGCAGTAAGCGAGTTTACGCTTCAGGCAGCACATTATCTGCATGACATTCAGTCTTCTGCCTATGCATTATTACCAGGAGTCACGCCATGAAGTTGTTCCCCATGCCATTTCACAGCCTGTTACTTTTTGTGGTCTGGTTATTATTGAATAATTCCATCAGCGCCGGTCATATCGTATTGGCGACCTTCTTCGCGATTACAATACCTTGGCTAGTCACAGGAATGCGGGATGAACACCCTAAGATCCTTAAGCCTTGGTTGGCCATTCGCTATGTCCTGATGGTGATGAAAGACATTTTGACCGCCAACGTGGAAGTCGCTTTGTTGATTATTGGACCAGTCAAAAAGTTAAAACCGGGCTTTGTGGCCATTCCAATCGACGTCGACTCAGATCTTGGCATTACCATTTTAGCGAGCACGGTTTCGCTCACGCCAGGTACTGTGAGCGCGGAAGTGTCGAAAGACAGAGCGTGGCTTTATGTTCATGCGCTGCATTTAGAAAATGAAGCAGAGCTGATTGAATCCGTTAAGCAACGTTATGAAAGGCCAATCAAGGAGATTTTCGGATGCTAAGTTATACCATTATTATTGTGGCCATTTGTATTTGCATCGCTTTAATTCTGAATTTATGGCGCTTATTACAAGGGCCAACAGCATCAGATCGCATTTTGGCATTGGACACCATGTACATCAATGCCATTGCTCTGATTCTGTTATACGGAATACACGTGAAAAGTGCGCTTTACTTTGAGGCGGCGGTATTAATCGCGATGCTCGGGTTCGTCAGTACGGCAGCACTTTGTAAATACTTACTTCGCGGCGACATCATAGAATAAGGATCAGTTATGCCTTTTTATCTCGAAATTATTATTTGCGTATCCTTACTGACTGGCGGTGCTTTTCTGTTAATCGGTTCTTATGGGCTAGTGCGTTTGCCTGATATTTATATGCGCTTGCACAGCCCCACGAAAGCGTCCACTCTTGGTATTACTGGGGTGTTGATAGCATCGATGATTTTTCAAAGCCACCTAAAAGGGTTTCTTTCAATTCAAGAACTCTTAATTACACTGTTTTTGTTAATCACAGCACCTGTTGCTGCCAACATGATTGCTAAAACAGCGTTACATTTTCGCACCAAACCTATCGATAAAACGCAAGGCCAAGAGCTAATGGAGACGATTCGAGACCGAAAATCGACTAAGCCTCCACACTCTCCTCGCTAAGCAATAAAGCGACGTCACTGCTTTTCATTGGCTTATAGAAATAATAGCCTTGAAAAACTTCGCATCCTAATGACTGTAACATATCGGCTTGCTGAGCGGTTTCAACACCCTCAGCAACGATCCCCAATTCCAAACTTCGCGCTAGGTGAATGATCGTCTCACAGATTTTGGCGTCTTCTGTGTGGCTGTCACACTCTTCCACAAATGACTGGTCAATCTTCAAAATATCTAAAGGAAGACGCTTTAAGTAACTCAAGGAGGAATAGCCCGTGCCGAAATCATCCACCGATATTTTGATATCTAAAGCTTTAAGCTCCGCCATCACCGCAATGCAGCGCTGGATATCTTGTAATAACACCCCTTCGGTGATTTCAACTTCTAACAGATTTCCTGATAAATTGTATTGCGCTAACTTTTCTGAAACGAAAGCCACCAGCGAGTCTGAGACCAGATGTCTGCCAGAGAGGTTAACAGAAATGGGAAGGTTCACCAGCCCTTGGTCACGCCACACTTTTTGCTGCTGTAACGCCTGATCTATTACCCATTCGTCAATCTTAACAATTAGGTTAGATTCTTCTGCAATAGGAATAAAATCGGCAGGTGAAATAATGCCCTTGGTTGGATGGTTCCAACGAATCAGCGCTTCTAAACCAAGAATAGTATCTTTCTTCATCCAGACTTTCGGCTGAAACACTAGGGAAAATTGGTCATGTGTCAGCGCGTCATTGATTTCTTTCTCAAAACCAAATTTTTTCGTGACGATATTGGCCATCTCTGGGGTAAAAAACTGCGCATTATCCCGCCCTTTTTCTTTTGCCCAGTACATAGCAATATCCGCTTGTTGGATCAGCTTATCGGCATCCAAACTGTGCTCTGTGGTATAGGCAATGCCTATACTTGTTGGAATGGTAAAATACTGTTCATTCAAATGCACTGGTGCACGCATTGCTTCTAAAATTTGCTGTGCCCGTTTGGCTAAGCGACTTTCTGTTACATTGTCTGTCATCATGAAAACAAATTCGTCACCGCCCCAGCGAGCAATCACATCAAATTGATCCGAGACCGCAATTAAACGTCTGGCTACTTCGCACAATAATTCATCACCCGCTTTGTGCCCTAAGGTGTCGTTGATAATCTTAAAATTATCCAAATCTAAAAACAGTAAACCAACGGATGTTTTTTGCTTAGTAGCAAACAACAAAGCACTGATAAGAGAATCCATGAGATAAGTACGATTATACAAACTGGTCAATGGATCGCTGTAGGCGAGAAACTTTAAGCGCTCTTGCAGCTTAACGTGACGCGTCATATCCCTAATGTGAAGTGTGTACTCACTCTCTTGTGATGCATCTGTATTTGCCTTTGTAATGGCAATCTCTGCCGGAAAGTCATTGTTAGGACTGCGTTGCAGGCGGAATGGGTTACGTCGATTTAAAATCAAACCATTAGACGTTGAGAAGCCTGAGTTAAGACTTTCAAAAATCTTTTTCCTATCTGCTTCCAGTATAAACAGACCAATAAAGCTTTTTCCTTCCACTTGCTTTTTAAGACAACCAAAAGTGCGCTCAGCAGCAGGATTGAATTCCATAACAGAACCAAAGCGATTAATGGTAACAATACAATCCATGGACGAATTTAGAATAGCAGATTTGCGCATTTCACTTTCTTGAAAACGCATGAGAGCATCATCTCGTTGCGCAATTTCGCTATTAACACGATGAATCACCTGATTGTATTTACGGGCGATTTGCCCAACTTCGGTAAAAGGCTCTTCCGGAACTGGCTTAGAAAAATCGGCATTATTCTGTTGATACTGCATGGAAGTAAGCAAATCAAATAGTTCGGTCGTAGCACGATGCTCAGCGACATTGAGACCTTGCTCCTCCTGCTCTTTGCTGGCACGGAGCGGCATAACGCGATTGAGTATCCACATGGCGGCATAACCTACCACAAAGCAATACAAACCAATCACCACAATGCCTAAGGCCTGCACGCCAAGCTGTTCTATGGTACTAAGACCGTTATCAATTCTGTCCGTTTGACCAAATAAGGCCACGCTCAAGGTTCCCCATATTCCGGCGAATAAATGCGCTGGCACCACGTCGAGGGCATCATCCAAACGCCAACGTGCCATCAAAATACTGCCGAAGTAGACAATCACACCGGACACGCTACCAATAATCACCGAGGCCCCCGGCGAAACCACATGACAAGAAGCCGTAATCCCTACTAACCCCGCAATAGTGCCATTTAACACAAACCCAACTTCAACATAACCGTCACGCCAATAATTAATTGACGCCGCCACTAAACCGCCCCATGCGGCAGACATAAAAGTATTTAAGATAATTAACGGCACATCGTTATTAAGTGACAGTGTGCTGCCACCATTAAAGCCAATCCAGCCAAACCATATTAATAAGGTTCCTAATGCAGACAAAGGCAGATTATTTCCAGGTGGTAAACGTATTCCTTCTTCAAAACGCCCTATACGCGGACCGATAATGATAATAGCCGCTAACGCCACCCAGCCACCGACGGAATGCACCACAGTAGAGCCTGCGAAATCAATAAAGCCAAGCGCCTCGAGCCAGCCAAGAGGCCCTTCGGAAGGATACACTCCAGACCACACCCAATGACCGACAATGGGATAAATCAGAGCACTGAGCACAATCGTAATGGCTAAATAACCCATAAATGTCATGCGTTCCGCAACAGCACCCGAGGTTAGGGTTGCGGCCGTCCCACAAAACATCATTTGAAAAATGAAAAAGCTAATTTGCCAAGGAGAATGCTGCGCATCAAAAAAGAATTCACTGACACCAAACAATCCAGCCACAGAATCGCCAAACATGATGCCAAAACCAAATAGCCAAAATATGGCGGTCGATATAATAAAATCGGATATGTTTTTTGCCGCAACGTTAATACTATTTTTGCTGCGAATACGGCCACTTTCTAAACACAAAAATCCAGCTTGCATCATGAAAACAAACGCGGATGCGATCAATAACCAATAAAATTCTGCCATATACATCCTAAACGGTGACTACTGCACCAAAAAGACTCACGCCAAACAACACGGTGCGGACACGCTGAACAATACCGCGTGTTACGCGGACATACAAAGGTATATTACGAAGCATCAGCACCATACAAGCTTAAAAATACAAAAATCAGGCCGCGATCAGAACCTACCCTTGATCATTCAATAGTTAAGCCAACTATAGTGTGTTTGGCTTTTATCGCGCGAAAAAAAAGGCAACTCCACTGAGCTGCCTTTTCCAATACTAATGAATGATCAACGACTAGCCATTCAATGTAAGTACATTGGTTTTACTAATACGATGACGATAAATTTCACGCAGATATTTGATCGCATTTTTGACATTATTTATGTCTAAACGAATGTCATTGATCGACACGAAACGCTGATTATTATCAATCAGTTCACGGTACTTTTTCTCGTACATGGGCTTAATTGCATACCAGTTGGTGTCTAAAATTTTCGCTGGGTTTTCATAAGTCGAGAAAAACTTTTCGATCAAAGTCTCATCAAAATCATCTTCTTGAATCATTTTTATGATTGCTTTGTCTATTTCATCTGTATATCGGTAATCATCACGGGCGAAACAACGTTTCATATAGGCTACCATGAGCGTCAAAAAATCGTCGCTTAAACATGGGCTTTTTGCAATGAGCGTCGTCAATGACAAGTTAGCCGATGCGCCAATAACCAACGCATAACGCTTTAAGGTGGTATTCGGACACAAACGGTTTAAGTGCATTTTGAGACGATTTAACGCGGTGAAAGACAATTTGTAGTCTCGTGGCAACGAAATAATCGATACAATAGACGAACAATTTTTAAAGAAATGCAGGTGATTCAGCGTAGTCGCATCGTAACCGCTTTTTCGATAGTTCTTGATGGCTTCACGGTATCGCTCAGACTCAACCGGCAATACGCTTACCCCTTCAATCGCTGATGTGTCACTGTTAAAGTGAGGCAGTTCAATGGAGCGACAAAATAGATCGTCAATATCCACACTGTCTTGACGTGTACTTTCGCTGACAACACTTTCAGCATAAGCAACGGCAACAGGGCCAGCCAAACTCATAAACAAATCGTTCGCATCTAAACGGATGGTTTCAGCAATATCAATGCCTGCTCGACGGAAGTAATCTTCATCGTAATCCGTTGTCACCGCTTGAGCGGTTAAAATGTTGAAGATTTGCTGAGAAATATACTGATTAGCGTATTTTTCCATGGTGTTAACATCAATGCTATCAGCGTCTCCGCCATCTTCCTCTTCTGCATAGCGCATGATGTCGTTAGAAATTAGCATCATGGAGTTCCATGGACGAATGCGCTCCATCACATCCGCAGGCATTTCATCTTCTTCACGCTCTTCGTTGTAAGAAAAGTTCCATTCTTCCGATATGTATTTCGTTAGCAAACGCCCAGCGTTGATGTGTAAGGCTTCAGAAATCTCAACATTTTTGCCCGATATATTCGGTAAAATACAAATGCCGGAGGTAAAAATTGGCTCAAACACAAAACTATGACGTTTATCCGCCATCTTGCTCTGGTCTGATCGATAATCAAAGGTCTTGCTCAGATAAGAGAACTGTTGCGCTAGGCCAAACTCAGAGGCCATACCAGACCCTGTACCACCGCCCGCACTGAAAATGTAAAAATATAAACGTGATTGATTGGCTTTGATGCCGCAGGAGTCAACCAAGTAGGAATGCATTTGTTTCCAGTTTTCATTGCGAAAGGTTGTGGCATCTTTATTCAAGATAATTTTAGCGAGATACTGCCCTAAAATCGGCGCATTACCCGCGCCACCAGCATGTACTTCAGACAGATCCATGATCTGGAGCTTAGTGTATTCTTCTAAGAACTTGGTCCTTCCTTCTTGATTAGAAAAGCGAATTCGCCCTTCTATGTCCTTATCCAAGTCACCCAATAAAACGATTGGCTCAATCAAGAAAACAGGTTTAAAACCATCTTTGCCTTCTAGCGGCAAGTGTTTGCGAATCCAGCGCATAGGGCGGAATTCACTTTCATTTTCAAGTATTTCTTGGCTTTCCACCTCTCGCATATAGTTGGTTCTTGCATCGTATACCAACGACGCAACATCCAAAGCGATATTAGAGCCACATCGCCCTAGACCTATCAGGCAAACAGATGGAAACACCTGCTCATTTACGCCTTCATCATCTGTTGCCTGTGGGTGGATTCGATTACGAACAACGTCTAGATTTTCTAAGATTTGTTCTAGGTTTGTCTCAGTAAAATAAAGATGTTCTATTGGAAGATTTTCTTGGCTCATGCGGCATCCTTTTTGAAGCAAACGACTGACAACAGATAGTCATTCACGCGATTTACGCGATAAAGCAGACCTTACACCTGTTAAATGCATTGTTCTTTAGTCATCAAATTGATAACAATGTGCAAACAATATCATCCTTATATGGCAATGACACTAATATGGTGAATGAGAAGATAAAATAAATTTAAATTGACGCGGATCTATTGCGGTCTATACGTAAAGCCATAAACAAAAGCCCATTACTTCCCTATTTCTAGGAAAAGTACAAACAAGCCCTCTTGCCTCAGCATGTGGATAAAAATTTACTATTCGAGGCGAGTACCGAATGTGAGTAGTGGTTCTATTTTTGGGGTGTTAAACAAAGGATGTAGGCTTATTTGTACCTTCCCTAACCGATACATTTAAGAATCTAGCAACAAAAATACACATTGATTGTTTTTTATACTATTCTTAAGGCGCGTCTTTTCATCATTATCAGGTGGCTGTTGTGTCAATATCTCCCATCTCAAACAATCGTTTGTATTTGCCTGTGCAACCTGCACAGACAGACGGCAATGTGCGTTCAGATGTTCAAAGACAGCAAGATAGCGTTCAATTATCGGACAGTGCAAAACAACAATGGATGTTGACGCAGCGCCAAAGCGATACTGATACCGATAAAAAGGAAGAAAAAGAACAAGAGGGAAAAGAGTCTGTTCAAATTTCATCAAGCATAGGACGACTTTCTCGTATTACGGGATTACAACGAGAAGAAGTCGCCGCTTTGTATCGATCAATTGATAAATTAGCTTGATCGATACTTGATGATGGCCGACCTTAACTAAAGGTCAAACTGTATCCATCACTGACTAAAGATTCAGCTTCACGCTGTAAGTTAGCCAAGGTTAAAGGTCGATTATTTAGCCACTCGGGCAAGAATTCGGCATGCAAACTCTTTTCATTCGCTTTCAAAGTAAAAATCGGCATATCGCCCTCTTTTCTGTCGTGATGCAACAAGATTGACAGCCTTAAGAGTATCGACAATCGGTCTAAATCTTGCTGGTCACTTTTGGTAAAACGATAATCCAAAGATTGGCTGAACTTTCGACGATGTCGTAAAATTAAGTTTGCTAGGGCCTGCTGCTCCTGTTGAGAGAAGCCGGGCATATCAGACTCACTAATGATGTAAGCGCCATGTTTGTGATAGCGACTGTGCGAAATGCCAGCCCCGACTTCATGGAGCAATCCAGACCAACGCAATAAATCTTCACTGGAAATGCTGTTCAAATTCCAATCATCTTTCACTTGAGCGAGTGCTGATAACGCTGTGTGCGTGACCAGTTTTGCCTGCTCAGTATCAATATGGTATTGGTTCAACATATAGTTCACGGTACGTTCACGAATATCCGTTTCAGCGTAACGTCCCATGATGTCGTAAAGCACCCCTTCTCTTAACGCACCGTTAGAGAAATCCATCTGCTTAATATCAAAACATTCAAATACCGCGGTTAAAATCGCAATACCCGCAGCAAAGGTCACTTTGCGTTCAGGTTTCAGGCCTGGCAAATCGAGATTATCGATATGGCCTGCTGAAAACAGCGCTTTTTGAATTTGTTTCAGATTTTTTAACGTGATGCCCTTCTTACTCCAATTGTTCTCCTTAACAATATTAAAAGCCGCTTTCACTGTGCCAGAAGAGCCGATTGCTACGTCCCATGTCTCATCAAGATAATCGTCTTGAATGCTTAAAAGCTCTAAACGAGCCGCCGTAACAGCCTTCTGAAAATTGGATTTATTGATGCTACCGTCGTCAAAAAAACGTTGTTTAAAGCTCACACAGCCCATGTGAAGACTTTCTGTTAATATCGGCTCAAGTTGTTTACCGATAATAAATTCGGTACTACCGCCACCAATATCAACAACCAGCCTCTTAGCATCACCATGATCCATGGTTCTTGAGACACCCACATAAATCAAACGAGCCTCTTCACGACCTGCAATGATTTCAACCGGATGGCTCATTATGTCCATGGCTTTGCCAATAAAATCGTATCGATTTTTGGCCACCCTTAGCGCATTGGTACCAACCACACGAACAGAACCGGGCGGGAGATCTTCGATCACTTGTGCAAACTGAGCTAAACACTCTAAGCCTCGTTGCTGAGATGCGTCATCTAAACGGCCATCCACTAAGCCAGCCGCCAGTTGAACTTTTTCACCAAATTCTCCGGTGATACGCAATTGCCCATGAGTCACTTGAGCGATCACCATGTGAAAGCTGTTTGAGCCCAGATCTATAGCCGCAATTTTTTCAAAAGGAAAGTCATGAGATTGTTGCAAAAAAAGTGATTGCATTCAGAAAGCCTTATATTGCAGAAGTCTTATTAGATGCAAGAGTATATCAGTTCCTTGCCTATGTCATTGGCAACATGACAGCAAAAAAACCCGAGTATTTTATGAATTTTTCGCGACACTGACCCACTTTTTCCGAAAAGCAAGGTCTATTAAGCACTTAACACAGAAAACCGTCTCTTCTAAAGGCACAAAAACCGTGAGTTTGATCAAAAAATTACCAGAAATTGTTTTTTTCCTGATTTTCACTATAGACCTCGCCTTTAAGTCGAACTATAGTATGGATGGTCTTGAAAGTGACAAAGCAATAAGCAGGTCACTGCCTAGATCCCAATCAAATTGTTTCGCGCTGTATTGGCTTTGCCCTATCCGGGCTGATTTAAACCAGAACAAAAGTTTTATAACCGTCTTGTTTTGTGTTTTTTTATGCCGAGTAGCTGATACATTGTAAGATACTTCCAGACACACATTATTGTTACTTATTGATTAACTCTAATTCCGTCAATATTCCTCAAATGAGCTAATACAAAACCCGTTTATGAACCTTACCGACTTAAAACAGAAATCAGTACACGAACTTTTAGACATCGCATCAGAGATGGGCCTGGAAAACATGGCTCGTTCCCGTAAACAAGATGTTATTTTCTCGATCCTAAAGCGTCATGCAAAAGGTGGGGAAGACATATACGGCGACGGTATCTTAGAGATTCTTCAAGATGGCTTTGGCTTTTTACGTTCACCTGACAGTTCTTACTTAGCAGGTCCTGACGATATTTATGTATCGCCAAGCCAAATTAGACGCTTTAACTTACGTACAGGGGATACCATCTCCGGCAAGATCCGCCCGCCGAAAGATGGTGAACGTTACTTTGCACTACTCAAAGTCAACGAAATCAACTTTGATAAACCTGAAAGCGTTCGCAATAAAATCCTTTTTGAAAACTTAACACCTTTATTCCCTGATGAACGTCTGCTAATGGAAGCCGGAAATGGCTCTACTGAAGACGTCACGTCACGTATCATTGATCTTGTAGCTCCGATGGGTAAAGGACAACGTGCCTTGGTTGTTTCTCCGCCAAAAGCGGGTAAAACCTTCATGTTGCAGAATATTGCTAACGCCATTACTCGTAACAACCCTGAATGTCATCTAATCGTGTTACTGATTGACGAACGTCCTGAAGAAGTAACCGAAATGTCTCGTACCGTTCGCGGTGAAGTGGTTGCCTCTACGTTTGATGAACCACCAGCACGCCATGTGCAAGTGGCTGAAATGGTAATCGAAAAAGCAAAACGCTTGGTTGAGCACAAACGCGACGTTGTTATCCTACTCGATTCCATTACTCGTCTGGCTCGTGCCTATAACACGGTTATTCCTTCATCAGGCAAAGTATTAACGGGTGGTGTGGACGCAAACGCATTGGAGCGCCCAAAACGTTTCTTTGGTGCAGCTCGTAACATTGAAGAAGGCGGTAGTTTGACTATTATCGCGACGGCGCTTGTGGATACTGGCTCTAAAATGGACGAAGTTATCTTTGAAGAATTTAAAGGTACTGGTAACTCCGAATTGCATCTAGACCGCAAAATTGCTGAAAAACGAACGTTCCCTGCCATCAATATTCGTCGCTCTGGTACTCGTCGTGAAGACTTATTGACCTCTGAAGACGAACTACAACGCATGTGGATTCTTCGCAAACTATTGAATCCTATGGAAGATGTAGCAGCAACCGAGTTCTTAATTGATCGCTTGAAAGTCACTCAAACCAACGATGAGTTCTTTGAGTCAATGAAAGGCAAAAATAAATAAGCAGATGCTTCTGCTTCATAAAAACCACTTCCTAAAGTGGTTTTTTTTTACTTACACGATCAATATAGTACATCATCAATGTCCGCTGACTGCTTTTTAAGTGAGTGCGACACAGATTGGAGTAATTTAAATGAAAGAGATGACCGCATCGGTAAAAGCTGTTGAGTTAATTAACCAGAACGTCTACCGAATTAGCTTAGAAGCCGATAACCTGACTTTTGTCGCAGGTCAGTATTTAATGGTGGTATTACCAACAGGCGAAAAAGTTCCTTATTCCATTGGCAGTGCACCACATGAACTACCAAACCTAACCCTATACGTGCTTGTATCAGACTCTGCGTCACTCGCCAGCAAGGTTGTAGAACACATTCAATCCAACACCAGTATCACTATCAAAGCACCAGGCGGTGATTGCCACTTACAAAATGGCGTATTAGACACACACCCTGAACATATTTTACTGATTGCTGGTGGCACAGGGTTCGCTCAAATCAAGAGCCTATATAGCGAATTGGTAGAGCAAAACTTTACGGGGAAAGTCTCCTTCTACTGGGGATTAAGAAGCGCGGAAGATGTGTTTGCTCAAGACTGGCTAGAAGAAGCACACAAATACACGCCTTTCACTTTAGACGTTATCGTCAATGAAGCAAGCGATCAGTGGCACGGAAGAAGTGGTTGGTTGTACGAAGCCGTATTGGCAGACCATCCCGATTTGAGCCAATACGTGGCTTTTGTGAGCGGTTCCGTTGGCATGGTATACGGCACATTTGATCAACTGGAGCTCAAGGGACTAAGTAAGGATCGTTGTTTTTCTGACGTATTTGCTTACGCACCACACCCTAATAAACCAGCACTTTAGTGAATGGCATGTTATTTCCCTATTGCAAATATAATAGGCGAATTTAAATGTAAGCAAAAAAAAGAGAGGCCAAACAAGGGCCTCTCTTTTTTATAGAATCATATTCACGGCATGACGATTAAGAGACTTTTGAGCAAACCGTTTGCCATAAAGACGTGATATTCGTTTGATCCTTCTCTGTCACACCTTCCGCATCAAGCGTTTCCTGCAGAATCACGGTAAAAGCTTGATCAAATACATCATTACCCTCGCCTTCAGCACTACTGTGTAATCCCAGAAGCCCAAGAAGATAGGCGCAGTAAAAAAGCTGATCGCCCTCTTCTGCATGATGTTCCATATCTCGTAATCTGTCACACAATTGGTCTGCGCGCTCAGCAAAAGTCATTGTCATATCTAATCTCTGTATTGATGTATTTTTCAATATAAGCCAAGAAAGCGAGGGCATGACCCTCGCTCCCTACAAGCGATTATTGACTTACATTAAGGCTTCAAATTGAGCGTTTCTAGAGTGCGCGCACGAATAGAAAGCAATAAATCCGTATTCTCTATTAGAGACTCGCCATAAGATGGCACCATCGTTTTTAGTTTAGCCTGCCAGTCTGCCGATTTAACTTGCTCTGAGAAACAACGCTCTATAATACCAATCATGGTATTCACTGTGGTTGAAGCACCTGGTGACGCTCCTAACAAAGCTGCAAGAGAGCCGTCTTCTGTCGTAATAGCTTCGGTTCCAAACTCTAATTTACCACCTGTTTTTTCGTCTTTTTTGATAATTTGAACCCGTTGGCCCGCGTATGCGAGTTCCCAGTCTTCGTCTTTAGCATCTGGAAAAAACTGACGTAACGAATTACAACGATCTTTATGGGACTGCATAACTTCGCTAATCAAATAACGAGTCAAGTCCATGTTGTTTTTACCCACACTGAGCATTGGCTTAATATTGTCAAAGCGAACACTTTTAGGAAGGTCGAAAAACGAACCTGTTTTCAAAAACTTGGTTGTAAAGCCTGCAAATGGACCAAACAAAATGGCTTTTTTACCATCAATAATACGTGTATCTAAATGCGGTACAGACATTGGTGGCGCGCCAATTGGTGCGGCGCCATAGACCTTGGCAAAGTGCTGCTCAACAATCTCAGGCTTTTCACAGACCAGCCATTGACCACTGACAGGAAAACCACCAAAACCTTTGCCTTCTTTCACGTCAGCCATTTGCAATAACGGCAGAGCACCGCCACCGGCTCCCAAAAAGACAAATTTCGCGTCAACGGTTTTACGAGCGCCATTTTGCTCGATTTCAACATCCCATCTTCCGTCTGCTCTTTTGTTGAGATCTTTTACTTCGCAATTCAAGCTCAGTTCAAAATTATCCAATCCTTGTAGATGCTTGCTCATGTTTCGAGCAATCGCACCAAAATTCACATCCGCCCCATGCTCAACACGGGTTGCCGCAAGAGGTTCATTGCCCTCACGATTGTTCATAATGAGCGGCATCCACTCTTTCATCGTTTCACGATCTTCTGTGTATTGCATTTCTCTGAAAGCTGGGTGTGCACTCATGGCAGCGTGGCGTGCTTTGAGCATCTTCACATTACGCTCTCCCCAGACAAAACTCTGATGAGGCACGCGATGAATGAATTCTTGCGAGGCGGGCATGAGCCCTTGTTCGACTAAATAAGACCAAAATTGCAAACTGATTTCAAAAGCCGCATTAATCGTAACAGCCTTGTCTATATTGACAGAGCCATCTTTATTTTCAGAGGTATAGTTTAGTTCGCAGTATGCTGCATGGCCCGTTCCAGCATTGTTCCAGCCATCCGTACTTTCCTTTGCGACACTGTCCAATCGCTCTACCATCAGCATGGTCAGGCTGGGGTCTAATTGCTTGAGTAACACTCCTAAGGTGGTGCTCATGGCACCGCCTCCGACTAGTAAAACGTCTACAGAATTTGAGGTCATATGATTTCGCCGTGTCATAGCCAATTGTGAGTTTGAGAATGATGAAGAAAAAGAGCTTATGGCCAAAAGCAGTACGTCAAACAAGTCCCGCTTAATTTTCTCCACCCTCTCTTCAGAACGCCTTTGCTCGTATGCTGAAATTCAGCCTAATAAGGGATTCTGAGCAGGTGTAAGTTGATTATACGGATTTTAAAAATAATGTCTTGAGACCTTAGTATAAGAATGTAGATATATTCACATTTCGATTTTCAAGATAACACTCATTTGATTGACTTTAGCGACAAGAAAGGCGATGTTAACGACATTAATAAAAAACATGCTTCGATTTTGCGACTATATTTAAATAATAATATTCAGTATAAATATACTAAATTCTCTTATCGAGATGCGGGGAGTATGGCAATGAAAGCACAAGATATCATGGTAAAAAATGTCATCTGTGTCGAAATGGATGAACGCTTACCCAACATCAGAAAAATCATGGAAACGAATGGTTTTCACCATATTCCTGTGACAGAGAAAGGTAAATTGGTCGGCATTATTTCTGACCGAGACCTGTTACGCCTGATCAGCCCCTTCATTAACAAGGTATCCGAACAACCAAGAGACCTAGATACGTTAAACCGTGCCGCTCATCAAGCCATGACACGCCAGCCAATTACCGTAAAAGCAGATACCTCCATAGAGGAAATAATAGCGTGGTTTAAACGAGTAGACATTTCTTGTCTACCCGTTGTAGACGACGAACACAATGTGATCGGCATTATTTCGTGGCGTGATCTTATCCATCACGCCACGTTTAAATCTTAATGTTTCAGACTAGTGAGTTTTGGCTTGGTCGCCGAGTAAGGCGGCCATGTCATTTTCGGTAAACTCGTATTTTTCAGCACAAAACTGACATTCTACGTTCACGCTGCCTTGCTCAATCAACAGTTCACGTATTTCTTCTGAACCCAATGACATCACAGCTTCTAACGTACGCTGACGAGAACATGAACAGCCAAACTGCATCGCCTTAATGTCGTATAAACGCACGTCTTCTTCATGGTACAGGCGGTGCAATAGTTCACTTGTTTCAAGCCCAAGTAACTCTTCTTCTTTCACTGTGGAGGCTAAATGAGTCAAACGTTCCCAAGCATCTTCATCACCTTCTTTCGCTTGCTCTTCCGGCAAACGCTGCAAGAATAGACCACCGCATTGGGCGCCATTGGCCGCCAACCACACTCGACTTGGTAATTGCTCAGACTGGGAGAAATACTGTTCAAGACATTCAGATAAAGTATCACCGATGATCTCGACGATGCCTTGGTAACGCTGCCCATTACGTGGCTGAATAGTAATAACCAAGTACCCGCCTTCGAGGACTTCTTTTAAAGAAATAACCTCTGGCACGACCTGATTGTCATCCCACTGAGCAATACCACGAAGATTTTGGTGCTCATCGCATTCCGTCATTAAAGTAGACAAAAAACCATTGCCTTTGGCTTGAATCGATAACACACCATCTATTTTGACAATGTCTCTCAATAGCGCAATCGCAGCGACAAACTCACCGAGGAGTTTCTCTAACGCCAATGGGTACTGCTTGCGTTTGATAATTTCTTGATAAGCGTCGTTCAACAGCACTCGTTCGCCACGAACGTTACTGTTATCAAAGGAAAAACGCTGGATTGCATTGATGGTTACATTGTTCACAAAGCACACCTTTCTCAAGCCATAAGCCCGAGTAAAAAAGTTCAAATTAATATTGCCGCCATTTTACCCTTGAGACGCACAATCATCCACTTTAAAACCGTCATTAACTGGGGATATGTATTGCGAATATGCACGCTTGCTATTTCGTTTCCTCTTACAGCACTCTAAAATGTTGTGCATGGTTCTGTCTATTCAAAAGACGACTAAAACGATCAACATCACTTCTCATTAAGAGAGATAAGAGATAGCTAGTTTTTATGATCCAATTTACGGAAGTTAGTTTACAGCGCGGCACTCAGTTTCTACTTGAAGAAGCTGACCTCACCATCTTTGAAGGCCAAAAAGTCGGCCTCATCGGAGCCAATGGCGCAGGCAAATCCTCTTTGTTCGCCATGATCAAAGGCGAACTGCATGCGGACACAGGCGAGGTTATTCTGCCGGGACAACGCCGTATTGCGTTCATGGCTCAAGAAGTAGAAGAGACACAACGCAGTGCGTTGGATTATTGTCTCGATGGTGATGATAAACTCAGAGAGATCGAAAGCAATATTGCCAAGGCACAAGCAAGTGGCGACGATCATGCTCATGCCATTTGGTTGGGCGAATATGAAAACGCTCACGGCTACACTGCACAATCACGGGGTGAAACACTTCTTCAAGGTCTTGGCTTTAAAATGACCGACATGCAAAGGCCCGTGTCTGATTTTTCAGGTGGTTGGCGAATTCGCCTTAACCTTGCTAAAGCGTTAATGTGCCCTTCTGATGTATTACTATTGGACGAGCCAACCAACCACTTAGACTTAGATGCGGTAATGTGGTTAGAAAACTGGCTACGCCAGTATCCTGGCACCTTGTTGTTAATTTCCCATGACCGCGACTTTTTAGATGGCATTTGTAGTCATATCGTTCACCTCTACCAAAAGCAACTCGTGCTGTACAAAGGTAACTACTCGGATTATGAACGCCAACGTGCTGAGCACTTAGCGCAACAGCAAGCCAACTATGAAAAACAACAAGAAAAACGGGCCCATCTACAACAATATGTGGACCGTTTTCGTTACAAGGCCGATAAAGCAAAACAAGCTCAAAGCCGCTTGAAAATGCTCGAGAAAATGGAAATCATCGGTCCTGCCCACATTGATTCGCAATTTGAGTTCTCCATTCCAGTGGCAGAAAAAACGTCGCAGTTATTGGTTAATTTATCTCAGGCAGACTTAGGTTACACTTCTGAATCAGGTGTCAAAACAGTACAACTTGGCAACACCAACTTTGCCCTTCGAGATGGCCAACGCATTGGCCTACTTGGCCCTAACGGTGCAGGTAAATCGACGTTAATCAAATCCATCGTTGGCGAAATCAGTATTCTGGCTGGAGATCGTATCTTAGGGGAAAACCTGAAAATCGGTTACTTCTCACAGCATCAACTCAGTGCGCTTGACCTCGACGCCTCGCCGTTACTGCATATTCAACGACTCACGCCCAAAGTACTTGAAAGCGATATTCGTCGTTATCTGGGCGGCTTTGGTTTTATTGGTGACGACGCCCTTCGTGCCGTAAAAGGCTTCTCGGGCGGCGAAAAAGCCCGTTTGGCCTTGTCGTTAATTTCTTGGACAAAGCCTAATTTATTAGTGCTTGATGAGCCAACCAACCACTTAGATATCGAAATGCGCCAAGCCTTAACGGAAGCCTTACAAGAATTTCCCGGCTCCATTTTATTGGTATCCCACGACAGACATTTGCTGAACAGCACCGTCGACGAATTTTATCTTGTTGCCGACAACCAAATACAAGCCTTTGATGGTGACCTTCCAGCTTATCACGCATGGTTACAGGCAAGACAAGCCAATGCTGCACAGCTTGAAAAAAGCGAATCAGCAGGCGATAAGATAGACCGAATTGATCGCAAAGAAGAACGTCGTAAAGCCGCTGAAATGCGTGAAAAATTACGCCCTCTTCGCAAGCAAATAGAAAAGTACGAAAAAGCCGTTCACACAGCGCAAGAGCACCTTGATCGTATTGCTGAAGCAATGGCCGACGCCAGTCTTTATGAAGCGGATCAAAGGAACAAATTGCAAAGCTTATTAAGTGATGAGGCCAAATGGAAAAAAGCCCAAGCCGAAAGTGAGGAAGCGTGGTTTGAGGCACAAGAAGAGCTTGAAGAAGCCGAAGCACAATTAATCTAGACACTCGTAAAAAAAACGAGCATAAACAAAGACTAAATGCTAACAATCCGTAAAGTTTTGCCTCAACACAAAGCTTTTCATCTGGCACTGTCTTAATATTGTAACAATACTGAAGTACATTCATAGACAGCGAAAAGGAGAGATATTGGATGACATTTCCATACACTCGTATGCGACGCATGCGTAAAAATGATTTTTCTCGTCGCCTGATGCGCGAACATCGCCTTACAGCAGACGATTTAATCTACCCAATGTTCATTCTTGAAGGCAACAATGTGCGCCAAGCCATTCCTTCTATGCCAAACATTGAACGTCTTTCTATCGACTTACTTCTAGAAGAAGCCAAAGAACTTGTCGAACTTGGTATACCCACCATCGCCCTCTTTCCAGTGATAGACAGTGACAAAAAATCGTTACTTGCTGAAGAAGCCTACAATCCAAATGGCTTGGTACAGCGCGCTGTTCGTGCTTTGAAGGATGCATTTCCAGAGCTAGGCGTGCTTACTGACGTCGCTTTAGACCCTTACACCACACATGGACAAGATGGCATTATCGATGATTCAGGTTACGTATTAAATGACATTACCGTCGATACATTAGTCAAACAAGCCCTGTCACATGCCAAAGCAGGTGCCGACATTGTAGCGCCCTCCGACATGATGGACGGACGCATTGGCGAAATCCGTGATGAATTGGAAGCCGAAGGTTTTGTTAACACTTTAATCATGGCCTACGCGGCTAAATACGCTTCGGCTTATTACGGTCCATTCCGTGATGCTATTGGCTCTAGCGGCAACCTTGGCAAAGGTAACAAATTCACTTACCAAATCGATCCCGCCAACTCTAACGAAGCCATCCGCGAAGTGATGCTCGATATAGAAGAGGGCGCCGATATGGTTATGGTTAAACCCGGTATGCCTTATTTAGATATCGTACGCCGAGTAAAAACTGAACTTGAAGTACCAACCTTTGCTTACCAAGTAAGTGGAGAATACGCCATGCACATGGCCGCCTTTCAAAATGGTTGGTTAGATAAAGATACAGTAATGATGGAATCACTCCTTGCATTCAAACGCGCAGGCGCTGATGGAATCCTGACTTACTTTGCGAAAGATGCAGCACGCCTACTGAAAACTAAAAGCTAATCACTTTTAATACAAATAAATACATAGAATCGGTGACCAGCAGGCTGCGTTGGTGTAATTTGTTATCATATGCCTACATACTGTAGGCAAAGGAACATTGATACCAACAACACAATAAAACGGTATTTAGAGAGAATTAGAACGCATGTCTGAGCAGTCGGTGAACGAAATAGATAAAAAAGAACCCATTCCGAGTCCACCTTTAGAATTGGACGCGGAGCTTGTTTTAGAGCCCATTCCAGAACAGCCGCAAGATCCTACTAAGGCCTCTATCGAAGAGCGCTTACCAGAACAGATTGATCTTGCGGATCCGGAGCTCTACTTCAACCGCGAGTTAAGCCACTTACAATTTAATGCCCGTGTTCTTGAGCAGGCTATGGACGAAAATCATCCAATCTTAAATAGATTGATGTTTCTGTGTATCTTCAGCTCAAACATGGACGAATTTTTTGAAATACGCGTTGCCGGTCTAAAAAGCCAACTAGAATACAGCCGTGAAAAAAACGGCCCGGATGGCATGCACCCAAAGAAAGTACTTGCCTTGATCAGCGAACACGCTCACAAGCTAGTACGCCGCCAATACCGTATTCTCAACGATATCATTTTGCCTAAACTGGCCAATGAAAACGTTAAATTTATTCGTCGTACCGTCTGGAATGAAAAACAAGCCGCTTGGGTAAAACGTTATTTCCGCGACAATGTGTTGCCTATCATCAGCCCAATTGGCCTTGATCCAGCCCATCCTTTCCCAAGACTGGCAAACAAAACTTTTAACTTTGTTGTTGAATTAGAAGGCCGAGACGCTTTTGGTCGTGAGAATGGTCTTGCTATTGTTCCAGCACCTAGTTCGCTGCCTCGGTTAGTAAAACTACCAGATGACGTTTGTGAAGGTGGGGATAACCTTGTCTTCCTTTCCTCTATTATTCACGCCCATGCCGACCAGTTATTCCCCGGCATGACGGTTAAAGGCTGCTTTCAATTCCGTCTTACCCGTAACGCCGATTTAGAAGTGGATTCTGATGACATTGGTGTCGATCTCGCTGGCGCTTTGCGAACAGAGTTACAAAGTCGTCATTACGGTAGCTCAGTACGATTAGAAATTGCGGAAAACTGCCCTCTTCACATCGTTGACTCATTGCTTAAGCAGTTTGAACTAGAGCAACAAGATCTGTATCGCATTGATGGTCCCGTTAACCTTAGCCGATTGATGGCAGTACTAGAGTTAGTGGACCGACCAGATCTGATGTACCCTCCTTTTTCACCTGGCTTGCCTAGAAAACTCGCCAGTTCAGGTGGATTATTTGAGGCCATTCGTCAACGTGATTATTTATTGATGCACCCGTTTGAAAGCTTTTCGCCCGTTATCGACTTACTAAGCGAAGCCGCGAAAGACCCAAATGTTGTTGCTATCCGTCAGACTCTTTATAGAACGGGTTCTCGTTCACCGATTGCCAATGCATTGGTGGAAGCCGCACGAAATGGCAAAGAAGTAACCGTTGTCATTGAGCTAAGAGCACGCTTCGACGAGGCCGAGAACTTGGCCCTAGCAAGTCGTCTGCAAGACGCTGGTGCCATTGTTGTTTACGGTGTTGTTCGACATAAAACCCATGCCAAAATGATCCTGATCGTTCGTAGAGAAGGTGCAGAACTTACCCGCTACGTTCATCTAGGCACAGGAAACTATCACGCAGGGAACGCACGACTCTATACTGACTATAGTTTCATGACGTCAGATAAGGAAATAGGCGATGACGTACATCGTGTTTTCCAACAACTCACCGGTATGAGTAAAGAGCTCAAAGTGAAAAAGCTACTGCATGCTCCGTTTACGCTGCGAGATCGTTTACTTGATATGATTCATCGCGAAGCGGAAAATGCCCTCAAAGGCGAACCATCTCGAATCATCATCAAGGTGAACTCTTTGACCGAGCAAAGACTTATTCAATCCTTGTATAAAGCGTCTCAAGCGGGCGTGAAAATCGACCTAATCGTACGAGGCATTTGCACCTTGCGACCAGGAATAAAAGGCATATCCTCTAATATTCGAGTACGGAGCATTATAGGACGATTCCTGGAACACACCCGCGTCTATTACTTCTTCAACGACCGCAACCCTCAAGTTTATCTATCCAGCGCAGACGGCATGGATAGAAACTTAAATAACCGTATCGAAGTCGCTTTCCCACTACAGGATTACAAACAAACTCGCCGTGTTAAAAAAGAACTGGAATACTATCTAGCAGATAATACCCAAAGCTGGATTTTACAAAGTGATGGCTCTTACCAACTTTCTAAACCCAGAAAAGGTGAGTACCGTAGTGCTCAGCGAGCCTTGCTAAGTGAATTAGCGGACAACACACGATAAAAAAACCTGAACTATACACAAAGCCCAGCAACAAGCTGGGCTTTTTTGTGCATAAAAATAACGCTTATCCCCAGAATAGAGCCAAGCTGTAAGTCTTCAGGCCGTCAGAAGAACCCTCCTTGAGACAACATTCAGCCTTTGCAAACCCTCTGACGCGCTAAAACCAATCACGTGTAGGTCGGCCTTCAGGCCGTCAAAAAGCATTCGGCCTTTGCAAACCCTTTGACGCGCTAAAGCACGACAAAAACC
>NZ_QGOK01000058.1 GCF_003259175.1 Marinomonas shanghaiensis | reverse complement strand
TCTGGTGAGCGTTCACACAAATTATCTGATGTCTAATTTATGAGAAGCACAGAAAGTATTTGGGTCTGTAGCTCAGTTGGTTAGAGCGCACCCCTGATAAGGGTGAGGTCGGCCGTTCAAATCGGCCCAGACCCACCAAATACGATCAAGTAAGTAATGGGGCTATAGCTCAGCTGGGAGAGCGCCTGCTTTGCACGCAGGAGGTCTGCGGTTCGATCCCGCATAGCTCCACCATTTATCGATCATTCTGTGTAAAAGATTAGAAGAGAGTTCTAAGCAAGACGCTAAGCATCTTACATTTTATTATGTTGGGTGATTTTTAGTCTCTGACTTAGTGCTTTGCACTAAA
>NZ_QGOK01000057.1 GCF_003259175.1 Marinomonas shanghaiensis | reverse complement strand
AGGTCAAGCTGTCATTCGCATCTACATCCGTGGCCGTGGCCGTGTAAATCACCGTGTTAATTGCGGCATTTTCATTCACACTGCCCGTTGCTCCAGACGTTATCATCGGCACTTCGTTCACGTCATTGATGCTCACAAGAACCGTCTGAATATTAGTAAGATCGTCACTGTCTGTCGCGATAACGTTAAACACATAGCTGGCTTTGGTTTCATAATCTGCAGACGCTTTTAACGTCACTTCGCCTGTTGATGCATTGATGTCCAAGAAAGCTGCATCGTCACCCGTGATGCTGTAGGTTAAGCTATCATTAGCGTCTACATCCGTGGCCGTCACAGTGTAAATAACTGTATTCGTTGTCGCATTTTCATCCACACTGTCCGTAGTAACTGACGTGATTAAAGGAGCTTCATTCACGTCATTTACGCTAACAGTAACCGCTTGAGTATCAGTCAAATTACCATT
>NZ_QGOK01000056.1 GCF_003259175.1 Marinomonas shanghaiensis | reverse complement strand
CTTAGTGTAAGGCCCAAAAACAAACTCATCATGATCAGCAAACTTGTGGTCTTTGACTTTATCAATGTAATAAAAAGCACAGATACCATCTGGACAGGCATAAACAGACAAATAGCTATCGTTTGATGCTATCTGCTTGGGGTCATCGATACGCCCAATATAAGTGCCTTCACCAAGATGATAGCCCAGCGCTTTACTGCCATCGATATAATAGACTTCATAGGGAGATTCTTGCCAAGACGAAGAACATCCCAAAAGACTTAACGTAACCAATAGTAAAAAATATTTCATAAACTTCCTTGTGTGTGAAAAGTGGCTATTGCTTCATCGTCTTCTAATAAATCACACTACTTGTGCTGTTAATTGTACTACTAAAAAGTCAAATACTTGGAATAACTGGCTTTTAAGTGGGTGGCTTGTTTATCACGAAACCAATCGATGAAACGAAAAATGCCCACCCTATTTTTCATCTGATCCTAAATTATG
>NZ_QGOK01000055.1 GCF_003259175.1 Marinomonas shanghaiensis | reverse complement strand
GGAAGCGATAGGAAGTTAACAGTACACAACGTAAGTGAACCTGCTTCGGCAGCTTAGGTGGGTAAGCGTGCGAAATAGCGCAAAGCCCAATACTCAGTCAGACCTAGGCTGTGTTTGAGGGTGGCATTGTTAACAGGGCGTCAGTGCAGTAACTGGGGAAGCCTGGCACTGTATCCAGCGTAATGAGCTGGACGTATGTACCAAGGGGTGATCTGAGGTATTTGCGAGTGTGAGGTGGCAGATGAACCCGTAGTAGTGAGTAAGGCTAGGCCTGTGAAAGCCAGTAATGGTGTGGAGGATAAAACCAAGCCGACTATCAACAACGCGTTTGATAGGATTAATTTTAGCCAAAAGCTTTAATTGATTGCGAAGGGGGGAAGCATACTTTAAGACCATAATGAGTAATTTTTATGCATTACATGGATACACAAGCTGTCTGATCAACGGGAGACGTTTTATTGGTTCACTAGGAATAGTGCTTACTGATATGTACGCTCGTATATGGGAAGTATTTGTAGCCTACTCTGGTAGATTGCCTTTGTGCTAGAACGCCAGAGCCTACATTGAATGTTACCAACATGTAGTACAAAGAAGATTATCCGCATTTGGCGCGCGGTGTATGTAATTGAATTGCGTCACTATTGATAGTGATGGAAGTATGCATGAGCCGTATACGAGGCCCGTACGTACGGTTCTGTGAGAGGGATGAGG
>NZ_QGOK01000054.1 GCF_003259175.1 Marinomonas shanghaiensis | reverse complement strand
GTGGAAGACAGTTCAACATCGCCTGTGGTGATAATAGATCCAAGGGAGAAATCATGATTGTTGGTAACACTTAGACTGCCTGTATTGGCAGCCAACGAAGCGATTTCATTGCCCGTGTTACTTAGGGTATACGCACCATTTACACCAAACAAACTTAGCGCTTGACCTCCTGTGATGGCCGTATCACTTGCTTGTGTTACGGTACCTGTACTGGATAGTTGAATAGCACCTGTAGTAGCAATATTTCCTAAAGTAAATTCTGTACCGCGGAAAATTAATGCACCGCTGGTAGCTGTTAACTGGCCTATCGCATTGTCAGTATTATTTAATGTGTGTGTACCACCACCTAACAACGTCAGATTTTGATCACCGGTAATGGCACCGTTTTGAGTGATGTTGCCTGTGGTTTGCAGTGTCAATGCATCTTTCAATACGGTGGCATCAACATCAATATTTCCTGATTGATTCTCGCCGCCAATCGTAATCTCAGAGAATCCATCGACGAAATCTGTACTGAAATTAGTCGCCGTAATTTGCAGAGTGCCAGTTCCACCACCAATACCAATCGTTGCGGAGGTTGTTTTGGCCGCTATTTGTAGTGCGCCAGTACTTTTAACCGTGCCGCTGGTAACAGTCAGCGCATCAGTATTAAATGTTATGTCCCCAGCACCGGAATCGATATCTCCATTGATCGTCAGTGCATCAGAGGTCAAGCTTAACGACCCAGTTGTAGTAATAGCGCCAGTAGTTTGTGCAGAGCCATTCACCAATTCCACACTGCCAGTATTAGCCGTAAGCGTGCCAATCTCATTGTTAGCGTTGGTAAGGATGTATGTTCCCTCTGTACCAAGCAAGCTTAAAGCTTGCCCCCCTAGAATAACACTGTCTTGTGTCACTGTACCTGTTGAAGAAAGTTCAACGGCCCCTGTCGTGGCAATTGTCCCAAGAGAAAAAT
>NZ_QGOK01000053.1 GCF_003259175.1 Marinomonas shanghaiensis | reverse complement strand
CAAGACACGCACTGTAAAAAATACTCATCCAATATAATCAAAAAAATCCCTTCTCTTAGCAAAGTTAGGCTATTGAGCAAATAAAACGTGTGAGATTGACCAAAAATTGGAAACTAGGGACATTTAATCAAATTTGAGACGCAGAAAGGCCGACTGAAAATCAGTCGAGGATGTGTGACGGAATTTAAGACACTGTTTAGACTAGCAGCTGAGCACTATTTTGTCGGGGTTTTCGTTGTCGTTGATGCGATTCACAATAGTGGGCAATTGAATGCTCTCTACCAACAACATGCCCCGTTTTTTCACCGAATTGTGTAACAATACAAAGCCAGTTTTCTGATGAAATCGTGAGCCGTTGGAGAATCGGCAGTAGCGACGCCTCTATCACACCTCGTTTATCATCTCGTATGATTCGCCCCGTCATATCAACCAATTCTAGGTAATCTGGCAATTGAAAAGGCAAGCCATCTGGCCTATTTTCTCTTGGGTTACCAACAAAAGGAAATAGTCTCTTTGGCTGTTGCTGCTTCTTAGCAGAATCCACTCGTTTCTTTAGACTCGTAAAATCTGAATCTTCTGGCGTCTCACTTATGTTGGCTCGTAAAGGGTTAAGATCCACATAAGCCATACAAGCAATTAACGCAGCGTCATCCAACAAAGCTTGAGACTTAAAACGGCCCTCCCAGAATCTTCCTGTGCAATTGTCTTCAGCATTGGCTTGGCGGGCAATCGGTTCATTCAGTTCTTTCATAAACCAACTAATGTCCATCAGCCTCTTTCGAAACGTTTCAGCCGACGCTTCTACTAAAGACAATGCAAACTCAGAAAGAACCTCACCTTGTACGTATTGCTGTGTAAACAAAGTACCTTTATGCAATTTATGCCAACGCTGCAATATCTCTAATGTCGACCACTGTGCGGCTTTTTCCAGGTTGATGTGCAACACAACATGAAGATGATTACTCATCACAGCATAAGCACAAACATCGATAGAAAAGACACTGGCTAAAAACAACAATCTCTTTTCAACCCAACCACGACGGTGCGCATAACTGTCGCCCGAGATGGGGTCCTCACCGCATAAAAAGGCTCGCCGAACACAACGAGAGATACAGTGATAATAAGGCGTATCCGTTACACTGATTTGTTGACTTCTTGGCTGTGCCATAAATAACCTCCTCTTCCTGAGAAATAATACTGTAATTATATACAGTATAGATGCAATCCATCAAGTCTAAAGCCAATGCCTTGATATTACTGGCTTACTGAGGTGGGTGGCTTAGAAA
>NZ_QGOK01000052.1 GCF_003259175.1 Marinomonas shanghaiensis | reverse complement strand
TGTGTCGTCCTAAAATAGGTTGACAGTTTTTAGGCCAGCTCCTGTAGCTGGCCTTTCTCTTTTCGCACTTGATTCGGTGTTTTCATCTTGAGGCTCAAGTGCGGCCTTAAATGATTATAAGTGTTTACAGATTCATCAATTAAAACAGCTAAATCCTCGAAGGTCTTGCAATCATATATCAGAAACTCTTGTTTCAAAATTCCGTTCACTCTCTCTGCTAGAGCATTCTGGTAACAATCATATCCATCCGTCATTGATGGCCTTATCCCTGCCTTCGATAATTCAGATTGATAGGTTTCAGAGCAATACTGAAGCCCTCGATCAGAATGATGAATCGCACCTCTATAAAAATCGTTTCCTTTCACTGCCATTTTTAAGGCCTGAACGACCTGAACAGCTTTCATATCTCGACTCAGGTGGTGCCCAACAATTTCTCTTGAGTAAGCGTCAGTCACTAATGATAAGTAATGGACACCTTCAGTAGATTCCACATAAGTAATATCACTTACAAGCACTTCTCCAGGTCGTGTTATTTCCTTGCCTTTAAGTAAGTTGGGATGCTTTCTCATCCAGTGTTTACTAAACGTCGTTTTAGTAAAACTCTTTTTTGGTTTTACTAATAGTCCTTCCTTTCGTAAGTAGTTAAATAGCCCATCTCGGCCTAATTTAATACCCGCTTTTAATAAATCACTTTTGATTAACCGATACAGCTTTTTCGTGCCCAATCTAGGCATGAACTGACGCCAATAAAGCACTTTCTCTTTAACAGGAGCCAGCTCTTCTCGTCGAGCTTCCCATCGTGCAACAGATTGATAGACTGCTTGTCTCGATATGCCAAACACTCTACAAGCACCAGCTAGCGAGACTTCTTGTCTTTCTTTGGCTTGCCAGATGTACCGGATAAATACTTTTTTCGCAGGCCAGCTCCATATTCTTTGTCCATTATATCAACCATACCGTTTAGGACTTGGTTTTTAAGCTTTTCATCTGCTAGCTCACGCTCGAGGCGTTTGATCTTTTCTGCTGGAGTTTCTTTTGAATTAGGCATAAGAGGATGTAAAAATGGTTTAGACCAATCTAATTTACCATGCTTTCTTAGCCAAACAAGAACGGTGGATCTACCTTGAATGCCGAAGTGAACTTGAGCCTGTTTGTAGGTCATTTCGCCTTTTTCTACACGCTCAACTACCCCTAATTTAAAAGCCATTGAATAGTCACGCTGTGTGCGCTTAATACACTTGATACCTGATGTCGCCATAAAGAAATCCTCTTTATGTCAACGTATTTTAGGATGGGACA
>NZ_QGOK01000050.1 GCF_003259175.1 Marinomonas shanghaiensis | reverse complement strand
GTTTGCCAGCTTCGCTGGGCAAACAAAAAAACGATCCTACAATATCGCTCAAATCCTATTACATTGGGCCATTGCTGCCTTAATTATTTTTAATTATTTCGTCAGTGACGGAATGGGACGTGCTTTTCGTCAACACCTAAACGACAGCGATACAGGCTATAACCTAGTGGCATCATTGCATGTGTATGTTGGATTGGCTGTTATTGCTTTGGTTGTTATACGCATTATCGTCCGTTTCATGTCTAACAAAACCAAAGCAAAATCAAAAAGCGCAATAGACCGAGCTTCTCGTATCGTCCATGAATGCCTGTATTTACTGATGTTTTTAGTACCTGTATTTGGCGCCATCGCGTGGTATTTAGGTATTCACTTTATGGGTGATGTCCATGAAATCGCCATGAACATCATGATGACATTGGTCCTGCTGCACGCCGCAGCCGCCCTGTTCCATCAATACGTATTAAAAGACGGGACACTACTAAAAATGCTGGGGCAAAGATAACATTAAGCTAATTGAGACCTTTGTACGATGTTACGAGCGAAACCAAGACGAGGCAAAAACAGACGAAAAAGCGGAGTTTATGGGCTATAAATGAGTATTTTGAGTCTGTTTTTAACAAAGTATTAGTGAGCGCAGTAGTCGTAAAAAGGTCTCAAAAATTACTGGTGAACTTCTAGATAAGACCTCTCCTGCTCGAGAATACGATCCGTATTAAGAGACGCCAAACTCACGTCATGTGAGTGCGGCAGCATACCAATGGTCTGCAAATGCAGATAACGCATGGCACATACCCGCAAAAACGACGTGAAGTTTTCCAAATTATGACCCGCATCCAAGGCTTCATGATTAAGCTTGGCAATCATCTGCGACAAAGACAACTTATCGCGCTGAGCGATTTCTTCCAGCGTAAACCAAAAGAAACTTTCTAAACGAATGCTAGTCACCATGCCATCAATACGCAAAGAGCGAGTGACATTTTCCCATAGACTAGGATCTGAATTCACAAAAAGCTTACACATCGTATTTTCCCTTCTGAATGACGTTTTTTATTATTGGAATGAAATAACACAATGCAAACAGTCTAGCCTAAGATAGGCAAAAGTAGTCGGACGAATTTAACTTTTACTGTCTCATGACAAAATCAAATTCGCCCGAATAAAGCCATCAAAGCGCCGCTTTTTACTTATCTAACAATACATAAAACTGAGCAAGCCAAGCAGGATGCGCAGGCCACGCAGGAGCCGTTACCAAATTACCGTCCGTCACCGCCTGATCGACGGGGATATCCATAAACTCCCCCTTCGCAAGCGTCACCTCAGGCTGACAAGCCGGATACGCAGAACACTTCTTCCCCTCCAAAACACCCGCTGCAGCAAGCAACTGCGCACCATGACACACCGCCGCCACGGGCTTATTGGTGTCAAAAAAATGCTTCACCATGCTAATCACAGTTTTATTTAAACGAAGATATTCAGGCGCACGACCACCGGGAATCACCAAAGCATCGTAATCTTCCACCTTGATATCGGCAAACGTCGCATTCAACGCAAAACGGTGACCCGGTTTTTCCGTATAGGTTTGATCGCCCTCAAAATCATGAATCGCCGTCGCCACCGTATCACCAGACTTCTTATCTGGGCACACCGCATGCACCGTATGACCCAAACTCATCAACGCCTGAAACGGCACCATCGTTTCGTAATCTTCCGTAAAATCACCCGTGATCATTAAGATTTTTTTATTCGACATGACACCTTCTCCTGTTTTAGTTAAAGCGTCCTATGTTGTAACAGCTAGAGAAAGGAAAAAGGTATTAACGGGTTATTACATTCAGCCCATTCCCCTTTGGGG
>NZ_QGOK01000005.1 GCF_003259175.1 Marinomonas shanghaiensis | reverse complement strand
TTGCAACCCCCTTGACGCGCTAAAGCACGACAAAAAAACCAGTCGCACCACCGCAACGTCTTTATATTCGGAAAAATAAACAAAAAAAGCCCCAACAAAACGACCTTGTTCTGTTGGGGCTTGTTTAGTGTCAGCATGCAAAAAGCCACTCTAAAGAACGACCTTCTTTAAACTTACTTTTTGTAGCTGGAAAGATATTTGTCTAACGCTTCTTGGCTTGCGGCTTTCACTGTCATACCGTTTGGTCCTGTACCAATGCTGGTAAATTGCTTAGCTGGTTCACCATGTTGTTTGAAAAACGCCAAGTCCTCAGAGCCTTCTTCAAATACCCAAAGGCGACCGTCTTCAATCTCTGTTTTGAAACCATCTATATCGTATTTTGAAGCCATAGACGTTTCTGTCGCTGTAGAAGCGCAAGCGCTCAAAGAAGCGCCGAGTAAAACAGCGATAGCAAGTTTGCTTTTGTTCATAGTAGTACCCTCTCAAGTGGATTGTTTAAAATTGAATAACCCCATAATGAAAGATCTACATGACAGAAAGATGACAAAAGCCCCTATCTTATCTTTTTTTTCATATATATTAATTTTCATATATTTTAAAAAACACATGTATTATTATGTTCAATACCGCAAGATCTACGCGTGCCTTATGGCCCAGTTACATTCAGGAGTCACCTTTGAGTCCCATACAATTTTACAAATGCCTCGCTGACGAAACACGCTTACGCTGCATGCTGCTTATTCAGTTAGAACAAGAACTGTGTGTCTGTGAGCTAATGCGAGCGCTCGATGAAACCCAACCTAAAATTTCTCGTCATTTGGCTCAGTTACGTCAATGTGGTTTGTTAACCGACCGTCGTCAGGGACAATGGGTATTTTACAGTATCAGTAAAACATTGCCCGAATGGGCGTTGAGCGTACTTTCTGAAACCGCTCGTCAGAATGAAGATTTCATTATCATTAACCAAGAGCAACTGCAAGCAATGGGTGATCGACCAGACCGAGCGGTCGCTTGCTGCGTTTAATTCTGAGAGTGGCAGCAATAAAAAAAGATAAGGTCTTTAATGTCTAGGATGTATCTAGGTTTTTCGGATCGGTGATAGATGAGCCCGTTTACGGCTCACTCTTTGTATTTATTCGCATTATTTATTTGAGGTTGTGATGACAATTAAAGTCGGTATTAATGGTTTTGGTCGTATGGGTCGTTTGTCTTTTCGGGCGGCGTTTGATTGGGACGAGGTCGAGTTTGTACAGATCAACGATCCCGCTGGTGATGCTGCGACACTGGCGCATTTAATCACCTTTGATTCAGTTCACGGGCGTTGGCACCACGACGCGCAAGCCGAAAACAATAGGATGATCATCAATGGTCAACGTATTGCTTGCACACAAAATAAAAACATTGCAGACACTGATTGGTCTGGTTGTGATGTGGTGATCGAAGCCAGTGGCAAAATGAAAAGCAAAGCCCTACTGCAAGCCTATCTTGACCAAGGTGTTAAACGTGTTGTGGTCACCGCGCCAGTCAAAGAAGACGGTGTGTTGAACGTAGTAATGGGTGTTAACCAGCATTTGTACGATAAAGCCCAACACACGATAGTGACGGCGGCCTCTTGCACCACCAACTGTTTGGCGCCTGTGGTGAAGGTGATTCATGAGAATCTGGGCATTAAACACGGCTCCATGACCACGATTCATGACATTACCAACACCCAGACTATTCTTGATGCGCCCCATAAAGATTTACGTCGCGCCCGCGCTTGTGGCATGAGCTTAATCCCAACTACAACTGGGTCGGCCACTGCCATTACGCATATTTTCCCTGAATTAAAAGGCAAATTAAATGGTCATGCGGTTCGTATTCCCTTAGCCAATGCGTCGTTAACCGACTGTGTGTTTGAAGTCGAACGGGACACCACGGTAGAAGAAGTCAATCAGCTGCTAAAAACGGCTGCCGAGACCGAGCTAAAAGACATTTTGGGATACGAAGAACGCCCACTGGTGTCTATTGATTATAAAACCGATCCACGTTCCAGTATTATCGATGCCTTATCCACCATGGTGATCAATGGCACCCAGGTCAAACTCTACGCTTGGTACGATAATGAATGGGGCTACGCCAATCGCACCGCTGAGTTGGTGCGCATGGTGGGTCTCGGCGATAAGGAATAATCCACTATGACATGGCTGGCACAGTTTTCCCCGCAAATCCGTCAATACATGATAGTGGCTGGCAATTATTGGGCCTTCACGTTAACCGATGGCGCCTTGCGTATGTTGGTGGTGTTGTATTTCTACGGGCTAGGTTATAGCCCTTTTGAAATCGCCATGTTGTTTATTTTTTACGAAGTGTTTGGCGTGATTACCAATTTGGTGGGCGGCTGGCTCGGTGCTCGGCTTGGCTTAAACCGCACCATGAATCTAGGGTTGTTTCTGCAAATCCTGGCCCTTGTCATGCTAATGGTTCCTGCCAGTTTGCTTAGCGTACCTTGGGTGATGGGGGCGCAAGCTCTGTCTGGCATTGCCAAAGATCTGAATAAAATGAGCGCCAAAAGCTCAATTAAACTGCTCGTACCAAACGATGCCCAAGGGCAATTATACAAATGGATTGCCATTCTCACAGGGTCTAAAAATGCTTTAAAAGGCGTCGGATTTTTTCTGGGTGGCGCACTGTTAAGCTTGCTTGGATTCCAAGGGGCTGTTTTGCTCATGGCAGCCACACTGACTTTCGTATGGATTGCCAGTCTTATTAGCCTTAAAAAAGACCTTGGTAAGGCCAAAAACAAACCCAAGTTCACCGATATTTTCTCGAAGAGCAAAGCGGTCAATTACCTTTCCGCTGCTCGGCTATTTTTATTTGGCGCACGAGACGTGTGGTTTGTAGTAGCGCTACCTGTGTTTTTAGCCAGCACCTTTGGCTGGGATCATTGGTATGTGGGGGGATTTTTGGCTCTGTGGATCATTGCCTATGGCATAGTGCAAAGTCTTGCTCCAAAACTCACTGGCAAGTCACAAGGCAAATTGCCTGATGGGCGACACGCTTTGGGTTGGGCACTGGCGCTGGGCGTCACGCCTATTTTTATCGCCTTGGCGTTAGACTTCAACTGGCACATAGAATTTGCCGTCATCACGGGACTACTCGTCTTTGGCGCCATCTTTGCGGTGAATTCGTCTCTGCACAGTTATTTGATCGTCAGCTACGCGGGCGAAGATGGCGTCTCACTCGATGTGGGTTTTTATTACATGGCAAACGCCATGGGGCGACTGATTGGTACTGTGCTATCAGGCTGGATTTACCAAGACTACGGACTCGCTACTTGCCTTTGGTTTTCAGCCGGTTTTATCGGTCTCACCGCACTCATTTCGTTAGGATTGCCCAAACATAGCGACGCGGCTAAGCCTATTTTGCCTTAGCCCTAGTTATTTATTTATCCCCTTCATATCAATCACTTCTTCGACAAAAAACCATGTTTAACCTCCCTATTCGCTGTTGAAAAACAGCCAGTGTACAAAGCCACGCTTGACTTACGTACAATTGAAGAAAATAATGGAACTGTGTTCCATTATAAAAACAAAATAGGAAATAACAAAATATGGCAAATATAACCCTAAAAAATGTAACCAAACGCTTCGATAAACTAGAAACGATTCACGGTGTGAACCTTAAACTGTGCGATGGAGAATTTGTGGTTTTCGTTGGCCCTTCCGGCTGCGGTAAATCAACGTTATTACGTTTAATTGCAGGTCTTGAAGAAATAACGGAAGGTGTTATTGAGATTGCAGATAAAAATATGAATAACGTCGCGCCAGCTAATCGAGGCGTTGCCATGGTATTTCAATCTTATGCCCTCTATCCGCATATGAGCGTCAGAGAAAATATGAGTTTTGGCATGGAAATGCGTGGTGAATCAAAAGAAAACATTCACACAAGAATTACCAAGGCCAGTCACATTCTGCAACTTGATGAGCTACTTGATCGCAAGCCAAGACAACTGTCAGGCGGTCAGCGACAACGCGTAGCAATTGGTCGAGCTATCGTACGTGAGCCCGATGTCTTTTTATTCGATGAACCACTTTCCAACTTGGACGCAGAATTGCGTGTGGATATGCGTATTCAGATTGCCCAACTTCATGCAAAATTAAAAACCACGATGATTTATGTTACCCATGATCAAGTGGAAGCTATGACGTTAGCGGATAAAATTGTTGTCCTACGAGCAGGCCATATTGAACAAGTCGGCTCTCCTATGGACTTGTATCACAATCCCAACAATGCATTCGTTGCTGGTTTTATTGGCTCCCCCAAAATGAATTTTTTACCCGCACTGATCAGTGATATTGAAGCTGACAATTTGGTTATGGTTGCTTTTAATGGACAAAAAATACCCTTTAAAATTCAATCAGATAAACTTTCTATTGGAGACCCTGTAACCCTAGGGTTCCGTCCAGAACACATCCACTTAGCAAAGCAAGAAGATGGCTTTCATTTTGATATCACAGTTGATGTCGCAGAACATCTTGGCGGCATCAGTTATCTTTACAGCCAAGTTGAAGACAACAAAGTAATCATTGAAATTTCTGGTGAAAATCTACTCGCATCCGGTGATGTGTTAAGCGTAGGAATCAAACAGAGCGACTGTTACTTATTCGACCAAGCGGGCAAAACATTGATTGATCGCGCTTTGCCAAATAGATAGCTGTATAAAAAATAATCCTTTACTAACACGTGTTAGTTTAGTATTTATTATATGAGTAATTGGTAGCAAAATTTTTTAACCAAATAACTAACGCGCGTTAGTACTATAACAATAAGAAGGAATCCCCATGTCATTTATGTCGCGCAAATTGAAAAGCTCGCTCTTTGGATACCTGTTTATTTTTCCTGCTTTGATTGGCTTTTTGCTTTTTTACGCATGGCCTGCTGGCAGGGCCGTTGGTATAAGTTTCACCGACTGGAACTTACTGAGTGAGCCATATTATGTAGGACTCGACAATTATGTCGAAATGCTAGAAGACGATCAGTTTTGGAATGGCTTAAAACTCTCAGCCTACTACGTGCTGCTTAATATTCCGTTGCAAATTATGCTGGGATTGTTTTTAGCCGTTGCCATGGATCGTTTAACCAAATCTCTTTTTGTCAAAGCCGCCATCCTACTCCCATATTTACTATCCAATGTATTAGTGGCGTTAGTTTGGCTGTGGATGCTCGATCCGATTCTAGGCATAGTGAACAGTTTGGTTGCTTTTTTTGGTTTAGCGCCTCAAGCCTATCTTGGAGACCCAGACCAAGCTCTGGTATCAGTAGCCGCCATCAACATTTGGCGTCATATGGGGTTATGCGCCATGCTTTTTTTGGCGGGCCTACAAACCATTCCCAAGTACCTCTATGAATCCGCATCATTAGAAGGGGTCACAGAATTTCAAATGTTCCGCAAAATCACGCTGCCACTATTAAGACCTGTGATGGTGTTTGTCTTAGTCACCAGTGTAACAGGGTCATTTCAAATCTTCGACACCATTGCCGTCACCACGGCAGGTGGCCCTCTCGATTCTACTCGAGTCATTGTCTATTACATCGTTCAAAACGCTTTTAGCTTTTACAAAATGGGCTATGCCTCCGCAATGTCAGTCACCTTATGCATGATTATGTTGGCTTACACTCTTCTTCAAATGCACATTATGAGGGCTTCCGAAAGTGATCTTAATTAAAAAAATTACCCCTGCTCGCTGCGTTGCTTGGTTGGTCTTAATCACCATGTTGGTGGTGACCCTCTTTCCATTATTGTTTGTTGCAAAGACATCATTTGTACCAGCAGGAGAGCTTTATACGACATCGACACAGCTCTTACCTGACAATCCTACTTTGTCTAATTACAAGAAGATTTTTGGCCTATTGAGTACTGAGGAATCCATTGCCGCTGGTGGTTCCGGTGCGAATATAAACATCACAACCTCAATGATTAACTCGGTCATTTTTACGGGCATTATTGTCATTGTACAAACCTTTAACTGCGCATTAGCGGCTTACGCTTTTGCTCGTATTCCCTTTTATGGCAGCAAATTGCTTTTTGGTGCCTTCGTTGCATCAATGATGATCCCCAGTGTGGTTACCTTGATCCCAAATTTCGTCTTAATGAGAGATTTAGGATTACTGAATTCCATGCTGGGCATGGTGGCTCCTTTCTTCCTAATGCACGGCTTCGCCGTATTTTTTTTGCGACAGTTCTTTATTTCTTTACCCAAAGATATTGAAGAGGCGGCTCAGCTTGATGGTGCAAATTCTTTCATGATTTTTTTCAAAATTGCCTTACCACTTAGTTGGGCACCATTGATGACGGTCGCCACCTTAACCACCATCAATATGTGGAATGAGTTTCTCTGGCCCTTTCTGATTGCTACCGATGACAGCATGAAAACCTTACCGGTTGCCCTGCAGTCATTTAAATCTCAAACCCCTCAAGGCCAACCTGATTGGGGAGGTTTAATGGCAGCTACCGTCATTGCCACTATTCCGACCATCATCATGTTGTTCTTTTTTGGTCGTCGTATCGTCGAATCTGTCCAGTTCACTGGCGGTAAATAAAAATAACAAAGGAGATATATCATGAAAATAAAACGTCTTACCTTCACTTCCCTTGCCGTTGCAGTCAGTGCAAGTGCTGCTCACGCGGTGGAAATAAAATATGTACTTTGGGATTCGAATCAACTCCCAGCCTACCAACAGTGCGCCAAGGATTTTAGTGCAAAGCATCCGAACATTAGTGTCAAAATCACCCAATCTGGTTGGGATGATTACTGGACAGCACTTTCTACTGGCTTTGTCTCTGGTACTGCACCCGATGTGTTTACTGACCATTTGGCAAAATACCCGGAGTTTGTGAAAAACAACCAGCTTGTGGACCTTTCAAGTTATATCGAACGAGACAAACTGGATCCAAGTATCTACACAGACGGCCTTTACGAAGTATGGGGCAAAGACGGCAAGCAGTTTGGTTTACCTAAAGATTGGGACACTATTGCGATGATAGTCAATATGGACATAGCCGAAAAAGCGGGGGTTACTTTAGACGAGCTAAATTTCATGACATGGAACCCACAAGATGGTGGCAGCTTCGAGCAAATTGTTCGCAAACTAACACTGGATAAAAATGGCAACAACGCAACCTCAGATAAATTTGATCCTAATAATGTGGCGGTTTATGGCTACCAGAATCCTGGTGCGGGCGGCATGATGGGGCAGATTGAGTGGAGTCATTTTGCGGTTTCAAACGGCTTTAAATTTCAAGATAAACCTTGGGGAAGCGAATTCTATTACGATCATAAGTCACTTGCTGACACGCTAGATTACCTTGCCGGACTGCCTAAAAAAGGCCTTTCAGCTGATTTTAAAAACACACAGTCTCTTGGCTCAGACTCGATGTTTATCGCAGGCAAAGCTGCCATTATTCCTCAGGGGTCATGGATGATTACCTACTTCGATAACAATGTGAAGAATAAGTATCACTGGATTCCTCTGCCTAAAGGCCCATCAGGTAAACGCGCCACTATGTTTAACGGTCTTGCCGATTCGATTTGGAGCGGCTCTAAGCATAAAGAAGAAGCGTGGCAATGGGTGAAATATTTGGGTTCTGCCGATTGTCAAAGCGTCGTCGCATCAAAAGGTGTGGTCTTCCCAGCGATTAAAGGCATGGCTGAAAAAGCCGTTGGTGCCCAAATGCAACGCAATATCGACTCTTCGGCCTTTCTGACCATGTCGCAGTCCGAAACGTATCTTCCTCCGATTGCAAAAAATGGTGCACGTATCGATAGCACGATGGAAAGCGCCATTCAATCGATTTTACTCGGCAAAGAAAGTGCACAAGAAGCGCTTTCGGATGCCAACAAAAAAGTACTCCGTTACAGCAAATAACAACAATCAACTCAGCCAGACACTGTTAACGTGAATGGCGACCAACTAAAGGATAGACATAATGCTTTCTCCTAAAATTGTACTCATTGGAGCGGGTAGTACCGTTTTTACTCGAAATCTATTAGGCGACATCTGGTCTTTACCAGCCCTTAAAAATGCTAAAATTGTGTTGCACGACATTGACGAGCATCGCTTGGATCTCTCTCTAGCGGTAGCACACAGATTGGCTGATATGCTGGATATTAAACCCGACGTTAGTACTGAAAAAAATCGTCGTATTGCGTTAAAAGACGCCGACTTTGTCCTGAGCACCATTCAAGTAGGTGGCTACAAACCCGCAACAGTACGCGATTTTGATATCCCCAAAAAATACGGTCTTGAGCAAACTATTGGCGATACACTAGGCATCGGTGGGATCATGCGAGGACTGCGTACAATTCCCGTCATGTTAGAGATGATAAAAGATATGGAAGAAGTCAGTAGTGATAAGGTCATCCATCTCAACTATGTGAACCCAATGGCAATGATTACTTGGGCTCTAAACAAAGCAAGCGACAAGGTCAAAACCGTTGGTTTATGCCACAGTGTACAGCACACTGCATATGAGCTGTCTCAAGATCTTGGCATTCCAGTGAAAGACATAGCGTTTCAATGTGCTGGCATTAACCATATGGCTTTCTATACAAAATTAGAACATCAAGGGGAAGACCTATACCCCAAACTAAAAGAGCTGGCCAAGCAAAATAAAATGCCAGATTGGAACCGCGTTCGATATGAAGTGATGCAACAGTTTGGCTATTTCCCTACAGAATCCAGTGAACACTTTGCCGAATATGTGCCATGGTTTATCAAACCCGGACGTGAAGATTTGCTTGCTGACTTCCATATTCCACTCGACGAATACCCAGGCCGCTGCCAAGTCTACGAGGTCGCGTGGCCTTTTATTGAGGAAGAATTACGTCACCCAGGCTCACAATCCACAACAGTATTACAGGATCAGCTAAAAACCAAAAACATCAAGGTGATGTCGCGAGAAATTGACAATGCCGCGAACATGCTTTCTGGTTTATCAGAAGTTAAACGCTCTGTTGAATACGGCAGTACCATCATAAACTCAATGGTGACTGGAGAGCCGAGTGTTATTTACGGTAACGTTATCAATGATAGACTCATTGATAACTTACCTGAAGGATGTGCTGTTGAACTCGCTTGCTTAGTCGATCATAATGGCGTTACTCCAACTCGTGTTGGCTGTTTACCCGTTCAACTTGCCGCTCTGATGCGAACCAATGTGGGCGTACAAGAAATGGTGGTAAACGCCGTTTTAGAGCAGAATAGAGATCATATTTATCATGCTGCTATGTTAGATCCTCACACCAGTTCCGTGCTCGATATAAAACAAATACGTGCTATGGTAGATGAATTGATGGAAGCACATCGGGACTATCTACCCGACTATTTTTATCAGTAATTTTACAGTAACTTTTGCGCCACTCTTTACTCAAAAATAATAAGCATTGAGTGGCGCTTATTCAGGATACCGATATGAAACCAACCAGTATCGAGGTGGCTAGGCTTGCTGGAGTCTCTCGAACCACCGTATCCTTTGTATTGAACAATGTAAAAAAATCCGGCATCAGCGAAGCAACTCGCATTAAAGTACTCAATGCAGCGGCGGAACTGGGTTACGAACCTAATGCGGCAGCACAATCTCTTGCTTCTGGCTCGTCAGCCACCATAGGCTTGGTGCTACCTGATATTCAGCATCTTTATGTAGACGCTTTCTTGGCTCGTGTTGTTGCTTCTGTTGCGGAAGAATCTCGTGCACAAAATATGAAACTATTAATCGAGTCTACCGATGGCGAAGCTTCACAAAACTATCGAAGATTGGCTAAAAGTGGTCGCGTAGATGGTTTGATCGTCGTGAACCCCAGAGAAGGCGATTATCGAGAGCTCTCTGAAATCAATCGTTTATTTATGCCTCTTGTTGCCTTTGGCAGTCCATCACGCAGCATTGCAACAGGATACGAATTTAGCACGACAGGAAGTAATAACTTTGTTAATGCGAAACTGGCCGTCAATCACCTAATTCAACTCGGCCATAAAAAAATAGCCCATATTGGCTTTGCATCCTCCACCTTTGCCAGTGTGCATTCTCGAGAAAGAGGCTGGTTAAGTGCTCTGGAAGAGGCTGGCCTCGATCAATACGCAGTAAAAGAATTTGCCAATTTAAGTGCCGACAGTGGATACCAAGCCTGTCTGCGCTTATTGCAGAAAAACACACCCTTTAGCGCGATTTTTGTTGGTAACGATACGGTTGCCTTTGGGGTAATAAAAGCACTGTCAGACAAGGGGTTAAAAGTACCTGAAGATGTCGCTATTGTCGGTTACGATGACATCCCACTGGCTAATTATGCTCCTATTCGGCTCACCACCATAAAAACCTTCCCAGAAGAACATGGTCAGAAATCAGTTGCCATGCTGCTAGAACAGCTAAACGGCAACACTGCAGCAACGCATCATAGAATTGAATCTCAGTTGATTGTGAGAGATTCTTGTGGTCCGAAGCTAACAACATAAAAAGCAGAATAAGAAGACGTGTTAGTCGACATCAGTCATCCTCCGCAAATAGGGTTTCTATCTCATCCCATTGGGGTAATCGATGCTTTTTAGGCGTCACATCCAGCGTTAAACCAACCGCATCTAAGTAACGTTGCAGAATATCTAACGACCCGGTGAAGTGGCCATTTTCAATCAAGGACAAGGTCGATTTATGAATACCTGTCTGCTCTGCGATCTGCTTTTGCGTTTTCTTCATCGCTTTGCGTGCGGCACATATTTTCTCGCCGATTTCTTCTCAGTTTGCCAATCTGCCATCCAAAAGCATTACTGACGCTAAAAGTTTACTATATAGCAAACAAACGAGACCGTTTAATGCTTCTTCTGATACGCAGAGAAGTCGATGACATTGTTTTTGTGTTTACTGTCTTTTTGTTTGACGTCTTTGCTTTTCTCGGCACTGGGCTTGGTGTTTTTAGGCTTGGCATTCTTTTGATTCCGTTCGCCCTCCCCTAGATGCGCCACACCAGCTGGTAAGGATTTGAACAACTCGGCAATGGCTGCGTCGACGGTGTTGTCATCCAAATCTTCTAACACATCGTCTAACGAGAATTGTTGAAAGTAATTTTTCGCTTCCAATAAGTTTGGTGTGATGGTTTTTTCTGGATCAGGAGAATAGGCGTTAAGCCATTGCAGTAAAAACGCTTGCACTGGATAAAAGTAATTTTTTTGTCCTTTCGCATGACGGGGTATTTCACCCATAAAGAGGTTGAAGTCGAGTAAATCCTCTTCCTCTTCGAGCATGAAGTCTTCGTAACACTGACGCTGCAAATGCCAAGACACGTCATTGATATGAGCTTGCACGCTGCGATCGTTGCGTTGGTAAAACACCGCACTGTTGCCTAGCTCATGACACGTTTCTAACGATTCGGCAATGTCTTTGACAACCATATTATGCGGCGCCGTGATACCCATAATATTGAGATACAAATGCCCTTCAAAATCGTTTAAAAAACTGGAAACATCGCCTTTTTTCGGTGCCAACATGGCCATGCAATAACGCGTATTGTAATCCATCACCAGCAGGTATTTTCGACGTTTCACTGAGATGCAATGCACCAGCCAATGCCACTCCGTCTCATACGCGTCTGTCAGCCCTAAACGGTTAGGAAACACCACGCCATCTTGCGCCTGCTCGATGGATTCCGAAATCGTTTTATGTTGCGGTGTTTCCACACAAGTACGTGTTTCGCCTTTCACTGTGGTAGTAAAACACTCCACAGCGGCTTTCGTGCAATTAAACACCCACATTTGAAGCCTCCGGTCATTAGATTGATCGTTAAATGCGTTCTTATCAACTACCTATTATTTTGCCACAGATGGACAAAAGCTCATTGAACTTTCGTTAAAAACCGCTTTTTTGTCGGCCTGCCTGTCCCTGTGAACCTAATGAAATGCTCTGCTCTGCACAATAAAAAAAGGCGAACCTGTTTATGGGTTCGCCTAAAGCGGTTGTTACACTTATCAGTTCAGGGAATCTAGGAAGCTATTCAAGCATGCTGGTAATAGCCGTATTCATTTTCATATTCTTCATAAATATCACGGGGCATTTTCTTTTGCGGTCTCATTTTATGGAAGGCCGCTTTTAATCGGGTTGCCTTATGCTGTAAGCGCTCAATGCGTCGTGTGACCGTTCGGCTGGTGCGACTGGCGGCACTGTCTATTGCACTATACATGTCGGCTTGTTGCTCACTGATCACAACTTCTTTTTGGCCATTGATTTTGACCAGCACACGGCAATGTTTGTCTTCACCGCCTTTCGGACCGTTCACATCAGTCAAGGTGACGATCACTTGTTGAATGTTGTCATAACGGGAATTCAATGCAAAATTAAGACGACGCTTTACATAGGCTTTAAGGCTTTTGGTCAGAGCTAAACGACGTGCTTGGACTTTGATTCTCATCTTGTTCTCCTTTACCCATAAATGAGTAAGTTATGTTGGAGATTTCACGTTACTCACAAAAACTCGTAAGATATAATCGAATTATTTATGTCAATAATCAGTTTTTCCCGATGCTTTGGTGAATTATGATCAATTTCAAACATTTACATTATTTTTGGATGACGGCAAAACAAGGCAGCATTACAAAAGCCAGTGAACATTTGCACATTACGCCGCAAACCATCAGTGGACAGATACAGTTATTAGAAGAACAATTAGGCAAAGCACTCTTTAACAAGGCAGGACGCAACTTAGCGTTAACCGATACTGGACGAATGGTACTGAGCTATGCGGACGAGATTTTTTCTTTGGGCAATGAACTGGAACAATCGATACGAACGGCCTCAACAGACAGAACATCATTACTCCGAGTAGGGATCGCAGATTCTATTCCTAAATCCATCGCATATCGTTTATTAGCACCTGCTATGGAATTGGAAGATCCAATCCGTTTTCTCTGCAAAGAGAACAGTCTAGAAAGCTTACTAGGGGAATTGGCTTTGCATAAGTTGGATCTGATTATTGCCGATGGTCCCATTCCACCCCACTTGGGCGTGCGTGGCTATAACCACTTTTTGGGTGAGTGCGGTACCGCGTTTATGGCGGCCCCCAGTTTGATTCAACAAACCGACAATCGCTTTCCTCAATGCCTTATCGATGCACCGTTTCTGATACCCAGTGATCAATCATTGATCCAGGTGAAACTCCTACAATGGTTAGAAAAACAGCATATTCACCCTAAAATTATGGGAGAGTTTGATGACAGAGCACTGATGAAAACCTTTGGACAAGCCGGTGCGGGCGTGTTTATCGTGCCCGAGGCCATCGCGGAAGAAGTGGCGAGTCAATTCCACGTTGAGGTCCTTGGTCATACCGAAGAAATACGCGAGCAGTTTTTCGCCATTGCGACAGAACAACGACTCACAAATCCTGCGCTTATTGCTATCAAGGATGCTGCAAAAGAATGGCTCAAAAACCCAAAAAGCGACATGTAAGTCATATCGTGTTACAGCGTGTTTTTCATCCCTTTTTTCGCACGCTCAAGCAGGCCAGAGGGTTTAATGTGCCAAATCAGCCTGAAACCTTTTGCCCCTAAATACAGAAACAAAATAGGAATCAATACTGTATTAAAAGCAAACAATGCCAACAACATAAGAAAGTCATTCACCAAGCCGTTAAGTGTTTCAACATAGCCGCTGATTTTGTCTTTGAAGTGACTCAGACCAAAAGTACTTTGTTTTATAGCAGAAAAAAAACTTTGTTCTTCGGAAGCGAGATTTTCTAGATCATTGATAGAAGCACGTAGCGTATTGATCTTGCCCTGACTGGCTTTTACCGCCTGCACAATGTCTTGACGCTGCGTCATTAAAAGACTCTGTTCTGTGCGCAAATCCGCTAGTATTTTGTCGTTATTAAAGACGATATCTAACGTCGACAAGATCTCTTTGCGAGCCGATACTTGACGATTCAGTGCGTCATTTTGAGCCGTTAAATCCACCAGTCCTTTATTAAGCTCGGATAAAAGCGCTTCCTGCTCATTGAGCTTGGTTTGCAACGCCTGCTTATCTTTGTCGAGTGATTGTTTAAGATCAAATGCAACACCTAAACCGGTCGTCACCTCGTTCATATCACCAGAATGCACTTGAATTTTATCCATGGTTTGTGTCTTTTCATCGCTTAAAAACGATGCATCGACCACAGCCGAGAGCAATACGACCAACACCAATAAAAACTTCGCCCCCACCGCAGTAACAAAAACCTTATAAGCCACTTCGGCAAAACGACTCTTGACCCAGTACAAGTAACCAAACAGCAAGCCCGCAACTGTGACAAACACCTTGAAATACACAGTAGAAATGATTTTCAGCAGAATACTTTGAAAGATAAGCGACGACACAGCGACTTTCATTACACCGGAAAAATCTTCGATCATGTCATTAAATGGGTCTAACAACTCACCAATGGTCACAGAACTGACAAACACACTGATTTGAATGCTTTGTAGCACCGATACCGTCGCGTTAAACAACTTAGCCAAACCAAATGCACTCAACGCCTGCACTAAGGAAGAAGAGACATAGTCAGACGCTTTAGTGTCAAGCAAACCCCACCAAGAAAAAACAATCGCCAGTAGGATCGCAATGTAATAGCCGTTTATTTTACCGAGTTGCTTAATCACTTGTTTGCCCTCTTCCTTTGGATGTGTCTTTATAGCAGTTTAGACGCAGAAAGAGCGACAAAAGATAGCAATGAATGTCACAGATCTGACCAAAAATGGTACGCCCGAGAGGATTTGAACCTCCGACCTTCGCCTCCGGAGGGCGACGCTCTATCCAGCTGAGCTACGGGCGCATTATGATTGTCTGACGGGAGGATCTTTGCATGCCGCAAAGTAGGCCAGAACAAATTTGAGTGCGTATTCTAAAGGAAATCCCTCAGGATTCCAGTGCTTAATACAATAATGTTAGCCCAAAGCGTTGATATTCTGCTTTTGCGCTAAGATTTCGGACGACGACCGAGTCTATGGTCGCTGTCCGATGCTGTTTTCGCCACGATTAGCCAATAGCATGCATTTCTTTGACGACAAACTCGTTTACTAAGTCATCCGCTAGGGTAATGTAGGCTTTGATGTGCGCACTTTCCATGTGGTCATGCCAGACGTCGTAGCCTGTCCAACGCTCTAAAAACACAAAGACGTTTGGATCTTGGTTGTCTTGATGCAGGTCGTATTGCAAACACCCGACTTCGGCGCGGGTCGGCGCAACCAAATCAAGTAACGCGTTTTTCAATGTATCTGCTTTACCAGCCTTCGCGGTGATGGTTGCCACTAAAGTGAGTTCTTTTTCCATTGCCATTCTCCTAATTACAATATCAGACTATCTTACACTGTGTATTTTCTTTGCCTAACAAAGGCTTACTTAATAGTCATCTGTCAGCAGGGTTTTATCGTATAATGATTTGTCTGTTATGTCCTTAGCCGAAAGAAGGAAGTACCGTGCCATTTATCCGTCCTTTGCATTTTTACCGCTGTCTTCCTGTATCACTTGGCATTTACCTGCTCGCGCTGTTCCCCCTACACGGTATTGCTTCTACGGAAACACACCAAGCCTCTCAACCCTATTCTGGTCGTCCGGTGACTGAGATTTACAACACTTATTGCATTGCCTGTCATATGAGTGGCGTAGCGGGAGCACCGCGTTTCGGGCAATACGAGGATTGGCAGCCTCGTATTGATAAAGGCATGGATACTTTATTAGAACATGTCATCAAAGGCTTTAACGCGATGCCGCCCAAAGGTCTCTGCTTCGACTGCAACGAAAGTGAGATCGCTGAAACCATTCATTACATGATAGACAACAGCTCAAACCACTAGCCTGCTAGCTATTTAGCATGGCTTTTAACGCTGACAAAGACGCTTGTCCACGTTCTTTTTTAGCGCTCGCATCTTCATCACCTCGCCCCTCCCAGACCAAGTCTTCTTCTGGCAGTTCATCCAAAAATCGGCTCGGCATGCAGTCAATTTCTTCACCGTATTGACGACGCTTGGCCGCCAAGGTGATGCATAAGGTTTTTTTCGCTCGCGTGATGCCCACATAAGCCAAACGACGTTCTTCTTCAATGTCGTCATTTTCAATACTGTTTCTGTGCGGTAACAGTTCTTCCTCGCAACCAATTAAAAAGACATGAGGATACTCCAGACCTTTCGAAGCATGAAGCGTTAACAACTGAACCTTGTCTTCGTCTTCCTCTTCTTCTTGGCGCTCTAGCATGTCGATAAGTAGCAGTTTGCTTATCGCCTGATCCAATCCTGCGCTTTCATCCTCTTCCCAAGCAGACTCCATCATGCGTTGAATGGAGTCCAGTAAGAAACGCACGTTTTCAATACGCCGCTCTGCCGCTTTGCTTGATGAGGTTTGTTCCTGAATCCAACTGTAGTAGTCCATGTCATGGATCATTTGTTCAATCACAGGTACGGGTGACGCGCCGTCGGCCAAACGCTTGCGCAACGTTGACAACCAACGTTCAAAATCTTGCAAACTTTTTAACGAGCGCCCTGTTACGCTGTCTTCCAGTTCCTTGTAGCCCGATGCTTCAAACAGGCTGACACTCCGTTCGGTGGCAAGGTTTCCGACTTTTTCTAATGTTGCCGGCCCGATTTCACGACGTGGTAAATTCACGATACGCAGAAAAGCATTATCGTCCAGCGGGTTCACTAAAAGGCGCAAGTAGCCCATTAGGTCTTTGATTTCTGCGCGAGAGAAAAAAGACGTACCGCCGTTCATCTTGTAGGGAATGCGATAGGCTTGCAGTTTGATTTCCAATAGTCGTGCTTGGTGGTTACCACGATACAGGATGGCAAAATCTCGATACGGAATATCATGACGTAGATGTCGAGATTGGATTTCTACCGCGACACGTTCGGATTCAGCGTCCTCGTTACGCGTGACCATGATGCGAATCGGATCGCCCTCTTCATGGTCGCTCCACAAGGCTTTATCGTAGATGTGTGGATTGTTGGCAATCAAGGTATTCGCGGCTTTGAGGATCCTTTTGGTAGAACGATAGTTTTGTTCCAGTTTCACCAGTTTTAAATTGGGATAATCAACAGATAAACGTTCTAAGTTTTCTGGACGCGCCCCACGCCATGCGTAAATAGACTGGTCATCGTCTCCCACTAGAGTAAAGCAGCGACGAAATCCCGCCAATAAACGAATCAATTCGTACTGACTGGCGTTGGTGTCTTGGCACTCATCCACCAGCAAATAACGAACTTTTTTCTGCCAACGCTCTCGCAGCTCCTCGTCAGCCATCAACAGACTGACAGGCAACAAGATTAAATCGTCAAAGTCCACGGCATTGTAAGCACGCAAATAACGCTGATATTGCACGTAGACCTGTGCTGCTAACAAAAATTCTTCTGTGTCCGCATTGGTCATGGCTTCTTGCGGTGTTGTTAGATCGTTTTTCCAATTGGAGATGGTATTCTGACAATAAGCCGCCGCGTCCATTTGACCATTAAATTCTTTATCCAAAATCTCTTTGACTAGACTGAGTGAGTCTTGTGCATCAAATAAAGTGAAGCCTTCTTTTAAACCCGCACGGCGAAATTCTTTGCGTAAAATGCGCAAGCCCAAGTTATGAAAGGTTGAAATACTCAAGCCTCGGCTTTCTTGCTTTGACAGCATGCCAACCACGCGCTCTTTCATTTCTCGAGCCGCCTTATTGGTAAAAGTCACCGCAATGATGCTGTTGGCCTTAAAACCGCAAGTTTGTATCAGGTAAGCAATTTTTGTCGTAATTACGCTGGTTTTTCCTGAGCCTGCGCCTGCCAATACCAGCAAAGGACCATCGATTTGCTTTACGGCATCCAGCTGTCGCTCGTTCAGATTACGTAGACGTTGGGCTATGGAAGGTAACGGTTCGCTCATGGGGAAACTCTGGCTCAAGCTGTTAAAAATCAGCCACAAGTGTACCCGACAATGAAGCGTCTCGCACGGAGAGAAAAATCATCTGAGAAAAACCAACAGACACAAAAAAGGGATGCGAAAATGGCATCCCTCTTGTTGACGCTAACAACAGCATTATTTAGCAGTTTCTTTGGCCTTGTTTTCAGCAACAGGGCGACGACTCCAGTAGCTCGCCAATAAAGATCCTGAAATATTGTGCCACACACTGAAAATAGTGCCAGGTAGCGCGGCCATTGGGGTGAAGAATTTCACCGCCAACGCGGCTGCTAAGCCAGAGTTTTGCAAGCCCACTTCAAAGGCAATGGTACGGCAAATACGCGCATCAAAACCAAGCAAATAGGTTACCCAATAACCTAGTGTCAAACCAATGGCATTATGCAAAATCACCGCAGCCGCAACAATCAGACCAACTTGAACGATTTTAGAGGCACTTAATGCCACCACAATCGCAATGATCAGCACGATAGCAAACATCGAAATGTAAGGGAAAATCGGCTCAGCCTTGCGGACAAATTTTGAGAAAAAAGTATTAATTAACACACCAGCCGCAACGGGAAGAAGCACAATTTTAAACAAGCTCAGTAGCATACCAGCCACGGGGACATCGACACTTTGCCCTATCATGAGCGACACAAGGAATGGCGTTAATACCACACCAAGCAAGGTCGAAATTGCCGTCATAGAAATCGACAAGGCGGTATCGCCTTTGGCTAAATAGCACATGACGTTCGATGACGTACCACCCGCCACGCTACCAACCAGTAACATGCCAACAGTCAGCTCGGTGTCAAAACCAAAGACAAAGGCCACACAAAACGCCGCGATGGGCATAACTAAGAATTGCAATAATACGCCCACGCCTACGGCTTTACCGTTTTTTAAGACTTGTTTGAAGTCCGCGGGGCTTAAAGTTAATCCCATTGCCAACATAATAATGGTTAACAAGGGCACAATCTGAGAACTCAAGCCGGTAAACAAACTCGGCTGTAAAAAGGCGACGCCTGAAAGCAACAACGCCCAAAGGGGGAACAGCTGGATAACCATAAAACCACACTCCACTTATGCTATTCGTCTGGCCGTCAATCAGCGACGACAAATAGGCAACCACTATTTAATTATTATGCGTCCCAAAAACGGGAGCTGGATTGTAACCAAATGACATAAGTTACAACAGCCTTTATATTGGTTGATCTCTGTCTAAAAAATTTGAGCCTATCGATCGTCGACTCCCTAAGGCTGGATGAATGCCCATTGATCAAAAAAGACACTATCTTCTAAGAAGAAATGGCCATAGACAGGGTTTTCTCCATTTTCCGGTAGCTTAACGATTCCATTAAATGGGCCCTGGTAACGGGCGAGTCGTTTAAATCGGCCAACGTTAATGCCACCTTTAATACACGATGATACGCTCGTGCGGAAAGTTTGAGCTTTTCTAAGGCGTGCTGCATGAATTGTTTGTCATCATCGCTTAACGCACAAATGGCCTCTAATTGACGACCACTTAACAGGGCGTTTTGCACGTTTTGTCTGGCTCTTTGCCGCGCCACCGCTCTTTCCACACGCTCACGAACACGGGCACTGCACTCTCCTTCTTCTTGAGCATTGACCAAGACATCAGATGGCAAAGGTGGCACTTCCACATGCAAATCGATTCGGTCCAAAAAAGGCGCAGAGAGTTTTTTTAGGTATTTTTGGCTGGCACTGGATTGATAATAATCCTGCCCGCCATTGTAAGCTTCATTACTGGCGTTCATCGCCGCGACCAGCTGAAAACGCGCAGGAAAAGACATCTGACCGCGAGCACGGGAAATATGCACTTCGCCGTTTTCTAATGGTTCACGCAGCACTTCGAGCACCTTACGGTCGAATTCTGGTAACTCATCGAGGAACAAGACGCCGCAATGGGCCAAAGACGCTTCGCCTGGTTTCGGTATAGACCCTCCTCCCACCAAGGCTGCCGCCGAACACGAATGGTGTGGCGAACGAAAAGGTCGTTCGGACCAATGCCAATCCAGACCCATTTTTCGCCCTGCCACCGATTGCACAGATGCCACCGCTAGTGCTTCGGCTTCGGTCATAGCTGGCATAATACTAGGTAAGCGTGACGCCAACATGGTTTTGCCCGTGCCAGCCGGACCAATAAATAACAGATTATGTCCCCCAGCAGCAGCCACTTCTAAAGCTCGGCGAGCTTGGTATTGGCCTTTTACATCTCGCATGTCTTTGTGATCCAAGGGTAAAGGCTCGACAGGTTTCGACACGCAAGTGGGAAGCTGAGTTTGTTTTAATAAATGGGCGGTTACTTGAGTGAGATGCTTGGCAAAAACCGCATTGCCTTCCACCAACGCCGCTTCTTGTTGATTGTCTTCTGGCAGAATCAGTTGTCGATTGGCTTGATGACAAGCAATAGCAGATGGCAAAAGACCAGAGACCCCACGAATGTCTCCAGACAACGCTAACTCACCAATAAACTCAGTGTCACGTAAGCTTATGTCGCCAAGCTGCCCTGATGCCGCTAACACACTAATGGCAATGGCCAGATCATAACGGCCACCTTCTTTTGGTAAATCGGCTGGCGCGAGATTGATAGTGACTCGGCGTGTCGGCCATTCAAAATGACTATTGATAATGGCACTGCGCACACGATCCTTTGCTTCCCGAACGGCGGCTTCTGGTAAACCGACAATGTTCAGCGAGGGAAGACCGTTGGAAATATGGGTTTCTACGGTGACCAGAGGGGAAGACACGCCAACACGGGCACGACTGTAAATAGTGGCTAAACTCATAATCTCTCCTTGATATCATTATTTCTGGTGTGAAAAGCAATCCAGCGCTTCACAAATGTCGTATAAAGTTTTACATGGTTAATGAGTGGATCTAATGGCAAACAACCCAATAAACCCCAACAAGCTGCTGTTGTCCAAGTGGACCTCTACGTCGCCACAGCAGAAAGAAAAGCATTTCATCGTCACGCAGTTAATAAGAGACGAAGAAGATACCGTTACAGAATGCGTGCTTGAGGCGGTGATAAACAAACAGCAGTACATTCACCCTTGGCGTGATTTAACGTCAGCGGACCATTGGCAACAAGGCTGGAAGTGATCAGCTACTCGCTTTCAGCTTTAACAAAGGCGCTCACCCTTATGAGCGCCTTTTTTTATTTTGTGCTCGACTGCTCCAACTCCTGTAAGCGCGCCTCAAGCGCCGCCAATTTTTCACGGTATTTTGCTAACATAGCGGCTTGCACTTCAAACTCTTCACGAGTGACAAGATCCATTTTGCTTAACGTGTTACGAGCCACTTCATGCAATTGTGCTTGAATCTCTTCTTTTGGCAGTTTACCTAGTGTCTCGGCGGCTTGCCCCAGTCCAGTGCCAAGCTGCTTTATAAATTGATCTATCATGTCGTTCTCTTTTTTCATGCTCATAATGCCCAATAGTATAGAAGCCTAGGGAAGGTGCAAACAAGTTATCTGACGTGACGGATTCATAAATCGACTTTCCCTTCTCTAAGATCGCCCCTTAACCGCCTCTTTTTTGTGCATACAATCAAAAAACATCGCCTTCCATTTGTTTAAAATCCTCTAAATAAGGCATGGATAAGTCTTTAGATAGAGAATATTTTCTGCATCTAAAGCAACAAGATAAAGCTCTCGACAAGAAATTCTCTGTGCGACGAGATAGGATTTGCACCAATTAAATGCAGCATTTGATGAACACACCCCAATATGCCGCACAATACTAAGCCATCTTGCACTCTTTTTAATTTCAAGAAATCGACAAAATCCTTACAAAGCCCTTATTACATAGGGATGTCGATATATGGCACGCATATTGAATAAAGCTAAGTACCTGCGATACGACAATAAAACTGACTTTTTAAGGAGACAGTGGGTATGAAGCTTATAACTGCCATCATCAAGCCATTTAAACTCGATGATGTTCGAGAAGCGCTTTCTGAAATCGGTGTTCAAGGTATCACTGTGACAGAAGTGAAAGGTTTCGGACGTCAAAAAGGCCACACAGAACTATACCGTGGCGCTGAATATGTCGTCGATTTTCTACCAAAAGTAAAAATCGAGCTGGCCATTGCAGACGAAATGACAGACCAAGTGGTTGAGGCCATTACTGGGGCTGCAAACACAGGCAAAATCGGCGACGGTAAGATCTTTATCGTTAACCTTGAACAAGCGGTTCGTATTCGTACCGGCGAGACTGGTGTAGAAGCAGTTTAAGACTGCTCGAATTATACAAGCCTTTAGGGGGGCGAAACATGCAAGACCAAATTTTTCACTTACAATATGCCATGGATACCTTTTATTTCTTGGTGTGTGGCGCGCTGGTTATGTGGATGGCAGCCGGATTTGCCATGTTGGAAGCGGGTTTAGTACGCGCTAAAAATACCACGGAAATTCTTACCAAGAACGTGGCTCTTTTCGCCATTTCTTGCATCATGTACCTAGTGTGCGGCTACTCCATCATGTATGGCGGTAACTGGTTCCTAACGGGTATTCAAGATGTTGATGTTGCTTCTACTCTAACGGACTTTGCGGGTCGTGAAGGTGGATTCGAAGGCGGTGCCATTTACTCTGGTGCTTCTGACTTCTTCTTCCAAGTAGTGTTCGTTGCGACAGCCATGTCTATCGTATCGGGTGCCGTTGCTGAACGTATGAAGCTATGGGCTTTCCTCGTGTTTGCAGTGGTAATGACAGGCTTCATCTACCCAATGGAAGGCAACTGGACTTGGGGCGGCGGTTCTGTATTCGGTATGTTTAGCCTTGGTGACCTAGGTTTCACTGACTTCGCAGGTTCTGGTATCGTTCACATGGCGGGTGCTTCTGCTGCGCTAGCCGGCGTGTTGGTACTTGGCGCTCGTAAAGGTAAGTACGGTCCTAACGGTGAAGTTCGTGCTATTCCTGGTGCTAACCTACCACTAGCCACGCTAGGCACATTCATCCTTTGGATGGGTTGGTTCGGCTTCAACGGTGGCTCTGTTCTAAAACTTGGCGACATCGCTAACGCAAACGCAGTTGCTATGGTGTTCTTGAACACGAATGCGGCCGCTGCTGGTGGTGCAATTGGCGCGCTGATTCTAGCTCGAATCTTATTCGGTAAAGCCGATCTAACCATGCTTCTAAACGGTGCATTGGCTGGTTTGGTTGCTATCACGGCAGGTCCTGACACACCGTCTGCACTAGGTGCAACGCTAATCGGTCTTGTAGGTGGTTTAATTGTTGTTGTGTCTATTCTGACGCTAGACAAGCTAAAAATTGATGATCCAGTGGGCGCGATCTCTGTTCACGGTGTGGTGGGTCTTTGGGGCTTGCTAGCTGTGCCACTGACTAATGATGGCACTACGTTCGGCGGACAAATCGCGGGCGCATTGACAATCTTTGTTTGGGTATTCGTAACAAGCTTAGTGGTTTGGTTGGTCATCAAAGCCATCATGGGTGTTCGCGTTACTGAAGAAGAAGAGTACGAAGGTGTTGACCTTTCTGAGTGTGGTATGGAAGCGTACCCAGAATTTAGCAAAAAATAATCTTTTCTTAAAACGATATTGAACGTCGAAAACCCTCGCCTTGGCGGGGGTTTTCTCTTTTATTGCCAACTAGAATCACGTTTCCCCTTCTCATACAGACTACAAAACTACTTACTCACACCGATACGCGTTATCATAGCGTCATACAGTTGATGAAAATCCAAAGGAACGACAATGCACGACGATTTACATTTAACCATTCGTAACCTGACTAATGATGATTACGACGAAATTAAAGTACTGATGGATAAGGTCTATCATGACATTGGCGGTGCTTGGCCTAAACACACTATCCACCAACTCATCAGTGTTTTCCCGGAAGGACAAATTTGTTTAGAAGACCATGGCAAAATCGTCGGTCTTGCTTTGTCCGTTCAGGTTAGCTACCAACGTTTCAGCAACCCTCATACCTATGACGATCTGGTTGATCAAAAAGAAAATATTTTAAACGACCCTATGGGCGATGCTATGTATGGCCTAGACGCCCTAATCGCACCAGAGTACCGAGGCTACCGTCTTGGTCGTCGTTTGTACGAAGCTCGAAAAGAACTCTGTCGTCAGCATAATCTGCGCGCTATCTTAGCGGGCGGTCGTATTCCCAATTATCACGAACATGCCCACGAGATGAGTGCAGCGGAATACTTAGAAGCGGTTCGTGAACGTAAAATTTACGATCCTATTTTAACCTTCCAGTTGTCGAACGACTTCCAAGTCACGCGCTTGTTGAAGCGCTACATGCCAGAAGATGAAAAATCTCAAGGCTACGCCACCTTATTGGAATGGAAAAACATCTTCTTCGAGCCAGATACCAACGTCATTCGCTCACGTAAAACCCAAGTTCGTATCGGCGCGATTCAATGGCAAATGCGTGAAGTGGAAAGCGTTGATGAGCTATTGAAGCAAGTCGAATACTTTATCGATGCAGTATCGGATTACAAAAGTGACTTTGTTTTATTCCCTGAGTTTTTCAATGCGCCCTTAATTGGATTGAGTCCAGATCAAGGTAACCAAACCGAAGCGATTCGCTTTTTAGCCAGTTTCACTGAACGCTTTATCAATGAAATGTCACAATTTGCGGTCAGCTATAACATCAACGTCATCACCGGCTCCATGCCTGTCATCGAAGATGAAATCGTCTATAACGTTAGCTACCTATGCCGTCGTGACGGGACGGTCGAAGAACAAAAGAAAATCCACATCACTCCCCATGAACGCCGTGACTGGGTCATTGAAGGTGGTAACGAATTACGTGTTTTCAACACCGATGCGGGTCGTGTCGGTATTTTGATCTGCTACGATGTGGAGTTTCCTGAGTTGGGCCGCTTGCTGGCGGCACAAGATATGGACATTTTATTTGTTCCATTCTGGACAGATACGAAAAATGGTTACTTGCGTGTGCGACGTTGTGCCCAAGCTCGTGCCATTGAAAACGAATGTTATGTGGTTATTTGCGGTAGCTGTGGCAACCTTCCGCAAGTGGAAAACTTAGACATTCAATATGCGCAAAGCTCGGTCTTTTCGCCTTCTGACTTTTCTTATCCACATGATGCGGTCATGGCGGAGACCACCCCAAACACGGAAATGATCATGTTCTCGGATTTGGATTTAGACAAACTGAAACTGACACGCAGCGAAGGTTCGGTGAATAACCTAAAAGACCGTCGTACCGATCTTTATTCGGTTATCTGGAACCAGTCGAAATCATAAAAGTTGTGTTTGCCTGTGATAACATGGACGTTATCACAACACTTCACTGTAGTAGAGATTCTCATGGCCAAAGCAAAGACAGCTTTTGTATGTAATGAATGCGGCGCCGACTACGCAAAATGGCAAGGACAATGCCAAGCCTGCGGTGCATGGAACTCCCTATCTGAAATCCGCTTAACATCGGGTAAAACCTCTGCCCGCGTCTCCGCAAGCCAGGATCCACGTTACCAAGGTTACGCAGGGGCTGTGACTGGCATTCAGAATTTGTCCGATGTGAACCTAGGTGATGTGCCGCGTTTTAGTTCTGGCGCAAACGAATTTGATCGTGTGTTGGGTGGTGGCTTAGTTCCCGGTGGTGTGGTGCTAATTGGTGGGCATCCCGGTGCTGGGAAAAGTACCTTGCTGTTGCAAACCATGTGTTGGTTAGCGCAGCAACAAAGCGCCTTGTATGTCACCGGTGAGGAATCCCTTCAGCAAGTCGCGATGCGAGCGCAGCGCCTTGGTTTACCGACTCAAAACCTGAAAATGCTGTCCGAAACCAACGTGGAAGCGATCTTAACCATTGCCCAACAAGTTAAGCCTAAAGTCATGGTGATCGACTCGATTCAAGTGATGCATTTAGATGGCGTAGAATCGGCTCCCGGTAGCGTGTCACAAGTACGTGAAAGCGCAGCGGTATTAACACGCTTTGCCAAGCAAACCCAAACCGCGGTGTTGCTTGTCGGCCATGTTACTAAAGACGGTTCTTTGGCTGGGCCAAAAGTCCTTGAGCACATGGTGGATTGCTCTGTCTTGCTAGAAGGCTCAGAAGATTCCCGCTTTCGTACCCTGCGCGGGATGAAAAACCGCTTTGGTGCAGTGAATGAGTTGGGCGTTTTTGCCATGCTTGAAAATGGCTTAAAAGAAGTCAAAAACCCAAGCTCTATTTTCTTGAACCGCAGTAAACATCCCGCGGCAGGCAGTCTAGTGATGGTGGTTTGGGAAGGTACTCGCCCTCTTTTGGTGGAGCTGCAAGCACTGGTTGATGATTCGGCGTTAGGTAATCCAAGACGCGTTACGGTAGGCTTTGACCATAATCGCTTGGCGATGTTGTTGGCGGTTTTACACAAACACGGTGGGTTACTGACATCGGATCAGGATGTGTACTTAAACGTGGTAGGCGGTGTAAAAGTCTTGGAAACCAGCGCCGATCTTGCGGCCATCGCCGCGGTCGTTTCTAGCTTTCGCGACAGAGTATTACCTCATGATCTGGTCGTACTTGGGGAAGTCGGATTGTCGGGAGAGATTCGCCCAGTACCGTCTGGACAGGAGCGTATTAGTGAGGCGGCAAAACACGGTTTTACAAGAGCCGTGGTTCCCAAAGCCAACTGCCCGAAAAAGCCCATTGAAGGCATGAAGGTAATTGGCGTTGAACGCTTATCAGAAGCACTTGATGCGATCTTCGAGCATTAATCCTTAAGGCGAGCCCCCTTTAAAAATCGAAAAGATCGACGATGGGGTCGTCTTCCATGCCATAAGGCAATGCCTTAGCCGAGTCGGCCTCCAGTCGATCTTGGCGCGCTTTGATCAAACGTGCTCGTCGTTGTTTGCACAAATCAAGCACATGATGGCGGGCCTCATTGGTTAAGGAAAACCAATGAAAGCGCTCTTCTCGACTGCGCAAGCAGCCTTTACAAAAGCCTGTCTTACTGTTTTCACACACACCACGACAAGGGCTTTCTATGGTAAATAACTCTATTTGCTCCATCACCCTCTCGCTTTATGCGCTACTCTGTTACCAGCTGGAAATCATACTCTTCTTCTGGCGACAAAAAATACACTCTGTCAGCAGGCGCAGCGTCTAAAGAAAACCAATAAAAACGCTCCGGTACGCCCATTTCCAAATAGAAGTTCACATAAACAGCATGCACAGGGTCGGTCACATTGAGATTTTTCGCGGTGACATTGGTTCCGTCTGACCAAGCGTGCACACCAACCCCGGCCCCCGCACCAATGCTTCTTTCCACACCGCCTAAGAATAAATCAACCCCACCTGACAGCACGTACCCTGTCGATGCAATATGCGTATTCAAACCAAGGTGTCGAATCAAACGTGCCCCCTGCATTGTCGCTTGCTGATCAACCGAACCTGGTACATCCACCAAGACCAAATCGGTGACATTCGGATTGTTACGCACCATGTCACTCAGTTGCTGTACAAGGTCATGACCTAAGATACCGGACAAATAGGCTGAATTGCCTTCCACTTCGATACTCAACGCCTCGCTTGCTTCCGTCTCTAAATGCTTTTCAGCTGACGTCGCACACCCTGCTAATAGCACAACAACCAACACGGAAAGCCATGCCACTGAATTTATTGGAAAAGCCTTATTTGTCATACACCATCCTGTGATTTAAAGGTTTCCACACAATAGTAGACCATAAAAACGCTCTCTTCCTAACGATATAAGGCATTGATAAGAAGAACGCATAAAAAGTCTAAAAAAATAGCCACCTACAATAAAATAGGCAGCTATCGAAACGCATTTCTCATCACAGAAAAATGCCTAGGATCTAACCATAGGTTTAAGAGGGAAAAGAGAAACTCTTGCCTTCGCGAACACCCGCCGAAGGCCAGCGCTGAGTAATGGTTTTACGTTTGGTATAAAAACGCACGGCATCCGGGCCATAAGCGTGCAAATCCCCAAACAAAGAACGTTTCCAACCACCAAAACTGTGGTAAGCAACAGGCACAGGTAAAGGCACATTGATACCGACCATACCCACTTCTATATGATCCGAAAAATAACGCGCCGCTTCCCCATCACGAGTAAAGATGCATGTACCATTGCCATATTCATGATCGTTAATCAGCGTCATGGCTTCTTCCATGGTATTGACTCGCACCACTTGCAGCACTGGGCCAAAGATCTCTTGCTGATAGCTGTCCATGTCTTTGGTGACACCATCAATCAGCGTTGCCCCCACAAAAAAGCCATGTTCGTAGCCGGCAACATGAGGATGGCGTCCATCCACCACCACCGTGGCGCCTTGGGATTCGGCACTATTAATAAAACCCACCACCTTGTCTTTGTGTTCTTTGGTGATAACAGGACCAAAGTCATTGGTTTTGTCTGAGCATTCACCTACTTTAAGCGGCTTCATGGCGTCGGCCATTTTACTCACCAAGGCATCCCCTGCGGCTTTACCCACCGCGACGGCAACGGACAAGGCCATACAACGCTCACCAGAAGAACCAAACGCGGCGCCAAGGAGCTGACTCACCACATTGTCCATGTCCGCATCCGGCATCACAATCGCGTGATTCTTCGCGCCGCCTAACGCTTGACAGCGCTTGCCATTGGCGCTGGCTTTGCTGTAAATGTATTCCGCAATCGGGGTTGAACCGACAAAGCTCACGGCCTTGACTCGTTTGTCTTCCAATAAGGTATCCACCGCCACTTTATCGCCATTGACCACATTAAATACGCCAGCCGGTAGACCCGCTTCATGCAATAACTCAGCAATGAACAACGCGGTGCTTGGATCACGCTCCGAGGGTTTTAAAACGAAGGTATTTCCGCACACAATCGCCATTGGAAACATCCATAAAGGCACCATAGCGGGGAAGTTAAAAGGTGTGATACCGGCCACCACACCGAGTGGTTGAAACTCACTCCAAGAATCAATGTTTGGGCCAACGTTTTTACTGTACTCACCTTTTAGTAACTCTGGCGCGCCACAGGCGTATTCCACGTTTTCAATACCACGCTGCAACTCTCCTGCTGCGTCATGACAAATTTTGCCATGCTCAGCGCCAATCAGCTCACAGATTTTATCCGCGTGTTTTTCTAACAAAGCCTTGTAGTTAAACATGATGCGAGCACGCTTTAAGGGCGGAGTATTGCGCCATTCTGGATAAGCTGCGTAAGCGGCTGAGATCGCGTCTTCAACGGTTTCTCTGGAAGCAATGGCCACTTTTTTCGCCACCGCCCCGGTGGCGGGATTAAATACATCTTGGGTACGTTCAGCCTGTTCTGAGTACTTACCGTTTATCAAATGCCCAATGATTTCCATGGTTACTCCCTACTCTAAAAAATGTAATGTCATGGTTTAACTCAACACGATAAAAGAGAAAAACACCGTCTGTTGACACTACTATGCCTATAGGAATAGATTATAAAAAGCTGAATCTATTAACGCTTAGTTAATCATTTACTTAACTATAAATCTGAATGGATGATGTGCCATTATCCATAGGCACAATGGGGAATAAGGTGAACCAATTTCATAGTCAAATAAGCGACGCTGACCTACGTATATTGCGTATCTTTCGTACCGTCGTAGAATGCGGTGGTTTTTCCGCCGCCGAAGTGGAGCTCAATATTAGCCGTGCTGCGATTAGTATTGCTATATCAGATTTAGAAACCCGCTTGGGCTTTCGACTTTGCCAACGAGGTCGCTCTGGTTTCTCTCTGACAAACGAAGGCAGTCAGGTATATGATTACACGTTGCAGCTGCTGTCTTCGATAGAAGACTTTAGAACCAATATCAACGCTCTCCACCAGCACTTAAAAGGCGAGCTCAATATTGGCATCACTGACAATCTGGTGACTCTCCCGCATACTCGAATCACGCGCACATTAGCCAGCCTGAAAGACAAGGGACCGCACGTTACCATCAATATTCGTATGATCCCACCCACCGATATAGAACGTGGGGTGTTAGATGGTCGTTTGCATGTTGGTATCGTGCCAGATTTAAAAATCCTCAGTGGTTTGGATTACCACCCTCTTTATGAGGAAACCTCTAAGCTGTATTGCAGTGATACTCACCCTCTTTTCACGAGAGCTGATCAGACCTTTTCAAAAGCCCAACTGAAGGAGTTTGATGCGGTTCTTCCAGCCTATGCTCAAACCCCAGATATAAAAGCCCAACACCAACCGCTTACGGCAAGCGCTACTGCCACCGATAGAGAAGGCATTGCTTTCCTTATTTTAACCGGACGTTATATCGGCTTTTTACCTGATCATGTCGCTGAACGCTGGATACGCGATGGAAGAATGCGCGCTATTTTGCCGGAACAGTGTCATTACATTACACAATTCTCCGCGATTACACGAAAAGGCGCACGCGCCAACCTAATATTGGAAACCTTTTTAAAAGAATTAGAAAAAACCTAGCCAGATATTCTTTGCGAGAATATCTTTAATATATATTTAAAAATTCATATCCCAAAGCAAGAGATATAAAATGGATTCATTATCGTATCCTGATCTTCTACTATATGGAGTCATACATGAAGTGCGTAAAGCGAAGCAAACTAATAATAGGGGTCACCTTTGCGGCCTCGCTGTTTTTAACGGCCTGCTCATCCGATCAAAACGATGACGCGGTTGTCGAAAAAGACATTGTCCGCCCGGTGAAACTGATCACTATTGAATCAACCGATGCGATTAACATTCGCCGCTTTCCTGCTGAGTTAAAAGCCAGTGAAGAAGCCGATTTAGCGTTTCGTGTTGGCGGTCAATTGATGCAACTCAATGTTGTTTCAGGGCAGCGTGTTAAAAAAGGCGAGCTACTGGCTTCTCTGGATCCTACCGATTTCAAATTACAAGTTGAACTTGCCCAAGCGAATCAATATCTAGCCGACGCACAATTCAAACGTATTCAAACCATTTTCAAGCAAAACGCCACTACAAAATCCGAATATGACTCCGCGAAAGCTTCATTAGACCAAGCCAATAACGCTTTGCAGTCGGCCAAAAACCAAATGCAATACACGCAAGTTTTTGCCCCTTTTGATGGCGTCATTGCGTCTGTCGATACCGAAAACTTCCAGTATGTCAGCGCCACACAAACCTTGATGCACATTCAAAACATCGACAACCTTGACGTTGAGTTCCAAGTCCCTGAAAGTCTTGTGGTCAGCATCAAAAGTACCAAATCCGATTATAGGGCAAAAGTGGTGGTTGATGTCGCACCGGAAGAAGAACTATACGGTGCCTACAAAGAACACAATACCACACCTGATAACACCACCATGGCGTATGACGTCACTTTAAAACTGATCAGACAAGGAAAAACAGTCAATACGCTACTGCCCGGTATGACAGCAAACGTTGATCTGGATCTCAGTGCTATTTTGGGCACCAAAAAACACATTACGGTGCCCGTCGAGGCTGTACTTCGTCATGAAGACACTAGCACAGGACAATCCGACAGTACTGTCTGGGTGTTCAATGGCGAAACCAATAAGCTAGAAGCTCGTACTGTTACCCTCGGTTCCTTACAGGGCAACAATGTCGAAATTATCTCAGGCTTAAATGCCGGTGAACAAATCGTGGCGGCAGGTGTTTATAGCCTAACCGATACCATGCAAGTTCGTCCTTGGACGCGTGAGCGAGGCCTATAATGGATATTGCAGCCTATTTTATAAATCGCAAAGTCACCAGTTGGATGGTCACACTGATTTTATTGGTCGGTGGTATCATTGCTTTTACCAACTTAGGTCAACTTGAAGATCCAGAGTTTACCATCAAGGATTCTTTGGTCATTACCTATTATCCTGGTGCTTCCCCAGAACAGGTCGAAGAAGAAGTCACGTATCCAATTGAGCGTGAGTTACAAAACTTGCCCTATGTGGACAAAATCACCTCAACGTCAAAAGCGGGCTATTCAAAGGTTCAGCTGACGATTAAAGACACCTATCGAGCCCAAGAGTTAAAACAAATCTGGGACGAAGTGCGTAAAAAAATCCGTGATATCTCGGGCAACTTCCCAACAGGTGTTGGCACCCCAATCGTGGTTGATGATTTTGGTGATGTGTATGGCGTCATGCTCGCCGTTCACGGTGAGGGCTACCCCTACAAAGACCTAGAAAACTATGTGGATTATGTCAAACGTGAATTGGTTCTGGTTGATGGCATAGCCAAGGTCACCGTTGCTGGTGAGCAAGACGAACAAGTTACGATTGAAATATCTCGCTCCAAACTGGCCAATATGGGCATTGCTCCGAGTCAACTGGAAGACCTGTTGAAAAATCAAAACAGTGTATCCAATGCGGGCAAAGTAAAAGTGGGCAGTGAATACATTCGTATCAGCCCAACAGGCGAATTCCAAGACATCTCGGAATTGGAAAACCTGATTGTTGGTACGCCCATTGATGGCAACCTAATTCGCTTAAAAGACATAGCAACCATTAAACGCGAATACGCGGAGCCTGAAACGCATATTGTTGGGTTTAATGGTTCCAAGTCGCTGTTGTTAGGGGTTTCTTTTTCTTCCAACGTGAACGTTGTTAAAGTCGGCGAAGCATTAGAAAAAAGAATCAATGAGCTAGAATATCAACAACCCGTCGGACTCAGCATGGAGCCTATTTACTTCCAATCGAAAGAAGTAGATCGCTCTGTCTCTAACTTTTTACTTAACTTAGTTGAAGCCGTTGGTATCGTTATCTTGGTACTATTGGTCTTCATGGGCATTCGTTCCGGTATTTTAATCGGTATCATTCTTTTATTGACCATCCTTGGCACCTTCATTGTCATGGATTATTTCAAAATCAACCTGCAGCGCATCTCACTTGGTGGGCTTATTATCGCCTTAGGGATGCTGGTCGATAACGCCATAGTGGTCACAGAAGGCGTCCTGATTGGCTTACAAAGAGGCATGACCAAACTTCAAGCCGCCAGTGCGGTGGTGAAGCAAACCAAATGGCCATTACTCGGTGCTACCGTAATTGCCATCACGGCCTTTGCGCCAATCGGCTTGTCACCTGACGCCGTCGGCGAGTTTGTTGGTTCTTTGTTTTATGTCTTGTTGATTTCATTGTTCTTGAGCTGGATTACCGCCATTACATTGACGCCATTTTTTTGCGACCTGTTCTTTAAAGAGAGCATTGCCAAAGCCAATGCTAGCGAGACAGACGCTGAGAAGGTGGATCCTTATCAAGGCTTTATATTCACTGGGTACAAATGGCTATTAGACAAAGCCATGCACTACCGCTGGGTCACGGTTGTTTTGTTAATAGGCTGTTTAGTGGCATCGGGATGGGCATTTCAGTTTGTTAAACAAGCCTTCTTTCCACCTTCAACGACGCCTATGTTCTATATGGATATCCAGATGCCAGAAGGAACACATATAGAAGATACCTATAAAAAAGTTCAAAGTATTGAACAAGACCTGTTGAAAGATGACCGTATTGAAAATGTCACTTCCACAACAGGACAAGGTGCTTTGCGCTTCATGCTGACCTATGAAGCCGAACAAGAAAACGCCAGCTACGCGCAATTTATTGTTCGCACTAAGACCAAAGAAGCGATTCCAGGTCTTCTTAAAGACTTGTATTACAAAATGCAAGAAGAGTACCCAGAGCTGGAAGTCAAATTACAGCGCTTGCAGTTAGGCCCCTCTACCGGTGCCAAACTTGAAACACGTATCAGCGGTCCAGATCCGAAGGTTCTGCGTCAGTTGAGCGCACAAGTGCAGGAAATTTACCGTGCTGATGGCGGACTAGAGAGCATTAAAGACGATTGGCGCCAGCCTGTGAAAGTGCTTCGCCCTATTTTTAATGACGCTCAAGCACGACGCCTAGGCATCAGCAAAACTGAATTAGACGACGTACTGTTAACGAATTTTACAGGTTCTCAAATCGGTTTATACCGTGAAGGGACGGATCTGTTACCGATTGTACGCAAAGCACCAGAGAACGAGCGCGTATCAATTGACCAAATCCGTGACCTGCAAATCTACAGTCCAGCATCAGGTTCTTATGTCACATTGTCGACACTAGTATCCGGCTTTGAAACCGTCTGGGAAGATCCGATCATCGAACGTCGAGATCGTAAACGTACCATTACGATCATGGCAGACCCTAAAATTTTAGGGGACGAAACCGCCATGTCGATCTTCGGTCGCACCCGTGGGGCTATTGAAGCTATCCAGTTACCACCAGGTTACACGCTCGAATGGGGCGGTGAATACGAGAGCAGTACTGACGCGCAAGCCAACATATTTAAGGCCTTGCCTTTGGGTTACTTGTTCATGTTCATCATTACGATATTGTTGTTTAACTCAATTCGTGTACCGCTGACCATCTGGTTTTGTGTCCCTTTAGCCTTGATCGGTGTTTCCACAGGCTTACTGGTGATGAACTCCGCATTCAGCTTTATGGCACTGCTTGGATTCTTGAGTTTATCGGGCATGACAGTGAAAAACGGTATCGTACTCGCCGACCAAATTAATTACGAGCTTGATCAAGGCACCGAGAAATATGAAGCCATCTTCAACTCTGCCGTTAGTCGTGTGCGCCCTGTCTGTATGGCCGCTGTCACAACGATTTTGGGGATGATTCCATTGCTATTTGATGGTTTCTTTGAGGGTATGGCCGTGGTTATTTCCTTTGGCCTAGGCTTTGCGACCATCTTAACATTGATCGCAGTACCTGTATTTTATACGCTACTGTTCCGTGTCAAGTATCGTCATCATAGCGAATTCGACTAACCGCTAGCCACTCTGGTAGAGCCTTACTGCCTCTCGCATTAAGGCTCTTGATTTACAATTGCGCTATTTTATCGAGAAGATTATGCACCTAGACGATCTTTTAAAGCTGGACATAAAACTACTCGTTGCTTTCGTTACCATCATGGAAGAAGGCAGTGTGTCACGGGCAGCGGAACGACTGAATGTTACCCAACCAGCACTCAGTAAGAGTCTACAAAGACTGCGCGAACTCTTTAAAGATTCGCTCTTTACACGTCAGGCTTATGGACTCACTCCCACGGCAAGAGCATCTGAGTTACATGATTTGATCCAGCCAATTTTGAGTTCTTTATCAGAATTGATGAGCCCCAACTCTTTGGATTTAAAAAGTCTAGATAGACGCTTTAAATTGCGGGCGGATGAAGGCGACCTAGAAAACTTTATTGAGCCTTTGTTGGCCTCTTTGCAATATCAAGCCCCTAACTTACGCCTGTCCATCAGTTCTTGGGGAGACTCTCAGCTGGACGAATTGGTTTCTGGCAATGTCGATCTTGGTATTATGCGCGTGAGCGATACACCGGGAAATGTTCGCAGTAAGCTCATCGGCTACATGGAAGCCTGTATTGTATTAAGCGAAGCTCACCCACTCTTTGATAAAGACGAGGTATCGTTAGAAGAGTTGCTGCGCCATAAAGTGGTTACCCATCACTTACGCAGCCATCGACACAGTTCTTTTTCAAAGACTGAGCAAAAACTTAAGCAACAGGGTCACATCATTCAGCCAAGCTTAGAGACAGACAGCTTAATGGTGGCAATGCAGGCAGTAAAACGAGGCATGGCATTGGTTACCTCACGTTCGATTGGTGACTTGTTTCTGCAAGTGATGTGTGAAAAAGCCCATTTTTACCCAGTGAAGCTTTTGCCTATTCCAAAAGAAGTGTTAGATCTCGATGAATACGATGGACGCCACCCTATTCATATTTTTTGGCATGAGCGTTTTAATAACGACCTTGCCCATCGCTGGTTAAGAGAACAGATTATTTACTTTATGCGTGAATCACCTTGGATGCACTCACCCATCTAAATGCTCTGCCTCCAACCACAAAATGCCCCATTTATCCCGCGTCACGCTGCGAGCGAAGGAAATCAAAACGCGGGATATTCTCGCCATTAATGCAAACAGACTCTTGAAACATACTCAATGGCCTTGCCCACCAACCGAACTCACCATACAAAGCTTGATATATGACTAACTCTTCTTCGGTTTCACTGTGCTTCACCACACGCTCCACCCAATACAAGGCTCCCTTATAGTGCTGATAAACACCTTGTTTCATATCCAAAACCACTCCACTTTATAAAAATCGACCAAATTAAACCAATAAGCAGAAAAAACTGTCGCAAATACAAAAGTTTTGCTCTTACGGCATCATTGGAACTCGGCAATAATATTATTCGTTAGGAACGTTAAAAATTATTACTGTGTCCAAAATTGATAGGATGAACCTATGTACCTCGTACGTCCAGCGGACTTTGCCGATCTTCCTGCTCTGGAGCGTCTTGCTCAACAAGCTGGCGTTGGCATTACCAATTTTCCAGCCAATAGAGAGCGCTTGAACGACAAAATTGCTTCTTCACGCCGTTCTTTGCAAACCGACGTTGTACAGCCAGGAAACGAATCCTACTTGTTTGTACTAGTGAATACCAATAGCAGCGAGATCGTAGGCTGTTGCGGCATTGATGCCATGGTGGGCGTTGATACCCCTTTTTACAGCTATCGCATTGACGAAGTGGTACACGCTTCACCACAACTGCAAATCCATAATCGTATTCCTGCGCTTTTTTTATGCCATGACTACAGCGGCACGAGCAGATTAATCGCCTTAGTCGTCGATAAAGCGCATCAAAACCCTACGGCCATGTCTTTGTTATCCAGAGCACGATTGCTGTTTATGGCTCGCCATCCAGAACGCTTTACCAAACGTCTCTTTGCTGAACTGCGTGGCGAAAATGACAAACACGGCCAATCTGCGTTTTGGGATGCGCTTGGAAAACATTTTTTCACCATGGACTTTAAAAAGGCAGATTATCTTTCCGGCGTCAGTAACAAGCACTTTATCGCTGAATTAATGCCGCGCTATCCTATTTATGTGCCTACCTTGCCGGAAGCGGCACAGGAAGTCATCGGTGTAGTTCACGAAGAGTCCAGTCAAAGCGCCGATATTCTTTTAAATGAAGGATTTGAATTTCGGGGTTATGTGGATATTTTTGATGCAGGCCCGACCATCGAAGCTCGCACAGAAAGTCTTCACACCATTGCCCAGCAAAAAATGGGCAAAGCCTTAATATTGACTGAAAACAGTAAGGGCCCGATGCACCTTATTTCCGCAGGACACTTAGAAACCTTTCGAGTCACTGCCGCGTCCGCGGAACCACAAGTTGCTGGATTAGCACTGGAAAAAACCACCCAAGAGACACTAGGCATTTCCTCTGGAAGCCGAATCCAATGGGTCGTTCTATAATACTAATAACAATCTATAACGATTTTTGCGCCGCCAACAGCGCTCAATTATAAAAAGGATAATCATCATGATGGTCATACGCCCTATCTGTCAAAATGACCTAAAGTCTCTTTATCGACTCGCCGAAAAGACGGGCATTGGTTTTACCTCTTTGGTATCAGACGAAGCGGTTTTGCAAAAGAAAATTGACGGTGCGATACGCTCTTTCGCCAAAGAAAATGTGGTATCACCAAGCAATGAAGACTACTTAATGGTGCTCGAAGACAGCACCACAGGAGACATTGTCGGAACGTGCGGCATATTGGCAACCGTTGGTTTAGACGAGCCTTTTTACAGCTACCATCTGGGCACCATTACCCATGCTTCAAGAGAGCTAGGTGTTCACAATGCGATCCCTACACTGATACTGAACAATGATTTCACCGGTTGCAGTGAAATTTGCACGTTATTTTTAGAAGAAAACTACCGTCATTCTAAAAATGGCCAATTACTATCTAAAGCCCGTTTTATGTTCATGGCACAATTTCCGGAACGCTTCACAGAAAAGGTCTTTGCAGAAATGCGCGGCGTCAGTGATGAAAATGGCGTATCGCCCTTTTGGGAAAGCCTAGGGCGTCACTTTTTTTCCATCGATTTCAAAGAAGCGGATGAGCTGACTTCACAAGGTAATAAACAGTTTATTGCTGAATTAATGCCTAACAATCCCGTCTACGTTAATTTGCTACCACAAGAAGCGCGAGATGTTTTAGGGCAAGTACACAAAAACACCGTGCCCGCTCGTCGTCTACTGGAACAAGAAGGCTTCCGTTACGAGAACTATGTCGACATTTTTGATGGCGGTCCAAGTTTAGAAGCCCGCGTTCAAGACATACGTGCGGTTCGCGACAGTCGGCTTTGTCTGGCCAACATCGGCCAGCCAAAGGGACTCTGCAACACACCAAATGAAGGCTGCTTCTATCTTGTGTCTAATGCCAAAGTGGTCGATTTTCGCTGTATTCTAATCCAACGATCCATACCGCCAGGCAGCGCCATGACGCTGACTCAAGAAGAAGCAGACAGCCTTTGTATTATCAATAAAGAGCCCGTACGCATTGTTGAATTATCACCCTATTCAGGACACTAATCGGGCCCTCTAAAAGGAGAAGCACCATGAAACAAGCACACTACATCAATGGTCAATGGGTCGCTGGCGAAGGCTCTCCGCTACATTCAATGGATCCTGCAGATGCCAGTTTAGTATGGCAAGCCAATACCGCCACTTTAAACCAAGTAGATTTGGCTATTCAGGCTGCTCGTGCTGCGTTTCCTGCTTGGGCGAATCGTCCTTTAGAGGAACGTTTGGCCATCATTGAAAGGTTCGCAGAAGCAGTAAAAACGCACAGCGAAGAGATTGCCACCGTTATTAGCCGAGAAACTGGCAAGCCGATCTGGGAAACTCGTACTGAAGCCGCCGCTATGGTGGGCAAAGTCGCCATTTCTAAACAGGCTTATCACGAAAGAACGGGGGAAAAAACCACGCCAATGCCTGGCGCTACCGCGCGTTTGCGTCATCGTCCACACGGTGTCGTTGCGGTGTTTGGTCCTTACAATTTTCCAGGGCATTTACCAAACGGCCATATTGTACCGGCACTCATTGCGGGCAATACCGTGGTTTTCAAACCAAGCGAGCAAGCTCCCGCTACATCCGACTTAATTGTGCAGCTTTGGGAAAAAGCAGGGTTACCAGCGGGCGTACTTAATCTCATTCAAGGCGAGCGTGAGACAGGGGTGGCGTTAGCGAATCATCAAGGTATCGATGGGCTTTTCTTCACTGGCAGCCCACAAGTTGGCCATATATTGCACAAAGACTTTGCAGGTCACCCAGGGAAAATTTTAGCGCTGGAAATGGGGGGCAATAATCCGTTATTGGTGTCTGAGAAAATAGCGGATCAACGCGCTGCGGTACATGAAATCATCCAGTCAGCGTTTATCTCGGCGGGACAACGCTGCACTTGCGCCCGTCGCTTATTGTTACCAAAAGGCACATTAGGTGATGCGATTTTGCAGTCTTTGGTCAGCGCAACCAAAGCACTAAAAATCGACCGATTTGATGCGAAAGAACAGCCTTTTATGGGTCCTGTGGTGTCAGCTCAAGCGGCCGATGGCTTGTTGCAAGCCTACCAAAAACTGATCCAGTTAGGCGCATCACCCATCTTAGAAATGACCCGCGGTGATCGCCAAACAGGCTTTATAACACCCGGCATTGTCGATGCTACAAACATGCTAGACGCCCTACCAGATCAAGAATATTTTGGTCCATTGCTGACGGTGATTCGCTATGACTCACTGGATCAAGCCATGAACATCGCTAATAACACAAAATTTGGCTTATCCGCCGGTATTTTGTCAGACGATCTCACAGAATATGAATGGTTCTTACAGCACAGCCGCGCCGGCATTATTAACTGGAACCGTCAGACAACAGGCGCGTCCAGCAACGCTCCCTTCGGTGGCACAGGTGCCAGTGGCAACCATAGAGCCAGCGCCTACTATGCCGCTGACTATTGTGCGTATCCCGTTGCCAGTATTGAAGCCGACCGTTTGACCATGCCAGAAAAGCTCGGCCACGGCATAACGCTTTAGTACTTTAACGCTGACAAACCACAGAATAGACAACGTTGATTCAGGTACAACTTACATTCAAGTACAACTTACATTCAGGTATAAGCAGAGGCCATTATGAACACAGCGACAGAAGCCAATTTTGACGGCTTAGTGGGCCCAACCCACAACTACAGCGGCCTATCTTTTGGTAACGTCGCCTCCTTGAACAACTCAGCGCGTCCGTCCAACCCAAAAGCGGCGGCAAAACAGGGTTTGGTCAAAATGAAAGCGTTGGCGGATATGGGATTTGTGCAAGGCGTCCTCGCGCCTCACGAACGCCCCCATATTCCAACGTTACGTCGTTTAGGCTTTTCTGGCAGTGACGCCAATATAATAGAACAAGCGGCCAAGCATGCGCCCAAATTACTGGCGGCCGTCAGCTCTGCGTCTTGTATGTGGACGGCCAACGCAGCGACTGTATCACCCAGTGGGGATACCAATGACCAACGCGTGCATTTCACCCCGGCCAATTTGGTGAATAAATTCCATCGCTCAATTGAACACGAAACCACGGGGGCGATTTTACAAGCCACTTTTAGAGACGAGAAACACTTCGCTCATCATCGCGCATTGCCCAGTGTTGATCATTTTGGCGATGAAGGTGCCGCCAACCACACCCGGTTTTGTCAGAGTTACGGCGAACAAGGTGTCGAGTTCTTTGTCTATGGAATGGAAGCCTTTAACAACCATGCCCCTAAACCGGCTAAATTCCCCGCTCGCCATACGTTAGAAGCCTCCCAAGCGGTCGCACGTCGTCACGGCTTATCGGCAGATCAAGTGGTTTATGCTCAACAAAATCCAGATGTCATCGACGCAGGCGTTTTTCACAATGACGTCATCGCGGTGGGCAATCGTAACGCACATTTTTACCACCAAGAGGCCTTCTTAGATACGGCCAAAATGAAACAAGACTTACTGAAAGCATGGGGGGACAGAGCGTCACAGTTCCATCTTATTGAAGTGCCAAGTAACGAAGTATCCGTTCAAGACTGTATTCAATCTTACCTATTTAATAGCCAACTATTAAGCCGTGGCGATGATGATATGGTGCTGGTCGTGCCAGGCGAATGTGAGAATAACCCAGCCGTTTGGGCGTATTTAAACAGCTTAGTTGCAGGCCAGTCCCCAATCAATGAAATCAAAATATTTGATCTGAAACAAAGTATGAGCAATGGCGGTGGCCCTGCCTGCCTTCGACTTCGTGTCGCCTTAACACCCGCTGAACAAGCCGCACTTAACCCATCAACACTTATGAACGATACCTTGTTTGAGCGTTTAAATGCGTGGGTCGATAAGCATTATCGTGACGAACTGCACGAAAAAGACCTCGCCGATCCTCAGCTACTAATTGAGAGTCGCAACGCCCTAGAGGAGTTAACTGGATTATTGAAATTAGGGAATGTCTACGCGTTTCAGCAATGATAGATGCTTATTACAATGACCAAGTTTAAAAAGGGCGTGGTTAATTCTGTAATTAATGCGCACGACGTATCTCTTGCTTGCTGCGAATAAGCTCTGCCGAGTACAATCCTTGCAAATCAAATTTGGCCTTATTCAATAGAAGGAAGACTTCTTGACCACCTTATCCGATGCTTTGCAAGCGTTGGCAGCTCACTGCCAACAAGCCGCGACAACATCAGCGCTAACGTTCCACCGAGGCGTGGAACGAGAAGCGTTGCGCGTTGATCGCTCTGAGGGCCGCATCTCTCATAAGCCCCACCCAAAAACATTGGGGTCGGCACTGACTCACAGTTCGATTACAACCGATTACTCTGAATCTTTAATGGAATTTATTACCGGTGTTCACCCAAGCGTGGAAGGGGTAATTAAAGAGTTAGAAGACATTCACAATCTCGTTAACCATGAGCTCTTCCATCAAGATGAATGTTTGTGGCCCGCCAGCATGCCTTGTTACCTTGCAGGTAATGATGACGTTCCGATTGCCTATTATGGCGAATCCAATACTGGCAAACTGAAACGTGTGTATCGTGAGGGCTTATCCAATCGTTATGGTCGCATCATGCAATGCATTGCAGGTATGCACTATAATTTTTCCTTTGATCGTGACTTTTGGACATTCTTAGAACACTACAAGGGTAAACCAGCCTTATCCGCCATCGAAAAACAGGCATTTCAATCCGATAGCTATTTTGCCTTGATTCGTAATTTTCGTCGCAGCTCTTGGATGCTGTCGCTGTTGTTTGGCGCGTCTTCTGCCATCGATGAAAGTTTTTTACCCCAAAAACCCGCAAGCCTAACAGAGCTGGAAAAGCGCACTTGGTTCGGACCAAAGGCAACCTCGCTACGCATGAGCGACCTTGGCTATCAAAACAAGGCTCAAGCCGATTTATATGTGTGTTACAACGAAGTTGAAACCTACATCAGCACCATCAAGAAAGCATTACGAACACCTTATCAACGCTACCAAGACATCGGCGTAAAGGTGGATGGACACTACCGTCAACTCAACAGCAACCTGTTGCAAATTGAAAACGAATATTACAGTGATATTCGTCCAAAGCGCGTCACTCAGCCAGGCGAACATCCAAGCGCCGCGTTACATGCTAGAGGCGTTGAATACATTGAAGTGCGTATTATGGATTTAGATCCAAGCTCGTCTATTGGCATGCAATCCTCTACTTTGTATTTTATTGATGTGTTTTTACTTTACTGCATGTTGCGTGGTGACGAGCACCTCGGCAGCGAAGAATGCAGTCAGCTGCGTAAGATGCAACAAGAAATTGCCTCCCATGGTCGTGACTTGGATATGGATTTTGATTTTGGTCAAGGGCCAACCAAGCTGCGTACAAAAGCGGATAGCATGTTGGCCGAGTTAACACAGGTGGCGGATTTCTTGTCGACAAAAACAGGCAACCCTGCTTATTTGCAGGCGGTGGCGATCCAGAAAGAAAAGCTTCACAACGAATCTCTCTTGCCTTCTGCGCAATTATTAGAGCGTTGCAAAGCTCAACAAGGCTATCAAAACGCCATGCTCGCCTTATCAAAAGAGCAGCAAGCACAATGGATGGCTTGCCCACTCACTGACGAGCTCACTCGTGAATTCATGGACAAGGCAGAACGTTCTTTACGGGATCAGGAAGCCATAGAAGCCGCCGATGAAGTGGATTTTGATACCTTCCTAACCGCGTATTTAACACCGCAGTGAGTTTATTGTAGGTCGTGGCTTTAGCGCGTCGAAGAATTTGGTTTGGTGTTATCCGTTTTTGACGGCCTAAAGGCCGACCTACATAGTTTTGTGTAGGTCGTGGCTTTAACGCGTCGAAGAATTTAGTTTGGTGTTATCTGTTTTTGGCGGCCTAAAGGCCGACCTACATAGTTTTGTGTAGGTCGTGGCTTTAGCGTTTTATTAAGCGTTTGGCGATACAGGAATGTCTTCAAGATTATCCAGCACCAACCATTCCGCCAGCTTGATGCGTAAATCGTCCACACCGTCTCCGTTTAAAGAAGAGAACGTTTGCACTGAACCATCAACACCTAGCGTTTTAATCACTCGCTGTACAGCCAGCATGGTGGATTTCGCCGGTCCACGTTTGAGCTTGTCCGACTTGGTCAGTAACACATGCACTTTCATGCGGTTGGATTTCGCCCAGTCGAGCATCATTTCATCAAATTCTTTTAAAGGATGACGAATGTCCATAACAAGCACCACACCCGCTAGAGAGCGACGATTCATCAAGTAGTCTTGCATGTGTGCTTGCCATACTTTTTTCATGGCAATAGGCACCTTCGCAAAACCGTATCCAGGTAAGTCAATAAGACGACGATCATCTACATTAAGTCCAAAACAGTTAATCAACTGTGTTCGACCGGGTGTTTTAGAAGTACGCGCTAACTTACGTTGATTCGTTAAGGTATTTAAGGCGGTAGATTTCCCCGCATTCGAGCGACCTGCGAACGCAACTTCGACACCTTGGTCTAAAGGACATTGAGAAAGTTTTTCTGCACTTTTAATAAAATGTGCGGATTGGAAAGTAGAGTCAAAAGGGGTCATAAGTTGATATTCATCAGTAAATTCGAATTGGCATTTAGGTTTATTTCATTTGCTGTATATAATGCCAGCAAACTCAATGATATGCCATGTTGTTCAGAGCAAAAGACACAGTATGTAAGTTTCATGTAAACTTACTGGAAAATCAGCGCGCTAAAGCCTTGATAGAATCGTATTCTGCTGAAATTCTGTGCATCATGTATGAATACCTTATAAATCAATACGACTAGGAGTACTCCATGATAAAGTTTTTGTCAGCACTGATATTTTCTTTACTGATTCCTCTTTCTGCATCGGCGGCGGAATACAGTGATGGTAATGGCTATACAACCATTAAAACCCCAGTAAGAACCAGTGACCCGAATAAAATCGAAGTCACCGAAATTTTTTGGTATGGCTGCCCACATTGTTATAGCCTAGAACCGCTGGTTCAAACATGGAAAAAAGATCTACCAAGCGATGTTGACTTTAAATTCATGCCTGCCGTGTTTGGCCGTGGCTGGTTAGCGCATGCAAAAGCCTTTTATGTCGCCGATCTACTGGGTATAGAAGATAAAATTCGTGCAGATATGTTTAATGCTATCCATGTTGAGCGCCGTAATCTAAACTCTGAAGACGCGTTAGCACGGTTTTTTGCTGACTACGGTGTCAATGAAGATGACTTCCGTAAACAGTATGATTCATTTGCGGTAAACAGTCGTTTAAGCCAAGCCGATGCAAAAATACGCGCTTATGGTGCACGTGGGGTTCCCGGTATTATTGTCAATGGCAAGTACCTAGTCAGTGCTGAAAGTGCTAATGGCAACGAAAACATTTTTAAAGTCGTTGACTTCTTAATTGAGAAAGAACGTCAAAAATAAGTAGGACATAAGGCGAATATGGCGGAATCATCCAGTGACAAACTGATTGAAGTGTTACGTAAAGCCGTTTCTAGAACCAGCATGCTGGCCGAAGGAAACGACCCAAAACTTGATTCCGTCGTTCGTCAAATAAGACAAGCTATCACCAAAGGTGCGAATGCTGAAGAGATACAAGAGGTTCTCAATAACGCAGAACCCTTGTTAATCCAAAGCGACGAAGCACTTGCAAGCCGAGCCAGACAAATTCGAACCGTTTTAGAAGAGCTTATTAACCTACTTGAAAAGCAAGAAAATAAACGCGTCCCTCAAAACGAAAAAAAACAACTTGAAGCACAAATACGCTTACACTGGCAATCCTCTTCACAGTGGCCTCAATTGTTAAAAGGCTTTCTTACTCTAGCTGAAAACACGCTTAATCAAGCCGAGGCAGACCCGTCAAGAAGTTCATTTTTCAAACGCTTGTTCAATCGAAACCGTAATACCAGCGACTCCCAAAAAAATGATCAAGAAATCATGATGCAAATTAGCCACACCTTGGCTGGCCTCATGAATAATTTATCTTTACCTAGCCATTACGACGAAGACATTGTCGACTTAAAGAAAGCACTACTCGGCAATAATAATTTGCAGCAACTGCCCAGTTTACTGGACGAAGTTATTAGCATGGTTATGATTGCGATTGGAAAAAACCAAGAAAGCCTTACCAATTACCTCAATCAGTTAAATAAGCAACTTGCCAGCATCAATGAATCGATCTCTAGCAGCTATCTTTCACAAAAGTCGTTATCCGCAAGCCGCGAAGGATTTAGTTCAACGCTACAAAAACAAGTGACCGATACTTCAAAGGCCGTAAACAGTGCCGATGATCTAGACAGCCTTAAAAACATTATCAATGACAGGTTATCCACTATTTCCAGTACCATGGCGGAATACAAAACCCAAATGGTCGAACAGGAAAAGCATGCCACACAATCCATTACCTTGCTAAAAAACAAGGTGACTCGAATGGAAAAAGACACTGTATCTCTGCGCTCGTTATTACAAGAGAAACTGGCCCAAGCTATGACAGATACCTTAACAGATCTCCCTAACCGCACCGCCTATCAAGACACCATCCTGCCTATGTGCAGAGTCACACAAAAAACACAAAAATCGCTTTGTTTAGCGGTTTGTGACATTGACCACTTTAAAAAGGTGAATGACACTTGGGGGCACTTGGCGGGTGACAAGGTGCTCAGACTGGTCCCCAAACAAATACGCAGCGTTCTCGATAAAACGGATCTGATATTTCGTTATGGTGGTGAGGAATTCGTGATTATTTTCCCCAACACGACACTCTCACAAGCCATAGAGCGCGCCGAGGCAATTCGCCTTGCGGTTATCAAGACCCCCTTTAACATGCAGGGTGAACCGGTTTCCATCTCTGTGTCGATCGGGGTGGCGGAATTGGGTGCACAAGAAGAACCAGAGTCCTTATTTTCTCGTGCCGACAAACAGCTCTATATGGCGAAAGAAGCTGGGCGAAATAAAGTCATGGCACATAAATAGTACAGATAACATAAAGCAGTACCCGTGCCTTGCCGACGCGGTTACAATAACCGCTTAAATAAAGAATATGGCGCATAATATCGCCAGTAGGATGAAGTAGTTTATGCAAGACGATCAGAAAAAAACCACTGACTTTGGCTTTAAAGAAATTCCGACTGATGAAAAAGTAAAAGCTGTCGCACAAGTTTTTCACTCCGTAGCCGCAAAATACGACATTATGAATGACTTGATGTCTGGTGGTATTCATCGCCTATGGAAACGCCATACTATTAGTCAATCTGGTGTGCGCGCTGGCCATTGTGTTCTTGATATTGCAGGCGGTACAGGCGATTTAACCCTTAAATTTTCTCGTCTTGTTGGCGCACAAGGTCAAGTTATTTTGGCCGACATCAACGACTCTATGCTAAAGGTCGGCCGTGATAAACTTGCGAATCAAGGCGTCGTTGGCAACGTCAAATTTGTACAAGCTAACGCCGAAGCACTGCCCTTTCCTGACGACACCTTTGATTGCATTACAATCGCGTTTGGTCTGCGCAATGTCACTGACAAATCCAAAGCTCTCGCGTCAATGTACCGCGTGCTGAAGCCGGGTGGACGCTTGTTAGTGCTAGAATTTTCTAAGCCAGAATCCGAACTATTATCACAAGTATATGATCAGTACTCATTCCGCTTACTCCCTGCTATGGGCAAATTGATTGCTAATGACGCCGACAGCTATCGTTATCTTGCTGAATCCATCCGCATGCACCCAGATCAAGAAATGTTAAAAAGCATGATGGACGCAGTCGGATTTGAACGCACCAGTTATCAAAACTTAACCGGCGGCATTGTTGCGCTTCATAAAGGGTTTAAATTCTAGTTATGTTAACCAGTGTTTTTCGCTTATTGCGCATTGTATTTACCGTTATTCGCTTTCGCCTTGATGTCTTTATTCCTTTTGGTCTATTGCCTTGGTACATTCGTTACACGCTCGGCCCACTTTGCGCCATAGGCCGTAAACGGGCTCAACAAAATAGAGGCGAGCGACTGCGACTCGCGTTAGAGTCATTAGGCCCTATTTTTGTCAAATTTGGACAAATATTATCGACTCGACGCGATTTACTCGATGACGACATTGCCGACGAACTCGCTAAATTACAGGATAAGGTGCCCGCGTTTCCGGGCCATGTGGCTCAAGCCATTATTGAAAGAGATTTAAAAGCCCCCGTTTCTGAGCTGTTTGCCACATTTTCAGCCACACCTTTAGCGTCTGCGTCTATTGCGCAAGTTCACACGGCAACGCTTCATTCTGGCGAAGAAGTGGTGGTGAAAGTGATTCGTCCTCATATAGAAAAAACCATCAGCAAAGACATCAGTTTGCTTTACACTTTAGCCCACCTTGTCGCGAATATGAGCGCTGATGGCCGTCGTTTGCGCCCTGTGGAGGTGGTAACCGATTACGAATACACCATCCTAGACGAATTGGACCTCGCCAAGGAAGCTGGCAATACCGGTTTATTGCAGCGCAACTTTACCCACTCTGAGCTACTTTACGTACCACAAGTGTATTGGGACTTCAGTCATCGCAATGTCATGGTAATGGAGCGTATTTCAGGCATTCCTGTTGCCGATATTGCCGCCCTGAACAAAGCCAATGTAGACATGAAATGTTTGGCTGAACGTGGCGTAGAAATATTTTTCACGCAGGTTTTTTCACACAGTTTTTTTCATGCAGACATGCATCCAGGCAATATTTTTGTTGATGTCAGCAACCCTAAAAAACCCAAATACATTGCGATAGACTGTGCAATTATGGGCAGTTTAGATGACGCCGATAAGAGTTATTTAGCACGCAATCTTCTGGCTTTTTTTCAACGAGATTACCGCTTAGTGGCTGAGTTGCATGTGGAAAGTGGCTGGGTACCAAAGGGAACACCAGTGCACGCCTTTGAATCGGCTATTCGCAGTGTATGTGAACCTATGTTCGCTAAACCTTTGAAAGACATCTCTTTTGGCCAAGTATTAATTGGCTTATTCCAGACCGCGCGACGCTTCAATATGGAAGTGCAGCCACAATTGGTGTTGCTGGAAAAAACTCTATTGAATATAGAAGGCTTAGGGCGTCAACTCTACCCAGACTTAGATCTATGGGTGACGGCAAAACCCTTCTTAGAAAAATGGATGAGTGAACAAGTGGGACCCAAACGTGTCATGGAAGAAGTGCGTAAACAAGCACCACAGTGGGCAGGCCAATTACCTCAGATCCCCAACTTAATTTTTACCGCACTGTCGCAAATTTCGCATCAAGAAGAGCGCATGAAAGCACAAACAGAAGCGATTGAGCAGCTCGGTAAAGAGTTACAAAAGGGTCGCAAAAACACGCCTTTTCGTTTGCTGGGCGTATTGAGTTTGGCGAGCGCATGGATGGTGACAGATCCCACAGCACTAGAGCACTTACAAACCGCTGATATAGCCAGTTTAGGCTTATTTCTCGTGGGCCTTTACCTACTTGTCTTAAAACCGTAACATTCGAGAGATTATAATGAGATCCGATGTATTGGCTGAGTTAGCAGCCACGCTAGAACAACGTAAAACCGCCGCCGCAGATTCTTCTTATGTTGCAAGTCTACATGCAAAGGGATTGAATAAGATCCTTGAAAAAGTAGGCGAAGAAAGCATTGAAACCATCATTGCAGCGAAAGATGCCGTCATCTCTGGCGATAAGTCCGATTTGATTTATGAAACAGCAGATCTCTGGTTTCACACACTAGTCATGTTATCTCACTTGGATATTGGCCCAGAAGCCATATTGGATGAGCTAGCGCGTCGATTTAATTTGTCTGGCTTAGACGAAAAAGCCAACCGTAGTAAATAAAAATAGGAGAGCAATATGTTCGGTGGAATCAGTATTTGGCAACTCTTAATCGTGTTGGCTATCTTAATCCTTATCTTTGGTACCAAAAAGCTTAAAAACCTTGGGTCTGACCTTGGTGGAGCGGTAAAAGGGTTTAAAGAAGCGGTTGATAAAGACGACAAAGCAGAAGATGAAAAAGTTACTCAGCACAAAGTCATTGATGCTGATGTCAAAAAAGACGATAAGAGCGCCTAAGCCGTGTTCGACATTGGCTTTTCTGAACTTCTTGTTGTTTTCGTCGTAGGCCTATTAGTACTAGGCCCCGAACGTTTGCCTCATGCCGCAAAAATGGCAGGGCTGTGGGTGCGTAAAATCAAGCGCAGCATTAATTCCGTACAAAGGGAAATTAATGCTCAGCTAGACCAAGAGGAACTGCAGCAAAAAATCAGTGAGACGAATCAACGCCTCTTAAAAGAAGAGCGTGCTATTCAAAACACTATTTTACCCATGGCGACTCAAGACCCTATTGCGGTGCACAAAAATACGCAACCAGACATTGAGTTAGAAACAGCCCCCTTAGCAGACAAACAGCAAGCAGACACACAACAAGTAGAACCAGAGAAGGTAAAAGAGATCGATCAACTGGCCCATGAAACAGACAAAGTGCCTGAAGCCCCATCTCGCCCTTAATGACACTCACTTTGACAACCTATACGCGGACATGTGACGCACTATGAGTACAGATTCTTCAAATCAAGCCCCACTGGTTGCTCATCTTCTCGAGCTTAGAAATCGTTTGCTAAAGTCAGTTCTAGCGATACTGATTCTCTTTGTTGGCTTGTACGCCTTTGCCAACGACTTATATCTTATTGTGTCTGAACCATTACGGCTTTTATTGCCCGCTGGCAGCTCATTGATTGCAACAGAAGTTGCCTCACCTTTTTTGGCCCCTCTAAAGCTGACATTTTTTGTGTCTGTTTTAATCTCTGTTCCCTATACCCTGTATCAAGCATGGTCCTTCATTGCCCCAGCCTTGTACAAAAATGAAAAACAAATTGCGATTCCCTTATTGGTGTCCAGCATTTTCCTTTTTTATGCAGGCGTCTTGTTTGCCTATTACATTGTTCTGCCATTGATTTTTGGCTTCTTCACGACAGTAGGGCCAGGCGAAGTCACGGTCATGACTGACATTAATAATTATTTAAACTTTGTACTCAAACTTTTCTTTGCGTTTGGCGTTACCTTTGAAATTCCTGTCGCTACCTATTTGCTGATCAAAGCCGGTGTGACAACCGTTGCGGCTTTGTCAAAAAAGCGTCCTTATATTTTTCTCGGCTGTTTTGTGGTCGGTATGTTGATCACACCGCCTGATATTTTCTCTCAAACCTTACTCGCCATTCCTATGTGGATGCTATTTGAACTGGGTCTTTTGGCTGGACGCACGGTCAAAGTCGTGGTCGATGGCAGCGAAGAAGAAAATGAAAAAACTCAGGCGACTCAGTAATATCTAAAATTTAACCTTTTTAGAGCCCCCTAAACTTAGTTTAGGGGGCTCTTTATTATCTGTCACCCATCTAATAAAACGAACCTTCATCGACTCGCAACAAAGTGGTATTGTGCTAGAAAACCAAAGCACACATGAGAGGCTTTCTCCCTATGCAGATAATTGACGCCCATGCCGTAAACCAAGTACTAACCTTTGAAGCACTCATCCCCGCTATAAACAAAACCTTCCAACAAGCCTTTGGCATGCCGCAAAGACAAATGTACCCCTTACCCGGAGGCACCGCGGAAAAGCACGATACCTTTGCCGTGCTTCCAGCATGGACAGAAGACGTGCTGGGCGTAAAATCTTTCACTCACTACCCAGAGAACCCACAAAAAGGCCTGCTTACCGTCGCCGCTCAGGTATTGCTTTTCTCCCGATCAACAGGCGCACCACTCGCTCTTGTCGATGGTACGAGCCTAACTTATTGGCGAACAGCTGCTGTATCTGCTTTGGCGGCTAGCTATATGGCAAGAGAAGATGCCAGCACTTTGCTCTTATTTGGTACAGGGGAATTAGCGCCTTTTATGGCGATTGCCCACGCCAGCGTTCGACCAATTCACACCGTATACGTGCATGGCCGTTCGGATGAAAAAATGCGCAGCGTTCAACAAAAAATCAAGGCCATCAGACCCGATCTTAATGTGCAGGTATGCCATCATTATGAAAGCGTAATAACGGGTATCGATATTGTCAGCTGCGCTACCGGCAGTCCCACGCCCTTATTCAACAGCGCCTTACTCGCCGCTGGTACACATCTAGATTTGGTGGGCAATCACCACAGAACCTGTCGTGAATGCGATTCGGCAACGGTTAAAATGTCACGAGTTATAGTGGACAGTCGTTTGAACGTCTTAAACGAAGCGGGTGAGATTTTAATTCCACTGGCAGAAAACTGTATTGAAGAGAGCCACATTCAGGGAGAGCTCGCAGAGCTATGCTCTTCAACGATCAAAGGTCGCTTAAATAACAGCGAAACCACTTTATTTAAATCAGTCGGCACGGCACTTGCTGACGTAGCCAGTGCCTATCTTGTTTACCAACTACTCAACAGCCAGACATAAGCCAACAGAGCAGTAACGCCTATTCCAGCATGAATGTAACAGGGCCATCGTTGATAAAAGATACCTTCATATCAGCCCCAAAACGCCCTGTTGCAACGTTAGCGTATTGAGCACGTACTTTATCCACAAAGTCATTGAACAAGCGCTCCCCCTCTTCTGGAATCGCAGCAGTAGAAAAACCAGGACGAAGACCTTTTTTGGTTTCTGCGGCCAAGGTAAATTGTGATACCAGTAAAACGCCACCGCCCACTTGCTGAACATTGAGGTTCATTTTGCCTTCTTCATCACCAAACATGCGGTATTTTAAAAGCTTATCAGCCAGTCTTTGTGTATCCGTTTCCGTGTCACCTTTTTCGATACCAACCAACACAAGCTGACCGTGATCAATGGCACCTATGGTTTCCCCCTCGACCACCACACTGGCGTTTAGGGCGCGCTGAACCAACACTTTCATCATCACTCCTTACCTATAACTTTAGGTTTGTAGGCGGTTACTTTAAATCAAATGCCAGAAAAAACAAAAGCGCCCGAAGGCGCTTCTGTCGCTCACGAATTCATTTGCATGAATTCATTTGCTGCTGCTCTTTGTAAAAGATACTTTCATACCTTTTCAAAAAATCGCTATTACTTACGACCAGCGCGTTTACGCTCGTTTTCAGTCAATAGTTTTTTACGAATACGAATACTGACTGGTGTCACTTCAACCAACTCATCGTCTTCAATAAACTCAAGCGCTTGCTCAAGTGTGTGACGAATCGGTGGAGTCAAAGTTAGGGCTTCGTCTGTACCAGAAGCACGCATGTTCGTTAACTGCTTACCTTTAACTGGGTTAACGGTTAAGTCATTATCACGTGAATGAAGACCAATAACCTGACCTTCGTATACTTCAACTGCGTGACCTAAGAACAGACGACCGCGGCTTTGTAGGTTAAACAAAGCAAACGCCGCTGTTTTACCCGTCACCATACTGACCAACACACCGTTCTGACGACCACCTACATCACCGTCTTTTACAGGACCGTAATGATCAAATACGCTGGTCATGATACCAGAGCCAGAAGTTAGCGTTAGGAACAAACCACGGAAACCGATCAAACCACGAGAAGGCGCCATGAATTCAAGACGTACACGGCCTTTACCATCTGGTTCCATGTTGGTCAATTCTGCTTTGCGCAAACCAAGCTCTTCCATGATAGAGCCTTGATGCTGCTCTTCAACGTCGATAACAACACGTTCAAAAGGTTCATGGATTTTGCCATCCACTTCTTTTTGAACCACTTCAGGACGGGAAACACCCATTTCGAAGCCTTCACGACGCATGTTTTCAATCAATACAGAAAGATGCAGCTCACCGCGACCAGATACAATAAATTTATCCGGTGTTTCGCCTTGGCGAACACGCAATGCTACGTTGTGGATAAGCTCTCGATCAAGACGATCTGAGATATTACGAGTCGTAATAAACTTACCTTCTTTACCTGCAAAAGGAGAATCGTTAACCATAAAGGTCATACTGACCGTCGGCTCATCTACTGACAAGGCTGGCAATGCTTCGATGCAATCAGGGTTACAAAGCGTATCAGAGATACTTAGGCCATCGATACCTGTAATACAAACGATATCACCTGCACCTGCTTTATCAGTATCAACACGCGCTAGACCATGATAGCCCTTCACGTTTAATACTTTACCTTTACGCTCTTTACCATCGGCAGACTTAACAACAACCTGCTGGTTTGGAGACAAACTACCACGTGTGATACGGCCGATACCGATAACGCCAACATAAGCATCGTAATCCAAAGCAGAAATCTGCATTTGGAACATACCATCTGGGTCAACATTTGGCACAGGCACACTGTCTACAATCATTTGGTACAGCGGTGTCATGTCTTCTGCCATGTTCTCTGGATCATTACCAGAGATACCATTGATAGCAGACGCGTAAATCACAGGGAAATCTAACTGATCTTCTGTTGCACCAAGGCTGTCGAACAAATCAAACACTTGATCCATAACCCAATCAGGACGAGCACCTGGACGGTCAATTTTGTTGATAACGACGATTGGGCGAAGGCCACGCTCAAACGCTTTTGACGTTACGAAACGCGTTTGAGGCATCGGGCCATCTACCGCGTCAACCAACAAAAGCACAGAGTCAACCATAGACAATACACGCTCAACCTCACCACCAAAATCGGCGTGTCCAGGTGTGTCTACGATATTAATACGGTAGTCGTTCCACATGATTGACGTGTTTTTCGCCAAAATAGTGATACCACGTTCTTTTTCTTGGTCGTTAGAATCCATGATTCGTTCAGAACCTTGATCTTTACGATCCAATGTGCCAGATTGGCTTAATAGCTGATCAACCAAGGTTGTTTTACCATGGTCAACGTGGGCAATAATAGCTACGTTACGTAACTTATTGATATCATTAGACATTTATAGTTCTCTGCGTTTAGCGTGAGCAAAAAGATGTAACGCCGCTTGATACGAACAGATATGCTCTTCAAGCGTCTCGAATCTTGGTGCGGGGTAAAATTCGCGCAATTATACTCTTATATTGATCAATATCCCATTAAAGTGACAAAAAAAGTCCTTTAAATAATTCAATAAGCGATAAAAAGCGCATCCGTATATTAACCATAACATTTTTTTACGACACAAATGCTACCGTTTGTCGGGGTCTAATATTCAGGGCAAATAGACCCCTACATTCTCGTATCCTTTGCCCAGTAGGTAAGAAGCCTGCATTCGACTCATGACACCCTTACCGCAGTAGAGTAAATGCGTGACATCACGCTCTAAATCACTCCAACTGGATTCTAAAGAAAAGAAAGGAATGACTTTGACAGGCCGACCACTGACTTTTAAGGGACGATTGCTTGCTTCGTCTGGGTGGCGAATATCAATGATAATCTCGTCATCCACAGGCATGCGAACGACTGGCACCTCTCCCTGATACTGCTTTGCCACGTCGTCCATGACATTTTGAATAGACAGAATTTGAGCGCTATCAATTGCTTGCTGCAAAACAGCAAAATCAAAATTTGACTCCTGCTTTTCGACGCGATGCATTTTTGCTCGGGTTGTTGGTCTAACAGAAATAACGCCACAAAACTCCGGCATACTGGCCGCAAAAGGGGCCGTACCGATTTCAATTGCCTTATCGATTATTTCCTGCTTGTTGGTGGTGATTAAAGGGCGTAGCACCAACTCTTCTGTCACTTGGTCTATGACTTTTAAATTCATCAGGGTTTGACTCGACACCTGAGCCACACTCTCTCCCGTGACCAGGGCTTTCGCTCCCACCTCTTTCATCAAATGAGAAGCAGCACGCAACATCATACGCTTTAGAATCACACCCATTTCAGAATGGTCAACTTTTGTTAAAATCTCACCTACAACCGCTTCAAACGGTACGGTGATGAATTTTACATTCAATGCCGAGCCGTATTTTTCCCAAATAAAGTGAGAAACTTGCTTTACGCCAATCTCGTGCGCGTCGCCACCAAGATTAAAAAAGCAAAAATGCGTTTTCAAACCACGACTCATGGTCAAATAAGAGCTTACTGTGGAGTCGTACCCACCTGACATCAATGACAATACAGGGTCTTGGGACCCCAATGGGTAACCACCAAGACCTTTAACACGCTGCTCAATCATCCACACTCGATTGTCTCGAATATCGATAGGAACCAATACTTCTGGGTCTTTCAAACGAACCGCCAAAGCACCACAGCGCACTTTTAAACAGCCGCCTATGTATTGCTCCGCTTTTACCGATGTAAAATCATGATTACCAACACGTTTCACTCGAACGGCAAATACAGCATCCTTGATGACATCACCGTAAGAAATAATAGCTTGTTCAACAATGTCATCGAGATGAGTAAAAGGAAACTCACGAACGTATTGAAAGTGCGCAATGCCAGCTATATTAGACAGAGCCGCTATAAACTCTTCTCTTAACGCTTCCTGATCCGAATAAATCTCAATGAAATCCCAGTTACCTGAGACTTTCACATCCGCGTCATACTTCTTAAGTACCAGTTTAACATTATGCTTAAGCTGTTTAATAAAGGCTTTTCGTACGGGGCGACTCTTGATCGTGATTTCGGCAAAAAACTTAACAATAAATTTCATAGGGGGTGCAATTTGTACCAGAGATTATAAATAAAGACGCATAGTATAAAGAAAAGTATGGAGATACGAAAACACAGAATACGCACCAACAATGAACAAAAACAAAGTAGACCGCACCAAAACAATGCATAACAACTTTTTTTATGACTTTTTTTAGCAACCAATAAGTGCACAGCAAATTTTAAAATTCTTATCTTATTGTAATATAAGGACTTATTAGCCCGCACAAAATTCTGGCACAAGTTATGCTTTATATTCGGCAAATGGCGCTTTATATTGAAGCACTCTATAAACGAAAAGTAATTTCGCTTTCACTACGACTGGAGAACAACTATGTCAAACAAGACCCTTGCCTTGATTGCTGAGCATGACGCGAAGTGGGTTGACCTTCGCTTTACCGATTTTAAAGGTAAAGAACAACACGTAACTATTCCAGCTATTACGGTAGATGAAGAGTTTTTCGAAAACGGTCAGATGTTTGATGGTTCATCCATTACTGGCTGGAAAGGTATCAACGAATCTGACATGATCATGTCTCCTCAAGATGATACCGCTGTTATCGATCCTTTCACTGAAGAATCAACGGTTATCGTTCGTTGTAACATCATTGAACCTTCTACCATGCAAGGTTATGACCGCGACCCTCGTTCTGTTGCCCTTCGCGCAGAAGAGTTCCTTAAGTCAACAGGTCTTGGCGACACGGCATTCTTCGGTCCAGAGCCAGAATTCTTCATTTTTGATGATGTTAAATGGAAAACTGACATGTCAGGTTGTTCTGTAGAGATCAACTCTGAAGAAGCAGCTTGGTCTTCTAACAAGAAATTTGAAGGCGGCAACATGGGCCACCGTCCTTTCGTAAAAGGCGGCTATTTCCCAGTACCACCAGTTGATTCTCATCACGATCTTCGTGGCGCTATGTGTAACGCTATGGAAAGTATGGGTCTTGTTATTGAAGTACACCACCACGAAGTGGCAACGGCTGGACAAAACGAAATCGGTGTTAAATTTAACACTCTCGTTAAAAAAGCCGACGAAGTTCAAATCCTTAAGTACTGCGTACACAACGTAGCTCACGCTTACGGAAAAACAGCGACTTTCATGCCAAAACCAATCGTTGGCGATAACGGTTCTGGTATGCACGTTCACCAATCTTTCTGGAAAGATGGCCAAAACCAATTTGCTGGCGACCAATACGCTGGCCTATCTGAAATGGCGCTTTACTACATTGGCGGTATCATCAAGCACGCTAAAGCGTTGAACGCGTTCACTAACGCTTCAACGAACTCTTACAAGCGTCTTGTGCCTCACTTCGAAGCTCCAGTTATGCTAGCTTACTCAGCTCGTAACCGTTCAGCGTCTATCCGTATCCCATACGTTGCGAGCCCTAAAGGCAAACGTATTGAAGCACGTTTCCCTGATCCAACCGCTAACCCATACCTAGCATTCGCTGCTATGTTGATGGCTGGTATTGATGGTATCAAAAACAAGATTCACCCTGGCGATGCTGCAGACAAAGATCTATATGACCTACCAGCAGAAGAAGCTTTGGCGATTCCTACTGTGGCAAGCAGCTTGGAAGAAGCGCTTAAATGTCTAGACGAAGACCGTGCGTTCCTAACACAAGGCGGTGTATTCTCTGACGACATGATTGATGCTTACATTGCTATGAAAACAGCAGAAGCTCGCCGTGTGTCTATGACAACTCACCCACTTGAGTTTGAATTGTACTACAGCGCGTAAGCTCTAAAGGCATCCGAATACCATAAAGCCTCGACCTCGTTCGAGGCTTTTTTTTGAGCACATTTCGGATTTTTTTTGCCCAAAAATAAACGCGGCCATTCAGGTGCACTATAATGGTGCTATGAATTAATTTCTTTACATAAAAAACCTTAACAAACAAGCCGTTTTACTATGCCCAATGTTGGTTCGTTTTTTGCAATTCATTTAACGTATAAAAAGAATTGAGCATAAATAGCAACAAAAAAGCAGGAGTCAACAGATGAGGCACATACTGTGTATAGCTTATTAATCGACCATTTATCTACCGCCGTCATTCAAGTGAGCGACAAACTAGAGATCGAATATTTAAATCCTGCTGCTGAAATGTTACTTGCTGTCAGCCGTCGTCGAATTTATGGCAATGATTTAGGGGCGGCTTTTCGCGAAGACGAAGACAGCATTCAAGCACTGTATGCTGCAATTAAGTCAGGTCATCCATTTACTAAGCGTGAAGCAGAAATAGAATGCAATAACAGTAAAAAGCTTTTTTGTGACTATACCGTCACACCGATTATGGGAACCTCTAATGATACGGAAAGTATTATCATAGAACTCTATCCTAGGGACAGAATGAAACGGATTTCGCAAGAAGATGAGATTATTGCTAACCATGAAACCAGTAAAGAACTGGTGCGTGGACTTGCTCACGAGATCAAAAACCCACTGGGCGGTATACGTGGAGCAGCCCAGTTAATCAGCCGAGCCTTTACAGATGAAGCGCTTAATGATTACACGCAAGTTATTATCGAAGAGTCGGATCGCCTACGCGACCTCGTTGATCGTTTATTAGGACCAAGACAACTGCCTAAAAATAAACCCCTCAATATTCACAAAGTGATTGAACGGGTTAGACAGCTCATCTCTGTTGAAACAGACAACCAAATTGAATTAATTCGAGATTATGACCCCAGCATCCCAGACTTAATAGGTGATGAATCTCAACTGATACAAGCTTTGCTCAACATCACACGAAATGCCATGCAAGCCTTAATGGAAGACGATAATAATCCTCATAAAACCATTCATATGGTAACGCGTGCATTGCGCCAATTCACCATCGGCTCCAAACGTCATCGCTTGGTCTGCAAAATCAGCATTATTGATAATGGACCAGGCATTCCTGAGGCAATTCTCAAAACACTATTTTATCCCATGGTGAGTGGCCGAGCTGATGGTACGGGCTTAGGGCTGTCCATCGCTCAATCCGTGATTCATCAACATCATGGCATTATTGAATGCAATAGTTACCCGAAAAAAACCGAATTTAATATATTAATTCCCATTGAGACGACAGTCCAAGACCAGGAGAAACACTCATGACACCAGAAGAAACCGTATGGATTGTTGACGACGATCGCTCTATTCGCTGGGTACTAGAGAAAACGTTAGAACAAGAAGGGATTCAATGTCGCCTATTTGATTCAGCTGAAAATCTTGTCAATATGATTGATAAAGAACAGCCAAGCGCCATTATCAGTGATATTCGCATGCCGGGTATGGATGGCTTAAAGCTGTTAGAAAAACTGCAAAAAGACCACCCCTATTTGCCTGTCATCATCATGACAGCACACTCTGATCTTGAAAGTGCTGTGGCTTCTTATCAAGGTGGGGCATTTGAATACTTACCTAAGCCATTTGATGTTGAAGAAGCCGTCAGTCTTGTTAAACGCGCTATGCTGCACCACCGCAATGCCAGACCTAGCACGGACAATATGGAAGTTGAAGCCGAGCCACAAGTTGACAAAGAAATTATCGGTGAAGCCCCAGCCATGCAGGAAGTCTTTCGCGCCATCGGTCGACTTGCAAAGTCTAACATCACCGTATTGATTAACGGCGAATCAGGCACAGGCAAAGAGCTCGTCGCACAAGCACTGCACACACACAGCCCTCGCTCTGCCAATCCTTTCATTGCTCTTAATATGGCCGCCATTCCACACGATTTAATTGAATCGGAATTGTTTGGTCATGAAAAAGGGGCTTTTACAGGGGCCAATACACAACGCCGTGGCCGTTTTGAACAAGCCAACGGTGGCACACTCTTTTTAGATGAAATTGGCGACATGCCAGCAGAAACGCAAACCCGCCTGCTGCGCGTACTAGCGGATGGTGAATTTTACCGAGTAGGTGGCCACACACCGGTTAAAGTAGATGTTCGCATTATCGCTGCCACCCACCAAAACCTGGAAAATCTGGTACAGAAAGGATCATTCCGCGAAGATTTATTCCACCGCTTAAACGTCATTCGAATTCATTTGCCTAAACTCGCAGAAAGACGCGAAGACATTCCAAAATTAGCTCGTCATTTCTTAAGTCGCGCAGCTGAAGAGTTGGCAGTAGAACCTAAACAATTGACCAAAGAAACCGAAAATTACCTCACTCAGCTGGATTGGCCTGGTAACGTTCGACAATTAGAAAACACCTGTCGCTGGTTGATTGTCATGGCGTCTGGTCGTGAAGTCTTGGTGGAAGATCTACCACCTGAGCTGCTTGCTGCAGTTCCTCATGAGCAACCTTTTGCCTCGTGGGAAGAAGCGCTTAAAAATTGGGTAGACAACACCTTAGCCACAGGGCAAAAAGGTATTTTGGATCAAGCCGTACCCAAATTTGAACGTATTATGATCGAAACCGCCCTTGCCCATACTGGTGGACGTAGACGAGATGCTTCATTGTTACTTGGCTGGGGACGCAACACCTTGACTCGTAAAATAAAAGAGCTAAACATCGATCATGCTGAACATGATGAAGATTAAACTCAGCTGATAAAAAAGATAATGCAGGTCAATCTATCGTTTGTTTGTCTGCATTATCTCTGTTTTCTGCTATTTTGGACTTGCTTTTACTAACACAATCCCCTACTAATTAAAGACTATTAAATGATCACTAATAAATGGGAAAATGGTTATGTATCCAACACTTCAGTCCATGGGTATCACCAGCATACAGGACATTGAAAAATTTACTTTGCGTTACGAAGGCGGCCACGATGTATTAAAAATTTATTACCGTCGTGAAAAAGGGTCTCTGCTACCAAAAAGCAAAAAATTTAAATTTGGTCGCTCAACCAAAACCGTGTTAGCCGATGGCGGTCAACAAACTTACCGACAAGTACAGGAACCTTCTCTGATTGTGCTACGCGCAATGGAAGAGCTAGAAAAGATTGTGGGTAAACAACATGAGACCAAAGCCACCAAAGAAGACTTGATCAAAGAGCTCGAACATCTAGAAAAAGTGGTTAACAGCAAAATAGAAGAACTAAAGACAAAAATTCAAGCCATGGAATAATGCTCCGAATGGCAAACAGCGAGCATTTTCTTTTAAACTGGATTGCTTATCCAATCCAGCATAAGAAGGGAATGCTTGCTAGCTCGGTACTCAAAATCCCGCTACAATCCTCTTCTCGGTAAAAAATCATCGCTTGGTACTTCTCGTATTTTAGTGCTTCTAAACATCTTTTATATACGTTGTTTGAGTCTACATCTATGCATCTTGTTACTTCTACCACAGAACTGGCCGACATCATCCGTAAAGGTGGCGTCATCGCTTACCCAACAGAAGCGGTTTGGGGGTTAGGTTGCGATCCTTTTAACGAAAACGCAGTAAGACGTATTTTAACCTTGAAATCACGTCCTGAAGAAAAGGGATTAATTTTAATCGCTGGCGCACAAGAAGAACTCACCCCTTGGCTGGAGACTTTAGACGTGCACGCTGCGCAGCGTCTTATTAGTATCAATGACATCCCCACTTCTTGGGTTGTGCCTGATACCAAAATCACGCCAAGCTGGGTAAGGGGCGAACACCAAAGTGTCGCTATTCGCCTATCTCAACACGATCCAGTAAAACGTCTCTGCGCTGCCTTTCAGGGAGTGATTGTGTCTACTTCAGCAAACCCAGCGGGTCTCGATCCTGCTCTGAGCGCTGAGGAAGTACACGCGTATTTTGGAGATCAAATAGACGCTATTTATCATGCGCCTTTAGGGAAGGCCTCAAAACCCTCTCAAGTAAGAGATATTTTGACGGACAAACTGTTTCGAGTGTAACAGTACAGTCTCTGTGTAAAAGCGCCTTTTTTATCCACAGTTCAGATTCTCTAGTGCAAAAAAAAACCATGCGACATCCTGTATAAGATGTGGCATGGCTTTGCATTTGCTCTAACACAATGACTAGATTAACCTTTAGTGACCACCAAGATACGCTTCTCGCACCTCTGGGTTCACCAAAAGCTCAGCACCTGTCCCTGTTAGCTTAATTTCACCATTCACCATAACGTAGCCACGATTGGCCAGTTTTAGAGCATGATTCGCATTTTGTTCCACCAAAAAGATCGTCATACCAGTACTGGCAACGTCTTTTAGGATCTGAAAAATCTGCTTCACAATAATCGGAGCAAGTCCCAAGCTAGGCTCATCCAATAACAACAACTTAGGTCGGCTCATTAACGCACGAGCGATCGCCAACATTTGTTGCTCGCCTCCGGACATGGTTGAGGCTCGCTGATTACGACGCTCCAGCAAACGCGGAAACATCTCAAACATACGCTGCATGTCTTTTTCAGCATGCTCCATACCAATTGGGATGGTCCCCATTAACAAATTTTCTTCCACCGACATACTGGGAAAAATACGGCGACCTTCAGGAGACTGAGCCAAACCGTTCGAGGCCACATAATGCGCCGATTTTTGTGAAATATCTTCTCCGCGATAAATAATCTCTCCAGAAGAAATACGAGGCTGACCAAAAATAGACATCAAAAGCGTCGACTTACCGGCACCGTTTGCCCCAATCAAGGTGACTATTTCACCTTCATCGATTGTCAAAGACACCTTCTTCAGTGCTTGAATCGGACCATAATGCACATCGACGTCTTTAAACTGCATTAAAGTAGTCATAGTGTCACCTCTTCACCTTCTTCTGCACCTAAATACGCCGCAATCACTTTCGGATTATTTTTGATATCGTCAGGACCCCCTTTGGCAATGACCTCACCATGATCCAATACAACTATATAATCAGAAATATCCATCACCATGCCCATATCATGTTCTATCAGCAGTACCGTCGTGTTGTGTTGATCACGCAACACACGAATCATTTTTGTCAACGCTTCGGTTTCAGAAGGATTCAAACCTGCTGCGGGTTCATCTAGACATACAATTTCAGGGTTCGTACACATGGCTCGAGCAATCTCTAAGCGACGCTGTTGACCATAGGAAAGCTCTCCCGCCAAACGATTGGCTGACCCCACTAAATCAACCACTCCCAACCAATAAAAAGCACGCTCTAACGCTTCCTCTTCAGATTTTCGGTAGCCTTTCGTATTCAGAATCCCCGCAATCAGACTGCGATTGACGCGCATATGCTGAGCCACTAACAAATTTTCTACCACAGACATTTCTTTAAACAAGCGAATGTTTTGAAATGTCCGCGACAGACCCGCACGGTTTACCAAATGCGATCCGCCAAACATCTTGTATTTAAGACGAGAAAAAAAGGCAACTGGAGAAAAGAAATCGGTCAGTTTAAAAGGCTCTCCCAGCACTTTAATAATACTGGTCTCTTTGCCACCAGCAGACAAAATAATTTTTCCACCAGTGGCTTTATAGAAGCCTGTCAGGCAGTTAAACACTGTGGTTTTACCTGCACCATTTGGACCGATAAGCGCAGAAACCGATCCACGCTTAATGTCAAAAGTCACATCATTTAGTGCCTTAATACCACCAAAATGCATCACCAAGTTTTCAACGGCTAAAATATTTTCTTGGCTCATTTAACTACCCCTTTTCTCGCTGCAAAACCTGTTCGCGTGACACGAACAATACCTCGAGGTTTCCAAATCATCATGACAACCATCAAAATACCAAACATTAAAACGCGGTATTCTGCAAATTCCCGCAACATTTCAGGCAATACTGTCAGACAGAAGGCAGCAATGACCACCCCTAATGTCGAGCCCATTCCACCTAGCACAACAATCGCCAAAATAAGAGCCGATTCGAAAAAAGTAAAAGAAGAAGGGTTAACGAATCCTTGATAAGTTGCAAAGAACACCCCCGCCAAACCACCTGTGGAAGCACCTAGCATAAAAGCAGACAGCTTCACTAATACGTGGTTCAACCCCAGTGAGCGGCAGGCGATTTCGTCTTCGCGAAGCGCTTCCCACGCACGGCCTATTGGCATTTTTACTAAGCGGTGTTTGATGAAGAGCACAGCCCATACGACGGCAAACAAAACGATATAAATAAACATATATCGGTACGCAGAATCGTAGGGAATATTAAAGAATTCATGAAATGTCCCACCGTCACTTGACCGACGCGTAAACTCTAGTCCAAAAAAGGTTGGCATCGGTGCGGACACACCATTCGGACCGTGGGTAAAAGAGGCCCAGTTTGTTAACACTAAGCGAATAATTTCCCCAAAACCCAGAGTCACAATCGCCAAATAATCACCGTGCATACGCAACACAGGGAAACCCAATATCGCACCTGCAATAGCAGCCATGAGAGCGGCGATTGGCAACATAGACCAAAAACCCAATCCTAGATTTTCATAGCCCAGTGCTAAACCATACGCTCCAATGGCATAGAAGCCGACAAAGCCCAAGTCCAATAAGCCTGCAAGTCCAACCACTATGTTGAGCCCCAAGCCAAGCAAAACATAGATCAAACCTAGAATCACGACCGTTAACACATATTTTGAAGCAATGAATGGCACAAGCAAACCAATCACGATCACCAGAGGAATAATCCACACCATTTTGGATTTATGCCCTGGCGGCAACACAGTCGCACCGTCATTATTGTTGGCGTAACGAAACGCCATGGCAATGCCTTTTTCTGTTTGAAAAAAGCTAGACATGGCAAAGCGCCCAACAATAACCACCAACACCATCCAAGCCACTTTACCGAACTCGGCATTGAAGCTATAGCCATCCAACACCACACCGACAATCGGACCAAATAAAATCAAGGCCATAAAGCCAGCAATCAAGGCATCGATACTGCTTTTTTTAAAATTAATTCCGACAGATTGGCTCATTTATACTTTCTCCACTTCAGGTTTGCCGAGAAGGCCACTTGGGCGAATAATCAAAATGAGAACCAACAAAGAGAATGAGAAAACATCTTTGTAATCAGAACTAATTAAGCCAGCAAACAAGGCTTCAGATAAGCCTAAAATTAGGCCGCCTAACATGGCTCCAGGTAAAGAACCTATGCCACCCAAAACCGCCGCGGTAAAGGCCTTGATGCCGATAATGAAACCAATATAAAAATCGAACGCGCCATAGTCCAGAGTAATTAAAACACCCGCCAACGCCGCCATTGTGGCACCAATAACAAACACGGTTGAAATGATTTTATCGGTGTCTATACCTAAAATAGACGCCATTTTTCGATCTTGCTGAGTCGCACGACACATACGACCTAATTTTGTTTTTTGAATGACGTAAGTCAGAATCCCCATACCAGCGAAAGCGGCAATAAGAATAAAGACTTTCATATAGGTAATTTGTACAAACCCATCACCCACGTGAAAACGCAATGCGCCAGTCAACATGGTTGGAACACCCTGTTGATTTGCACCTTGGCTCAATTGCACGTAATTCTGCAATATCAGAGACATACCGATCGCTGAGATCAATACCGCTAGGCGACTGGAGTTACGCAATGGACGATAAGCCACACGTTCAATCACCCATCCATAAGCCCCCGTTACAACAATTGTTAAAAAGAGCGTACCGATTATTACAACAAGAAAAGATTCAAAACCTAAAAAGGTTAACAAGGCACTGATCAGTGCAATAGCGATCGCAGTAATATAAGAAGACACCATGTAGACATCGCCATGGGCGAAGTTAATCATGCCGATAATGCCATACACCATGGTGTAACCGATCGCAATGAGCCCATAAACAGAGCCAAGGGTAAGACCGTTTACCAACTGCTGGAGAACGATATCCATCGTAAGACCTCGTGGGGATTTTTGAACAGAAAGAACATGTTTACCAACACAATCCTTGGCCAGTAAACATGTATTAGTTACGCCTAAAAAATAACAACTAACGTAAAAATCAATCTACTACGTTGTATTTACCTTGAGCATCCCACTCGTACATAACGTAGTCAGAAACGGTTAAGTCGCCTTTTTCATCAAAGTCTTTCTTACCCATTACGGTATCCACGGAATGGGTCTTCAACCACTCAGCGCCTTTTATTGGATCTAAGTTATTGTTCGCAAGCGCGGCAACAGCGACTTGCATAGCGGTGTAAGAGTAAAGGGTATAACCCTCTGGCTCATAACCTGCGTCGCGGAATTCTTTGATTACTTTAGCACCAGAAGGGTAAGACGTTGGTGGCGCACCAAATGTCATCAGAACACCATCAACATATTCTGGGGAACCCGCAACGGATACAAACTCATCCGATACAATACCATCACCTGAGATAAAGATGGCTTTAGAGCCCTGTTCGCGCAACTGACGAACCAATGGACCCGCTTCAGAATGCAGACCACCAAAGTACACAACATCAGCGTCAACTGAACGAATTTTGGTGATCAAAGCGTTAAAGTCTTTTTCACCACGAGTCAAACCTTCATACATGACTTCTTTTACGCCATAAGCGTTCAGCGTCGATTTCATGGCATCAGCAAGACCTTTACCATAAGTGTCTTTATCATGAATAACCGCAATACGTTTAGCGCCTAGCTTGTCAACAATATAACTGGCAGCCACGTCACCTTGCTGATCATCACGACCACACACACGGAAAACGTTTGGTAAACCTTGATCTGTTAACGTTGGGTTCGTAGAGGCTGGTGTTACCATGATAACGCCCGCTTCTTCGTAAATTTTGGATGCAGGGATAGAAGAGGAAGAACAGAAATGCCCTACTACCGCTAAAGCACCATCTGAGTCGACCAGACGGTTGGCAACAGAAACCGCTTGTTTTGGCTCACAAGCATCATCTGCTTTTACCAACGTGATCATCTCACCATTAATGCCACCCGCGGCATTGATATCTTGAGCGGCTTTTTCAGCCCCTTTCCACAACTGCTCACCAAAGGCGGCATAAGCGCCAGTATGAGGACCTGCAACACCGATGACGACATCAGCTTGAGCCAGTGTCGCTGCACCAGCTACCGCAAGAGAAATTAATGTTTTTCTAACAACCGCGTTTGACATAAGAAAAGCCTCTATTCGTTTTGTGTTTTATCGTTATTATTCAAAAGCAAGAAGCGTTCCAATAATTTAAGCTCAAAGAAAAAGCAGAAAATATGGAACTTTCACAGCAACTATCCAAGGAATGTGCACTGGAATGAAGCTACACATTAATATCAGTCTAAAGTTTGGTCAATAGTAGTGCAGATAAATAGTGCAAATAACCTAGATGAAATTCTGTGGCGCAAAAAAAATGCGAAATAAATCACTAAAATTATTTATTTTTATGGTTTTTTACACTTTTTAACAAGGAGATACGCACCAAGCAGGAGCAAGAAATAAGTAAGCTAAAAGAAAGGGCAAAAAAGGACTTTAATAAGCCTATTATGAAAAATGACACTCACTATAATTTAGTACAAAAACCCAATCAAAAATTGATAAAAAATCGGTTTTTTTATCAAAAAACTCCGGCTGTATTAAAAACCGGAGTTTTATGGCTATTTTGTTTCCGTCGACAGCGGTTTAGACAGAGGATAGGCGACCAACAAGTCAGACACTTTTACTAAGCGAACGCCATCTTGCTCCAAATTCTTCAGGCGTTTTTTAAGGTATGCCATTGTCTCTGGGTAAGGGTGCCCTATCGCTAAAGCACTCCCATGACGTTTAGCCAGCTTTATGAGACGAGAAAATTGCTTATCAATCGCCTCTTCTGTTCGGATATTATCCAAGAACACGTCTCGGCCAACCGTTTTTAGCCCCTCTTCTTGTGCGGTTTTTTTCGCCACACTTTGAGCACTGGTCAAGCTGTCAATAAAAAACAATGAACGGCCTTTCAGCGTTTCCATGACCCATTTCATTGAATCGGCCTTGGTCGTTAGCAAACTCCCCATGTGATTATTTACCCCTTGAATACCAGGCAAACTGTCCAAGTCCTTGCTTAGAGTGGTTTTTAATTCCTGCTCCGTCATACTCGCATACAGACCACCAGGACCAAGTTTTAGCTCACGCTGATTTTCCATCGGCGCATGCAAAAGCGTTATACGATGTTGTTTTTGAGACGTTAACGCGGTTTGCAAAGCAAAGGGAGTGCTTGGCAAAATGGCTAATGCCACTTCGGTCGGTAGCAATAGGGACGATTCCATACCGTCTCGACTGTACCCAAGATCATCAATCAAAATCGCGATTTGCGGCATTTTAGGGTGCACGTCAACCGCTAACATTTTCGCGGGCGTAGGGACCTTTTTCGGAGCATCTGTTGTATTGGGCTTAGGTACTGAGAGCAAATCCTCCACAGGTGTGACTTGTTGGAGAACAGGAACATCTAATAAAGGCGCAATGGAAGGCTTCCATGGCACTTCTTGCTGACTTTGTAAAATAGAAGGATAAGAGTCAAATTTAACTTGGCTCTCTATCGAGTCTTCAGATTCGACCAAAACCGGCCCCAGATGTTCGGGCAAAATGATCGATTTATTTACAGAGGGTGCCTTGTTTGACTCCGCCATGCCCCCTTCTTCTAATTCTACAACACTCTCTTCTGGCACATTCTCGTTATTTGGCAGTTCAACGCCAATTCGCTCATTGAGCAAAGAATCATCTAAGGGATCACTATCACTGTCTAATGTTTTTGCTCCCCCAGGTAGGGCGAGCAAAAACAAAACAAGCACACATACTTTTTTAATATCAAACAAAGGAGTCATTACCCCAACAATACATTTGTGAAAAACAGATCGCTATTTCTGCACTAATTTAGGCAAGGTTTTCAAAATTGTCACTGCTTGAAACAATTGAAAATCGGTTCTTGCCAATTCGCCAATATCGGACAAGGCATCCGCACTGGTTCGTTCTTTACCACCCGTACCATTTCCCAAATGTCCTTTTAGCTCTGACTCTTTCACCAAAAACGGATCTTTATCGAAGGTTAATGTCGCTTGTGGCACAATCAGATCGGGCGTAATACCCTGAGCTTGGATAGAACGACCATTTGGCGTGTAATATAAGGCGGTTGTTAATTTTACCGCATCACCGTTCGATAAAGGAACCACGGTTTGAACAGAACCTTTTCCAAAAGTTTCCGTTCCCAACACCACAGCGCGTTTATGGTCTTGTAAAGCCCCAGCCACAATCTCTGACGCCGAAGCAGAGCCATCATTCACAAGAACCACCACTGGAATTTGCTTGAATTTAGTGTTTTTCTCAGTTGCCTTAAACTGACTCTTCGACATCTCATGACGACCAGTGGTATAAACAATCATACCCTTGTCAACAAAAGCGTCTACCACTCCGACAGCACTTTGCAAAACGCCACCAGGATTGTTACGTAAATCTAAGACAACCCCTTGAATTTTACTTTCCGCAGCCAGTTTATCGATTGCTTGATAAAACTCTAGGTCACTGTCTCCCTGAAATTGACTGATTCGGAAATAAGCAATTCCAGTATCTAACCATTTCGCGGTAACACTGGCATCTTCAACCAAACGACGTGTTAACTCATAGTGTTTGATCTCTCCCTCTCGCTCAATATCCAATGACACAGTAGAACCGACTTCACCGCGCATCAATGTCACAATGTCTTGCATACCAAGATCGGTAATCAAGGTGTTATCAATTTTAATGATCACATCACCTGGCAAGATACCCGCTTCGGCAGCCGCTGAACCATCAATTGGCGTCACTATGGTCAAACGTTTGTCTTTCATTTCGACTTCAACACCAATACCGGCATAGTTACCTGACGTTAGCTCATTAAAATCGGCTAACTCTGTTTTAGTAAAATACTCAGAATGCGGATCAAGCCCTGAGACCATACCTTTTAATGCTTTGTGAAGAATGTCCTCATCAGAAAGCGTCTCGACATACCCTTCTCGAATGGTTTCGAACGTTTCAACGAAAGATTGAATCTCGGTGGTAGGCAGTTTAGATGCTTGTTTAGTATCCGCAGAAAAAGCCGGCTGAACCAATAACACCATAAATAAAAAGGGTATTCGTTGACGCAAAATATTGATCATGTTTCTTCCTATGACTTCTTTACTAACGGCGGAACTGGGCCTGTTATGCAGGTTATCCAGCATCTATCCAAGAAAGTGGTTTTAACGGCGTTCCATTATGGCGAATTGCAAAAAACAAAGCAGCATCAGGACGACCGCCCGTGCTACCGGCCATCGCGACGGTATCATTGGCCCCAACCCATTCTCCTACTTCTTTTAATAAACTTTGGTTGTAACCGTACAGTGACATATAACCATCACCGTGATCTAAAATGAGTAAAAAACCAAAACCACGCATCCAGTCAGAAAATACGACTCGTCCCGAAAATATCGCATGGACAGGCTCACCTTCTTTGGCTCGAAGCGTGACGCCACCTAAATTTATACTGCCTGTTGTAGGTAATGTAGCCAGCGTCTTCAATGGTTTTACAAGCTTGCCACGTTGAGAAGAAAAAGGCACATCTTGATCCGGAATTTTTACGTCGGCCAAAGCTTCTTCTAGACGTTGCAACATGTCCTGTAAATTTTGCTGATCTTGTAATAACTGCTTGGAACGTTTATCTCCTTGCGCCAAATCTTGATCCAATTTCACCAGCAAATTTTGACGTTCGGTTTGCTGACTGAGCAGTCGATTGCGCTCTTCTTTAAGCTGACTCTCTTCTTTGGCTTGCTGAGCTCGATGGCTACGAATGCTTTTCTCAACTAAGTTGAGGTCGTTCACCTCATTCGCAAAACCATTGATCAAAGACTGCCTCGCGGTGGAAAAATAGCGATTGTACTGCACCAAACGCTGCGCTTCTTCAGAGGTATTACCATTCAATAACAGCTTAATGCTTTCTTCATTGCCGGAACGATAAACCGCCCTTAATTGGGCGGCTATTTGTTCATTTTGTTGTTGAATACTAAGCTGTAGGGAGCGCTGCTGGACTCTTAACTCGCCCAGCTGCTCATCGCCTTTTTTTAAGCTTTCTTGGATGTTCTGGATTTTTTTAAGCAATGCCTGAATTTCTTTTTCTTTACTTTCAAGCTGCTTTTCCACGCCCGATCGCTCAGATTTTAGATCCTTCAGCCAGCTATTCAGCTTTTGCAAATCCTTTTGCAACGCTTGAATTTGTTGCTTGGCCTCTTCAGGCGTTTGCGGCTCCCCTGCTGCCCAACTTAAGCCAGGCAGCAAACACAAACACAAAAGAAAACTACGAAATAGTAAGACCATTACCGCCTCATGCCCGTGTGAGCAAGCTCACACCTGTCATTTCTGCTGGTTTATCCATTCCCATCATATCGAGCAATGTTGGAGCAAGATCACACAAAGCCCCTTCTTTGATTCCCAGACCTTGGGTCGGAGAAAACAACACAAGAGGAACAGGGCCAATCGTATGAGACGTCAATGGTTGCGATCCATCATCACTTAGCATTTGTTCTACGTTACCATGGTCAGCGGTAATCAAACATTGACCGCCATTCACTTTCAATGCTTCGATGATTCGACCTAGACAAGCATCCACCGCCTCAACCGCTTTAACGGCGGCATCAAAAATACCACTGTGTCCTACCATGTCACCGTTAGCAAAATTACAGATAATCGTGTCATATTTGCCTGCTTTGATGACTTCAACAAGCTTATCCGTCACTTCTGGTGCGCTCATTTCAGGCTTCAGATCGTAAGTCGCCACATTAGGCGAAGGAATCAACTCACGCTCTTCGCCATCAAACAAGGCCTCTTCCCCACCATTAAAGAAGAACGTCACGTGTGCGTATTTTTCCGTTTCCGCAATACGTAATTGTTTTTTGCCATGCTTGGCTAGCACTTCACCTAAGGTATTTGTCAATGCAACCGGAGGAAACGCTACATCGGCTTTGATATCCGATGAAAACTCAGTAAAGGTAACAAACGCCGCCAGTTTTGGATAAACAGCACGCGTGAAACCGTCAAAATCGACCTCCGTAAAAGCACGCGTCAATTGACGTGCACGATCAGGACGGAAGTTAGCAAAAATTATCGCATCACCATCTTGTACTGGCGCAGACGTACCAACGATAGTCGCTTTAACAAATTCATCATTTTCGTCACGATCGTAAGCCGCTTGAATCGCACCTTCCGCCGTGTCCGCTTGAAACTCCCCCTTGCCTAGCACAATAGCATCGTATGCGGTTTGCACTCGATCCCAGCGATTATCACGATCCATTGCGTAGTAGCGGCCAGTTAGAGTCGCAATTTTCCCCACGCCCAATTCCGCTAATTTGGCCTCTAACTCGGCTGTCGGTGTTTTGGCAGAGCGCGGCGGCGTGTCACGACCATCGGTAAAACCATGTACATATATTGCTTTGGCGCCACGTTTTGCAGCCAATTCACACATCGCCATGATTTGTTCATGATGACTGTGAACACCACCATCAGACAATAAACCTAAAATATGTACCGCTTTGCCAGCATTAACCGCTTTGTCTACGGCGTTGACAAGCGCCTCGTTTTCAAAAAACGCCCCATCTTCAATGGCTTTGCCAATACGAGTAAAGTTTTGATAAACAACGCGTCCGGCGCCTAAATTCATGTGGCCTACTTCGGAGTTCCCCATTTGGCCTTCGGGTAAACCCACCGCCAAACCAGACGTTTTAATAAGCGTATGCGGATGGCTGTTCCACAGAGCATCCCAATTAGGAGTATTTGCTGCCGCAATAGCATTAGAAGTAGAGGTTTCGCTGTATCCCCACCCATCAAGGATGAAGAGGGCTGTGGTTTTCTTGTTCATGTTAATCTATCCCATAAATTGATCATGATTATGATTCGATACTATCACAGGCTTGTAATTTAGTTACAGAGTAGCGTGGCTATTCAGACTATTAATTTCACTAATCACACACTAAGCCTCATTTCGTTTTGTCAGTAACCAGTCACGAAAAATCACTACTTGCTCAAGATCTGCTTTATCAACTGGGTACGACAAAAGATACTCATGGGGAGTCGAGACAGCGCTACCAAAAGGCGCTACCAGTTCGCCATTCTGTAGACTACGTTCCGCCAATATTGTGGGCATAATCGCAATGCCCATGCTGTTTTTCGCGGCTTCAAGCAACATATGAAAATGCGCAAATGAAGCCCCTGCAAAGGAACCACTTTCTAAGCCTTGCGCTACCATCCAGTCAGGCCATGCATTGATTCGGGATGATAAATGCAGAAAAGGGAATAAAGTGACATCTTCGACTCGCCATGCCTCAATGGATTTATTAGCAATTCGTTTCAATAACGCAGGTGAGGCCACCGCGACCACTTTTTCCTTCATCAATTGATGAGAAATCGCACGAGGCCAATGATCACCACCATAATGCAAAATAATATCAATACTTTCTGGGTCGATCTTAGCGGCATCGTCTAAGGAACGAACCTTAATTTGAAACTGCGGATGGGCGATTTGAAACTCTGCCAGCAATGGCATCAACCAATACGAGGCCAAAGTGGGCAACGCGGATATGGTCAAGGTGGTTTTTTCATCCTCTCGATGCAACATTCGCAGACACGCGTTTTCCATACCATCGAGCAAAGGCACCACTTCTTTGTAGTAAGCCGCTCCTGTTCCGGTTAACACCAAGCGTTTATTAAGACGAATAAACAAATCTCGTGACAAGAACTCTTCAAGGTTACGAATTTGACGGCTAACAGCACTTTGAGTGAGATGCAACTCTTCCGCGGCTTTGGTGAAACTCAAATGCCTGACCGAAGCCTCAAAACATTTTAGTGCAGTAGACGATGGGATATAACGGCGCATGTTGGCGTTACTCATTCACATAAATAAAAAGACAAAAAAGAAAATAAAAACAGGAAGACAATAACTGTATCCTATATCACTTTTATACCCAACCAGTAAAATAAAAAACGCACCATAAAGATGCGTTCTAATATGCGGATTATTCACCGTAAACGTATGCGAGTACCAAACCAACCAAAACCCTTAACTTAAGGCATGTGACTGCTGCCCAATATGATACGTATGCGCTCCCACTTCGTAAAACAAACGTTTCAACTCACGAAACGAAATGTCTCTCAGTACTGTGGTCGGTATCGACAAACTTTCTCTTCGACCCGAAAGCCACTCAGCCAACTCCGCACCAACCACTGTGCCAGGCCCAATTCCCCGACCGCTGTAACCGGCCACACTAAACAAGCCCTTTTCTAATTGTTGGCAATGAGGTAAATGATCTTCACTGTAGGCAATTTTTCCCGTCCAACAGTAATCCCATTGCACTTTACTTAAAATGGGAAAGAGTTCGGTAACCCGTTGCGTAGCCCAGTTAGACAACACGCTGCCCTCGCCACCCATGCCACCAAAGACTAAGCGACCTTGTTGGTCTAAACGGAAAGAGCTCATCACGGTACAGGTATCCCAGACGCCTTCTTTATTTGGAAGAATACTGGCCAACTGCGCTTCACTTAAAGGCTTGGTTGCCAATTGAGAATAAAAAATCGGCACAAACTTACGAGCTTGTTCCTTGACCCCAAATTCACTGTAAGCGTTCGTCGCAAGAATCACTTTTTCAGCGTGTACTTGCCCCTTTTCCGTGTGCAAAACCCAACCGTTGTCTGCAGGTTCGATTTTACTCACAGGAGATTGGTCAAATAGCTTAGCTCCCTCTTTTAACGCGGCGTGAGCCAACCCACGAGCATAGGCCAAAGGTTGAATCGTGCCGGCGCGTGGATCAAACAAGGCGGAATTAAATTTACTCGAACCGATACGAACTTGCGCTTCGGCGGCGTCCAACAACTGAACTGGCGCACCACGCTTCTGCATTTGTTCACAACGACGCTGTAATTGTGCCAAACCTGATTTCCCCACGCCTGCATGTAGGGTGCCATTGCGAACGGGCTCACATTGAATGTCATATTCTTTTATGAGGCCATAGACAAACTCGGGGGCCGCTGCGAGAGCCTTGTACATAATGCTTCCCGCTTCTGTTCCAATGGCATTATCCAACTGGTCGGGTTCTAACCAAACACCAGCGTTCGCCAAGCCAACATTACGTCCGGATCCTCCAAAGCCCACTTCTTGAGCTTCAATCACAGCAACAGAAATGCCGAATTTAGCTAAATGTAATGCCGCTGAAAGTCCCGTAAAACCCGCGCCAACAATCACCACTTCGACATCAACGCGCCCTTCAAGAGGCGCCAACACAGGCGCCGCGGGAGAGCTAGCGCGCCATAAAGAATTGCAGATTTTATCAGACATAAAATGACCTCATCAGGACATTGGCCAGAACGCAAATAGGCGAGAAAATTCTCGCCTATTAAGTTACTTAATACGGTGTATTACTCAAAAATGATTCCCTGAGCTAACGGCAAATCACCGCCGTAGTTGACGGTATTCGTTGTACGGCGCATGTAGTTTCTCCACGCGTCCGAACCTGACTCACGACCACCACCCGTTTCTTTCTCACCGCCAAACGCACCACCAATCTCGGCACCAGAGGTACCAATGTTGACGTTGGCGATACCACAGTCAGACCCCGCTGGAGACATAAACAACTCAGCTTCACGCATGCTTTCTGTGAAAACCGCAGAAGACAAACCTTGCGGTACTTCGTTTTGAATTTCAATCGCTTCTTCAAAGGTTTGGTAAGTCAACACATAGAGGATAGGCGCAAAGGTTTCTTCATGAACGATGGGCGCATCGTGAGCAATACGCACAATCGCTGGACGCACGTAGAAACCACCCGCCGGAACGCCTTCAGTCACACGTTCGCCACCGCAGACAATGTCGCCGCCTTGTTGTTTCGCGGTTTCTAGGGCCGCTTGCATACGATTAAAGCTGCCTTCGTCGATGAGTGGCCCAACCAAATTGCCTTCAACGATTGGGCTACCGACGCGAAGCGATCCGTAAGATTTCGCCAAACGCTCAACCAAACCCTCCACAATAGATTCATGAGTAATCAAACGACGCAACGTAGTACAACGCTGACCCGCTGTACCGGCCGCAGAGAAAACAATGGCACGAAGCGCAAGATCCAAATCCGCTGTATCGGAAACGATCATGGCATTGTTACCACCAAGCTCTAACAAAGAACGGCCTAAACGACCTGCCACGGTTTTTGCCACAGCACGGCCCATGGCCGTAGAACCTGTCGCAGAAACCAATGGAAACGTCTCACTTGCTGAAATGGCTTCCCCTAATTCGCGATCACCAATCATGACAGATACGGATGCTTTTGGGATATCGGGCATATCAGCAATCACATTTTGCGCAATTTGGTACATAGCCAAAGCACACAACGGCGCTTTTTCAGAAGGCTTTAGTAGGATCGGATCACCACAGACCAGACCCAGCATGGCATTCCATGCCCAAACGGCCATCGGGAAGTTAAACGCGGTAATCACCGCAACTGGACCAAGTGGATGCCATTGCTCCATCATACGATGGCCTGGACGCTCAGACACGATAGACAAACCATGCAGCATACGTGATTGACCAACCGCGAAATCACACACATCGATCCACTCTTGCACCTCACCAAGGGCTTCAGGAACAATTTTGCCAGCTTCCAAGGAGATCACTTGTGCCAATTCGTTTTTGTATTTGCGTGCTTCTTCGCCAATACGACGAACCAATTCACCACGACGTGGCGCTGGAATGGTGCGCAATACTTTAAAGGCGTCTTTTAGCTCGGCGTTTACCTTGTCTAGCTGAGCTGGAGTCGCATTATTAAAAGTAGACAATGCTTTGCCATCAATGGGGCTGTGAACGGAAAAAGTACTGCCTTCACCCAAAGCAACCGAATTACCCGTTAATACACTGTAAAAAGTATCGCCTTGTTTTAGGGTGTTTACGCCCAATGTTTCTAAACAAGTAAGTGACATAGGAACCTCTAAGATTTATGTATAAATAGAACGAAACTTCCTTCACCTTAACCAGCCTAGCCTAGAATGAGAAATACCGTTTTCCTGCTAGTGGTCTAGTTTTTTCCTATGGCCAGATAATACTTCTATAGGTATATTAGAAAGGAACACAGAAACCACCCTAAATAGAGCCGCCTTTTAAAAGAGCCTACCGATGGATATTCGATCATTACGCTACTTTATTGCCGTTTACGAAGAGCGAAGCCTAAGCGCTGCCGCCAAACGTTGCTTTGTGGCACAGCCTTCTATATCAACAACAGTTGCACAATTAGAAGATGACCTAGGCACAAAACTCTTTGTTCGCCATTCCAAAGGCGTGTCTCCAACCGACAGCGGCTCGCAACTTTATCCCCACGCCTGCAAAATGGTCAGCGACCTCAGCGCCATGCGCAGCCTATTTACCGAGACACCCACACCGCTGGCGCTGTCTATCTCCTTGACGCCTTTTTTATCAGGTGCGTTGATCAGTCAAGTGATCAAAACCATGTTGGACGAAGTACAAGGATTGACCTTAAAGCTTGTGGATGAATCAGAAAGCGCCGATCTACGCTTTACCTGTCAGCGCTATACCACTGAAGAAGATGTGTTTTATCCGCTCTGGGAAGACGATTATGTCATCGCCATGCCATTGGATCACTGGCTTGCCGACTTTCCTTCGTTATCCATTAAACAAATAGACAAACAACCTTTTATTTCCCGTACGCCGTGCGACATTTTGGAATCTTGGAACTACTTGATGCAAAAACAAGAACTCACCACAGATGTTCGTGCTCAGGTCAAAACGGAAGAATACGCATTGGACTTAGTCGCGGCAGGGTTAGGCATTTCACTCATTCCCGAGCATTCTTCCCGAGGCCGCAACGATTTGTGCTTACGACCATTAAACGATGTCAAACTAAAGCGTGTAGTGGGTCTGGCACATAAAAAAGAACGCAGTTTTCCGGCGCATCTAATCAATACGATTCTGACGGCCAAGCAGCAATTATTTCTCCACAAAAATCCAACAGAATTGCGCCTCGCATAACTTTTATGCATAACAAGGTGCGTTTTTACCCTTTGCCTTTCGACTGACTCCTGCACTACAGTAGAGAAAACGATCTAACACTGATGGCAGGGCATTTTAATGACACCGAATGATTTTTTTGCATCCTTATGGGATCATTACACAAACGTTACTCCACAAGCTCAACGCATCCAAACACTGTTTAAGAGTCATGGCGAAAACGTACTGAACGATCACGTGGCCTTTCGCACGTTTAATAACTCACCGATCTCATTGGAAAAATTGGAACCCCAACTAGAAGCCATTGGCTACAAGGCCTATGGGGCATTTCGTTTTGAAAACAAACATCTAAAAGCCCGTTGTTACAAACACCAAACGGATGTGGATTCGCCAAAGATTTTTTTATCTGAGCTGTTAGTAGAAGAGCTACCGGAAAACTGCCAAGAGATTATCGGTAAGTTCATCGCACAAATCCCAGCCGATGCGGTACAGACACCCGCTATTTTTTGGGCAGGTAAATTGTGGCAGACACCAACGGAGGCCGAATACCTCACACTAGCTGAACACAGTGAATACGCAGCTTGGTTGTCTACTATGGGGTTACAAGCCAACCATTTCACGGTCAGCATTAATCACCTGAAGGCATTCCCAACCATTGACGACGTCAATACTCTCGTGCAAAACGCAGGCTACGCATTAAATCAAGTCGGTGGTTTGGTCAAAGGCTCATCTGAACTCTTCCTAGAGCAGTCATCTACCATGGCCGACAAGATAGAGTTCACCTTTGCCGATGGCAAACAAAAAACCATTCCGAGCTGCTTTTATGAATTCGCTCGTCGTCATGTCATGCCGAATGGCAAATTGTTCGACAGCTTTATTGAAGGCAACGCCGATAAAATCTTTGACTCCACCAGCGCAAAGTAAGTACGCCTAACAACAAAAAGACAATAACGAGCCGCTACATGGCTCGTTTTTTTGTTTTAGCCTAGTGCCATTATCTCTTTGTCACATACCTATGATAGAACCCATTCGCGAATCTTGAATTAAGTCGGTCAATGCAAGCATACTAATCACACAAAGGTTTCTGAGAGTATGTACCGATTCAACCGTCCGTGTATAATGCTCGCAGTTTAAATATGGGCCTTACGATTATGATGAACCAACTTATTGAATTTTCTATCAACCACTGGGAAATGGTCGCTGTCTTTTTAGCGATTCTTGCCACGCTACTGTTTGTTGAAAGCAAAGGCGGTGCTCAGGGTCTTACCCCTTCAGCAGCAACCAATCTTATGAATAACGAAGATGCCGTTGTTATTGATATTCGTCCAGAAAAAGAGTTCAACACCGGCCACATTACTGGTGCGATGAATATCCCTGCGACTAAGATGCAAGACAATCTAAAGCGTCTTGAGAAACATAAAGAGACGCCAATCATTATCGTCTGTAAATCGGGTATCACCTCTGGTGCCAGTGCAAAAGACCTCAAAAAAGCAGGTTTTAGTAAAATATACAAACTTCAAGGTGGTATTGTAGAATGGCAATCATCTAACCTACCACTAGTGAAAGGATAAGAGAGAATATTATGGCCACTGTCACTATCTACTCGAGCGATTACTGTCCGTTTTGCGTCAGAGCAAAACAATTATTAACGGCCAAAAATGTTGCCTTTAATGAGATCCGTGTAGACGGGGAACGTGAATTACGACAAGAAATGATGGAAAAAAGCGGTCGCCATACTGTTCCCCAAATTTGGATCGGTGAACAACACGTCGGCGGCTGTGATGATCTTTATGCCCTTGAACGTGAACAAAAACTGGATGCGTTACTCGCACAATAGTGACCATAGAAAACGTTCTGATTCACCCAATAATAAAATGAAACCATTAACAAAAAGGAACCAAGATGTCCGATACAGCTGAAACACCAGAAGCACAAGAAGCGCAAACACCACAACTTTCCATGCAGCGCGTGTTTTTAAAAGACATTTCTTTTGAATCTCCTCGTTCACCTATGATTTTCCAAGAAGAATGGAAACCAGAAGTTGGCTTAGAATTAAATACAAAAAGCCGCCAAGTAGGTGAAAGCGTCTACGAAATCGTTCTGGAAATTACCGTAACGGTAAAAAATAATGGCAATACTGGCTATTTAGTACAAGTCCAACAAGGCGGTCTATTCGTTATTGCTGGCCTTAACGACCAACAACTTCATCACGCATTGGGAGCATTCTGTCCTGCGACACTGTTCCCTTATGCTCGTGAAAATATTGATGCTGTTGTGGTAAAAGGCAGTTTCCCTGCGATTATGCTTGCGCCTATCAATTTTGATGCGCTCTATATTGAAAGCCTACAAAAGCAACAAGCGGAAACCAAGCAATAATACGATCGAATGGCGAAAGCAAATAGACGTTAAGAAAAAGAGGCTACAGCCTCTTTTTTTTGTTGCATAATAAGCATCTTGAGATCATCCAACACAACGGAAGCTGTGATGAAAAAGAAAAAAAAACCATGTCCGAATTGCCTAAGAGCCCGCTGGCTTATACTGTATTTAGGGTGTTTTGCCTTGCTCGCCCTTCTTTTTGCCAATCAGTTCTTAGAAAAAGGAATGTAGCGTGAAGTGGCTATTCCTTTGGGCAAGCGTTTGCTTTTTAGCCGGCTGTGCCACTTACAAACAAGATATCGATGCGGGTCTAAGCTTAGCCAAAGAAGGCGAATGGAAAGCCGCAGAGAATAAACTGGAAGGCGTACTCAACAACCCTCAAGACAAGCTACTGTACTATATGGAAGCTGGCGCTCTTGCCCAAAATCAAGGCGATTTTGAGCGCAGTAACACGCTGTTAGAACAGGCTGAAAAGTTAAGTGACACCTTTTTTCCAGAAAAATTTTCTAACCGCTCTTGGGCGCTACTCACCAATCCTAGACAAAGTGATTATCGTGGTAGTGGCATAGAAGGCGTGTACATCAGCTACCTTAAATCACTCAACTACCTTGCGCTAGCAGAACAAGAAGAAGACATACGCCAAAAACGTCAGCTCCACGATGCAGCCTTGGTTGAAGTACGTCGTATCGACATAAAACTAAATGAAATTCGAGCACAAAATCCAAGCTATCAAGATCTCAAAGCAAAAGAAAACCAAGCCTTTTACATGAAAGCACTTAGCTGGTTAGGAAACTTTTACACAGGCGGACGCGATACCGATCAATTTATCTACCGTGATGACGCCTGGGCCCGCTATATGGAAGGTTTACAGTATGAAATAAGCGGTGAATTCGATGACGCTCGAATTAGTTATCAAAAAGCGGCCAATCTCTATCAAGATGGCTACGCAACACAATACGATTTACCTGCTATAACAGCGGAACGCGCTTGGCTCGACACGATTCGCATGATGCAAAAAAGCGGTTACAACCAAGATGAGATTCAACAACTCATTAACACCAAGCTTTCTCCATCCATGCAAGATACGCTCAAACAATACCATGACGGTGAGTCTGAACTGGTCATTTTAGAACATCAAGGGTTTGTCCCAGACAAAAGCGAAATGACTTTATTATTGTATGCCGATCCACGCGCTTACTCTTTGGTTTTAGAACCGCTGCACGCTGGTGGAACCACTCAAGCGAATGATTCATTCCGTTGGTTTACCATGGTCTATGCGGATATCAATCCACTGAATCTGATTGCGAACTACAAAGCCGGCGGCGCGTGGGGAACCTTTTCTGGCATTTTTACCAAGCGAGTTATTCTTGGCCGTCCTGTTTGGCAACAACTCAGCGCCACCAATGTCGATAAATTGCTGACCGAGCAAACTATACGAGTGACGGTGCCATATTACACCCGTTTCACATTGGACCATCACCAGCCAACGTTGCAAGTGAACACGCCAAATTTAGCGCCTTTTAGTAACAGTATTCGCATGACCTCTCTCGCGGATATCGCCTTTCAAGAGCAACTAGCACAAGCACAACGAGACATTTATGAAGGCTTAGTAAGAGAACTATTACGCAGCTGGTTAGCGTATCAAGTATCCTCCAATGTACAGGACCAAAACGCGGCATTAATTTTAAATCTGATTGGTCAAGTGGCTGTCTTTGCTTCTTCTGCTGCAGACACCCGAAATTGGCTGACGTTACCAGCCCAAGTTAGATTAACACGAGCACCATTGCCTCCGGGCGAATACACGCCAGATTATCAAATCAATCAGAAGACATTTTCTCTTGGTAAAATACATCTGGAAGCAAACAAAATTAAAGTTTGGAATCTACGCAATCCTAACTAAATTCGTTACACTCAAAGGTTATTGGTTAGACGCCATAACCATCCGCTAAAACACACGTAAGGAAAATACTCATGTTCATCGCGACACCAAAACATTCCAAATGGACAATCCTGTCAGTGAAGGGTCTATTTACGCTCTTTATGGCAATGTTGTTAAGCGCCTGCTCTGGCAGTGTGAAGCGCTTGGATACCAACGAAGACGTTATGCTCTCTGATCGCTGGAATGACACGGATTCCCGCCTTGTAGCAGAAGAAATGATGGGGGACATGCTCACTTTCCCGTGGTTTCGTGATTACAATTTTAGCAACAAAGGCAATCCGACGGTAATAGTGCAGAGTATTCGTAATAAAACCTCTGAGCATATTCCTGTCGAGACCTTTATTAACGACATCAAACGCAGTCTATTGCGTGCTGGCAAAGTTGATTTTGTCGTGTCTGGCGCAGAGCGTGACGACGTTCGTGCTGAGCGAGAAGAGCAAGAGCTTAATGCTGCACCGGATACTGTCGCGAAATTTGGACTTGAGCAAGGCGCTGGTTTTGCCTTATCGGGTACCATCAACTCCATTGTTGATTCCAATGGCGATCAGCGTGTCAGCTTCTATCAAGTCGATTTGAAATTGATTGATATGACCACCAACCGTGAAGTATGGAACGGTCAGAAGAAGATCAAAAAATTGGCAGATAAAGGCTTTTTCTAATCATGCAATGTTTTGCGCTTCCTGCCAGACGACACAGCCTTATCTTCGCTGCGCTATTGCTCAGCTTAACGGGCTGTTCAAGCGTCAATACAAACGTGTCGCAGAGCGAGGAACGCCTACCTGACTGGGTTATGTCGCCTCCTCAAAGCAACACACATTTGTATGGCGTAGGCAGCGCAGCACGTATTGAAAATATTGCCTTAGCCTTCACTCAAGCTGAGCAAAACGGCAATCTGCAGATTGCTCAGCAACTTCGTACCCAAGTCAGTCAAGTGAATACGCAAGACACACAAGTCAGATCAGGACAAGGTGCTGAGCAGGTTTTAAAAACGCAAACCGCCTATACACAGATAACAACCGCCCCCATTGAACTGGAACAGACCGTCAACGAACAACGCTTTGCCGACAAAAATTATGTATACGCATTGCAGTCGATTGATCGTAGCCGCATTGTTGCCAAGTTAAAAATCGCCCTAAACGATACAGACGACATGATTCGTAAACTGGCGACGTCATTAACACAAACAGAAGACCACAATCCTGCACCTCAAGACTGGCAAACTTACATGCAGCTTATTCCTTATTTTGCTCAACGAAAGTCCTATGAAAGCGAGCTCGGCCTTTATTCAACGGAACGTCGCTTTGCAGGCAAAGCCGATACAGAAATACAAGACATAGAACAACGACTCAACCAGGCGCTCACGCAGTATGGCTTTGATGTTTCAGCCACAAAGCAAGCGGACTCTCTTGCCAGCGCACTTTCCCAATTTGGGCTCACACCTAAAAGTGGCTCCTTATTCACACTGAATAGCCGAACAGCACAACATCATGAAGAACAAAATGGGCGCTTTTATGTCTTTGAGGATGGCACATTAGAACTGATTGATCCCGCCGGCGCACGACTTGCTTCCTGGACAGTCAGTGCTAGAGGTATTGCTAAAACCCTAGACAAAGCCCAAGAACAAGCCACCTCAGCTTGGTCAAATCAAGCGATAGAAGCCATGTTTACTTGGTTAACGCGTTTGAATTGACCTTATCAGCACATGAAAGACACGCGCTAAGCACGCTAAATTCTGTTAGACTGCGCGGACTTTAGTTGCTTACTCTGAGTGACTTTACACATCATTAGGAACACCAGTGTCAAAATTCTTTTATCGCGGTAAACCCGACATTATGGAAAAGCATAATTTAGGCAATTATCAACCCAAGCCTAAAGTGAAATCCGGTAGTGAAGAAAACCCGCTGGTTTTACAAGTGCAAAGTGCTGAGCGCGAGCGTGAAATTCACGCCATATTAGTCGCCCATCATTTATTTGCTGAGATTCACATTAACAGTGAAGCGGCAGAAGACATTTCAGCTTTAGACGTCGTGCTTAACAAACCAACACCTCAGATGGCTGAGAAAACCCCACAACGTAATGACCCGTGTTCATGTGGGAGTAACAAGAAATACAAAAAATGCTGCGGCTAAGTACGCCAAGCCAGAGTCTTTAAAAAGACGAACAGTAGCGGCCATGATCGATCTTACAAGGCCGCTACCGTTTGTTACTCGCCTACTTTATGCATCAAGCCAGATCTTCATAAGGCAAACCGACGTATTGCATCGCAATAATACGACGGCCCGCTTCTGTGTCCGTGTAAAAGTTCAACTCAGAACTCATAAACTTCTCATAGGTAGCCGCATCCGTGTCATGCACATCACCCTGACCAAAATCATGCAACATGCTTGTCATCCACCAAGAGAAACGTTCTCCGTGCCAAACACGACGCAAACATATGTCTGAGTATTGAGAGATACAATCTTTGTCACCGTCTTTGTACACTCGCTTCATCACTTTATTCAATGTCGCTACGTCGGATGCCGCTAAGTTCAGCCCTTTAGCGCCGGTTGGTGGCACGATGTGCGCCGCGTCACCGACCAAAAACAAATTTCCGTATTGCATTGGTTCGCAAACAAAAGAACGCAATGGGGCAATACTTTTCTCGATACTAGGACCTGTGATTAGCTTTGCAGCCACGTCATCAGGGAGACGACGTTTTAACTCTGTCCAGAAATCATCATCGCTCCAATCTTCCACTTTGTCTGTAAGCGGAACCTGAAGGTAATAACGAGAACGCGTTGCCGAGCGCATGCTGGTCATGGCAAAACCACGGTCTGTTTTGCAATAAATGAGTTCATGATTAACCGGAGGCGTATCAGACAGCACACCTAACCAACCAAATGGATAGACACGTTCAAACTCTTTACGAGACGATTCTGGAATAGTCTGACGTGAAACGCCGTGAAAACCATCACACCCCGCTATGTAATCACAGTCGAGCCTATGTTGTTCACCATTCTGCTCAAACGTCACATAAGGGGTATCCGTTTTTACGTCGTGCAAAACCACATTGCTGGATTCATAATACGTGGTTAAACCCGCTTTCTGACGAGCCTCCATCAAATCGCGAGTCACCTCTGTTTGACCGTACACCATCACCGTACTGCCGCCCGTGAGTTTTTCTAACTCGATCTGCACGCGCTTATTGTTGAAGGCTAACTCAACACCGGTATGGATTTGGCCTTCTCGATCCATGCGCTCACCAACACCGGCTTCACGCAACAAATCCGTCATACCTTGTTCAAGCACACCTGCACGGATACGTCCCAGAATGTACTCGCCTGAAGCGCGCTCAATAATAACGTTATCAATGCCTTGTTTTGCTAACAATTGACCTAGCAACAAGCCAGATGGGCCTGCACCAATAATCGCCACTTGTGTTTTCATAATGCTCTCCAATTTATTGTTATTTTTCGACAAGGGGTAAGTTTCCTCGTCTAGTGCTATCAATAATGAAAGATTCAGCGCGATTTCGTTAGGTGATTTATGATCAAAAAATTGTACTTTTTGATCATTTTTAATTTTAAGAGACAAAACGTACATCCCAATAAAAAATGACTTCTTCGCGTTTTTGGCTTATAAAAGTCGCTATATATCCGATTATTTTGTCTTTTTTTACCGTATTAACAAGAGATTATTTCCTCATGTCACGAGTATCCAATATTCCACACTTTGGACTTTATGGTGAGTCCAGTTGGATTAATGACCCAGAATTTTTCCATATTGAGGACATTGAATCGCGCAGCGGCAACCTTGGCTGGAAAATAAACCCTCATCGGCATGCACAACTGTTTCAAATTCTTATTTTAAAATCCGGGGAAGCCAAGGTTCAGCTAGACGAGCAGCAATACAAACTGCAAGGCGCTTGGGCCATTATTGTACCGGCTGGAGTCGTTCATGGTTTTCGCTTCGCACCCGATACCGATGGCCGAGTCATTAGCATCGCAGAACCCTTACTTGAAGATGCTTATCAAGAAAAAGCGGCTAAATTCATCCAACCCTTGCTCAGCCAAGCGTGCTACATTGATTTTAATGATCATCGCAATGTATTTTCTGAGCTTTGGCCACTGATTCAGCAACTCGAGAATGAGTCGGCATTCATTCGTGAAGGACGCGCGTTGATGAGTGAATATCTGATTAAGGCCATTTTACTGTTGCTCTACCGTCAATATGCAAACGGTACGACTGGAAGCACAAACAAAACCGAAGGCAGTCATGCACAGTTGCTAAAAGAGCTGATCGAAAAGCACTATCGCGAACATTGGACCAGTGATCAGTATGCACATGCTTTAGGCACTTCCACCAGCCGCTTAAACAGACTCAGCAAGACGAATTTCAATCAAAGTGTGCTCGACCTGATTCATGATCGTATTTTGCTGGAAGCTAAGCGTAGCCTTATTTATACCGTGCGTTCAGTGGAAGAAATAAGCTACGATTTAGGCTTCAAGGATCCAGGTTACTTCTCACGTTTTTTTAAACGCTCGACCGGCCTTCCTCCTGGAAAATTCAGAGCATTAAGTAACCAACCAACGATATGATGAATTTTTCTAACCTATTAGCTGAAAATTGATCGTTTGCTGAATGATTGGTCAAAACCTAAAATAACAACTGTCAAATATGACTGAACTTTTTAGGAGCATAACCATGAAAAACGATATGAAATACGACACATTCGGTAACCTTGATACAGATTACTATGTAGAAAAAGCTTACGAATTACGCCGTGCTTATTATGCTGCAGCAATCAAAAAAGCCAGCGCAAGCGTAAAAGCTTTGTTTGTAAAACTAACTGCAAATCGCACCGTAAAAACATCAGCGCAACCACAGCACTAAGTCTCTACATCTACGTTATTTGCCCTTTTCGCTGCCGTTGTGGCTTGTCTGAAAAAGACAAAATCAACAGCCGCTGTCGAAACAAATAACGGAATGGCAGACCGTACCCCATGTTTCCGATGATCGAACGGCAAGAATAACAAATCGATCCGGTAACAGGGTTATCACTGCAAAACGCCTTCTTCAAACTCCCCCATCCCCAGCTTTTTTAGTCATCAAAACGTCATAAATATGACATAAAATTCGTTCTTAGATACTTCTTTAACCAAGACAGTTTTGAGACGAAATGAGCCAAATTGACGACCATGCTCTACTTGAGAAAATCCTTTCAAATGGATTAATCACACCCTATTTCCAGCCTATTTACGATTTAGCAAATGGTGAAATATACGGGCACGAAGCCCTGTCTCGTGGACCAATGAATTCCACACTGTTCTCTCCTGATCCATTATTCACAGTGGCTCAGCAGCAAGGAAAGCTCCATAAATTAGAGCTACTTTGTCGAGAAAAAGCGCTCTCAAAATTTGCCAAGTTAGCACTAAAAGGCCGTCTCTTTTTAAATGTCAGTGCCTCTCTCTTAGCCTCACCTAATCATCAGTCAGGTATGACGCTGGCCATTTTAAAAGACTTAGGATTGGATCAAAAAGACATCGTGATTGAGCTGTCCGAACAGCATCCATATGATCATAATGGTTTACCACGCAGCAGCGTTGACCATTATCGTAAAATGGGGTTCCAAGTCGCCATTGATGATTTAGGCGTTGGCTACTCCGGCTTGCAACTCTGGTCTGAATTACAGCCGGACATCGTCAAAGTCGATAAACACTTTATTAAAGGCATCGACAAAGACGAGATCAAACGTGAATTTGTTCGGTCCATCCTGACCATCGCGCAACGACTAAACTGCATCCTTATCGCTGAAGGCATAGAAACCCAACAAGAACTCGATCAACTGATTGAAATTGGCGTTACCTTGGGACAAGGTTATTTTCTGGGACGGCCTACGGAAAACCCCGCTTTTTCAACACACCCCTATTTGGTCAAACAGGCTCAAAGACGTTCTCAGTTTCATATTGATCATACCGAGACCGTACAAACTTTATGTCGGCCAACACCAACACTGCATGAGGATTGTCTTTTAGAAGACGCGTCACAATGTTTCAAAAAACAACCAGACCTCGTTGCTATCCCTATCTTAAACGATCAGCAAGAGCCACTTGGAGTCGTACATCGCAACCAATTGCATGAACTGTTTTCAACACCCTATGGTCGAGCACTGTACGAACATAAATCCGTCACCAATTTGCTCAGCAAAGACGCACTGATCGTAGAAAGTGATGTGAGTCTTTCCAGTGTGTCGACCTTAATCACTGATCAAGAGGCCGATCGACTCAACAACGAAATTATTGTCGTAAAAGAAGGCAAATTTATTGGTACAGGGCATCTTAGAGATCTACTAAAACGGATTACCGAACTAAAAATACAAAACGCAACCTATTCCAATCCACTCACACTGTTGCCCGGCAATGTCCCCATTCATAGAGAAGTCAGTCGGCGTTTAGCCGCAAATGACAATTTCTATGTGGCGTATTTTGACCTGAATGATTTCAAACCGTTTAATGACTTCTTTGGCTACTCAAAAGGCGACGCGGTTATTCAACTGGTTGGTTCTTTGATTAAAGAGTGGGTTACCCCTGACAATAATTTCATCGGCCATATTGGTGGTGACGATTTTGTGGTGATTTTTGGCGATGAAGATTGGCGCCTTCAATGTGAGTCAATTCTCCTTGCGTTTGAACAAAAAGTACGAGAATTTTATACCACTGACACACTTCAAGAAGGCGGTGTTTGGACAAAAAATCGCCATGGTGAAGTACTTTTTCACCCTATTTTGAGCTTAGCAATCGGTGTCGTTCACCCCAATCCACAGCAATGCGGCAACCATCATCAAGTCGCAGAGCTGGCTGCTCAAGCCAAAAAATCGGCCAAACAACAAGGGGGCAACTGTATTTATCTGCAACCTTATCTCACACAAATAACCGCAATAGGATAATGTGACCTAACTGTCACAAAGCCCTCATAACTCTGTCACAAAAACGCTTTACCCTTAAAATGAACCATAAAGGAGGCGTTTTTATGCAGACCACATTTCGATCCGTGTTCATATCTGACGTGCATTTGGGAACCAAAGCCTGCCAAGCTGCGCATTTATTGGATTTTTTGCAAAGCATCAAAACCGATACCTTGTATTTGGTTGGAGACATTATCGACCTACAAGAAATGCGCTCTAAAGCCTACTTTGTCGATACGCATCATCAGGTGGTCGAACGCATTCTTGCCATGGCAAAGTCCGGCACCAGAGTCATTTATATTCCGGGCAACCATGATGCGTTTTTCCGCCAATTTGCCGGTCAGACACTTTCAGGAGTCGAGATAAAACTCAACGCACGCCACAAAACCGCTAACGGTCGTACCTTCTATGTCAGTCACGGTGACGAATTCGATCAAATGGTAAAAATCAGCCCTCTCATGCTCGCCATAGGCGATAAAGCGCATGGTCTCATGTTGTCGCTGAATCAATGGATAAACGGCGTAAGACGACTTATCGGCTTACCTTATTGGTCACTGGCAGGTTATTTAAAAAGTCATATTAGCAAAGCCAAAGAATTCATTGATCGTTTTGAAACCGCTGCCCTCAAATCTGCCAGAAACCATAAAGTCGATGGCTACATCTGCGGCCATATTCACTTTGCCTCGTTCAGAATCAAAGACGATGTTCTCTATTGCAACGATGGAGATTGGGTCGAACACTGCACAGCATTAACAGAATCTGCTGCAGGGGAAATGAGCCTGATACATTGGTCGGAAACCCCAAAAGTTCTTGCTACCGAGCCCAAGGAAGACTGGGGGTTACAAGAACCTCACGCGCCCACCACCCATTTGGTTTAAGTCATGCAGTCGGCAGTCTTTGCCTTGATAGGCGATTTGTGCAAGTAATAATTCTGCGGTGGCTAAGGCGTCGGTTAGGGCGTCGTGGCCTTGGTATTCTGGTAAGCCGTAGCGTTCTCGACAAGCACCAAGGCGAAAGCCACCATCTTGAATAGGCTGTTGAGATCGATTGGCTTTGGTGCGTTCTATCGCAAGCGTATCGAGCCAGCTGGCAGAAAATGCCGGTAAAGCCTCGCTTTGCCAGGCGTGTTTTAAAAAGCCCAGTTCTATTGGCGCGTGGTGCATGACTAAAACACGTTCCCGGAGTAGATGCCGTAAGTAACGCAACACGCTTTCTTGTTTTTTACCCTGTTGCTGAACATCGGAGTCCGTAATCATATGAATGCCAACATTGTCGCCAATTGGCGCACTATCCAACACAATATGCCGTGCTGTATCTAATTCAATTACCCCCTTGTGAATGCACACCCAACCAAAGCTAACGATATGGTCTTGTTTTGGGTCCAAGCCAGAGGTTTCAACATCCAATACCAAGTAATTCCACTCAGTCCAAGCGCGTTGCATCGCTTGACGTGATATATGCCACGCTTTTATTTTTTGTAGGCAGCTTAATGGCATCTAGCTGTACCCTCTTAAAAAACGCTGTTGTGCCACATCTTGCACATCGCTAATGATACTGAACGTCGTTTTGAGGTGTTTGCGTTCCAAGGAGCTTAAGTCCTTAGGATCTAAATAGGCGCTGGCTTTTCCTGTCGCTTGCCAATGTCGACTTTGCGCCTCTAATCGTAAACCGTTTAATTTGTCCCATGCGTCGATAAGGTTTCGTGCAGTGTCCACACTGATGAGTTTCTCTCTAATCGCCTGTTCGATGCGATCCAATGTCGCTACTCGATAGGTCTGACAAGACAAACCGTACAAACGGGCTAAGTCGTTAATGAGCGCTAATCCCTGATGCTTAAGATCAAGCTGGTGTTTGTGCTCACCGGAGGATTCTAATAAAAAGTGACGAAAAAAGCCCAATGGCGGTTTAGTCACCAACGCGGTGCGCGTCAACGTTGCCAGAAAGGCGCTGTTTTTGCTCACGTCTCGTTGCATCGCGGCAATTAAATCATCAACAGGAGCTTCCCTTCCATACACACAACGGATATCAAAAAAGATGCTGGCGTGAAGTAAGGCGCTCGGCGCGCCGCTTTTGATCCAGGCCGAAAACACCTGCCGCCACCCCGCTTCTGTTTTGCGCCATTCAGGATTGCTCGCCATGATGTTACCGGGGCAAAGACGAATACCGCAAAGGGCGAGCCCTTGGCAAATACACTCGGATAATTCAGCAAAATACTGACTTTCTTCTGTCGTTGGCTCACGCTCTAACATCAAACCATTATCTTGGTCACTGCCCAACGATTGATCTCGGCGGGCCTGTGAACCAAATACTAAAAACTGGAAGGCCATGGGCGCTGGGCCAACTGTCTCCAATGCTAGCTCAATCACACGCCGCGTCAGATTATCACTCACCGTCGCTAATACTTTCCCCACATCGGCAGGCTTCATGTCGGTGACAATTAAGTTAATAATCAAAGTTGGCCATTGTTTACATACATTGGCCAGGCTGTCGATGGATTGTTGACGATGAATTTGATTGATCAATAAAAGGGGGCTTAGCTCTTGATGGCGCAATAAATCTGCTGCCGTCAACATACCTACAGCCCGTTGCTCGTCATCCACGATAGGCAAATGGTGAATATTACTTTCACTCATAAGCGTTTGCGCCTGCATCACTAACGCGTCAGGCGTTAAGCGAACAGGCTGCCTTGTCATCACATCTTTTACTAAGGTGTCGGCCGAGCCACCTAAAGCCAAAATACGAGAGCGCAAATCTCGATCGGTCACAATACCCAATAACCGCCCCTCTTCGACCACCAAAATAGAACTCACTCGTGCTTCGGTCATGCGCATGGCAATGGTTTGCACGCTTTCCTCAGGAGAAGCCAAAATAAGTTGGCGGGTCATAATATGGGTCACAGGAGTGGATAATTGCAGAGCAGGCGAGGCAAGTTCGTTACGTTGACGACGAGATAATTTGCGCAATCGATTGTGCCTTGTGTGTTCAAAAAACAGTCCAAAGGCTTCGCTTTTTTCCAGCGTTTCCATGAAGTGTGTTTTTTCAAAACGATAAACAAGACTGTCCTCCATCGCGACCACCTGCAAACCGTCAGGATTTTGCGCCAACACACTGGACACACCAAAACACTCACCATCGGCAATTTGATCCACCAACCCACCTTTTGGAGTGCGGATTTCACAGGCACCTCGACGGATCAAATGCACGGTTGCCGCTTCACCTTTTAGCGTAAGCGTCTGTCCCTGACGTACGTATAACATTGCCACCCCCGTCAGTAGGTGCTTACGTTCAAGCAAACTTAGGCTAGAAAAAGGCGGAATGGATTCAATGAATTTATGTACTTCAGGGATATCTATGGCGGCCATTTTATTATTCTCGTTTTATTGACTGTAAAAGAGTGTGCGCTTTTATCATAGACAACAAAACCCTTCTTAGACCAATGTCTAAAAAGACGAACAATAGCGAGCCTTGAACAAGCCGTAACTTGAGATAAGAAAATTAGCTAACCGAGTATCACGCTATTTCGACCCTGTGATTTCGCCAAATATAAGGCATTGTCTGCTCTCGACAGCAAAGAGTCCATGGTGTCGTGTTCCTGGTAGCTTGACACTCCAATACTGACACTGGTCGAAACAATGTTGCCCTCAACATTGATTGAATACGCATCGACTTTAGAGCGCAGAGACTCCATCAAAATGGAAGCGTCTTTTACATTGTGACAGGGCAAAATCACCAAAAATTCTTCGCCTCCCCAACGCCCAATCACACCAAAACCATCCATGACTCTTTGCATTAATTTTCCCAGTGCAATCAGCACATCATCGCCTACTTGATGGCCAAACTCGTCGTTTACTTTTTTAAAGTAGTCAATATCAATCATCGCGACAGCGAGATCCTCAATACGAACACCTTTTGACGATTCGTCCTCCTGCTGCTCATCAAAGGCTTGAGATAAACGCTTCATCATCATGCGTCGATTAGGCAGTTCGGTCAGAGGATCAATCAGTGACGTTTTCTCTAATTCAATATTAAGCTGTCTTAAACTACGCTGATAACGATCCGATATTCGGGTCATTTTTTCTAATTGGCGTAGATGTTTATCAAAACGTTCACTGAGGCTTCTTTCTCGTTGAATCATCATGTCTTGATACGAATCAGACAAGCGAGTTAAACGATCCATACGATCCCACTGATCTTGATTAATTTCCCATAGCTGCTTTAACGCCTTACTGGCAGGATGATCCCGATATTCAGGCACAGCTAAAATGTCATGAATGGTTTTTTCAAGCTCGGTGAAATCGGTCTTCATTTATTTGCCTATGATATTAAAGGGAAACGTACAGTCTTCTTTGAACTCTTCAGCCAACTCAGCGACGCGTTCGTTTTCTGCATCAAAGTACCAGTTGACCGCGACTTGACGACCTTTTTGGAAGGCGTCTTCCATTTCATCAAAGATGTCCATCATCACCTTAATACTGCTGGTGTTGAGATACAACAAGGTCAATTCCAGCGTCAGTGGTGACGCGGTTTCTTTCAAGTAGTCCATTACCCAAGCCACCATTGAGCTATAAAGCTCATAAGAATTCTCCGGATAAGAGTCGCCTTCCATATAGAGCGTTCCCTTTTGCCAATCGCCTTTTATGCTAGGAGAAGAAACCGTCCCTTCTATCACTAAATCATGCATTATCATTTTCTCAAATTTGTATACTTAGACTAAAATAAGCCGTTTCATCGCCAATGTCCTTCAATGATGCCTCCATAGGTTTTGATGATTTTCGCGCCATATCAATCAAACCCAATCCTGCGCCAGTCACAGCGCCCTCTTCACGAGGTTGACGAAGTTGCGCTTTATACGCCGCTTTCAACGCCACTTTATCCATTTTCGCAAGAGCTGCTACTCGTTCTACCAAGGCTTCTCCATCGGTTACACGGACAATATTCCCAGCGGCAACACGGTAGCAACCATCGTAATGACTAACAATCACGGTTGCCGTGTCCGCCCCTGGTAATTGCGATGAAGTGGCGTAATGACGAATATTTTGCGTCAACTCAATGTAGGCTGCAAACACATCTAAGGCGGATGCGGGTGATAACTGTTCTGACTTCAAATAATTTTTTAGCGCATTACCAATTTCTTCAATCAAACTGCGAGAAATAGGACCATTAAAACACAATAAAATATTGTCCTTTTCAAAGCGTTCTCTTAACCCATATAAATCCGGCGAACTCATCTCACCTCCCCTTATCAATGTGTGTTGTTGACGTCAAATCGAAAAAGCAGCAATGTAATATCGTCTCTTTGTGGCTGCTCTCCCATGTATTGATCTAAAGCAGATTCAAAAGATTCAGCTTGCTCTTTTAATGACAAAGCCGCATTGTCTTTGATCAAGGTTTCAAAACGTTGATTACCAAACCCAAAATTTTTCTCCCCACCCGATTGATCTAAAAAGCCATCGGTTGCCATGTAGTATGTCCAACCAGACATAGGCAAATCGGCATTTTCATACTCACCTTGACGACGGTCACCCAAAGCACGACGGCCCGCATTATACTTCACAAAGTCCATACCATTACTGCCATATAGAGCAATTTTAGCGCCAGAGAAACGTATAAAATCACCGTTTTTCGGGACAAAAACTAGACCAACATCGGCATTGGTAGCGACCTTATTGGCACTGATCTCTTCATTTAACATGGAGCGCAATGTTTCATCAATCAGCTTTAATAACGCGGCTGGATCTGCAATACCGACGCGAACAATAGAATAATCAATCGCGGCTCTGACTAACATGGTCATTAAGGCACCTGGGACGCCATGTCCTGCACAATCGACTATTCCCAATAAGAAGCCTTCATCAGTGGAATGAAAGACATAAAAATCCCCCCCCACCACATCTCTGGGCCGCCAAATGACACTGTGATCATCACCTAAAAAATGGCGCATCTGGCGATCAGGCAAAATGGATTTCTGAATCAAACTCGCATAATCAATCGAGGCGCCTATTTTGCGCTGGGCTGCCATTATTTTCTCATGGCTTTCTTCCAGCTCTGCGGTTCTTTCCTGTACCCTTTCCTCTAATTCCTGAGTGTGATTACGAACTTGCTGAGCCATTTTATTAAAGGTTTGACTCAAGTCGCCAATTTCATCGTTTCCCCCCACGTTAAATGACACCTCGTAGGAGCCACTGGCAATGGTTTTCGCTGACTGTTGCAACTGACGAATGGGCGCAATTAATAGGCGTTCTACCGCAAAACCAAAAACGATCAGCAGCAGTATTAACAACAACACAAACACACTCACCGCGGGTAACACGAGGCTGGAGTCAAAAATGCTCACATTAGCCAAATCGACATTAGTGACCACAAACCAGTCCAATAGGGGAAAATACACAAAAGACATGAGTTGCTTATGTCCACCTTGCTGAACACTCACTGTCACGACATTTGCCCCGCTGCTTCGGGCATTGGCTAAAGCGGCTTTTACGCTTTTTTTAGATGCCTCGTTGTCTAGCAACGCATAGATAGAGCTTTTTACAGAACGATTCGTCTGCACATTGTTAGCGACCAGCATTTCATTGGGGTGAATTTCGATCACTCCATCGGCGTTAATAATAAACGGGGTTACCCCTTGTACTTGGTTTTCAAGAAATTGCGCCACAAAGACATCTAACGAAAAGCCCGTTCCCGCCAAGCCTATAAATTGTCCTTGGTCACGCACAGGTACATTAATCCAGACCTTCATGACATTTAATACTTCATCATAGTTGACGTTAATATCAAAAGGAACTGTCGTCTGACGTGTTGAAAAGTACCAACTGTCCGCACTATTTTGGGCGCTTAGCGCGTATTTTGGTGTAAGAGATAAGCGGTTGTCTTGATCCGCAAAATAGTATTGTCCTGTCGCATCATTCACAATGAACATAGCATGATTTTGGAACGCATCGAGATACCCCTGCGTCTCTTCAAGCCAAGCGCTGCCCAGCAAAGGATCATCAGAGCGCTTCAACCAAGCCTTTACAACCGTTGAATTGGCAAAACGTTCGGCCAAAGCCACTTCTCTTGATACCGGTGTTAATATGCGCTGATAGTTTAACTGCGTAAAACTGTTCGCATAATTTGTGGCAGACAATTCCTGCCCTTTTTGTACAAAAGACCAACCAATAACCGCAATAATTAACAATGCAAAAAGGCAAGTGCTCGCCAAAGCAAACAGCGACTTACCACGCAATCCCCAACGGGCCATGCCAAAATTTCCTTCACTTATTAAATAAAAAATACTCTAAACATTAACTTGATATAGAAAAGAAAGGAGTAACATTTTGTAACCTTGTGCCCTATTTGCCCAACTCACGGGACAAAAGTTTTGGTTTATCGCACTCAAGTTCCCTCAAAAAAATATCTTTCAAAATCAACAATCTGAAAATTAAGTGCAAAATTCTCCAGACAAAGGCTTGACGAAGCTGAAATGTTATCGGTAACATCACCACTTAGTTACCGGTAACATATACCGAAAATCAAAGCACTTTCCTACAAACGGTTCTTAGAAAAAAAACAATAGGAAGCAATACCATGAATAAATTCAGCACCACCTTACTGACTGCCGCTATGGCTGGCGTCCTTTCTACCTCTGCTATTGCTGCGGATTATAAATTTAAGTTTCAATCCTCTGATCCAGCGGGTGATAAAAACTTCCAAGTTCAAAAAGAATGGACTCAACGCGTTGAGACAATGACAGGCGGTCGTGTGCAAATTGATTTGTTACCCGTTGGTAGTATTTTCAAACACACCGAAACATTAGACGGCATTAAAATGGGCATCTTAGATGGCCAGATTACGGCAACGGAATTCTTCTCTGGTAAAGATCCAGCCTTTGGTCTAATTGGTAACACAGTCGGCGCCTGGTCAAACACTCAACAACTCCTACAGTATGTTAACTACGGTGGCGGTTATGAGCTGATGAATGAGCTTTACGCACCATACGGTGTAAAATTCATCGGTGGCTCCACAACAGGCGTTGAGTCTTTAGTGTCTCGTGTTCCACTAGACAGTGTGGCGGATTTGAAGGGCTTAAAACTTCGCGCGCCTGAAGGTTTGGTGCAGCGAGTATTCGCTGCGGCGGGTGCCGCACCAGTAAACTTACCAGGTTCTGAAGTATTCACAGGCCTAAGCAAAGGTGTTATCGACGCGGCCGACTACACGGTTTTTTCTACCAACCAAAAAGCCGGTATGAATGACATCGCGACACACCCCGTTCAACCAGGTTTCCATTCTTTACCCTTGATCGACATTTCGATGAATAAGAAAAAATGGGACGCATTGCCAGCTGATATCCAAGCAATTCTAACCGTTTCAGTTCGTGACTTCTCTGAAGACATGACAACACAGTTGCGTATTGCTGACCAAGCAGCAGTCAAAGCGGCGAAAGCGGATCCAAACATTACAATTCATGATTGGTCTGCAGAAGAGCGTAAAAAATTCCGTGAGATTGCTCGTACTCAGTGGGCTGAATTTGCCAAAGGTTCTGCTAACGCACAGAAAGTGTATGACTCTATTACAAAATACCTAGAAGAGAATGATCTCCTCTAATCTGAGACAAACCTTTTAAACCAGCAAACAGGCGTCCAGCAATTGTAGATTGCTTCGACGCCTGATTTTCATTGGATTATGATCATGAAAAACGAAATTCATCCAGAGACGCCTGATAGCTCAGAACGCCCTAGAAATGCGCTAGATAAGGTGATTTTCACTTTTGGTAACAGCATAAGTCTATTGTTTCTTTTTACCGTAGCCATCTCTTTCTATGAAGTATTGATGCGCTATGTGTTCAATGCTCCCACTATGTGGGTACATGAAACAGCCTCTTTTCTCGGTGGTGTATTGTTTATTTATGGCGGCATTTATGCCCTATCAATCAACAAGCACGTTCGAGTCGTACTGATTTACGACCTTGTTTCTGACACCACACGTCGTTGGTTGAATGTTTTTCATCACATCATGGGGTTATTGTTTTCTGGACTACTGAGTTGGGCCGCTTATCAAATGGTACAAGACTCTTGGTTTACGCCATTAGGTGATCTACGTTTGGAAACCTCTGGATCCGCTTGGGACCCTGTTTTCCCTGCTTTGGTAAAAGGCATGGTTTTCGCCACCTTGTGCATCATGTTTGTGCAGTTTTCCTTGCACCTCATACAAGAATTAAACGGCTTAAGGAAACGTAAAGATGTTTGATTTGTCCGCAATAGGAATAGGCTACGGCAGCCTACTCATGCTTGGCTCTATGATTTTATTGCTGCTAACAGGCATGCAATTGGCCTTCGTTACCGCTTTGGTTGCACTGGTTTTTGCGATTGGTTGGTTCGGTGTGGGTGCCTTACCTCTGATTACCAGCCGTTTATACAGTTTTGTTGGCGACTATGTTTTCCTGGCCGTCCCCATGTTCGTCTTAATGGCGGCGTTATTAGATCGATCCGGCATTGCTCGCGATTTATTCGACGCCATGAAGGTCTTTGGTCGTAAACTCCGCGGTGGCGTGGCAATACAAACGTTATTGGTTGCTGTGGTTTTAGCGTCTATGTCGGGTGTGATTGGTGGCGAAACCGTTTTATTGGGTATTTTAGCTTTACCGCAAATGCTACGCCTTGGCTATAACCGCAAACTGGCTATCGGTACAACCTGTGCGGGTGGTGCCTTGGGTACCATGTTACCGCCCAGTATTGTCTTAATTATTTATGGTTTAACCGCCAGTGTTTCGATTGGCGACTTGTTTAAAGCCGCTTTTTTACCGGCTTTCATTCTAGCCTTTGCTTACATGGCATACGTGCTGATTTTGTGTCGTATCCATCCAGAATACGCCCCATTGCCTACAGCTGAAGAGCTCGCTGCAGACGAAGACATCAATTATTTCAAAGCGCTGCTATTTCCCTTACTCACCGTCATGATGGTATTGGGCAGCATTTACACAGGCGTCGCTTCGGTGACCGAAGCCTCTGCATTGGGTGTTGTTGGTATCCTTATTAGCGCGGCGATTCGCGGCGAATTGAATTTCGCGATGCTGAAAGACAGTGCTAAAGCCACCATGAGCACCTGTGGCATGATCATCTGGATTGGTATAGGCGCAACCGCCTTGGTGGGTGTTTATAACTTAATGGGCGGCATCGATTTCGTTGAAGAAATCATCTTGTCATTAAGTGGTGGCAGCGTCATGGGCACCATCATGATCATGATGATTATTTTGTTGGTATTGGGCATGTTCTTAGACTGGGTCGGTGTTGCGTTATTAACCATGCCGATCTTCGTCCCCATTATTACTGGTCTTGGCTTAGACCCGATCTGGTTTGGTGTGGTTTTCTGTCTCAATATGCAGGTTTCTTTCCTATCGCCACCTTTTGGTCCAGCGGCCTTTTATCTTAAATCTGTTGCGCCCAAAGACATCAGTCTCGGTGAAATTTTCAGCTCTTTATTGCCCTTCATCGGAATGCAGATCGCGGTACTTGCCTTGGTCATATTCTTCCCTGAGCTGGCCCTTTGGTGGAAATAACCCATTGTGACCATGCCGTTCAATACGGCTTTTTGAACGACACAGCCTTGCTGGTAACAGCAAGGCGATGAGGAAACCAGACGATGACAAAAAGAATTGTAGTATTAGGCGTATCAGGCTCAGGTAAATCTTTGATAGGCAAAAATATCGCCGACCAACTTGGTTATCCATTTTTTGATGGCGATGATTTTCATAGCCAAGCCAATGTGGACAAAATGCGTCAAGGAACACCGCTTACCGACGACGATCGTAAAGACTGGTTAGCAACCTTAAACACCTTGCTAATCAATACGCCAGCCGCTGTGGTGGCCTGCTCAGGTTTAAAACCAGAATACAGAGCCATGCTGCGAAATGGCTTAGACGATGTCACCATGATTTATCTAAAAGGCGACATTGATACCATTTGGCAGCGTCATCAAAAACGCAACGGCCATTATTTCAATGGTCGAGGCATGCTCGAAAGTCAGTTTGCCACCTTGATTGAGCCAACCGAAGACGAAGCTTTTGTGATCGATATATCTCAAGAAGCGGATGCCGTGCTAAAAGAAGCCCTAACACTTTTAACGAAAAATTAAACCAAAATAAGAAGCACAATCCAGTATTGTGCTTCTTTCGACATAAAAGTAAACACTCACTCTCGGTATGAATATTGTTGTCATTAATATAATGCCTCGCTAACCGCTACTTTTTGTTTCTAGCCATGAATGGCTTATGATAATGTTACGTGTAACAAAACATGGATACGTCACCGGTATGAAAAGCTCTAATACGAAAAATAAGCGCCCCACCTTACAAGACGTGGCAGATTTGGTTGGTGTCACCAAAATGACGGTGAGTCGTTTTCTTAGAAATCCCGATCAAGTCTCTGTGCCATTACAAACCAAAATCGCTGACGCATTAGAAAACCTAGGCTACATACCGAATCGAGCTCCCGATATTCTATCCAAATCAAAAAGTCATGCGATTGGCGTGCTGCTGCCCTCATTGACAAACCAGGTGTTCGCTGAAGTCATCCGCGGCATTGAATCAATACTGGAGCCCGCAGGTTATCAAACCATGCTGGCCCACTATGGGTACAGCAAAGAAGCAGAGGAATCGCGTATCGCCACCCTATTATCTTACGGTGTGGATGGTCTAATCATTTCTGAAAGTTACCACACCGAGCGCGTCAGAAAAATGCTCTCGGTTGCAGGCATACCTGTCATCGAAATCATGGACTCGGTGTCTCCGCCCATTGAACAAGCCATCGGTATAGACAACCAAGCGGCAGCGTACGCCATGACCGAATTCATGATCCAGCGAGGCCGACAAAAGATCGTCTATTTTGCTGCCCGTATGGACCAACGTACCCTCTTCAAAATTAAAGGTTACGAGAGCGCCATGCTCGACAACGGTTTAACGCCTTTGTGCTTAAAAACCAACAGCGCCTCCTCTTTCACATTAGGGGCGAAGTTTTTAAAAGACGCCTTACAGCAACAACCCGACACTGACGGTATTTTTTGTACCAACGACGATTTGGCCATTGGTGCACTCTATGCCTGCCAAAAAGCAGGGATTAAGGTGCCACAAGACATAGGCATTGCAGGATTTCACGGCCATGATATTTCGCGTGCCATGGTGCCCTTACTGGCCACGGTGGTCACCCCTCGAGAAGAAATGGGACGCCTCGCCGCCGAACATTTATTATCACGTTTACAAGGCAACCCGGTCTCTCAGCGAGTCATTAATTTGCCCTTCCAGCTCGAAGCCGGAGAAAGTATTTAATTTAGCCTACGGTTAAATCAATAAAAAGCAAAGACCTCGTTCGTGTCAGCCGCTCAAACAAAAGTGAACATTCGCCATCATGGTCAGGGTTTAGGATAAAACACTTCAAATATAATTGATAAGTGTTATCATTATTGCGTTTTTTATTCTCCTATTAGGCTGTACTATGAAGCGCGTTTTATCCATTACTCTCTCTGTTCTCGTTCTGTGTTTTTCTTTCTCTACAACCGCTTTGGCTGCCGCTGAAAACGCGGTTAACAATAGTGTAGAAGACAGTAAAGGTACTTTTAGTCTGGATTACATACCACAACGCATCGTCGTATTAGAGCTTTCCTTTGTCGATGCGCTGGCGGCGGTTGGCGTCAGCCCCGTGGGCATTGCCGATGACAAAGACCCAGACCGTATTTTAAAAGAAATTCGTGATGAAATAGGCGCTTGGACATCCGTTGGTACCCGCTCTCAGCCCAGCCTTGAAACCATTTCAGCCCTAAAACCGGATCTCATCATTGCCGATATTTCACGTCATGAAGGGGTGTATGCTGACTTACAAAAAATCGCACCCACTTTAATTTTGCCTTCACGTCGTGCCACCTATGAAGAAAACCTTCAAGCCACCGCTATTATTGGCAAAGCCATTGGCAAAGACCAAGAAATGCAAGCACGCTTAAAGAAACACGCCCAAGTCATGTCAGACTTTGCCCAGCAGCTACCAACGGGGAAAGAAGTGCAATTTGGCGTAGCGCGGGATGACGCACTGTTTTTGCATACTGCCGATTCTTATGCTGGCGGCGTCATTCGAGCCTTAGGCTTAAAAAATGCCAACACAGGCAGAAGCGATGATGCTTACCGTCAAACCAGCTTGGAGCAGTTCCTTGCGGTGAATCCTGACTACTTTATTGTTGGCAATTACGTTACGCCAAGTATTATCGATAAGTGGAAAAAAGAGCCGCTTTGGTCTGTGTTAAAAGCAGCCAAAAATCATCATATTTATTCCGTCAATCCCAATACTTGGTCTCGCTGCCGCGGCATTATTTCTGCAGAAACCATGGGGCAAGATCTCATCCGTGTCTTTAGCGCAAATCAATGATTTTTACACGTCTGCCTTTTATTGGACAATGCGTAATATTGCTGCTGTTTTTGCTGGTCTGCGGATGGATCAGCTTGTTCAGCTGGTCAGTCATTACCGTGACGCCGTTAGACGCGCTTCACGCTTTGTACAACATGAATGAAGACAGCATTGCTCAACATATTGTTCACGATTTACGCTTTCCCAGAGTATTAATCGGCATCATGGTGGGCGCCAACCTCGCAGCAGCGGGCGTTATCATGCAAGGTTTAACGCAAAATCCCCTCGCCTCTCCCTCTGTATTAGGTATCAATGCAGGCGCTGCGCTGGGCATGGCGACAGTGTCCAGCCTAGCCCCTTGGTTTGGCCTGCTCGGCACATCGGTTGCGGCTATGATTGGCGGTGGCGTTGCGTGGGCTTTTGTTATGCTGTTGGGCAGCGCATGGCGCAGTGGTAATGAACACGGCCGATTGGTGCTAGCCGGTGTCGCTATTTCAGCGTTGTGTGCCGCTTTAACCAAGGCGGTCATCATCATCGCGGAAGATCAAGCCGCAGGCGTACTTACCTGGCTAGCGGGCAGTTTGACTGATGCCAGATGGCAAACCTTCGACGCGTTATGGCCTGTTTGTCTAATAGGCTTAGTTGGGGCTATGCTGATTTCGCCGACGCTTAATCTTTTGCAGCTGGGCGATGACAATGCGAAAAATCTTGGTGTGTCTCTCATGTGGGTCAAACTAGGCGGCAGCTTTTTGGTCTTATTGTTAGTTGGCAGCGCCATCAGCAGCGTCGGTGCGATTGGCTTTGTCGGCTTACTGGTCCCGCATATGGCACGAATGCTGACAGGGCAAGATCATCGCAAATTTTTGCCTATTGCCATGATACTCGGCGCTTGCCTAGTGGTTTTATCAGATACCGTCAGTCGAGCTATTATTTATCCAGCAGAAACGCCAGCAGGCGCAATTTTGGCGCTCATCGGTGCGCCGTTTTTCATCTATCTCGTCCGCAAGAGGACCTTGTGATGGAGACGCGCTCACTGCCAATTTTATTACTTACCTTAGTAGCATTGCTGATCGCAAACCTCATGTTTGGCGCGGTGTCGCTTCCCTTTAAACAGGTCATAGAAGGGTTTCAGGTCGGTAACGCCAACTACTTCACAGTTCATGAATACCGTTTTCCTCGCACCATTCTTGCGATGTTAGTAGGCGCAATGATGGCGCTGGCAGGAGCCTTAGTACAAGGTGTAATTCGCAACCCATTAGCCTCACCAGATGTTCTGGGGGTCAGTCATGGTGCGGGATTGGCAGCTGTATTTTATATGACCTTTTTCCCCAATGCTGACATTGACTGGCTGCCGACCGTGGCGTTGTGTGGCAGCTTAATCGCTGCGCTGATGCTTTGGTGGTTATGTGGTCAACATAGCAGCACGATAAAACTGGCCATTACGGGGGTCGCATTAGCCGCATTATATGCCAGCTGTATCGATTTCCTCATGCTGGTTAAACCCTTAGAAATAAACAACGCATTACTGTGGCTAACGGGGAGTTTATGGGGACGCGGTTGGAATCAACTTGCCATGTTATTGCCTTGGCTACTACTCATTCCCTGTGCACTTTGGTTGGCAAAACCGCTCAATCTTATTCATCTTGGTGATGACAGTGCCATTAGTCTTGGTGTCAAAGCGAGCACATTGCGTTTGCTCTCACTCGCCATTGCCGTTGGACTCACCGCCTCATGCGTTGCAATTTGTGGCCCTATCGGTTTTTTAGGCTTAGTCGCTCCTCATTTGACGAGAAAGTTAGTGGGTGGACGCCATCAATTGCTTTTGCCCTCCACTATGTTAGTGGGTGCCATTTTGCTGCTGCTCGCCGATCTCGTGGCCCGAACAATCGACCCACCGATTGAATTGCCCGCTGGTATTATGACAGCCATTATCGGTGCCCCGTATTTTCTTTGGTTACTCTTTAGGACGAAATAATCCATGTCTCTTAGCACACATAACGTATCCGTTGGCTACCATGGAAAAGCCATCGTCAAACAGGTTGATTTGAGTATTCCTGAAGGCAAGATCATTGCTTTACTGGGTCCAAACGGCTGCGGCAAATCCACCTTACTCAAAGCCATGGCACGTATTCTTTCCCCTATAGAAGGCCAAATTCATTGGCAAGGAAAAAACATCCACCAGATGGCGTCAAAAAAATTGGCGCAACAGTTAGCTTTACTGCCACAAACGCAACCCATTCCAGAAGGCATCAAGGTAAAAGACTTAGTCGCTTATGGACGCAGCCCATACACGGGATTTTGGGGACGTATATCCAATGCAGATCAGCACATCATAGATAAAATGATGCAGCAAACTGGCGTTACTGAGCTTGCCGAGCAACTGGTCAGTGAACTGTCTGGTGGGCAACGCCAACGCGTTTGGTTGGCAATGACCTTGGCGCAGGATACTCCGTATTTATTACTTGATGAACCAACAACCTACATGGATTTGAGTCATCAAGTGGAACTCATGCACTTATTGCGTAAATTGAATTTACAGGGCAAAACCATCATCACAGTGCTTCATGATATCAACCAAGCGGCGCGCTATTGCGACCATCTCATCGTTATGAAGCAAGGGAAAATCGTCACTCAAGGCTCACCTGAGTCCGTACTCACAGAGTCTCTGCTGAAAGATGTTTTTTCGTTGAACGCACAAATCCACTTAGATCCAATCGCCAAAACGCCCATGTGTGTAGTGGAATAAAAAAATAAGATTCCACTGATAGGCATCCTTTAGCCTGCTATTTAAAGCAGTAATGCAAAGGCTTCGTCTTGGCTGATTACGGTGGCGTATTCACCATGTAGATTTGCCAATGACATAGCATGCACTTCATCGGCACTTCGTGACTGACCAAAAAAATCGTCTTTTTCAAAGGCAAAGCAGGCACTGCCCACCACATAAGTTTTAAAGCCCAAGTTTCCTGCGCTTCTCACTGTCGACTCGACTGAATTATTGGTACTGACACCAACCACAACTAAAGCCTGAACATCTTGTTCTTGCAGCCAAGCTTCAAGGTTCGTATGAGTAAAAGCATCAGGCACCGACTTCTCAATGACCTTCTCATCGAGCAGCGGTTGAAACGCATCTTGAAACAGTACCCCATCTTGCTCAGGCCAAAATAACGAACCAGGCTCAGTCGATAAATGACGAACATGAACAATAGGCGCATGATTTGCTCGCCAGTGGGCAAGCAATTCCGCGATGTGATGCTCTGCATTAGGGTTGTTACGCACACCCGCTTGCGGCCAAGACATGCCTTGTTGCATATCTATAATGATCAACACAATGGGGTTAGGCATGACTCACTCCTTGTGGATATACGCTTAATTCACGTCTTTGCTTTCTTGTTGATGGTTCTTTTCTCTCTCTCGTTGCTCAAGCGCTAATAATCGCTTTTGCTGATGGCGCAATCTGAAAAAGAAAACGACTAAACTCATGAACAATAAGAACGTCAGGTTACCAAGGAAATTCACTCGGTATTCCAGTGCATTCACGTGAGCCATCTTAGTAGCAAGAGACTGATAATCCCCCAATGAGGCCGTAGATAACTGCAGAATGGCCACGCTACGCTCTAATTCAACGACGGTTTTCGCGAGCGTCTTTTCATCCACTCCAACGCTTTGCTCTGCCATCGCAAACGAGACAAAACAGCTAAACAAGACACAAAACACTAATCGATACAACATAACATCCCCTTGGTATCACACCCATAAAATATCAATGGTAAATCAATTATTTCGTAAGCACACTTTATCTGCTTTTTTAGTCTAATACTGCCCACTGCTATAAATAAAATATTTATTTTCAAACATGCAAATGACAAAACAAAATAAATCCTTGAGCTACACTTTTACCTTAGCTTAATAATAAAGCCTAGCCACAAGATATAAGGATATTTGCCATGATACTCAATGTCACAACCGCAGCCAGACTTTGGCTATTTGCCACTATCGCCATACTAGGTTCCGCTTTAATTGGAGTAAGCGGTGTCCTCACCATTTCTTCCAGTGGTCAAACCACCCACAATAACCTCGAAACTATCCAATTACAGAGCAGCAACCTTTTGGCCATTGAAAACGCAAAAATGAATCTGCTTTTACAAGTTAAAGCCTTTAAAGATACCTTAATTAGAGGCAACGATCCGCTGAGTTATGAAAAATACAAAGCGGAATTTAAACAACATCGGGCTGACGTCAGCCATGATTTTGACGTTGCTAAAGCACTCATGCAGACACTGAATGTTAATACGAATAATTTAGACGCATTGGCAACATTACACACACAACTCAGCGACCAATACCAAATCGCATTAGATGCATTTGACCCCAAAGACAGTGCGGCAGGACAAAAAATAGACCGCATGGTTAAAGGCATAGACCGTCCAGCCTTGGCGGCCATGGACACACTCGTCGACACCTCTGAAAAGCAATACAGCACCTTGATAGCAGAACAATTAAGCTTTCTGGATGAGACAAGCCATACGGCATTAAACCGGTCTATCATCATCTGTGCTGTCATTGTATTACTGATTATTGTCTTAGCCCTTTGGATTAATCGTCATGTCATGAGCCAGCTTGGCGGTGATCCTGCTTATGCAGCAAACATTGTCAAAAGCATTTCAGAAGGTAACTTAACCACAAGCATACAGTTAAAATCCGACGATCAGACCAGCTTGCTCGCCCAAATGCATAAAATGCAGTTCGCACTTAGAGAAGTGATAGAACAAATCCGAGATGCCAGCCACTCCCTAGTGACGTCTTCTCAACAATTAGCCGCCTCATCGCACCAAGTTGCAGTCAGTAGTACGCAACAAAGCGATACCTCAACCACCATTTCCGCTTCTGTAGAGGAGCTAACCTATGGTATTAGTCAGGTATCAGGCAGTGCCGATGAAGCTCACCAGCTTTCCAGTAATGCTCGTGATGCCTCCTCTAATGGCGCAAAGCAATTGCAAAAAAACATCACTGATATCAAAAAAATTGCCCAATCGATTCAAGAAGCAACCCAATCTATTCATAAACTAGGGTCTCAATCGGATAAAATATACAGCGTAATTGGTGTCATCCAAGAAATTGCAGACCAAACCAATTTACTGGCACTCAATGCGGCAATCGAAGCCGCTAGGGCAGGTGAAACTGGAAGAGGATTCGCGGTTGTTGCCGATGAAGTACGCACCTTGGCAGAAAAAACAGGTCAATCAACCGCTGAAATATCCAACACAATCAACACCATTCAAAGTGATACTAAACTCGCAATAGCCGTAATGGAGAACAGTGCCAGTCAAATGCAGCCTATCATAGATGGTGTTGATGCAACCGGTGTTGCCATGCGTGAAATAGAGGACAGCACCAGACAAGTTTTAGACTCACTGGATCAGATCGCAATGATCCTAGCCGAGCAAAGTAAAGCAAGCAATGAGGTTGCACAAAGCGTCGAGGAAAGCGCTCAGCTCAACAGATCGAATAGCGAAGCCGTACATGAAGTTTCCAACGCCGCTCACCACCTAAAAGAGATCGCTCAAAGTTTAATAGTAAGCGTACAGCGATTTTCGATTTAATCGGTGTCCTCCAGCCAACCTAATAGTTGATCCTGTTAGGTTGGCTGGAGGACCTAAATCCTCCTACTCACAAGGAACTACACCATGTATAGAGAACGCTATACCTTAAAAGTGGAAATACTGCGATTTAGAGATTCCGCTTGTGCAGCAATTGACTGACTGGCTTTCGAATTTAACGCCACTGACTCCGTCGTATCTTCCGTAATTTCTCGAATTGTATCGACGTTTTTACTGATCTCATTAGCCGCAATCGTCTGCTGTTCAATGGCTGTTGAAACAGCACTCGCCATAGACGATATTTCTTGTACATCAAGAATGATCTGTTTTAGAACAACTCCCGTGGTCGCTGCTTCGTCACGGCTTAAAATACCATCTTGGCGACAATCTTCCATTAAAGTAACAATGCCTTTTGTGCGGCCTTGCAAGGTCACAATAATCTCAGAAATTTCTTCTGTCGCAGAATGGGTTCTACTGGCTAACGCCCTGACTTCATCGGCCACAACCGCAAAACCACGTCCTTGCTCACCCGCTCGTGCTGCCTCAATTGCCGCATTCAGTGCCAGCAAATTCGTCTGCTCAGCAATGCCTTGAATCACATTTAATACCGTGCCAATACTCTCACTTTCTTTCGCTAACGCACCAACCGTTTCGACAGAGCCTTCCAATCTGTCTGAAAGCTGACGTATACGATCAATCGCAGAGTTCACTTTTGACTGCCCTTCAATCGCACCTTCTTGAGTCAATAGAGCCTTCGATGCCGCCATTTCCATATTACGTGAGATGTCTTCTACAGTGCCAACCATTTCGGTGACCGATACCGCTACGAGATCTGTTTCCGCTCGTTGCTTCTGCGCATCGTCCGATGTTCTTGCCGCGTTTTGAGACAACTGAATGGTGGTTGCATTCATCTCTTTCACCGTGTGATTGGCATTGGCAATAACATGACTAAAATCAGCCAACATGTCATTGATGCTGGCAGCAACTAAGCCAATTTCGTCTTTCGCCGGTAAATCCACACGCAAGCTTAAATTGTGTGTCGTTTGAATCTCTCGCATCGTCACTTGGATGGTGCTCAATGCTGAATTAATCGTCCGGTTAATGACCCAAGCAACAAGCACGCCGAGCACAATAATAACGCCACACAAAATAGTCGTGATCATCATCGCAAAAGAGGCTTTTGCCTGAATAACAGCGGTTAATTGTGACGCTAAAGTATCAAGTGCAGTCTCCGTTCTATGAATGGATTCACGCATCGCCAACAACTTACCTTCTTGACTGTTCAAACCTAATGCTTTTTTCCCGTCTGCGTATTGGTTAAAACCCTGACGATATTGTTCAGCAAGCGATACCAGTAACGAGACTTTGTCCTCAGGCAGTGAAGCTGTTTGCAAGTCACTTTCTAATCGGTCTAAGGTTTGATTAAACGTGGTGATGTACTTAGGATCTTGGCGCAACATAAAGTCCTTTTCATGGCGACGAAGTTGCAACATAGTAACTAATAATGCATCCTGATTTAACGCAGACAATTCACTTTCTATATTGTGTACTGCTCTGCGTAATTGTCCTTGTAGCCCTGTCTCTGGTGTTAACCCAAGCGTTTCAGAAGCCGACACGACCGACGTAAAGCTCGTTTGGTATTCTTTAAAATACACCATGAGTTCCCGCAGAATATTTGTCTCGATGTCGAACTCGTTCATCACATTTTCAAGCAAAACTTGATCGTCAAGAAGAGACGTCATTGTCTCGTTAAATTTTGTCTCATAAGACAGATCAAGACGGGCAAGGAAGTCTTTTTCGTTACGACGCAACGTCAGCATGTCCACTTCCTGTTGCGAGACTAGGCTCTTGGCATACGTTAGTTTTTCAAGACTGCTCTGGGTGTTGTAAAAAAGTCCCAACATGGCGACCAGCGCCACAACAAGCAAAGTCGTATTCAGCATTAATTTGTGTTTTATAAGCACAAGAGGTTCCTATCATTCAAAAAATTTTCCTTCTCATATAAAACTCAATCCTTAGTCATAATATGATAATCAAAAAGGGCCAGAAGATCCTGTACCCACACAAATCCCTAAAAAACATCACAGCTTTTAACATTGCCATCCAAGACTTGTTACAAAACCCATTTTCACATTAGAACCGAGCAAACGAAGTTTTCATAAAATCTAACAGCAAGCGAAGCTTTTTAGACTCTGCGGTGCCCGGTGGAAAAACGGCATACACGTCAATTCCTGTACATTTATAATCTGGTAAAATTCGCTCCAGACTGCCGTTAGCGATACGAGGTAATGCGTCGTACATGGGAATTCGTCCAATGCCATTGCCGCCTTCTAAAAAAATGGTTCTAGCGGCTGCATTGTTGGTGCTCACCGCGCCACGCACGGACAAGCTAAACGACTTGGAACCCTGACTAAGATGCACTGTGTTCGCTGCTGGTGTATAGACGACCCAATCATGATCATAAAGTTCTTCCGGCTGTGTTGGCTTGCCACGACGACGAAAATACTCTGGCGAACCACATAAGCAAGTTTCAAAAGTTTTTAACTTACTGGCTTGAAGTCCAGAGTCTAGTAGGGGCGCACCGCGAATCGCCAAATCAATACCGTCTTTCATGATGTTAACGACTTCGTCACTCAGCGACACATTTAGTTCAATTAATGGGTAAAGTCGTCGAAACTCATTCAGCGCTGGCACAATCACCTGTAACCCCAAATTCACTGGACAAGAGATCTTCAGCTTCCCTTCAGGCTCTTGTTTGGCCTTTTCTATTTGTAAGTTCGCTTCATGAGCCTGAAAGGCAATCGCTCGACAACGCTGGTAATAGGCTTCGCCCGTTTCAGTTAATGACAAAGAACGCGTGGTACGATTCAGCAGTTTTACGCCCAGTTGCTCTTCTAACTTTTTCAGGTGATAACTCACCACACCGCGGGAAATCCCCATGAATTTTGCCGCAGCCGTTAAACTGCCTTGCTCCACGACTTGGGCAAACACCACCATACTTTTTAATTGCTCAAACGAGATTTCCATCGTGAGGACTCTTTTTCTATAGACAACAAAGACGACACCAATTGTATCAATTATTAGATCAATGAAGTCAAAAACCTTCTCATTATGCTTATTAGATAAATTGGATAGACTAATCACACGTTAATTAAACAACTCATTCCAACATTCAGGAGTCTCTTATGAGCAACAAAAAAATTCTCGTCGTTCTAACTTCCCATTCAGATCTGGGCGATACTGGCCACAAAACGGGCTTTTGGGTAGAAGAATTCGCCGCACCTTATTACGCATTTCTGGATGCTGGTGCTAAAGTGACAGTCGCGACACCAAAAGGTGGCCAAGCACCTATTGACCCAAACAGCACAGTGCCAGATGCACAAACAGAAGCAACCGAACGCTTCTATAAAGACCAAGCGGCGCAAGACGTGATTGCTAATACCGTCAAATTGAGCGACATGAAACAAGATGATTTTGATGCCATCTTCTATCCTGGCGGCCATGGCCCACTTTGGGATCTGACTGAAAACGAAGAATCCATTGCCTTGATCGAAAGCTTCATTGCAGCGAACAAACCGATTTCATCGGTATGTCACGCTCCAAGTGCTTTCTTGAACATCAAAGATGCAAAAGGTGAATACTTTATCAAAGGCAAAACCGTCACGGGGTTCACCAACAGTGAAGAAGCGGCGGTACAATTAACAGAAGTTGTGCCCTTCCTTTTGGAAGACGAGCTAAAAAAACGCGGTGCAGACTACAAAAATACCGCGGATTGGACACCTTTCGCCGTCCAAGATGGCTTGATGATCACAGGTCAAAACCCTGCAAGTTCGGAATTAGTCGCTGAAAAACTACTGGCTCAATTAGCCAAATAAGCATCATAACTAATATAAAACCCGCCTCAAGGAAGCTTAGGCGGGTTTTATCGTTCTGATTCCGCGATATTAAAACGCAACTATATGGCGTAATCGAAAACGATAATGTCTTCTAAAATCGGTCCTAACTGTGCTTTTAGCGCCTCGTGCTCTGGATGCGGAATGTAATGCTCTAGAGCGGCGTCATCTACAAAGCTCATAAACACGCAATGGGTAAAATCTTTATTGCGCCCTTCTTTGCTTACATTCGTCCCCCATTCAACCGACTCAATACCGCTAATTTTGTCTTTAATCGACTCAAAATTATTGAAGCAGGTTGAGATGGCTTCTGCGCTCGCATCAGCCTGAAATTTTATAAACAATACATGTCGAATCATGATGACCCCTGATGAAATAAAGTAATTTGGCAAAATCATACTCTGCCTTTGCTGCTAACAACATGCCATTGCCAAACAATTCTTAAAAGATCAATTTTGTTCAATACACACAAGGCCTAAAAAACGACAGTGAGCGTCTGTTTATTCTCTTTCTAGGAAACCTGTATGACGCTCTCGTTAATTGCTTCTATGTCTTTGTTTGCCTTGGCAGCCTCTTTGTCCCCAGGACCAGTAAATTTACTTTCGCTGAGTAGCAGCGCTCGGTATGGGACCAAAACGGGGCTTATTTTTGTTACAGGGGCGACGCTCGGCTTTATTGTTTTATTTTTACTGATTGGCTTTGGTCTGCATTACGTCATTGTCCAATTAAGCTGGATCACGCAAGTGCTACAATGGTCAGGTATCGCGTTCCTACTCTACTTGAGTTATCAGCTCTTCACCGATAATGGCGAACTCCACTCCGAAAAATACCACAAAGCCCCCAGTTTTATGACAGGGGCCATTATGCAATGGCTTAATCCAAAAGCATGGCTGGCTTCACTGTCCGGCATCGCGGCCTATACTCCCAATGCGGAAGCGACAGAGATGATCATCTTTGCAAGCCTGTATTTGCCAATTTGCTGGCTGTCTTTGGGAATTTGGGTGTGGATTGGGAAAATACTCGGACAATATTTTCAAAGCCCCAGCAAAATGCGCTTAATGAACAAAACCTTGGTGATATTACTGGCAGGTAGTTGTGTGCTAATCCTTCTCTGATAAACAAAACTAACCACCTGAGCGAATCAGTTATAGCTTTCCAGCCTTCACTATAAGCGATTTTATATATCGGAATACTGAAAAAAAAGTTAAAAAAAGAACACTGAAAAAAAGAGAGTAAAATATTCCAGTAATTGGGTAAAACGTTCTGCCCGTATCTTGAACAATTTTCTGGATGATCACATTTAATTCATGCGTATATTCATTTTTCTCGAACATACCATTTGCATTAAGGTCATAGGTAGATGCAAAAAAATCCAACATTCCGTCGTATGAAAACACGAGAAAGACCGAGACAATATATACACAGGCTGCGACGGCAAAGACTCTGAGAAAAAAGTGATTCCACGCTCGCATCCGATAGCTAACAACCAAAGCCAACAATATCGTTCCATAACCTATGATCCTAGGTCCAAATTCAACCAGAAACATCATTTGTAATTACCATCCTTATAACTAGGGGGTTTAAATTTAAGAAGAAACCGAGCGCCGATACTGGTCTGGTGTTGCCGCCACGCGTTGTTTAAATACGCGCTGAAAGTGAGCTTGATCGCTAAAGCCAATGGTCTGAGCCACGTCTGCGATGGATTGACCTTGCTTTAGGGCCTGCTGACCCAGTTGGATACGACGATTCAAACGATAAGCATGGGGTGTCATATTAAAATGACGCTTAAACGCACGCACTAAATAGCCAGTACTGAAGCCAAATTCAGTACTGATTTGCTCAATCGAGGTATCTTGTAAACAGTATTGATGCAAATAATGTGCGACTTGATACAAGTTATTGGTCGGCAAAGCGGTAATCGATTCGCTATTATCAGATTTTAACTGAATAAACACATCCACCAGCACGGCTTCCAACCTTTGCCTCTTTTCAACAGAAGCAAGATCCGTTGCTATTAAATCATTACATACGTCCACAAACGCTTGATATGTCTGAGCGGATAACAAGGTATCGCCAACGGTATTTTGCCAATCCTGTGTCTGTCTTATGCCATGAGAAAACAGTAAGGCCGCCAACCAATCCTTATCTAAATGCATCATGTAATAAGCCCAAGGAGAGTCCTGACGAGGGTTACAGGCATGCACCACATCTGGGTTCATCATGACCAAAGCCCCCTGCTCAACCGCGTACAAACGGTCGGCACAAAGAAATTCACTCCGTCCATCAAGAATGGCACCAATGGACCATTCTTGATGAGAATGTGGCGCATAGCTGACTTTTCTTCCGTCCAATACTTGGCGAAGCTCCACAAAAGGTAAAGCAGAATCCCGCCAGAAAAGCGGATGCGTAGAAGGCATCATTTCGTCTTCCTATCAATATACAATTACGGCTCACAACTTAGGCGGAATTGGTCATCTAACGTTTTGGGTAAAACCAGAGTGCTGAATGCTAAGCGATTAGATTGCTTACACATCTTGCTACGTTCTGACTCATCGTCCACATAAATCCTACGGTATTCAGCGTTTAGAACGGGCTTTCCAGCTTGAATAAAGCCTGAATAAGCACGGCACTCGGAATATTCAAAGCATTGTTCTGTCACCGCAAAATCAAAGTCACTGCTCAAGGTACGAGCCTGATCTGGATTATTCTTCAAACCAATCCCTAAGCCTAATTGATGAGCTTGTGTCGCCAAAAATCGATTATAGTCTAGTTGATCATTGGCACGAAAAGAAAAGCCTGTATTAGTACGATAGCTGTCCACATTGTCAGGTTCCACACCATCACATCCCTTTTCAGCGGCCAAATTAAGGCGACGAACCATCACATTACGCACTTGACTAGATCGAATGTCCAACCAGCGCTCATCGTCCCAACCTTTCAGCGTTTTACCTAAGTCTTGCTCGGCAAAATCCGCAGCGTCTGGTCGCCAATCTTCATAAGATCCAGCAGAAAAATAACAAATCACCTTTTTATCAGACGCTTGTAGGCGTTGAATCAGCTCAACTGACGAATCAAATAAATCAATGTCGTATATCGCCACATCATAGGATTCGTTCACCTCACCATCCAGTTGCCAATGCCAAGTGGCACCAACAGGCGGTCGATACCAATCGTTTGCGGCATAAAGAGGGGAAAAAAATAACGACAACAGCAGACAAAAAGCGGTGAAGGGGAAGAATACAGTGCGCATACAGGACTCCATTTGTCAGAAAAAGCTTATAAAAAAGCCCACGACACGGTTGCCGTTCCACCACTGTACCCTGTTATGCCAAGAAAGGCTTACACTCTAGGAAATCATTCCCTATCGGTCGTTCTTGGCAAACACACCTAATCAATTAACTGATGAGCAAGCGCGTATTTAACCAGACCAGCGGATGTGTGGATATTCAGTTTGTTTTTAATATTTTGCCTATGCGTTTCGACGGTTCTCACACTGATATTCAGCGACAGAGCAATTTCTTTATTAGACAAACCGATCGCAAGGGCCTTTAAGACCGCCATTTCCCGCTTACTCAATTCTTCGCAAAATGGACTGGGGACAACTTGTGAAAACAGCGAATCAGACGCCCCAGAGCTAAAGTAAGTTCCCCCTTGATACACAGTATTAATCGCCTGTACTAGCTCTTCCGAAGACACATCCTTTAGTACATAACCATTCGCACCAGATTGAATCAATGACAAAATATACTCTTTATCATTGTGCATACTGAGCATCAGTATTTTGACATGGGGTTGTTCCGCTTTAAAACGCTTGGTGGCTTCTAAGCCATTTAAAACCGGCATAGATACATCCATTAACACCAAATCTGGCTGTGTGTCTTTGGCTTTTTCAAGCGCTTCCAAACCATTTGATGCCGTCCCAATAATGTCAATGTTGCCTTCTAACTCCAAACGCGCTTGAAGACCATCCAGCACCAACATATGATCATCAACCAACAGTACACGAATATTTTTTATCATTATGGTCACTCTTCTCTAAGCGATTAAAATCCTTGTTCCAAGGGCAATAGTGCCTGCACTTTTGTGCCTTTGCCACGCTGGGACTCTAATGTAAAATCGCCGCCAATCAGCTCCAGTCTTTCTCGCATATTGATCAAGCCGATACCAGAAGATAAAACGCTTTTCTGCGAAAAACCACAGCCATCATCCAGACATTCAAAACCAAGATGTCGATAAGACTGCCAGACATGTAAGGTGATATTTTTTGCTTGAGCATGTTTTTCAATATTGGTTAACGCTTCTTGAGTCAAACGATAAATGGTAATCTCAATCTCATCGGGTATGTTTGATACCACCTCAAAACGATACGCTACTTTTATTCTGGTACGCTCCATGAATTGATCAACCAAGGCTCTTAGGGCAGTGTCTAAGCCTAGATCATCCAACAGCGTTGGTCGTAAATTATGTGAAATTTGTCGCACTTCACTGATGGTTTGATTAATCAAGTCCCCTGCTTTGGATAACTCCTGATGAATCACTTCTTTTTCATGATCCCGTTTTAATTTATTTTCTGCCAACTCAATACGAAACTTACAGCTGACTAATAACTGATTAATACCATCATGCAGCTCACGAGAAAAACCTCGCCTTTCATTGACTTGCAAACGCATAAAGCGCTGCGCTAACTCTTTTAATCTAGAATCGGCTAATTTATGTTCATGAAGATTAATCGCAAGACCCAGCAATATGACCAGCACAACCGTTACCACAACCACTTCAATCACGGTAAAAAAGCTGCGCTGAATATTGTCATTCATGATGCTTTTTGTTTTAGCAAGCTCAGCGTAAATATCATCCAAATACAAGCCTGTGCCCATTATCCAATCCCAACGATCAATGGCGACCACATAGCCTAATTTGTCTTCTTGCTTCATCAGCGGAGGTTTTTCCCAAATATACCTATGGTATCCGCCGCCGGCTTGAGCAGCGCGGATTAAGCCCTGAATCAGATAATTCCCCGTGCGATCCTGAAAATTCCACAGATTTTTACCCACAAAATCTGGCTGTGTTGGATGGACTAGATTCACACCAGACATTTCGTAAGCGAAAAAATAGCCATCGTCTTCATAACTTAATCCGGCTAAAATTTTTTTCACCTGATACTGCGCTTCAGCGTCGTCTAACTGATCGTCTTTTAATATAGGAAGAATTGCCGACATCGCAATATTGACATGGTTTTTTAACGCTTGTTTCTTGGCGTCTACCAAGTTGAACTCATAAATGGCCAGCTCTTGCTCGGCCAAATCACGGGCGGATTGAAAACCTAAATAAGTAATAATTGTCGTGGCGACCATTAATGGTGCGACAGCAAGCAAGATAATCTTACTTTTTAATCTCATCTAAAAAGACCTTTTTTTATTATTGTAAGGCCACCGAATAAAACGGCGTACACGAGAAAAGCGGACGCTTATCCGCTTTTCTCTATTACATAATAAAAAAGGAATTAGTTCATCCCATACCATTCAGGAAAGATCATAATACTGATTAAAACTAAGATCTGGATCAAAATAAACGGGGTGACACCTTTGTAAATATGCATCGTACGTACCGACTTCGGCGCCACGCCTTTTAAGTAGAATAAGCTGAACCCAAAGGGCGGTGTTAAAAAAGAGGTCTGCAAATTCATCGCAATCAAGATCGCGAACCACACCATGTTGATTCCCAATGCTTCCGCAACAGGCACCAAGATCGGTACAATAATAAAAGCAATCTCAACAAAGTCGATAAAGAAGCCCAAGATCAAAATGGCGATCATCGCTAAGATAATAAAGCCCCATTTTTCGCCAGGTAGATTAAGCAACACTTCTTCTACAATCGCATCACCGCCGGTATAACTAAAGGCCATCGAAAAAGCCGTCGCCCCCATCAAAATGGCAAACACCATGGCGGTCACTTTGACCGTTTCCAATCCGCTGTCATAGAGCATTTTCCAACTAAATTGACGGTAAAATAGCGCCAAAATAATGGCACCCACACCACCCAACGCAGATGACTCTGTGGGTGTTGCAATGCCCGTAAAAATAGATCCCAAGACGATTAAGACTAAAGCCAATGGCGGAATAATGGCTTTCAACGCACTGCGAATTTGTTGTGCGCGAGTTTCACCATCCAATTCTTGTGGCATGGCGGGCGCTAGTTCAGGCTTTAAAAAAGTAAGAACCAATATATACACGATATAACAGCCAATCAGCACCATACCGGGTAACAATGCCGCTTGGAATAAATCCCCAACCGGGATACGAATAACATCGCCTAAAATAATCAAAATAATCGAAGGGGGGATAATTTGTCCTAGCGTCCCTGATGCGCAAATCGTCCCACATGCCAAGGATTTACTGTAGTTGTACTTCAGCATCACGGGCAAAGAAATCAATCCCATGGCCACCACGCTGGCCCCAACCACACCCGTAGACGCCGCGAGCAAAGCGCCTACCAACACGGTGGATATCGCCAAACCACCACGCACGCCGCCAAACAGTTTGCCCATGGCTTCTAACAGTTGTTCTGCCAATTGAGTTTTCTGTAACACAATGCCCATGAAAACAAACAAAGGCACCGCCATCATTACCGTGTTTTCCATGTAGCTCTGAATGCGAAACGGCATAAAGGCAAACATGTCAAAGCCTTCGGCAAAAACACCGAAAATTAAAGCGATACCGCCAAAAGTAAAGGCGACAGGGAAGCCTAGTAACAACATTACTAGGGCAACAAAAAACATGATTATTCCAATCATAAATAACCTACAAGCTTAAAATGGTGACAAGAATCAATGTTGAATCGGCGGATGTGAGAAGCCTTCTTCACTGACACCACGCAACACATTAATGCAGCGAATAATCATACCCAAGCCACTGATTGCCATAGAAAAAAAGGCAAACGGAATCACTGCTTTAATAATCCAACGATAAGGCAACCCACCGGGATCACCACTGGTCTCACCAAGCGCATAAGCCTCATGGGCAAAACCCACGCCGTAATAACCAACCAACAAGGCAAAAGGAATAAGAAAAAATACGCAACCAAATAGGTCAATCCAGGCTTTGCCACGGATCGACAAGTTTTCATAGATCAAATCCACACGCACATGACCGCCGTGTTGAATACCGTAGGGAATCCCCAATAAGAAAATGGCTGCATACAGGTGCCACTCCAACTCTTGCATCCCAATCGACACATTATTGAAGGCATAGCGCATCAACACGTCATAAAAAACATTAAACAGCAAGGCGATAAACAACAGGGTTGATAGCACGCCAAGGAAGTTAGAAAAACGAGTAATACCTCGTTCTAGACTGATCAAAAACATAACAAACTCCTAGCAAGTTCTGCAGAATCGGTATGCTTGTGGCATGTTGCAAAAGTTGCTTCAAGAAAAAAGCATGGCGAAGGGTTCGTATTCGCCATGCTGGGAGGTTTTAGTCCGCTAAACTGTCAATACTGTCTAGGTAGGCACGATCAGAGATATTGGTCCAAACGCGAGCTTTTTTCAGGTAAGCCGCTTGAGAGTCCAAAATTTCCTTAGCCAACGGGTCTTTTGCAGCCGCTTCTTCAAGCAACTCTTGGTTGGCATTCTTCATCGCTTGGAGTACTTCTTTTGGAAAGGTTTTGATTTGCACGTCTGGATATTCCGTTGACATCTTAGACCAGTTCTCAGCACTTTCATGATAAGACTGAATGTACATATCGTAAGAAGCGAGCTTCATAGAAGTACGTAAGATTTCACGAAGATCGTCGGGTAATTTTTTCCAAGAACGTTCGTTAATCAAAAATTGCAGTTCTGTTGCTGGCTCATGCCAACCCGTGTAGTAATAAGGCGCGATTTTATGGAAACCAAGATCCATATCCAACGACGGTCCTACCCACTCTAGGGCATCGATGGTACGACGCTCTAAAGCGGTATAAAGCTCTCCGACCGCAATATTAGTCGGACTAGCACCCAACTTCGCCATGACTTCACCCGCGAAGCCTGGGATACGCATTTTTAAACCTTTAAGGTCGTCAACGCTGTTGATCTCTTTTTGGAACCAGCCGCCCATTTGGTTACCTGTATTACCACCAGGAAAAGACAGCAAGCCAAACGGTTGATACACCTTCTGCATCAAATCCATACCGCCGCCATAATAGAACCAACCGTACTGCTCAGGGGTAATCATGCCAAATGGCATAGTAGTAAAGTAAAGAGTATTTGGCACCTTACCTTTCCAGTAGTAAGACGCAGAATGGCCCATGTCATACTGACCAGAACGCACCATATCAAACACACCCAAAGGGGCTTTGTGTTTGTTGGCGGAATCTATAGTGATCTTTAAACGGCCGCCTGACATCTCATCAGCGATGCGTGCCATGTTTCTTGGCGCATCACCAAAGATAGGGAAGTTAGAGGCCCAAGTTTCAGCCATGGTAAGTTTGTACACTTTTTCCGCTGCCACCGCAGGCAAAGAAAAAGCGCTAAGTGTAACGGCCGTCGCCGCAACCAACGTGGTAAGTTTTAAAGATTTCATCGGTTTTATCGTCCTGTGGTCTTATTGTTTTTTTTAAGATCGAGCAGGACAGATAATCACGCGAATGAAAAGTGTAAACAATTCGTAAGAATACCGAATAAAAAAGCGGAAACTACGCAGAACACTCAGTATTACTACTTAGTGAGCTTAACGATCCACAAGAAACATTCGATTAGTCAGTCGCCATCCATTGAAGGATATAAGGCTCTATCGCCTCAGCAAAAACCTGATACTGGCTAGCATTAGGGTGTAAAAAGTCATTCATCACATCACTGGTTAAGCAGCCATCTTTGTCTAAAAAAACAGAATTTATATCACGAAAAAACACCCTTTTATCATCCGCATAAGTGCAAATGATCTGGTTCACTTCGTCATTCAACTTACGAAGCTTTTGCGTTGGTTTCGCGCTACGAGGGAAAATGGCCAGCAGCAATACCTTGGTCTTCGGTAATTTTTCGGCCAACACCGACAATATTTCTTTAACCCCTAACGCCGTATCTTCGGCCTTGTCCATGCGATGTCCCGCATTATTTGTTCCAATCAATAAAACCAATAACTTAGGCGCAATGTTATCAACTTCCCCATGAGCCAGACGCCACAAAACATTCTCCGTCTTATCGCCATTAAACCCCAAATTCAGCGCGTTCCTTGGTTGATAAAAAGTCTGCCAAACATCCGCACCTTCTTTCTCCCAAGCTTGCGTGATGGAATCCCCAAGAAACACCAAATCCACTCGTTTCATGGCACTCTTTTCAGCTAATTTTTCTTCATGACGAGGCAACCACCATAGGGTGTCTTGTGGCATTGCCTTAATGGATAAAGGTTCTGTTGATAATGGTCTTGCTGTTTTCATCACAAATCACACCCTAAAAAATGCGTTCCCAGAATCGGGTTATAACTTACCGGATCACAAGGCTCAAAACCCAGACGGACGTACAAACGTCGTGCCGTATCAAAATCCGCCAAAACATCAAGACACATGTGCTGATAGCCATTTTCCTTGGCACAAGACATAAGCTCAGTGACTAATTTCTCGCCCAAACGATGACCACGTTCAGTTGGACGAATATAGACTCGCTTCATTTCGCAAACTTTCGCATCAACTCGACGAAAGGCGCCACAGCCGACAACCTCATTATCTTTCCAGATAAGTAACACCACACCATTGGGAAGCGAGTATTTACCGTCTAAGGCAACAAACTCTTGTTCATTTTGCTGATAGTCCAAGCTAACTGGCGCCGACGCAATATACTCACGAAAGATAGCCAATACATTGTCATTGTCTTGTGGAAAATCGGCAGGGCAAATGGAAAACATCTTGTGTCCTTACGTTAAAAACCTGATCTGCAAAATAATACCGACAAAACAACCTGAAAAACAAACTTAATAAAACCCTATACGCTTTAAGACAAAACCATACTCCTTTATCATCTCAGCATTCTAAAACGACACGATTAAAGAGATAGCACTGTGGGCATTGTTCTTTTTTATATCAAAAAAATCATCGGCATGATGCTGATGCCTATTCCCCTCACTTTACTGGCGATGTTACTAGCGTTTTTCTTGATGAAGAAATGCCCGAAGTTCGCCAAGCTACTCCTATTCTGCGCCATACTTTTATTAGGCTTGACCAGCTGGAGCCCGGTGGCGGATAAACTCATCGCTACGGTAGAACATGACTTCCCTGTGTTTGATATTCAACAACCCGTGGATGTGGTGATTGTCCTTGGCAGTGGGCACAAAGACCTCAGTAACACACCTGAAATTATGCAGCTAGGCAACAGTGCCCTATTCCGCCTCGAAGAAGGGTTACGTATTTTAAAAGCCAACCCAAACGCACAATTATTTGTGTCTGGCTATTCGGGTGAAATGACCGAACCCCACGCAGAAGTCATGCGCCGAGCCGCCATAGAATTAGGCGTTAAACCAGACAAAATCAAAGCGTTTCCCCTCGCCAAAGACACTGAAGAGGAAGCCAATAGCATGAAACCTTATTTAGAAGGGAAAAATGCCGCCTTGGTAACGGAAGCCTCACATCTGAAACGTGCGTCTATCTTCTTCGAACAAGCCGGCATCAACATCATCCCAGCGCCGGCGCTATACTTAGGCTCAGAAAAGAGCGACTGGCAAATCGACGCCAACGCCGCCTACAAAAGCCAACGCGCCTTCTACGAATGGCTTGGTCGTGGCTGGCAATGGATTAAAAATTAAGGAGTAAACAATGACATCTAAAATGACATTTGAAGCGGATAAGAGAGATGACCCAATATCTCACGATACTTGGTTAACACAGCAAATAAACACCGCTTTCGAGAATATGGAAAACGGCCTTGCTGTATTTGTGTCGAACGAAGAAGCCAATGCTCAGATGGAAGATTTTAAAGCAGAAATTCGTGCTAGAAATAAGAATTTATAGTTAAACAGTAACCGACTTAGGCAACGATTCCCCAACTTGCTCTTTGGCAATTTCAATCACTGCATGAGCAAGTTGTACCAAGGTGGCAAAGTTGGGCTTGGTTTCAGGCTTTAAAGACCGGTAAGCACTGGTTCGACTTTTAATACCCGCTCTTGCGATCACAACACCATGCCCAAATAACTCAACATAAGATCGAATCGCCGCTTGCAAAATATCTGGGCGGCCTTATGTCATGGAATCCCATGACGCCTGTTTAATCACCTCTTAGATAGCTGTGATTGCTGCTTATGATAGTGAAAAATAAAAAATTCTTGAATATAAAATAGAGAGAAATTAGCTACAGTCTCTAACAACTCAGTTCAGATTATGATGGAATTGCTGTAAATCAGTATCTAGTGACCAGATAAACACTTCACTCATAGCAAAACGAACTACACATTTTTTGTACTCTTCAATAATACTTAAGTCACCGAAACTTGTTCCCTCCCCTATCTTTTGAGGTGACTTATTTTTACCAGCACAATCTGGAAATTGCCCCAACCAAGATAATATTTCTTTAGCATTAGGGAACTCACTTGGTTGGTAAGGAGCATTCCCTTCAAAAGCGCCTTTAACTGCTTCACAAAACCGGAAAGCAGTATCTCTACGAGTTCTACCGTCACCATTTTGCGCAATATGATTCCCAGTTTCTATAATTGTCGCCATAGGTAAAATAAAGGTGGCATCATTTTCAACATACAACCTAAAATCTTCAGCAACAGACTCTGCTTCTTGATTTCTATTGGTAACATTTAATAAATTCAAAAAAATACTAGTATCAATAAGGCAAATACAACTCATGCAATATCACCTTGCATTCTATTTAGCCAATCAAGCGCATTTTTTTTCTTTTGATCTAGCGATGTTGGTGACTTTACAAATCGATCAACCACACCATTAGTCACGAGCTCCCCCAGAGGACCTTGTGATACCAATCCCGGATAATCTTGTAAATCAGAAAGTCTTACTAATTTACTCTCTCCCGTTTCAGGACTCCGATAGCAAAAAACAACATCCCCTAGCGCGGCATCAGGAAGTGAATCCATCAACGCTGGGTTATGCGTAGAAAGCAAAAGTCTAACTCCCCTAAGAGCAGCTTGCTGACGCATTGTTTCTAATAATTGCTTTGCTCTAGACGGATGAACACCATTATCGACCTCTTCGATAACAACCGTTGAGCCTTCAGGTGCCGACAAAAGTGCAGCAGCTATAGCCAACACACGCAAAGTACCATCTGACAATAATTCAACCGACCATTCTCGTTCTTCATTTCCAAAGTTTTCAACTAGCTGAAGAGAAAATCGACCTCTTCGATCATCAATAAACGACAATGTCCTAACATCTTGCTCAGGCAAACTACGAATAAAATCAATTACAATTGGCTTTGACTCAGAGTCTTGCCACAGACTATAAAGAACACCAGATAAATTAGCACAATCGCCTCTTAAACGCTTTTCTGGATAGCTATCTCCGCGCATAAGTGATGGAACAGGGTCTAAAAACAAAGTGTCAGCTAAAAGCCGCTCAAACTTATTTGTGGCTTTTGGTATTACTTCACGTGCTTTCTTATGACCTGATTCAAACATTGCAGAACTGGCAAGCTGGTTTAAAATAGCGATTTGATCAGTGCAACTAACTTGAGGCTTCCTCCCTCCACGAGCAAAATTATTATAAGCCACACGGACATCTGTTCCTAATCCAGAGGAAGCCTGCTCAACCTTATAGAGTGGGAAATTTTCCTTAGATGAAGTAATCATTTCTTGCGAAATATGCAATTCACCATCACGAAGGCTTATTTCTGTCTCAAAATGATCCCAATCTACATCATCAGTAGAACACCCTAGCTTGAAAGATTGAGAGCCCAAATACCCCAAGTCTCGCACTTGCCCACGCAATATTTGCTCTGACTCACTAACTTGATGTTTCAAAACGGATAGTTTTTGTCCCTGACTTAACCAGCAGAGAAAACGAAATGCCTCAAGAGCATTACTTTTACCAGAAGCATTAGCACCAATCATCAAAGTAAGAGGCGCTAAATATAAGGACTGCTTTCTATAGCTCTTAAAATTCTCAATATGGATTTGAGTTAGCATAACTCTTCCTTCGATAAAAATGATGTTTATACGATGTCAGTATAAACGATATCCATGATGAAATCCCTCAACTAGAAAACTTGTTAAAAGACAATCAAACCTGAAACAAGAAGTTTTTGATCAGGTCTTTGCCACCTTCAGTTGCGAAGGATTCTGGGTGAAACTGAATGCCTTGGATTGGGTATTCTTTGTGTCGAACGCCCATCAGCTCAAACTTTCCGCCTTTATGAATCGTGGCAATGTCTTTGAAGTCGGCTGCTTTTAAATCGCCAACAGAAGCCGTTACTTCCAACACATCTGGAAAGCTTTCTGCTTCGGCAATCAATGAGTGGTAACGCATGACTTCTAGCTGGTCTGGAATGTCGTGGAAGATGCCTTCGCCATTGTGGGTAATCGGGCTAGTTTTCCCGTGCATTGGCAGGGGGGCTTTAACGACTTTGCCGCCAAATACATGACAAATCCCCTGCATTCCCAAGCAAACCCCCAGCAGTGGAATACTTTTGCCGAATTCTAAAATCACGTCCGCACACACACCAAAGTACGCCTTGTCGTCTGGAGAACCTGGCCCTGGAGAAATAATAATACGATCTGGCGCGGCGGCACGAATGTCATCTAATGTCACTTCATCATTGCGTTTAACAATCACCTCAAAGGCGTCGATTTCGCCACGGCTTTTTTCGGTTTCTAATACTTCACCAATAAACTGATACAGGTTGTAAGTGAAGGAATCGTAATTGTCGATAATATACACTTTCATGTCGGCCTCCCTTACGCTTTGTCTTGTGTGTTGGCTGGCGCGAAACTGTCCAGTACACGTTTGGTACCAGCAAATTTACGTTGGATTTCTTCGTATTCGTCTTCGGCGTTTGAGTCATATACATTACCACCACAGGTTTGCACATAGGCTTTGTTGCCCTTGGCAAACACAGTACGAATCGGAATCGCAAACATACAATCGCCGTTAAAAGAGAACTGTCCAACCGCACCACCGTATGGCCCACGACCATCGTTTTCCAAATCGTCGATGATCTTCATGGCTTCGATTTTTGGCGCGCCAGTCAAGGTTCCCGCAGGGAAGTTGCTCGCCAAGGCAGAGAACATGTCGTGATCTTCCGCCATGATGCCGACAATCTCGCTGGAAATGTGCTGAACATGACTAAAGCGTTTAATGTCCATCAAGCTACGAACTTTTACTGTGCCGAAGCGCGCCACACGGCCGATGTCGTTACGATGTAGATCAACAATCATATTGTGTTCGGCGATTTCTTTCGGATCGTTCAACAAAGCTCGCGCAAAGGCGGTGTCTTCTGCCGCGTCTTTACCACGCTTCGCCGTGCCTGCTAATGGGAAGGTTTCCATTTCCCCTTGGCGCACACGGAACAACAACTCAGGACTCGCGCCGATGACTTTTTGCTCACCAAACTTGATGTAATACATTTGCGGCGATGGATTCACTTCACGCAATTGCTCGTACAAATTAATGGTGTCGCCTTCCATATCGAACCATTTTTTAAATCCCACTTCGCACTGGAAGATCTTACCCTCAATGATGTCTTGCTTCACCTTAGCGACTGCATTCGCATGATCCGCTTTGCTCATGGACTCACCCGCTGGCGTGACCACAAAGGGACCATTTGCAGGCGTTGGTTCTGCCATCATGGCGTTCACCAAGTCCACACGGTTTGCATCACCAGACTCGTCTTCATAGTAGAAGTAAAAAACTTCGCCTGTCATCTTGTCCAAAATCAGACCGTCTTTGTACAAACCAAAACGAAACGCGTCGAACATGTCACTCGATTGCAAATCCAAGGTCGGCTCGAAATAGTTCATGCTGTCGTAACCGATATAACCCGTTAAACCACCCGCAAAACCACGCGACAAAATATTCTGCGGCACGATATCACGCAGCAAATAATACGGATTGTCGGATTCAAACGATTCCGTGGTGCCGTCACGTTCTTGGATAAACAGCTGCTTGCCTTCGGCCCAGATCAATTTTTCGGGGTCAAAGCCAATGATCGAATGGCGGGAAATGAAGCTCTCTTCACCAAGGGATTCCAACATAAAACAGTGATCAAAACGCTTCTCAACCTTTTTAAACAAGTCAAAAAAATCGCAGGCTGAACTGATAGTGATGTACTTAGGTTTACGCGGCAGCGTGATGCGCTGCGGCTTTTTATTGTATGAATTCATATCTCTTTTAATTCCTTCAATGCTCGGGAACCACGGGTCACAGTGGCAATACCCACACCTAATTGTTTCGCAATGTCTCGCTGCGGCACGCCTTCGTCTAACAAGGCAATGATCTTCAAACGACTGACCATTTCACTAATTTCATTCGGTGTCAGCAGTACTTTTAAACGCTTCTCCAACACCAATTCATCGTCTACTTCGGTAAGAAACTGGATCAAATCTTTCATAGGCACTTCTATTTGATAAACAGTTATGTATTCACGTACTAGTACAGTATTTCATTTTGTTTTTTTAAGCAACAGCATAGAGTGATAAAAATTGAAATGGAGGTTATCATTTAAGATAACAAGAGAGGAAAAACTGATGAGTCTACAACACTTAAAACAACGGGCATTGAGCAACACAGAGGTTCGTGCGGAATATGAACGACTTGAAAATGAATTCGCGTTCATTGATCAACTGCTCTCGATGCGCGCCCAAGCCGGACTAACCCAAGAACAACTCGCAAAACGCATGCACACACAAAAAAGTAATATCAGTCGATTAGAGCGCGGCAACGCCAACCCAAGCTGGGCGACGCTACTAAAATACGCCCATGCTTGTGGATTTGAGCTCAACTTAACACCACACAAGATGTCGCATGATGTTTAAGCATTACAGCTAAATATGAGGAATCTGATCCAGCTCTTCTTTTAGCTTAACTTTGTCGTGGTGATCTTCAAAGAAACGAACAAAAGCCTCGACTTGTTCTTTTTGAGGGGATTCGAGCTTTTCAATAAGCGAACGAATATCATCAAAACCCCATACTAATACTTCTCCTTCAGGGATATTTTCTATGCTCCTAAATACATCACCCACTGTTGACTCTTCAACCATAAAATTCAGTATTTCTAGAATGGCTCGATGTAATTTATAACCACCCTTGGTAAAAATAATGGCTTCCTGAATGGCTTTTGTCGCCTGCTCTTTGCTATTTACTGCAATTACCAGCTCTGCTTTATTACATAAAGCAGTCACTACTTGTCTTTGTATAACGGCTTCTTCATTATCTTTGAATCGTTCCAGCAATGCGTCATACATCGCAATAGCTTCTTTAAAACGATTCAATTTGCCTAACGTAAATCCTTTATCAATAAATACGGTAGCTATCAGCTCTTGTATCGCGGCGGCATCACTGTTTTTGAATCTATCGAGCAAGGAGTCATACACCACTATCGCCTCTTCTAAACGATTCAATTGTTTTAACTTCACCCCTTTGTTCATAAGTGCTGTAGTGGCCAGCGCTTGTAGTCCTAGGTCATCGCTTTCTTTGAATCGTTCAAGCAATTTGTCATACACCAATATTTCGTCTTCTGGACAGTTCATTTGACCTAGCCTCACGCCTTTGTTTATAAGTGCTTGCGCGATCAACACTTGTAATGCTATTTCACGGCAGTCTTTGAAGCCTTCAAACAACAAGTCATACACCGCAACAGCTTCTTCTGAACGGTTCAATTTCCCTAACATAACTCCCTTGTTTATCAGTGCTTTCGCGACATGTTCTTGTGTCGTGACTTCGTCACTCCCCATAAATCGTTCAAACAATTTGCTATACACTTCAATAGCCTCTTCTAAACAATTCAATTGACCTAAAACAACTCCTTTATTCATAAGTGCCTTTGCGACCTGTTCTTGTATTACTGCTTCGGCACTGTCTTTGAATCGTTCCAACAATGCACTATAAACCTCAACTGCTTCTTCTAAGCAATGCAATTGGCTCAACGTACTACCTTTGTTATACAGTGCTTTTGCAACTTGCTCCTGTAACTCCAACTCTTTGCTGCCTTTGAACTTTTCTAGCAAGTAATCATACACGGCCACCTCCTCATCTGGCCGACCCAATTTGCCTAATATCGCTCCTTTATTCACGAGAGCATTAGCAAGTAACACTTGAATATCCATCTCTGTGCTATCTTTAAATCGTTTCAGCAAGCTGTCAATAATGATCACAGCCTCATCTAAACGATTCAATTTTTCTAACATCACTCCTTTATTAATGAGAGCGTTCGCAAGCAACACTTGAATATCAGCTTCTGCACTGTCTTTAAATCGTTCCAGCAAGCTGTCAATAATTATCACAGCCTCGTCTAAACGATTCAGCTGGCCTAAGGTAGCTCCTTTATTAATCAATGCTCTCACGACCAGCCCTTGTATATCGGGCTTCTGAGTGTCTTTGAATCTGTTAACTAAATCGTCATAAGCTTTGATTTCATTTTCGAACTGATTATCAACATAATAAATAAGTCCTTTATAATATAGCGCTTTTGCATGAACTCTTTGGTGCTTGCTTAAGTCACTATTTTCAACTCGTCTCATAACATTATTAATGCGACTCATTGCATCATCAATACGATCTTTACCTGCCAACACATAGGCTTCATTGATATCGTTATCAAAGGCTTGCTCTTCGGCATTGTCACGGATTATCTGAAACTCTTTCTCGTGGCGTTCACTCAGCTCCGCTAACTTTTGATTAAACTTTTCCGTAAGATCCGTTTCTTTTTCCTTCGTCCATGTATCCAGTTTTTCACTCGCTGCTTTTTCGGCATTCGCAACCGCTTCACGGTTTGCCTTCCAGCTATTTATAATCGTAATTACCGCAATCAAGGTCCCTAACACACCCGCAATCACAGCGAATAAAGTGATGGAGAACGTATTAGATTCGGCAATGTCGCCAATGCGCGCACTTTGATCAATCAGTTTATCTTCTGTGTACTTTTGAGATTCTTCAAGACGAACTTCGATTTTTCCAATCCGTTCTTTCAGCTCTTGAATTTGTTCTTTCGTTGCGCCAGTTGCATCGAGCACGCTAACGTCTTTGCGAATTGACGTTAACTCTCGGTAAAACCATTCGGGTAGTTGGGAGTTCGATATGGGTTGTGGCGCAATGTTTGAAGCACTTGACTCTGTTGAGATGGAGACATTATCTGCCGAGAAAACAGCCGCAGAGGAAAATAGAAAACTGATAAAAACAAAACGAATGAGAAAGGAGAGCACTCTGTGACATCCTTGTGAATAATGAAGGTGAAACAAGAGTAGCGCCTAATAGCGCGTTCAGGCAATTCATACTGACTTTTTTAGCCATACAAGATCGACTTATCTAACGTTTAGGCTTTGAAAACAAACATAAAAGAGTACAATGTACACCAATGAAGTTTACTTAGAGAAACCCTATGACTCTTTTCAACGAATTAAAACCTTCTTTAGAAGAAGCGGTAGAAATACACCAAGGCCGTAAAGCAGCCTCTCGTATTACTCGCTTTGAGATCGCTGACGTTAAGTCTATTCGCGATAGTCTGCAAGTATCTCAAGCAGAATTTGCCAAAGCCCTTGGTAGCAGCATAGATACGATTAAAAGCTGGGAAAGCCGACGTCGTAACCCTACAGGTTTGGCGGCCAAAGTGCTGGCAATAATTCAAGATAACTCGGAATTCTACCAGGCATTATCTAGGCACTAACTCTATCAATTCTCCCTTTTCAACCAAGATCAGGAATAGAAGCCTGTAATAGACTAGGTTATACTTGACTAGCATACTCGCTAAGGGAATCAACATGAGACACAAACCAACGCTATCATTGACTTCTAAACAGCAAGCCTACACAAGCAAAAAAGGCGATAACTTCGTCGAAAGCATGCGTTTAGAGGGCTATTCTGTAGACAAATCCTTACTTTCTCTCAGCGCATCAGAAAGAAAGGTAAAAAAAGAACAACTTTTAAAGAAATACTTAGGTTAATCCAATGGTAGATAAATACGGTGTTGGCCAGGACCCGTATACTTATTCTGACTCCAGTACCTTAATCAATAAACTTGGTATTAAAGACTCTGTTGAGTTAAGCGATATGGAAAACCAGCTATCTACCCTAGCGCTTGCTGATATTGACTTTAAACCCGCCCCCTACGACTTCCCCTATCTTTGTCTTCTGCACGAAAAACTCTTCGGAGATTTATATGAGTGGGCAGGAAAAATACGAAATATTGCGATTTCAAAGCAAGATACCCGTTTTTGCCAGCCTGAGTTTATTAAAAAAGAAGCTAACAAGTTATTTGACCAATTGAGAAAAAAAGACTTTTTTGAACACTTAGGTTTCGATGATTTTTGCCAAGAAATGGCGGAATTGTATATTGAATTGAATATGGTTCACCCATTCCGAGAAGGGAACGGAAGAACACAGCGCCTACTGTTTGAACATCTGGCTATCCATTGCGGCTACAATTTAAGCTTTAAAGACATCTCAAAAGATCAATGGATTGAGTCTAACATTCGTGGATGTTTAGAATGTGACTATCAACCAATGACAGAGATATTTACTAGAAGCCTCTCCCCAATTATCTAACCATTCAAACACTTTGACGCACTCAGCCCATATTTTGACTTTTATTACCGCCATTTTAACCTAAGCAATATCGACATCTTGTCTTCACCACTATGGCATTCTAGCTTTGTGTTGTCTCAATCATTTTCGGAATAAAACCATGACATTCATCAAAGCCAAAGACTTCACTGCCGACCGCGCCTGGGGCGCGTTGGACATTGCCAATATGAACGGTGTGACAACTCGGTTGCATTGGACGAATCAGCCGTACAAATGGCACATAAATAATGGTGAAGAAGTGTTTGTGGTGTTAGATGGCGAGGTGAATATGCATTATCGAGTCGATGGAAAAGAACATATTCAACTGATGACGGTAGGTGATATTTTCTATGCGACCATTGGCACAGAACACGTCGCACACCCAATTGGTGAAGCCCGTATTCTGGTGATTGAGAAAGAAGGCAGTGTTTAGCGACAAGCACACATGCAAAGCAAATTTAATCCAATAACAACATGCAGAACACACACGACTACTGCTGCCTCAATAACCAGTCACAAAAAGCACCGACTGGCGGTGCTTTTACACTAGGGGATCTCTCTGTCTATGCTTTAGACGCTAGGCCGTTTTAAAAAAATAAGCCTTGGTCTCGTAATTTTTTGAGACATCCGTGATTGCATCGCAGCTTTGCTGTAGACCGCCCATTAAATCAGATAGCATCCTGATGGATTTTTCATTGTCTTTAATTTTTTCATTGATCAAGGCAATAACTTTTTCTTGTTCTACCGATTCTTTTGCGATGATCTTACTCGCTCGGGCCACATTTCCCACTGCTTTGGATCGTTCCAATAAAGCGTTGGATATAGCTTGAGCGTGTTCAACACTGGTCGATGTGGTTTGCTTACTCGATTCCATTGAGTGTACGGTGCGTTTCACACTCATGTTCAGATTAACAAGCACCTTCTCTATTTCATTGGTGGAGTCGCTCGACCTTTGTGCCAGCGTTCTGACTTCGTCGGCTACAACAGCAAACCCTCGGCCTGTTTCGCCCGCTCTTGCGGCTTCAATGGCGGCATTTAACGCCAACAAATTGGTTTGCTCCGAAATGCTTCTGATCGAACTCAACAACTTGGTGATGGATTCCACATCAACCGTTAGTAAGTTCAGTGATTCAGAAGCGGCCAAGGTATTGTTAGATAAAAGCTGCATGTCATTCATGATAGCCAACGTTTGCTGACTGTCGCTCAAAATTCCTTTTTCCAAATCAGTGACCAGATCTGCAGACTCACCGCTGCGCTGAGTAATGGATTGCATTGACAAAGAAACACCTTCTGTCAGCGCCATAGCGCTTTGAGCAAGGGTACTGCCATAAACGACACGCCCAGCGGCTTCTTCACTTATAATATTCATCTCCCGACTTGTCGAAGCCAACTTATTAGCAATACCTTGATAGTCGATGAATATGCCTACTAGTTTATCTAGCAAAGCGTTAAAAGACTTTTCTGCCGTAGAATCTGGGTTAGCCAATCGAACAGACAAATCATTGTTGTGAGAAATATGTTCAATCGCATTGGCAATTTTAACATTAGCAAAAGATTCTTTTTTCATCAAAAACGCCATATAAATCAATAAGCCAGACTGAGCGATGGCAAAGGCACAATGTACCAACATGACCCAAACACCATGGCTACCAGCAAAGGCCATAATCGGTATATCACCGATCATCACACCTTGCATTTGCAAAGACATGAAGCCAATGTGGTACATCGCCGTTGTTAACAGTGCTGCAATAATCGGTTTCCAATCTTGATACACCAAAAACACAACAATAGAAGCAAAAATATGGAAATGCATTTCAATCATTCCCAGTTGACTCTGGATGAGTGCTGAAGAAAACAGCATCATCAAGATACCAGCCAATACAGAGAAGGATGTTCGGCCTTTAAAGAGGCTATAAGAGGCTTGTGTCGCAATAAAGAGCACGCCAGAACTCACTAAAGAAAAGGTCAATAACCCAGCACCAACGTTACCACTTATTAGCAGCACTGGGATTTGTAACAACAAAAAACGGTAAATAAATAAATCAATTTTTTCAGTGCTTTCTAGCGAAGTTGACATTATTGGCCTTAAAACTGGTATCTGATGGCGTTAGCATCGTGGAAGGTACATGATATGGAAATATCTTGGTGCATTTTGTGCATGAGCTTTTATACGCATGAAACGGAGATTAAGATCAACATTAATTCAGTAAATATATTCCGCTGGCTTTTTATTAATTCATAACCCATAAGGTATTAGATAAAAATTAATTAACCAGTGAGAATGTTCTACACACCTCGGAGTCTGCTCCCTTCCTTAACCAAGAAAACGTCACCAAGCATCTTGCACACCCCACCATTACAGAGGTGCGCATTTTGGTGATCGAAAAAACAGGCAGTGTCTAGTTATAGAAACATGCCGCCAGACGCTTCAATACGTTGGCCTGTAATCCAACCGCTGTTTTCACTCAACAACATGGCAACCGCGTTACCAATGTCATCGGCTTCACCAACGCGACCAAGTGCTGTGATAGACGATACCATTTGATTCATTTGCTGGTTATCTCGTACATTGCCACCACGAAAATCGGTTGCAATCGCTCCCGGCGCCAAGGTATTCACACGGATCTGGCGACTTGCAAACTCTTTTGCCATGTAACGTGTCATGACTTCAACCGCGCCTTTGGCCATAGCATAAGCACCAGACCCTGGCAAACTAAAGCGAGCCAATCCAGAAGAAATATTGACAATGTGACCGCCATTTTTCATGAAGGGCAATAACGTCTGAGTTAAAAAGAACGGACCTTTCACATGAATCGCCAACATGTCTTCTAGCTCATCATAGGTGGTGCTTTCTAAGCTGGCATGTACTCCTGTGCCAGCGTTATTAAGTAAATAATCCACATCCGAACGCCCAAATTCGCGCTCTAGTATGACGCCTAATTGACTACTAAAAGCCTCAAACGCTCCCACATCTCGTGTATCAAGCTGAATGGCAAAGGCTTTTTGGCCTTTTTGCTGAATGGCGTCAACCACGTCCTCAGCCGCAGTTTTATTTTGATGGTAGGTAAACAGTACATCGATACCCTTATCTGCCAATGCTAAGGCGCTGTTTTTTCCCAACCCGCGGCTCGCACCAGTAATAATCGCTAACTTTGTCATGCTCTATTCCTCGTTGTTTGTTGTTTATTTGTTCGATTATCGAATCACAAACACAGAGTAGGTGCTTTTTTAATCCATATAAACGCACCAAAAGTGATAACATTGTTCGGATTAAACAAACAAAGGAGCAAATGATGGATAAGTTTGAGGCAATGCAGCGCTTTGTGTTAGTTGCCCAATTCGGCAGTTTCACTAAGGCGGCAGACGCTCTTGGCCTTCCTAAATCAAGCATATCCAATGCTATACAAGGACTTGAAAGTGAATTAGGCACGCGGCTTTTCCATCGCAGTACGCGCAGTGTCACGTTAACGCAAGACGGTGAAGTCTACTTGCCACAATGCCAAACCCTACTGGCTGAACTGGATGCTTTAGGAAGTCAGTTCCAACGTAATCCAAATGATGTACGAGGCATCCTCAGAGTCGATATGCCAAGCCGTTTTGCGGCCACAGTTGTCATTCCAAATTTGGCCGACTTTATCGAAAAGTACCCAAATATCCGTCTAAAAATAAGCAGCGCGGATTATCGAGTAGACATGATTAAAGAAGGCATTGATTGCGTCATTCGAGTAGGTAGCCTTGATGATAGTAGCCTTATCGCTCGACCTTTAACGCAATACCGTAGCCTAAACTGCGTTTCCCCAAGCTATATAAAAAAATTTGGCATTCCTCAGACAATTGCAGAATTAGCGAATCACAAGCTGATTGAGTACTCCCCTTCATTGGGCAATCTTAGCGCTCAATTTGAGTACATGGATAACGGCAAAGTAAGACAGCAATCTATGCCAAGCAGTCTTGCCGTGAATGGCACTGATGCTTATTTAGAAGCGTGCTTATCCGGCCTTGGCATTGCTCAAATCCCGATGATTGGAGCGGAAAGCTTTATTAAAAAAGGCCTACTTATTCCGATATTAAGTGAGTTTGAAGCAGAGCCAATGCCAGTGTCTTTACTGTATCCATCACGTAGACAACCCACTAAACGTTTAACCGTCTTTATGGATTGGTTGCAATCCATCACCCGCACCACATAAGAAACATCAGAGTGCATTCTGGCGGTGTATTAAAGAAGGCAGTGTGTAACAAAAAACGCCCTATCTATATTCCAAAAAGATTTATTTATAGACATTGTAATAACCAAATCTTTTAAGTAACCTCTTACTTAATGAAATTTTAAGCTTCCCAGATGAGGTCACTATGAAATCTAAGCCACGCTTTTTAAAATCTATTATTGGTACCTTACTACTGAGCGGCGCCGTACAAGCGTCGGCAGCAGATCAGACTATTCTGAACACGTCTTATGACATTGCCCGTGAATTGTTCGCCGCTTACAACCCAACATTCGAGCAACATTGGTTAGAAAAAACCGGCAAAACCATTGAGATCAAGCAGTCGCACGCGGGTTCTTCAAAACAAGCCAATGCCATCATGAATGGTTTGTCTGCCGATGTCGTAACCTTCAACCAAGTCACCGACGTTCAGGTTTTGCATGATAAAGGCAATTTGATTCCAGCGGATTGGAAAGAACAGTTCCCTAACGCAAGTTCACCTTACTATTCAACCATTGCCTTCCTTGTTCGTAAGGGCAACCCTAAAAACATCCAAAACTGGGGCGATTTAGCGGCAAAAGATGTGGCATTGGTGTTCCCCAATCCTAAAACCTCTGGCAACGGTCGCTATACTTTTCTAGCGGCTCAGGGGTACGCACAAAAAACTTTCGGCAAAGACAACGAAGCGAAAGTGGATGATTTTCTAAGTACTTTCCTGAAAAATGTCTCTGTGTTTGACACTGGTGGTCGTGGTGCGACAACCACTTTCGTTGAGCGTGGTATCGGTGATGTATTGATTACCTTCGAATCAGAAGTAAACAATATCCGTAATCAATATGGTGCCGATAACTACGAAGTGGTTGTACCAAAAACGTCGATCTTAGCTGAGTTTCCCGTCGCCGTAGTTGAGAAAAACGTGAAAAAGAATGGTACAGAAGACGTTTCTCGTGAATACCTAAGCTACTTGTACAGCGAAGAATCACAACGCTTGCTGGCGGGTTTTAACTATCGCGTACACAATGATGTCGTGAAAAAAGAATTCTCTGCTACCTTCCCTGAAGTGGACTTGTTGACCGTTGAAAATATTGCAGGTGGCTGGCCACAAGCAACTAAAGACATCTTTGCAAATGGTGGTAAACTAGACCAACTTCAGCGTCGCTAATATCAGAATAGATAACAAACTAGCCGGATACGCTTGCGTGTCCGGCTTTTCTGTCTCTAGAGTGACTAGCGCCTTCATTGAAACACTGTTATTGAGACCATAAGACATGGCAACACATTTAAGCGCGGCCGACACGCGACCTCGTCATAAACGCGTCTTACCGGGACTGAGTCTAAGTTTAGGCACATCTCTGCTGTTCATTAGTTTGATTCTCCTGTTACCCATGGCGGGACTCGTGATGCAGTCAGTTGATATGGGCTGGGACAGATATTGGCAGGTAATCACGGATGAGCGCGTGGTAGCCAGTTATAAAGTCACCCTATGGGCAGCGGCTTTGGCGTCTATTTTTAATGGTTTTTTTGGTCTGTTACTCGCTTGGGTTTTAGTCCGTTATGACTTCCCAGGACGCCGAATTTTAGATGCCTTGGTCGATTTACCCTTTGCATTACCAACCGCCGTGGCGGGTATCACACTCGCCACGTTATACTCTCAAAATGGCTGGTACGGTGACATACTTGAAAGTATCGGGATTAAGATCGCCTACACGCCTTGGGGCATTGTGCTTGCCATGGCCTTTACCAGTATTCCTTTCGTAGTTCGAACTGTTCAGCCAGTTTTAGAGGAGTTATCCCCCGAAGAGGAAGAAGCAGGAATGACCTTGGGTGCGTCCGATTGGTCGGTGTTTCGTCGAGTCATCTTCCCCGCTTTATGGCCAGCCCTAATGACAGGCATTGCCCTATCATTCACACGCAGTCTGGGGGAGTTTGGCGCGGTCATTTTTATCGCGGGCAACATGCCTTATGTTAGCGAAATCACCTCACTGATGATTTTCGTCAGTTTACAAGAATTCGACTTCCCAGCGGCCAGTGCCATTGCGTCCGTTGTTTTAATGGCATCGCTGATTCTGTTGTTTGCCATTAATGTGTGGCAAGCACGCTATTTGCGTCGTCTTCATGGACGCAGTTAGGAAAAATATTATGTCATCTTCAAAAAACACATCTAGCCAACTTAGAGTGGGCGACAAGCCTTGGGTAAAATGGTTGCTCATCGGCCTAACGCTGTTTTTGACTGCGATTTTATTGGTCGTGCCATTAATCAGTATTTTTCAACAAGCTTTCGTGGAAGGGATCGCGCATTATTTTAGCAGTTTGCTTGAAGCCGATACCTTACACGCCATAGGTTTAACACTGCTGGTTGCCGCACTTACCGTACCTATTAACCTAGTATTCGGTGTCATGCTGGCATGGGCGGTCACCCGTTTTGAATTCCCCGGCCGAAAATTGTTGATGACGCTGATGGATATCCCCTTTGCTGTGTCGCCTGTTGTCGCTGGCCTGCTTTACCTTTTGCTATATGGCAACAACGGTTGGATTGGATCTTGGCTTTACGATCATGATATTCAGCTGATGTTTGCGTGGCCAGGTATTGTCATGGTGACTATTTTTGTCACCTGTCCTTTTGTCGCCCGTGAATTAATCCCTTTGATGCAACAACAAGGTCGGGAAGACGAAGAAGCCGCTGTCATTTTAGGCGCTTCAGGCTGGCAATTATTTCGCCGAGTCACGCTCCCTAACATTAAGTGGGCGTTAATTTATGGGGTCATTTTGACCAATGCTCGTGCGGTCGGTGAATTTGGCGCTGTGTCGGTTGTCTCTGGCAATATTCGCGGTGAAACCAACACCTTGCCCTTATTAGTGCAAGCACAATACGAGGACTATCAAGCCGCGGCGGCCTTTGCCAGTGCATCGTTACTGGCCATGCTTGCTTTACTCACCTTGCTGCTGAAAGCCTTCATTGAATGGCGTCTGGAACGCAGTATAAAACTTGAATCCGATAAAGAGAAAAAGACAACAGCATGAGCATCCTTATTGAAAATATCTCCAAAAAATTTGGCCACTTTCAAGCCTTGTCCCCTTTGTCATTGGATATTAACGAAGGTGAAATGATTGGTTTGCTTGGTCCGTCTGGTTCAGGAAAAACCACCCTATTACGCATTATCGCAGGGCTTGAAGGCGCGGATACGGGCCGTATTCAATTTGGTGATAGAGACGTAACCAACTTGCACGTCCGTGATCGTCGCGTGGGCTTTGTGTTCCAAAACTACGCCCTATTCCGCCACATGACAGTGGCTGACAATGTGGCGTTTGGACTAGAAGTCTTGCCGCGAAAAGAACGCCCAAGCCCGACTGAAATCAAAACCCGCGTCATGCATTTATTGGAAATGGTACAGCTTGAACACCTTGCTACTCGTTTTCCATCGCAGCTCTCTGGGGGGCAGAAGCAACGTATTGCTTTAGCGCGCGCTTTGGCAACGCAACCAGAGGTCTTACTACTAGACGAGCCTTTTGGCGCCTTGGATGCCAAAGTACGCAAAGAGCTGCGTCGTTGGTTGCGCGGCTTACATGATGAGCTTGGATTCACCAGCGTATTTGTGACCCATGACCAAGAAGAAGCCTTGGAACTGTCTGATCGTGTTGTCGTCATGAGTAACGGCCACATAGAACAAATCGATCAACCCGGTGCGCTTTACGCGTCCCCCAACAGCCGATTTGTGTTCGACTTCCTTGGCAACGCCAATGTCTTTGACGGCAAAATGAACAACGGCAGATGGCATAATCAGCAGGCTAATATTGTCCTGCCAAATGGCGCAGAACAGAAAGACGGCCAGCTCTATATTCGCTCTCACGAGTTCTTTGTCTCAAAAGAACCAACCACGCAAGCCAACTTGCCATTACGCTTGATTGCCATCAACCCAATTGGCGCCGAAGTTCGCCTAGAACTCACTCCGATCGACTGGCAAAGCAACGACGTCTGGGAAATCGATCTGCCTCATAAAGCGTTCGATAAGAACTGCTTCGAGAAAGGCCAAACCTTATACGTCACCCCCAAAGCAGGATACTTCTTCGCCCATGATGCACAACAACCTGTGTTATTGAATTGGGAAACCAACAGGGTTTAATTCGCCCTAACCACAAGAGCCTCAGACGATTATGCAAGCCGTTATTTTTGACATGGATGGATTACTGATTGATTCCGAGCCATTTTGGAAACAAGCGGAACACGAGGTATTTTCGTCTGTCGGTGTAGAATTGACGGAAGATCTAACCGCACTTACCGCAGCAATGACAACGCGAGAAGTGACTGAGTTTTGGTATGCAAAACAACCTTGGCAAGATGCCTCTCTTGAGGAAGTCGAAAACAGTGTCGTTGAGCGAGTCAAATATTTGATCGAGACTCAAGGGCAAGCCATGCAAGGCGTTCATGATCTACTCGACTCACTACAGCAAGCCAAAGTAAAAATTGGCCTTGCTACTAACTCACCAAAAGGCATCATTCCTAGCGTGTTACAGCGCCTTAATATTGCGGACTATTTTATGGCTTACAGCTCAGCAGAGGAAGTATCCAAAGGCAAACCCGCTCCTGATGTTTACCAGCTAACACTGGAAAAACTTGGTATTGAAGCGCATCAGTGTATTGCTTTTGAAGATTCACTCGGCGGTATAAAAGCGGCACTAGCGGCCGGCATTAAAGCAATTGCCGTACCCCATGCCAACGAGTTTGAGCATGAAAAGTTTGATTTAGCACCGTATAAGCTTCGAAATCTATCCGAATTCCGTTATCAGATTGGCAACGCGCTTTTGAGTCAGCCCTAAAGCCTCATTAAGCTTTTGATATGACAAAACGCGGCGCGTCCTAGTGCATCTATGTTGTAGCCGCCTTCTAGTACCGAGACAATTCTTCCACCACAATGGCGATCCGCTGCATCCATCAAAAGGTCGGTAATCCAAGTAAAATCAGACTCGCTTAGTCTAAGTTGCCCCATAGGGTCTTCTTTATGAGCATCAAAGCCTGCGGAAATCATAATAAGTTGTGGTTTGAAGGCATCAAGCGCTGGCGACAGCTGTTCAGTGATAATGGCTTTGAAAGCATCGCTTCCAGAACCCGCAGCCAATGGCATGTGCAAAATATTATCGTGTGAAGCGCCAGGATCGCTGTAAGGATAAAACGGATGTTGATAGCTGGAGGCATAAAGTACTTTGGGATCGGCTTTGAAAATATCTTCGGTGCCGTTGCCGTGATGCACATCAAAGTCCACAATCGCCACGCGCTCTAAACCGTATTGTTCGATGGCATAACGAGTACCCACGGCGATATTATTGAACAGGCAAAACCCCATGGCTTTATCGTATTCTGCATGATGTCCCGGTGGACGAATCGCACAAAAGGCATTCTCCATCTCGCCTGTCATAACTAAATCAACCGCTTTGATCACCGAACCGGCAGCATACAGTGCGGCATCGAGCGTGTGTGGCATCATCAGGGTCTCTGGCTCTAACGCCACATGTCCTTCTGCTGGCGAACGAGCAAAAATCGAATCCACATAGTCTTTGTCATGGGCAAGCACTAGCTGATCACGCGTTGCTGGGTCAGACTCTAAGCGACGGAGAAAGTCCATCAACTGTCCCATGATCAGCCGATTTTGAATCGCACCGAGGCGCAATGGAGACTCAGGATGATCTTCTCCCATGTTGTGTTTGTCGCAATAAGTGTGTGTGATGTAAGCCGTTGTCATTGAGTGTCTCTACATTATTATTTTTCTTTATTTGCCATGATTATGTCTTGCATCAAACCATAAAAACACCAAAACAATCTATCCTACCATGGTCTATCATTGCGATGGATAAAGACTGTGCTACTGTCATAAGATGTACATTGAGTTTCTGGAGACGATCAGGTGAGCCAACACGTATTACAATCACTACTTGCCCCCAAGTCTATGGTGGTGCTCACTGGCGACGATGCGAGCGATCCGCTGATGCTGGCTCTTTTGACCTCCCTCTCTCACGCAACAAAATCTTGCCCTGTCAGCTTGGTTGGTGTGCAGCCAGCAGCCGAATTCGCTTTTCCGCTTTTCGCAACCCTCAGCGAGTTACCAAAAAGCCCAGATCTTGCGGTATTAGTAGGTGCTTATGCTGCCAACGAAACCTCACCCTCTATGGAAGACATTATTGCCGCCTGTGGTGCAGCGGGGATTGGCTCTTTATTAATGCTGTCTTGGACAGAAGACAGCCAAGCATCACTGGTCGCTGCGTTACGCAAACACAATGTACGTTTGCTTGGCCCGAACAGCTTTGGCATTTGTCGTCCAAAGCAAGGCGTGTTTGCTTGGCTTGGTTTAACTCAGCCGCTATCGGGGCGTTTGGCCTTAATGTCGCAATCTGGCACCGTTGCCAGCGCACTGGTGGACTGGGCGACGTGGCAAGGCATTGGATTTTCCCAAGTGGTTTCCATGGGCACACCAGTTGATGTAATGCCATCGCAAGTCTTGGATTATTTATCCAATGATTTCGACAGTCAGGCGATCTTGATGTATCTGCAAAAAATTGGCAGCCCGACACGTTTCCTCAGCAGCCTACGCGCCACAGGACGAAGCAAACCCGTTGCCGTTGTCACCGAACATTCCGTCGGTGCCGATGAGCGAGTGCTCGACGCCGCACTCAGTCGAACCGGTGCAGTGCGAGGTCGGCGTTTGAATGATTTAATCGCCGCCGCATCCGTTATGACGAATGCCCGTCGAGTCAAAGAAGGCTCGCTATTGATTATCGGGAACGGTGCAGGTCCTGGAGAACTGGCCGCACAACGAGCGATGGAACTGGGCATTGATCTGCTTACGCCACAAGGCGAACTGCACGATAAATTGGAATCCATCATGGCTGGCCGCGGTGGTATTGGCTCGGTCACTACCGTTTGGGCAAGCTGCGCAACAGACCTGTTTATTGATCTCGCAGCGAATGCCTTACAAAATGATGAGTGTGGCGCGGTTTTACTGACACTCAGCCCCACCGCACTGATCGACATTGATTCCCTCTACGATCTCATCATTAAGCTACATCGAACACAGAAAAAACTTGTCATGGTCTGTTTGCTTGGCGGTGGCGGCATGACCAACATGCGCACACGCATTAACGAAGCAGGTATTCCCACCTTTAGAACGCCTGAAACCGCCATTGAAGGCTTCCAATTTTTGGTACAGTTCCAGCGCAACCAATTGCTCGCGAAACAGTCCCCCGATAGCCATGCATTTCGTTTTAAAATCGATGTATCCGAGGCAACAAAGACCCTCAATCAGTTGTTTAAACAAGGAGAGAAAACACCCCATGCGGATGCATTACGAGACATTTTTGAACTGTTTCATATTCGCTTAATTACTCGTCGCCAAGCGTCAAATCAGTTATCTGCTCCTATTCATTTACGTGTTTTTCAAGATACCGTATTTGGCCCCGCCATTGGTTTATCACTAGAAGGCGCACAACAACACAAACAAGCCGAAGCGGTCGCCTTGCCACCGCTAAACACCATTTTGGCAAAAGATTTAATCCAACGGGCCTTTCCCGGCGAAGAATCCTTCGAACTGGAGAGTTTATTGCGCAACTTATCCACCATGGTGTGTGAATTACCCGAAATCGAAAGCTTAGAGCTCGCTGATGTACGACTACACGACAGTGGCAGCGTTTACGCTGACGTCACGGCCAACCTTCGTATTTGCAAAAATTGGCGTCGGTACGAGCATCTTGCAATTCACCCCTACCCAAGGCAATGGGTATCGGAACGAGTATTAAAAAACGATGAGATCGCTACCGTTAGGCCCGTTTTACCCAGAGATTCTGGTATTTTGGCCGATTTTGTCCGCAGCATGTCCCATGAAACACGCTATTTTCGTTTTATCTCCAACATCGAAGAATTAACCCCTCGCATGCTCGCCAGCCTTTCCCACATTGATTACGATCGTGAAATGGCCTTACTCGCAGTCATTCAACGGGATGGACAGGATTTACTCATCGGTACTGCGCGCTATATCGACAACTTTGATGATCAAAGCTGCGAGTTTGCCGTGGTGTTAGGAGATGCATTCCAAGGTTTAGGCTTAGCGTCTTATCTGATGCGACGACTTATGCAAGTCGCCGCCGACAAAGGCATTCGCGTGATGAAAGGCATTGTCTTGGCAGAAAACAAACGCATGATAGAATTCTGTCGCCATTTAGGGTTCACAATCCAACGCGATCCAGAGGATATTGGCCAGGTCATCGCCAGTATTAAACTGACGCCCGCCCTGCTAGAAAAATGTCAGGCGTCGTCTTAGGGCAACACCTCAATCTCAACTTCAATCACACCATCCCTAGTATTACCGATGCGCTGAAAAGCCGATTTGCTCAAATCAATAATGCGACCTCGAACAAAGGGCCCACGGTCATTGACTCGCACGACGACGCTTTTGCCATTATCAACATTAGTGACTTTGACTTTAGAGCCAAATGGCAATCGCTTATGGGCGGCGGTCATGGCTTTTTGATCAAATAACTCGCCACTGGCGGTTTTACGTCCTTGGTACTTCATAGCGTAGTAACTGGCTTTACCGCTTTCTTCAAATCCGACTGAATCGGAGCGACTGATTGGGCCACTTGCGCACGCAGTCAACACAAGAGACAAGATTGCCCAACACAAGATACTGATGATTCGCATCGTTTTTTCGTTCCCTTTAAGTTGCTTTACCTTTGCTTTCACTATCAAACAAACACGTACTTTAAACACCATGATAACAGATAGCGCCCCTCAACAAACTCAAACGCAATAAAACCTTGGTCAGCATCTTGTCAGATTGTAGCGGTATGTTGCTTTTTCTAGGCCAAACTGACCAACATAAACTGAGAGTATGGTTAACATAACCAGAGACACCAATAATACCCTCTCATTTAAGGTATGCTTTGCGCCATTAAAAACCACGCTTTTTTGATGACTAATATGCCTTCACCTATTTTATCGCTTATCACCACCCCTTCTCGTTGGACAGCGCCATGGCGACTCACGGTATTGCTCCTTGCCTCGTTTGTGTTGGTAGTGATATTCGAACTCTTTCGACTACCGGCTGCATTACTGCTTGGCCCAATGATTACCGCCATTATTTTAGCCACCAGCGGTGCAGGCATGAAGCTACCAAAACCCATGTTTTTAATGGCACAAGGCGTTTTAGGCATGATGATAGCGAACAGCTTACCATTAACCGTGTTTGCAAAAATTGCTCTAGAATGGCCCTTGTTTTTAATTGGCACGGTTTCGACTATTGTTGCGTCTAGTTTTTTAGGTTGGTTGCTAAGCCGCACTGGCTTATTGCCTGGTACCACAGCCATTTGGGGCTCGTCTCCCGGTGCGGCATCGGCAATGACCATCATGTCGGAATCCTATGGCGCAGATATGCGACTGGTCGCCTTTATGCAGTATTTGCGCGTGGCCTGTTGCGCCATTGCAGCCACCGTCGTCGCCAGCGTGTTTCATGTGGATAATTTGGCTATCGAGCCCGTAGATTGGCTAGGCGTGTCATCATGGTCGGCCTTTGGCATCACCTTAACTATTATTTTAGCAGCCTGCGTGGCTGGTGTGATATTACGCTTACCCAGTGGTCCCATGTTGATTGCGTTAACGGTTGGCTTAATCATTAAGTTTACTGGCATTCTGCCCATTGTGTTACCTAACTGGTGCTTGGCCATCAGTTTTGCGGTATTGGGTTGGTCAATTGGCTTTCGCTTCACTCGTCAAGCCTTGCAACACGCATGGCATGTGTTTCCACACGTACTAGGTGCCATCATTGCGCTGATTGTGATCAACGCTTGCCTGGCCATGCTTTTGATTATTTTTGCGGATATCGATCCTCTCACGGCTTTCCTCGCCACCAGTCCAGGCGGTGCCGATTCCGTTGCCATTATTGCAGCGTCCACCCATGCTGACGTGTCTTTTGTAATGGCCATGCAGGTAGCGCGCTTTTTATTGGTACTCATTGCTGGTCCTATGCTCGCCCGCTGGCTTTCCAGCCATAAAACTGCCTAAAACGAAAAAACCACCCGAAGGTGGTTTTTAAAATAACGATTGAACACTAGCTGGCCTGTTCCAGATTTTCTGGGCCAAATGAAAAAGGCAATAATTCATTCATAGTGAGGGATTTCCTCACGCCTTCTGCACCACAAATATGGATTTTAGTATCCACAGAAGAGAACTCACGAATTTTCTGACGACAACCGCCACATGGCGTCACCAATTCTTCCCCTTTGCCAATCACATAAATGTCTTGAATCTGCGTTTCACCATCAAGCACCATCGCCGCAATCGCACCCGCTTCTGCGCAAGTACCCTCTGGGTAAGCCGCATTTTCAACATTACAGCCAGCATATAATTTACCGGTCTTAGTCAAAATTGCCGCACCAACGGGAAAACGAGAGTAAGGCACATAGGCCTTACTCATGGCATTGTTTGCCAGATCAAACAGAGCGTCGCGGTATTTCATATTAGACATATCAAGCCCGCTCTTTGACATAGGGTCGACCTATTGCTTTTGGTCCTATGGCTTTACCAATGAAACCCGCAAGTAACAAGACAGTTAACACGTAAGGCAATACCTCTATCGCCTGAACAGGCACTTGTCCAATACCTGGAATTTCAACACCCTGCATACGCACAGCAACGGCATCTAAGAAACCAAATAACAAACACGCCAACAGCACAGGAACTGGACGCCATTTACCGAAGATCAGCGCGGCTAAAGCCATATAACCTTTACCCGCACTCATGTCCTTTAAGAAACCTGCATTGTGGGCAGTCGACAAATACGCACCGGCAAGGCCACACAAAATGCCACAAATAATCAAAGCACGATAACGAATAAAAGACACCGAAATCCCCGCCGTATCCACCGCATGAGGATTCTCTCCTACGGCACGCAAACGCAAACCGAAACGCGTCTTATAAACCACCCAATAAGTAACAGGTACCATAGCAAACGCTAAGTAAACCAAGATGTTATGACCACTGAGCAGATTTGAATAAATCGCACCAATTACAGGTACATCTTGTAAAGCGTCGGCAAAAGGAAAAGTGATGTCTAGGAAACGTGCGTCTCCAGATAATGCGGGGGTTTGCCCTCCCATCCCAAACCAGTGCATAGACAAGGTCACCGTCAAACCCGCTACGATGGTATTAATCGCCACACCCGACACAATATGGTCGCCACGATGAGTAATACAAGCAAAGCCATGAATCATAGCCAAGCTAACAGAGGCCAATATGCCAAAACACAAACCGATCCAAGCTGAACCAAACACTGCAGCCCCTGCAGCCGCCGCAAACGCACTACCAAGAATTTTACCTTCTAGACCGATATCAACAATGCCCGCTCGCTCTGAATACAATCCTGCCAGCGCGGCAAAAATCAGCGGTGTAGAAACGCGCATCGTTGCGTCTAACATAAGTATCAATGTTTCAAACATAGTTTTCCCCTACGCGACCGCTCTGCGAATAAAAAAGCCTTCGATACGATCTTTGAACATATGTTCAAGCGCACCAGAGAATAGAATCACTAAACCTTGAATAACAACGACTATATCACGCGTAATCGTTGGAACTTCAAAATTTAATTCAGCACCGCCTTGATATAAAGCGCCAAACAAAATTGCTGCGATAATAATACCAATAGGGTGATTACGTCCCATCAAGGCCACCGCAATACCAGCAAAACCATAACCCGCCGTAAAGTTAAGCAATAGATTATGATTTACCCCCATGATTTCGTTAAGACCCACGAAGCCAGCCAAACCGCCCGAAATCAACATCGCCCAAATGGTAACTTTTGCCGTATCAATGCCCGCATAACGCGCTGCGGTTGGATTCGTTCCTAATGTACGCAGTTGATAGCCCCAACGCGTATGCCAAATCAATCCCCATACAAATACACAACACAAAAGCGCCCAAATAAAAGCAAGGTTCAATGGCGAGTCACCAATATCAATGCCCAACGGCGAAAAGAGTTCGTGCAAATAAGGCAACCAAGCACTTTCTTCAAACGTCCGGCTGTTTGGCGCCATACGACCGTCTTCTTTTAACCAGTTGACGATGAGATAAACCATCAGCGAAGACGCAATAAAGTTAAACATGATCGTAGTAATAACGATGTGACTGCCGCGACGTGCCTGTAAATACGCAGGAATATAGGCCCAAGCAGCCCCAAACACCGCGGCACCAATCACCGCTAACGGCGCAATCACATAAAACGGCATAGTATGATCAAGAGACAAACAGATCAAACCCACCCCTAAACCACCAATATAGGCTTGACCCTCACCACCAATATTGAACAATCCGCCCTTAAAGGCAACCGATACCGCAAGGCCAGTAAAGATGAGATTCGTAGCGTAATACAAGGTATAACCAATACCTTCGTTATACCCCAACGCACCGTAAATTAAGTAACCTGCGGCTTCAATTGGGTTTTCACCAATGGCGAGAATGACCAAACCTGAAACCAAAAATGCCAGCAAAATATTTAAGATAGGAATAAGGGCAATATTTACCCAAGTCGGAACTTTTGCCTGACTCATGCCGATACCCCTTCTTGCTGTTCGCCTTCTTGTTCTTTGTAATGGGCATTTGCCATCATTAAACCAAGGGTGCGTTCGTCGGCGTCTTTTGCATCAAGTTCACCCACAACCGCGCCATCAAACATCACAATGATGCGATCACTCAGTGCCATAATTTCATCCAATTCAACGGACACTAACAAAATGGCTTTGCCTGCATCACGTAGTTTAACAATTTGTTCGTGAATATTTTCGATTGCCCCGATGTCAACACCTCGTGTCGGCTGACCAATCAACAACACATCTGGGTTTTGTTCTACTTCACGGGCGATAACGATTTTTTGCTGATTACCACCAGAAAAATTCGCTGTTTTCAGATAAGGATTCGGTGGACGAACATCCCAAGCCGCCATACGGGCATTGCATTCATCCAACATGGCTTTGCGATTCATCAACACTTTGCCGTTATAAACTGGCGAATTATGATAGCCTAGTATGGCGGCTTCATAAGCTTCAAAGCCCGTTACCAAGCCCATTTTGTGGCGATCTTCGGGCACATGAGCCATTTTGAGATCGCGCATCTGTGCCGCATTTTTCGGAGCTTTCGCATTGATTACCTGACCCGCGAAATGAATTTCACCCTCATCCATCGGCGTAATGCCAGACAACACGCTCAGCAGCTCACTTTGTCCATTCCCTGACACGCCCGCAATCCCTAATATTTCCCCTGCGCGTAACGCTAAACTGACATTTTTAAGGCGTTTTACACCTTGGCTATCGAACTGAGATAAATTCTGCGCCGACAGCAAGACTTCACTTGGCTGAGCGTCTTCTTTATCGACCGTTAAACGCACTTTCTTACCCACCATAAGCTCAGCAAGCTCTTCCTTACTGGTATGGATAGTTTCACGATGAGACACCATTTCACCTTGGCGCATCACCGACACATTGTCAGTGGAAGCCATGATTTCACGCAGCTTATGAGTGATCAGCAAAACCGTAACGCCCTGATCTTTTAGGGCTTTCAAAATACGGAACAAGTGATCCGCTTCTTGTGGTGTTAATACGCCCGTTGGCTCATCTAAAATCAAAATGCGTGCGCCACGGTAAAGGGCTTTCAAAATTTCAACACGCTGCTGCAAACCAACCGGCAATTCTTCAACAATGGCATCGACATCAATGTCGAGACTGTATTCTTTCGCGAGACGCTGCAGTTCGACTCTTGCCGCAGCTACTCCGCCCTTTAATAGCGCGCCACCTTCAGCGCCTAACATCACGTTCTCAAGAACACTAAAGTTCTCAACCAACATAAAATGCTGATGCACCATACCTATGCCTGCATTAATGGCGTCTTGAGAACTGCGAATATCCACACGCTTGCCATCGACTTCAATATAACCCGTATCGGCTTCATAAAAGCCATAGATAATACTCATCAAAGTGGATTTACCAGCGCCGTTCTCACCAATAATACCGTGAATCGTACCTGCTGGAACTTGTAAGCAAATGTCTTTATTGGCCTGAACGGCACCAAAACGTTTACTAATGTCTCGCAATTCAATTGCGTATGGCATGGTTTTATTCGTCATATCTAAAAGGAATTCATCTGCTTATGAGTAAAAATGCTAAGGTAAAAAAAACAGTTGCCCACTCAAAGCAGGCAACTGTTTTTTCATGCAACTTAGTAGTTACAAGTATTATCAGACATGTAATCGTGAACTTTAATGTCACCACTGATAATCTTAGCGCGAATGTCACTGATTTTTGACTTCATGTCAGCGGTAATCAAGTTGGCATTATTCTCGTCCTGAGCCCAATCCACACCGCCCTCAGCCAAACCGAGAACAACCATACCTGGTTTCCAAGTACCCGCTGCGGCATCTTTGTAAGTTTTATAAGCGGCTTCGTCCACTCGTTTTACCATGGAGGTTAACATAGTGCCTGGTTGAATATGGTTTTGGTTTGAATCAACACCAATCGCCAATTTACCTTCGTCTTTCGCCGCTTGATATACACCAATACCGGTTCCGCCGGCGGCAGCAAACACAACATCAGCACCTTGAGAGAACTGGCTCTTAGCGAGCTCAGAGCCTTTTGTTGGATCATTAAACGCTGCACCAGTGGAACCCGTCATGTTCTGCAAAACGGTCGCGCTAGGAGACGCGTACTTCACGCCTTGCTCATAACCACAACCAAACTTACGGATTAGAGGAATGTCCATACCGCCAACAAAACCTACGGTATCTGTTTTTGATGCCATAGAAGCAAGAGCACCGACCAAGAACGAGCCTTCGTGCTCTTTAAAAACAACTGATTGCACGTTTGGTAGATCAATCACACCATCAATGATGGTGAAATTAATTTCTGGAAAGTCTTTCGCTACTTTCTCGACCGCAGACGTCATGTTAAAACCAACCGTTACGATTGGAGAATAACCACGCTTAGCAAGACGGCGTAAACCTTGCTCTACTTGAGCTTCGTTTTTCGGTTCAAATTCACGAACTTGAATGCCCGTATCTTCCGAGTATTTTTTAACGCCGTTGTAGACGCCTTCGTTAAAAGATTTATCGTATTTACCTGCTTGATCGTAAACCACTGCAGGTTCTGTTGCCGCGTGAGCCATGCTTGATGAGATGGCCAGCGCCGTTGCTGACGCAAGAAAGACAGCTTTCATTCCAATTCCTCTTATGTATGTAATCTAATCTAGGCAACTCTTAACCTTGCCTAACTGGTCAAAAATAAACCCATTAGCAGAATACCGCAATGTAATCTGCACAATTTAAGCAACATTTTTACCTATACTGCCCATCACAAAGCCATTTATTGAAAGACGATGTATGCAACAATAGCCATTAGCAATTCTCATGCCCAATTTAAACAAACGGTCAAGATTGGCAATTAGCGCAAAATACCGTACTACGCTGGGCCTGACGAATCTCTTTGAGGGGAGCGCCACAGACTAAACAAGGCTTATCCGCTCGGCCGTAAACCGCCAACTCCTGTTTAAAATAACCCGGCTTACCATCCCCACCAACAAAGTCTTTTAAGGTAGTGCCGCCCTGTTTAATGGCAGCCGCCAGCACCACTTTAATGCATTCGACCAAACGCGCCAAACGCGCTTTACTGATCTTACCCGCCAAACGATCAGGACGAATACCCGCTTTAAACAAGGCCTCATTGGCATAAATATTTCCCACCCCCACCACGACTTTACTGTCCATAATAAAGGTTTTGATGGGGACTTTACGGCCCTTTGCACGGGCAAACAGCATATCAACATTAAACAGATCAGACAGAGGCTCTGGCCCAAGATGCTTGATCAATTCGTGCTCGTTCCAATCCGCTGTTGTCCACAAAATGGCACCAAAGCGACGAGGGTCCGTGTACCGCAACCATACATCATCGTCGGCAAAGCAAAAATCCACATGATCATGAAACATCGGCGGCGTCTCGGCTGGCACAAAATACAAGCTTCCAGACATACCAAGATGAACAATCAAGGTACCTTTTGCAGTATGAATACCAATGTATTTGCCACGACGAGATAGATGAGTGATTTCGTCTCCTACCATCTCAGAGCTTAGCTCAGGCGTTATCAACCAGCGTAATTTAGGCTGACGAATATCCACTCTCGCAAGAGTGCGTCCTATTAACTTAGACTCAATGCCACGTAATGTGGTTTCTACTTCTGGTAATTCCGGCATGGTTGACCTCAATGCGAGACACAGACAATACTGAGTAAACGAAAAAAGTGCAGCAAGTAGATACAGCAAAAAACTGACCAGATGAACAACTTGCTTCTACTACTATATGCTAGATACAAAAAAACCGACTCAATGAGTCGGTTCCTTTTGACAAAGAAAGAAAATTATTTAATTTTCGCTTCTTTGTACATAACATGCTTACGTACTACTGGGTCATACTTTTTCATTTCAAGTTTGTCAGGAGTATTACGCTTGTTCTTGTCAGTTGTGTAAAAGTGACCAGTACCAGCAGAAGATACCATGCGAATTAGATCGCGAGCGCCTTTAGAAGCCATGATTCAGATCCTTATACTTTTTCGCCGTTGGCACGAATTTCAGCAAGAACTGATTCAATACCTTTTTTATCGATAATACGCATACCTTTAGAAGATACACGCAAACGTACATAGCGGTTTTCACCTTCGACCCAAAAACGGTGCCAGTGAAGGTTTGGAAGAAAACGACGCTTAGTGCGGCGTTTTGAGTGAGAAACGTTGTTACCTGTAACAGGACGCTTCCCAGTAACTTGACATACGCGAGACATAATTAAATACCTTTTGCTATCCAGAAAGATTATTGGAAGTGTTTCACTTCCTCAGGCGGAGCATGATTCCTTATGAATCAAAAAAATCCCATACCGAGGATATAGCGGCGCGCATTTTCCCATAACCCAACCCATTGAGCAATTCTTTTGTTAAAAAAATGATCAGTTCACATAATCTAAAGGCTAAGTCTTAAGTTAGATTGGATTTCCTCTCTAAGAGACCGAGGTACATTCCACTCTTGGGCTAAAGATCGCCATTGAGATACGCACTCAATCGTTTCATCAATGACGTTATCGATTTTGCGCTTACTGAATAAAGGACTCAGCTTCTGTAAGCTATAAAAATCCGCTCTAGTAAAGCCATCTCTTTTCCCATTCAAACTCATCCAATGACTACTGACCCATTTACTTCCGGGTTTGTAGCTATAGGCTAAATCGTAGGCTGGTGCTAACGACCACTTATCATTTTTCAGAATAAAAGCAAAATTCTTGGCATGATCATCATGGTTTCTAGCAATGATGTTAAATGCCATGCGCTTTAATATCTGCTGGGCATCCGTTGCAGGCAGCTTTAATTGCCGAGCCACACTGAATATTTCTGCATAGGAAAATGAGCCTGGTTTATTGTAGTCAACATGGGCCAACCCATTGAGAGTCTGGACATGGACTTTGGTATTACTTACGCGATCAAATCGCTGCGTTATAAAGTGCCGCCTGCCACCTTCTTCAAGCAACCTACAGGGCATCATTTCAATACCACAACTTTCGGCCATCAAATAATAAACAAATTCCATAGCTCCGTAACCTAAGGGATCCCCAAATGTCTCTTGGTTCTGATTGTGTTCATTTACACCATCAAATTTCATTAGGTAATGCGTAAAACCTTCAGGAACGGTCGTTTGTCCGGAGCGAACTTGAGTAAAGTCTTTATTAAATGCCAATACCGCCTTAGGCCTTGCTCCGCCAGCACTCATACCAACAGAGAGTAACGACAACATTGCTTCTCTTTCTTCTCGTCCATCCTTATTAAGCTCTACCTCAAATACACCACGAGAGTCTAAAATTTCTTGCGCAATTGAAACAAGAGATTGAATTTCAACTTGTTGCGATGCATTCAGGCTACGCAGCTTTGTAGCGGGTGAATACTCCAGAGCCCCCATACCTCTTTTCCCAGTGTATTGAAGCCGTTGTAGAGGAGAAATGTCATTAGGAGACTTACCTTGACTTGCCACCCAAGCATTAAGAACTGAGTTACCAAAATTATCGGGGAGAGAGTCTGCAATTAATCCAGGTAAACCTTTAAAGGTATTAAAATCAAGTTCAGGAAAACTAAAAATCCGTCTGGATAACGGCATTTTAAGAGGGGAAAGCTCTATCCCTTTTTTTATAAAGCTTGCTGTATATTCAAAAGCTCCAATGCCTTTATCACTATCAAAACTCACGGCGCCAACGTCGTGACCTAGATAGGAAACCTTAACAACTTCCATCACCATCCTAATTTTCCTCCATCACTCTCCCGATGCTGCCCAGACGCTCGCTGTCGTTTTTTGCCCTCTAGCTTAGCCAGTTGCAATGGTGATATTTCTTGTTTTGGCAGAAATAAATTCAATTGATCCGTTAAATTCAATGCAATCATGATTGCCACAAACACTTCTAATTGCACTTTACCTTTTTCGGCATTTAAAACCGTTTTGCGAGCAACACCAGCAAGTGCCGCGACCTCGGACTGAGTCAGGTTCAGATTCAACCTAGCTTGCTTTAAACGCTCTCCAAGCTCCTCAGAAAGAGCAGCCGAAGATTTTTCAATAGTCATACAAGGTTCCAATATGGTTACATTGTGAGATTAAATCACCTCTTATGTCCTAAATTTAGAACCTTTCTAAAATGTCGTCAAATAAAATCAAACAAAATCCCTAAATAGTCACTTTAACTAATAATTAACTATCAAAGTAACCAAATAAGAACTTTATCCTATATCAAAATACAAGCTACACCAACCCTCTCTCGGCCAAGGACACAGGCGAGCCATCGCCCACTACAAAGTGATCAAGCAATCGCACATCGACTAGATCCAACGCACGTTTAATTCTTTCGGTAATGCTGATGTCCGCCTGACTGGGCTCTGCCACGCCGCTTGGGTGATTGTGAGCCAGAATGACCGCAGCAGCATTGAATTGCAGTGCGGCTTTAACGACTTCACGCGGATAAACCGCCGCGGCATCTATGGTGCCCATAAAGAGCTCTTGATAGCGGATTAACCTGTGCTGAGTATCTAAGAAGAGCACCGCGAATATTTCTCGCTGGGAATGGCGTAGTTGAGAAGAAAGGTAAGTTCGGACGTGTTCCGCGCTGGTAAACACGGTTTCGCGCATCAGTTGTTCTTGTAAATGTCGTTTGGACATTTCTAACACGGCTTGTAGTTGGGTGTATTTTGCATCACCAAGACCAAAGCCTTGGCAAAATTCTTCGCGACTGGCCGACATAAGCGCACGCAAACCGCCAAATTGGGACAACACTTGACGGGCCAGTTCCACCGCGCTGATGCCTTGCGTGCCAGTTCGAAGAAATATCGCCAGCAATTCGGAATCACTCAGCGCACTCGCCCCTTGATGAATAAGCTTTTCTCTGGGTCTTTCTTGTTCAGGCCAATGTTTAATACTCATGATCTACTCCTTGATCCATGTTAATCTTGCATTTAATGTCAATGAGACTGGCGTCCTGCCTATTTACTCACTTTATCGACCACAGCACGAATTGAGAAGTTTTTTATGTCAAATCTCGCTCAAAAACGCATTTTATTAGGCATTACCGGTGGCATTGCCGCTTATAAAAGCATCGAACTGATTCGTTTGCTCACCAAGGCGGGCGCCGAGGTTCAAGTCGTTTTAACCGATGGCGCAAAAGCCTTTGTCACCGAAATGACGCTGCAAGCGATTTCTGGTCACCCAGTACGCAGCACCTTATTAGACCCAAATGCCGAAGCGGGAATGGGACACATAGAACTGGCAAAATGGGCGGATTTAATTGTCATTGCACCCGCCTCTGCTGACTTCATGGCGCGCTACGCTCAAGGCATGGCAAACGACTTGTTAAGTACCTTGTGCCTAGCCACCGAATCGCCCGTATTACTGGCGCCGGCCATGAACCAAGCCATGTGGCGTCATCCTGCCACGCAAGCCAATACCAAGCTTCTTACCGAACGCGGTGTGCTCAATATTGGCCCAGCTGATGGGGCACAAGCTTGCGGTGACATTGGCCCTGGGCGCATGAGCGAACCGAGCGATATTTTCAATGCGGTTACCGCTCACTTCGAAAACGATTCAATAACACAAGATTTATCCGGCCAACATTGGGTGATCACCGCTGGCCCCACCATGGAAGCCATCGACCCCGTTCGTTTTATCAGCAATCACAGCTCAGGCAAGATGGGTTATGCCCTCGCCACGGCCGCAATAGCTCGTGGTGCCAAGGTCACCTTAGTCAGTGGACCAGTACAAATAACAGCACCATCGGGTGCGAACCTCATTTTGGTGAAAAGCGCCGATGACATGCTAGCGGCTTGTCAGCAAAGCATGAATAATCAAGCAGATGTTTTCATTGGCGCCGCAGCGGTGGCCGACTTTAAAATGAAAACAGCCTGTGATCAGAAAATGAAAAAACAATCCGACACAGATGAAGTCACCCTAACGCTCGTTAAAAATCCAGACATCATCGCCACACTTGCCCAACAAAAACGCGCAAAAACCATCGTCGGCTTCGCGGCAGAAACGCAAAACGTGATCGAATACGCGAAAAGCAAACTCGAACGCAAAGGTTTGGATATTATCATCGCCAATGACGTATCTCGTGCCGACATTGGTTTTAATCAAGACGAGAACCAAGTCACTGTGATCACCAAAGACCAAACGTGGTCGCCAGATAAAGCCGCAAAAAGCCGGCTAGCGAGTGTACTGGTTGAATTTATCAACGAGTACACCCTAGGACCTTCTACTTCATAGCAGTAGGGCCACTGGAAGACTGATAGCGACCATCATAAGGTTCTACACTTTCGTCTGTATTAATAATAAATAAAGACGCAATTGGCATTCCCGGTACAAGTTTGTAATAAAACGAACTCATGTTTACGATCTCTAACGTTACTTTTCCTTTGTAGCCAGGATCCACTTGCCCATCACTCATATGAACAGAGATAAACCCTCTAGCAATAGAGCCTTTTGTTTGAACTAAACCAAATTTATCATTTGGCATAGCAATATACTCTTCCGTACAAGCCAGAACACTGCCTCCCGGAGGCAAGATAAAAAAATCATTTTGAGCAATGGTTTTCATTGTGCTAGGCATTGCTTTTGGAGGAATAAAAGGCTCCCCCTCATAAGGATCATACACGGTAAATTGATTATCTAACCGCAGGCAAATAGAAGATACGTCAACCTGCACAGCATTATTTTTATTAACAGCCAAACCCGCCGTCACTAAAGCCTGCAAAGCATTTCTTGTTAAAAGCATTATCCCCCCAATGTCACTGTCATTATAGCCGCGATAATAGAGCCAAAAATTGAAAAAGCGCCGGTTAAAATCTGAGCTGAGTACCTTCCCCAGAAATCTTTCAACCAATTTTCGGTTTTTGGTTGAGTTTTTATTGCTGTACGAGTTTCCATTCCAACTATTGGCGCCTCGGTTCGCCAAAACGACATAGAGCAAAACGCTTGCCCAACTTGCAATTCAACCTTACGACCGCTGACATTAAAAACGGGGATTCTTAGCTTACCGACAAACAAAGGATCCAACTTGGTATTAGCCGTTATGATACCTTTCCCGCCAATACTTCCTTTGGTCGAAAGCATACCAAATACATTATTCGGCATAGATATACTTTCCTGAGTTTCAATAATGACGCAACTACTCGGTTGCAATACAACAGATTTCTTTATTTCTAGCCAATCGGTATCCCCACTTCGTTGGTATAGAACACCCACAGATAAATCAACGGACACTTTTTCTTTTCCTAGCTCAACACTAGGAAAAACACTCACTCCACATGCCTTTAAATTGCTATTCAATATCACAAGTTGACTCCCTACATTCTCATGCTTTCCCTAATAAAGGCCTTGCAATCAGCCAAACTACGCAAAAAATAAACTCACCTGCACACCAAAGAATAGCGAACATGGTATATTTGCGGAATTCATAAGGTATCACAGTTATAAATGAGGTCACATTTATGCACAGACAGATAGAAGCCAGAATAGTTAATCCTTTACTTGGTGACTCAATTGAACTTCCAAAATACGCGACGCCAGGATCTGCCGCCTTAGATTTAAGGGCATGTATAACGGAATCAGTTATCATTGAAAGCGGTGGACGTCATCTTTTTCCTTCTGGCTTAGCGTTTAATATGAAAGACCCTAACATTGTGGCAATCATTGCCTCTCGATCAGGGTTAGCACTAAAGCATGGCGTAAGAGCGCATCCAGGAGTCATTGACTCAGATTATCATGGAGAACTCGGCATTCTTATTCACAATGATGGGCAAGAACCTTTCACCGTAAATCCAGGAGACAGAATCGCCCAATTACTGTTTCAGCCCATTGTAAAAGTTGATTTGGATTTTGTAGATTCGTTCTCTAATAACACCGAACGCGGCGAAGGCGGCTTTGGTCATACAGGCACAAAATAAGCAAAAAAGCGGCTAAAAAGGTGAGAATATTTCATCTTTTTAGCCTCTGTTACCACATTCATTCACCCATCTTTTTCAGTACAACTGAAATTTACTTTCATAAGCCCAAACTTCGTAAGTTTCATACAAATTTCTATAGTTAATCCGCCAAGATCACGTTATTATTTTAACCATAAGTGGTTGCTTACACTCGTTGTCAGCCTTGACTGTCATCGTTTTGCCACAGCAACCGGATAATATAGTAAAGAATAGAAGTGTTTTTTATTGATACAGTCTGTTTTTTTATGCGACCCATTTTTGTTTACAGGAGTACGTAAAACGTGGCTTTTTCTCGTGAATCTGCTTTAGATGTTGCTAAGGTTTTAAGCGAATCGCTTCCTTACATTCAACGCTTTGCTGGTAAAACGCTGGTTATTAAATACGGCGGCAATGCCATGACAGATGAAACCCTACAAGCTGGTTTTGCAAGAGACATCGTTTTGATGAAAGCCATCGGCATTAATCCAATCGTGGTTCACGGTGGCGGCCCACAAATTGGCGATATGCTGGCTAAACTGAATATCGAATCCAAATTCATCAACGGTATGCGTGTCACTGACACAGCAACCATGGATGTGGTTGAAATGGTACTAGGTGGCCAAGTAAACAAAGAAATCGTTAACTTAATTTGTGAAGCGGGCGGTAAAGCCATCGGCATCACAGGTAAAGACAGTCGTTTTATCAAAGCGAAAAAGCTGTTCGTAAAACACCAAGCGGAAGGCATGACAACACCGGAACAGGTAGACATCGGCCATGTTGGCGAAGTCGCCAGTGTTGACACCAGCTTCTTAAAGTTTTTTGAAAACAGCGACTTGATCCCAGTTATTGCACCAATTGGTGTAGATGATGAAGGTAATTCTTACAACATCAATGCGGATCTCGTCGCAGGCAAAGTAGCGGAAGCGGTTGGCGCAGAAAAGCTCATGCTACTGACCAATATTTCAGGTGTACAAGACAAGCAAGGCAATGTGCTAACTGGGCTAAGCACCGCTCAAGTTGATGCCCTCATTGCTGACGGCACGATTTATGGTGGTATGTTGCCTAAGATTAGTTGCGCGCTATCGGCTGTTAATTCAGGGGTAACAAGCGCTCACATTATCGATGGACGAGTACCTCATGCCACTTTATTAGAAATTTTTACCGATACTGGTGTGGGTACACTCATATCCAACACGAAAGTGGGTGAATAGGTCTTCACTGTTGTTAATGTGATGAATTGACAATATTGTTAGTAATTGGATACGACAAATGAGCAATAAGAAACACGATCGTCGCACTGAAATATTGCAGGCACTCGCTCAGATGCTAGAAAGTAGCCCTGGAGCGCGTATCACAACGGCGGCGTTAGCTAAGCAAGTTGGCGTATCGGAAGCGGCCTTATATCGCCATTTCCCAAGCAAAGCCAAAATGTTTGAAGGCTTAATCGAGTTTATTGAAGAAACGCTTTTTACGCGCATTACTCGTATTATCCAAGAAGAAAGCAATGTGGTCTCTCGTATCGAAATGATCATGACGCTGGTACTCGGATTTGCTGAGCAAAACCCAGGCATGTGCCGTTTACTCACAGCCGATGCATTAGCGGGCGAAACAGAACGATTACGCGTCCGTATTGCGCAAGTTTTTGATCGCATTGAAACTCAGCTGAAACAGGTAATGCGTGAAGCCGATTTAAAACAAGGATTGCGACCAGCAATGGGCGTTGCTCCCTGTGCAAATTTTCTAATCGCTATTATCGAAGGCAAGATACGCCACTACGTGCGTAGCGGGTTTAAAGTAAAGCCAATGGAAATTTGGCAAGAACAATGGACAGCTTTGGCACAAAATTTGATGCTAAACCGCTAGGGTCTGAGGCAAAACCTCATACCTAGCTTTTATAGCATCATTTTTTGCATTAAATGCCGTATTGCAAACGATACGCTTTTACCGCATCAAGGTGCTTAGCGAATTCTGGGGCATCCTGTTCTGCCAAATACGTCATAATGTCGTTTAACGAGACGATACTTATGACGGGCATACCGAAGTCACGTTCGACTTCTTGGATAGCAGACAACTCACCTTGGCCTCGTTCCTGACGATCTAAGGCGATAAGAACACCCGCTGGAAGCGCATTAGCTTGTTGGATGATTGCCATGACTTCTCGAATGGCGGTCCCTGCAGTGATAACGTCATCAATGATCATGACGTTACCCGCTAACGGAGCACCTACAAGAGAACCGCCTTCACCGTGAGTTTTTGCTTCTTTACGGTTGAAAACGTATGGTGTGTCTACATTATGATGGTCATAGAGGGCAACCGCAGTTGTGGTTGCCAACGGAATGCCTTTATAGGCAGGACCGAACAGAACATCAAATGGAACATTTGCTTCCATTAATGAGGTTGCGTAAAAGCGTCCTAACTTAGCTAGTGCTTGGCCAGAACTAAATAAGCCTGCATTAAAAAAGTAGGGGCTTACGCGGCCTGATTTAAGCGTAAATTCGCCAAAGCGCAACACGTTTTGTTCAATAGCGAATTCAATAAAGTCTCTTTGGTAAGGTTTCATGCCAACTCCAGAAAGATAAAATAGTACACAACAAAGCGCCGCCAAGAACGAGCGAAGCCATGCCAACATTGGATAGGTGCTAATATAACACACGGCTAGGAATTGTAGGGACCAGAAATGAAGGTCATCAGCCTTAATGTAAATGGTATAAGACAAGCAGCAGACCGCGGCTTTTTTGAATGGATGGTTCGTCAGAACCCAGATGTTGTGTGTCTGCAAGACATACAAGCAGATGAACGCAGTCTAAATGACAGTGTTTTCTTTCCGCCAGAGTTCAATACGTATTTTTTTGACTCGATGGAAAATCCTGAACAAGCAGGCGTTGCTATCTATTGTAAGACCATGCCCAAAGCCATCATGACAGGCATGGGCTTTCCTGAATGCGACTTCGAAGGACGCTTCATTCAGGCTGACTTCGATAAAGTCAGTATTGGTGCTTTTTTGACGCCTCACGGCTCAAATCACGAAGAGTCATTACAAGAGCACAAATATCGCTTTATGGAAGGTTTTAAAAATCACCTGATTAAAACCCGCCGTAAACGCCGAGAGTTTATTTTCTGCGGAACCGCTAACGTTGCGCGCTCTCCTATTGATGTAAGCAGTTGGTTTGTTAATCAACGCAATTCTGGTTTCTTGCCAGAAGAGCGTAAGTGGATAAACGAAATATTCAATGAAATGGAATACATTGACGCCTTCCGTCAAGTGAATAAACAGGACAAGCAGTATACTTGGTGGCCTGATTATGAACGCGCATGGAAACTAGACGAAGGGGGTCGTTTGGATTATCAAATTACCACTCCTGGCATCAAAAACTTAATCCAAGGCGGCACCATTTATAAAGGTCAGCGTTTTTCTGATCACGCACCGCTGATCATGGAATACAATATCGACTAGAGTTCGATTTGAAAACAAGTCGATAAACAAAAGGCCCACAAGAGGTAACTCTCGTGGGCCTTTTGTTGTCTTGGCAAAAACGTGTTCAATAACGCTGCTTATGCCGTCACTAAAGCTTTATGTTTTACTTTGAGCTTTAATTGATGAATGCCTCCAGGAGGAATCACGTAGGCATCACTGAGTGCATTCGCGGCTTCGACACAAACAAAGCGACGATAGTCCTCGTCTTCCATATCCGTGCGCTGCTTTGCGAGCTCTGCACCTGGATTCCACAGTACAGTACTGTGACTGCCTTCTGTGTGAATCACCAATTTTCGTTGTAGACCCATATCCAGTATTTCACACACCTCTGGCGCCGATGTGTAAACTCTGTCCATATGATCACATGGCGTAATGACACCTTGCTGTACTTTCTGACTGCCATTATCAAATTTATCGACATAGCTCACTTGATCTAGACCATGGACCTGCGCAGTTTGATTATCCGATACATGAAAATAAGTATGCAAAGCTTCACTAATTGGCATCGGCTTATCAGACAAATTGGCTGACGAAAAGTTGATCCGAAAGCCCTTGCTGGAAAAGCGAAACACCTGACGCAACTCAAACGCCAAAGGCCACATTTCTTCAATTAAAGGATGCTCTTCCGAAGCCAAACGTATCACAATTTTGACATCACCATTCTTAAAACGACCTGCTTCAATAAATTCCCAACGAAAATATCGCGCCAAGCCATGAGCAGGATAATCATTTTGCGTCTCATGAGCACCAAACCAAGGCCAACAGACAGGCACACCAAAATGTCGACGACCAAAGCGCCCTTCACCGCCAGGGTTGTCAGATTGGAACAACAGATCTTCTTGACCCGCTGGAATAAAGCTTTCTAAATGCCCGCCCCATAATGCGATGGTCGCACTAAAGCCTGGTTGTTCAATGACAATTTCATCGCATTTTTTTAAGCTCGCTGGGCGTATTTCGCCTCCCAACTCTTCAAGCTCTCTCATCAGTCGGCCATTCATCTACAACTCCGTCAAAATAATTTCGTACGCCCATATTAGCTGCAGATAGCATGATTACAATAGCTTGAGTTTATATCGACAATTCAACAAAGCAGATAACCGAATAAAGACTTAACCTAGTCTGAGTTTTACGTTATAAAACACAGCAACGACAAACACGTTCCGAACCAGCTTCTGTTTTCATTTTAAAAGGTAATATCTTCTTTATGAATCAACAAAACGAACCAAAAATGATCATTGGTTGCGACGAGTGGTGCGCATTTCCTTCTCTTGATATTCCAGCGATCAAAGCACGAGTTGATTCGGGTGCGAAAACCTCTTCCATGCACGCAATCAACATTGTCCGCTTTACGCGTGAAGATGAGCACTGGGTAAGATTTGATGTGCATCCATTACAAAAGAACCGCAAAGTCACCGTGCATTGTGAGGCGCCTCTCATTGACCAGCGCGTCATAAAAAGCTCCAGTGGAGACAAAGAAAAACGCCCAGTCATTCGCGTCCCTCTTTCTCTTGGCGGTAAAACATGGGAAGCAGAGGTGACACTCACCAATCGCGATAGTATGGGCTACAGAATGCTACTCGGACGAGAAGCGATGAATGGCCGAATCCTAATTGATCCAGAAGGCATGTGCCTACTCGGAGAAAAAGCAAAAAATACCTTACAGTCACTGTACGCCACAACCAAGGTATAATGAGTAATAAAGAGAGATGTGTGAACTTATATCGCTGTTCGCGTCAAAGGCCGATGTCTTTCCCTACATCGGCGATCTTGCGCTATGAGACTATGGGGCTTGCATATCCTCAACAGATTGCCCTGTGACGTCTGCATAGGGATCAAAATCCAGCACCTCAGTGGACACAGCAAATGTCTGATCACCCGCTACCGTGATCCGTTGCCCATCATTTGGGGCATCCAGTTGTCTTCGGTCCCACACCTTCAAATGATAATCCCCAGCAGGCAGATCCAGAGTAACGCTACCAGCCTTATCGGTTAATGCAAAATAAGGGGTATCAACCACCACTATCCAAGCGATCATGGTGTCATGAATATTACATCCCAATGCCACCACACCCGACCGATCAAACAATTCACTGGACGGCGCACGTCCAAGATAGAGTTTGATATCAAATGTTTTTGCCTCGGAAAATGAGTAAACGTGGTGACGAACCGTATCAAGATTAGGGAATTCAACTCGAGTCCCAGCTTGCAGCACCGTCACAGCGGGCAAAAACATTTGTCTTTTTTGAGCAATCACTACCGCGGGTAAATCTTTACTGACCGCTTTTGCTTTGAACGAGAGAGGCTCAAAAAACACCGCGCTATGATCCAGCGGCTTGCCATCTGGCGACGTTAAGGTAACGGATACAGTATGTGCCCAAGCAGAGGGTAACCATAGCCCACCGATAGCCGCCAGACAGAATAAAAAAATACGATTAAGGTTCAATGGCAATGCCTACTATAGATTGGCCTGAGGCGATCTCTCCGATTTTCATCAGCTGCGCATCATCCAAGCTGATCTTATATAAGGTATAGGAGGAATGCTCTTGAGCTCTCAATGCCACATACGCCGCATTGGTCACATCAGCAATATCAAAATGTGCATCTTCCACAGGCCCTGTCGCTAATTTACCAACCGTGTAAAGTCGGCCTGTATTAGGGGACACTTGGTTCACATCGGTCTCTCGCGTGCCTTGCGTAACCAAAGCACCTTGTACCGCATCAATCGCAAAATTCGTCGTCAACTTGCTGTTTTTTGTGTTGTAAGTATAGGCTGCAGCAACCAAATGCGGTGCGACACCATACGACACATCACCAAGGCTATATTGCAACGACGCGTCAAGCTGTACACCGGCTAAGTCGGGATTATTGTCCACGTAAAGACCCGTTTCAGGGTGCATCCTACTGTTTACAGCAGCATTCGTGACGACACGAATACGGTCTGCTGCTGGGTTAAAATCTACGCCATACAAGGTTCCATCCAAAACAAGCTGTTGCGCAGGCTCACCTATCGCTGTCATCTGACCTGAGTCTGTATTAACAGTGTACACCTGACCGGTATTGGAGACGGCATACAAGACACCATAGGCAACACGATAATCGATACCAATAATACGCTCATCTGGGGTTTTAATCCCCTGCAATGACACACGACTTATGATCGTATCTGGGTGCGCCACATTAAATTTGATTAACCTATTATTGGACAACAGCGCGAGCATATTTTCTGGCAGCTCAGCATCAGGCGCCATCTCTGGTATAGACTGCGCATGAAGCGTACTAGACAACAAGAGTATGACATAACATAGGGAACGTATTTTACGCATTAGGTAACCTTTTCTTAATTTTATTAGAAACCACTAAACGCCACTTACAACAGATCGATTTCGGCCACTCTCTTTTGCTTTGTATAACGCTTCATCGGAACGACTTAACCAATCATGCACATCTTTATCAGACAGAGACGCTTCTGATATACCGAAACTTATCGTCACAGAGACAGTAGTATCAGCGACTTTTACTTTGATCTCAGCAATTTTCTTACGCACGGTTTCACAGAAAAAAAGCGCGCCAGCGGCGTCTGTATTAGGCAACACAATAACGAATTCTTCACCACCATAACGGCCAACAAAATCCGTTTTTCTGGCACCAGAAGAAAGCACCTTAGCGACCGCTTGCAACACTTGATCCCCAACGGGGTGACCATATTGATCATTGACCTGTTTAAAGTGATCTATGTCGGCCATCACCAAAGCATGAGAGCCACCACGCTGTTTAAAGGCATCAAAAGCATTGCTCAAGACTTTATCCAGATTGCCGCGATTATGCAGCGATGTCAGTGGATCTGTTTTACTTAAATAGTCTAACTTACGATTGGCATTAGAGAGTGATTCCTTATTCGTCGCGACATCTGTCACATCATAAACCACCATGCAAACGTACTTTACCGTACCATCCGCATTGGTAATCGGTCGTAGAGCAACATTCTGATACATCTTTTCTGCTATCCCAGTAATAGGACGATAGCTTTTAAAAGGAAAAAGATGGGGACGTTGTTCCCACGAAATAAAAATGGACGTTCTTAACGCAATCACATTGTCTAATTTTTGCTGCAACCAATTACTATTAATCGTCGGAAAAATATTAAATAAAGACTGCCCTTTGGCAATAGAAGAACTCACCCCACTGTGATTTTCTATGAAACTATTCCAGAGCTTGATTTCATATTTGTCGTTTAAAACCACCAAGCCCACATCGATATGCTGAAGCATATCGAATAGCCAATGCAGTTCCATAATATCTTCTGCGTTACTGCTCATTTGTCTAATCTTCCTCAACCAAATAGGACAGCAAATTTTCCAATACCGATACAGAATCCTCAGTAAACAGCATCATCAAGTCACAACTAATTTGATAATTTTCTACTTCGTAAACAATCTCAACCACCAGCGTACGTTTCCATTTGGCTTTTTTGATGTTCACTAAATCCGCCACCTTCGCATGTTGCGCAAATAAGGCTGGATGACTATGGCTAAAATCGATATTCAACTGCTTACCAAATGCATCAATAAATGGACCAACCAATACAGACGATACGTCCATCAGCAGCTCAACTTCGACCACTGAATCGATGACTTCTGTCATACTGAGCAGCTTTGCCATATCTGGAAAGCTCGAATCGCTAAAAATCAGTAAGGTTTCAAACGCAATTCCAGAACCCACAAACCCTTGAGAAACAGCCGAACAACTGTCGTCTTTGACGCTATAATCCAGCGCCATTTGCAGCTCACTGACCTCTAAGATGTTAACTCGAGGAACCGGCAATTTGACAAAAACATTCAGCATATCGGCCAAGACACTCGCAGCACGTCCCATGGCAATATTCGAAATTTCCTGCAAGCACTCATTAAGAGTAAATTGCTCTGCAGCCGTCTTTTCCTCAATAACCGTAGTGGATTGATCCAAATTACGATCAGCCGCATCATCAGAGAACAGCCCCAATGAAATCAACAACGTCCGCAACTCTTCCGCTGACGCAGGCTTTTTATGAAAGGCCACAGCGCCCATCTCTTTTACGCGCTGTATCGCTTTCGGCTGAATGTCTCCCGACACCACAATCACAGCCGGAGATGACTCAAAAGATTGCAGTGCTTCAAGCGTCTCATAGCCATCTTTCACTGGCATATTGAGATCCAGAAATAAAATATCAAACGTGGAAGCCGATATTTTATTTAGCGCTTCTTCCCCATGCTCTGCATAGTCAACATCAATATCCCAATCCGCTGGTAACACTCTTGTTAATTGCTTACGCGCAATTTTTGAATCATCACAAATCAGTACTCGTGTACTCATTACCCTTCTCTTTTTGATAAGTGTCACTGGTGCATACTATGACACCTAAAGTGTCGTTTCTAAAACCACAAAAATGTTATTTCACGTAACCAAAATCAACATAAATGCAGTTAATTCCCCTTGCTTTACTATAATCTAGACCTTTTTATCAAATTACAGTGCGAACTAAACAAACGATAATAAGGCTTTCGTCACTAAACGCTCATCGTACTTATGCAGTTTGTCCATTATTAATGGGGTTTTGATCACAGTGACATTCATCGCCATTAAAGCATCAACATCAACGTCGCCATAATCATATTTATCGTCAAGTAACAGATAATCTAAAGCGGAGAAATACGCGACGGATTGATCATCCGCACACACGGTTTCTATCAAGCGCTTCACTCTTTCCATTAACGACAAGCCTTGCTGCTCTGGGTCCATACCCAAATTAGGTAAATATACTTTTGGATTAGCATTCTGACGAATCGCACGGCCAACGCCCTCTGGCAAAAGATTCGCCAGCAAGCTGCTGTAAAAACTGCCGGGGGGATAACAAATCAAATCAGCCCCCTCAATGGCGTCTTTGCGGTCATCCGCAATATAACGATTCGTCGGCACGATATTACGCAGCCCCTTATTTAACCAAATTCGCTTTATCGGACTCGGTAATGAGTGCGTTTCTTTGCCGGTAATCTTATGCTGACCTAAAACAACATCCCCGTTATCGAGTTCAACGCCCAAATGCAAACTGGCATCAAGGGTGGTTTTCACCTCACCTAACGCTTTTACGAGGCGCGAGAATAAAAAGACAATCGGGTCTAACTGTTGCTGATTATTCAAATACCCACCCGCCATAATCAGATTGCCAATACTGGCCCCACGTAAATCAAAATCATGATGAATACGTGCTTGAGTCACGGCCAAATGCATTTGAATTAAAGCTTTCATGGGATTAGGAATGCACTCAATCAACGAATGCTCTCCCGCAACCAATTGCTGTAGCTGAGCTCTTAATACGGACAACTCCGCTTGCTGAGGAAGCCGATGAGTAAACAAATTGTACACTTCTGGTTGCCCCATGACGGTTTCATCCGCCAATGCCATCAAACGACTACGCAAATCCCCAACGGCCGGAATATCAAACTCAGCACGTAATCGCGCAGAGCTGCCACCCGAATCAAACGGCGTCACAAGATGAATGGAATGGTGCGTGTACTCCTTAAATACGCGACTAATTTTGTTTAATGCTGAGCCGCCACTAAAAAACAACACTTTTGGCCCTTGTTCCGGCAAACTCTGATAACGATGAACACGAACAGGATCTGGCATCACCATACGACGCCAAATACGTAAAGAGCTTGTCATATAAACCTCATACAAATCAAAATAGTCGCCAGCAAGCGTTAGAAAACGTTTAAAATTGGCTTGATGTTATCTTCCCATGATACACAATGCTAAAATGCTCGCCATGCAAAACGTCATTAAAACAATAGCACGTATTACTTTCAGGAAGCGCCATGGAAACCAAAAATTCTGGGTCATCTCTAAGCAAAGCACTCACCATGCTGAACCACGTTTGCACCTCTCCAGTACCACTGCGATTTGCCGAATTGGTCGAACTTTCTGAACTGCCTAAAGCCACCGCTCATCGCCAACTAAATACCCTGCTTGAGCATGGCTTGGTGCGTTTTGATGAACACAAACAAGCCTATTATCCTGGCTATGGATTGCTTGCACTTGCCCACCGCACCTGGGCAAACTTAGACATTCGAGACGTAGCCGCCGCCCCCATGCGAGAACTGTGGTCCAGCACCCAAGAAACCATTCACCTTGCGGTTTTAGACGGCGCAGAGGTTATTTATATCGATAAACTGGAAAGCCCTAAGAGCTTACGACTTTATTCTGCGGTCGGAAAAAAAGGCCCCGTCTACTGCACGGGTGTTGGTAAAGCCATGTTGGCTTTTTTACCCGATGACAAACAACAAGCCGTCATCGAACATCAAGCCTTTTTCCGCCATACAGAGCATACCCTAACCACTCCGGATGCCCTAAAAGCCAACTTGGCCCAGATCAGAGAGCAGGGCATTTCCCTCGACTTAGAAGAACATGAGATGGGCATAAAATGCGCAGCGGCGCCTATTTTCAACTCGCGCCATGAAGCCGTCGCGGCGATCAGTGTCACCGCTCCGGCTTTTCGAACCAGCGATGAGGTCTATGAGGCCATGAAAAACCAAGTAAAAAATGCCGCCAACACCATATCAAAACGCCTTGGCGCGTGTGATTAACCCCTCACGATAAGAGAGAAAAGCATGGCAACTGGTCTATTAGCATTGCTTGATGACATAACCACACTGCTGGACGATGTCGCGGTTTTTTCCAAAGTGGCGGCGAAAAAAACCGCTGGCGTCTTGGGGGACGATCTTGCATTAAACGCTGAACAAGTGTCGGGCGTGAAAGCCGACCGTGAATTGCCCGTGGTTTGGGCCGTCGCCAAAGGCTCTTTCATAAACAAACTGATTCTCGTGCCGTTGGCACTCGCTATAAGCGCCTTTATCCCTTGGCTAATCCAACCGTTGTTAATGGCAGGCGGTTTGTATCTGTGTTTTGAAGGTGTCGAAAAAGTGCTTCATCTCTTCAAGAACCACCACGACGAAAAAGAGACACTGAGAAACCACCTCAAACAAGCCAACTCAGCCACAGAACTGCTAGCACTAGAAAAAAGCAAAGTAAAAGGCGCGATTCGAACCGACTTTGTATTATCCGCCGAAATCATTGTCATCGCCCTTGGCTCCGTAGCGGGACAAAGTTTGTTGACCCAAACCATGGTCGTCAGCCTAATCGCTTTGGTTGTCACCGTCGGCGTATATTTATTAGTCGGGCTGATTGTGCGCCTTGATGACATTGGCTTGTATTTAACGCAATCAAGCAAAGCCTTGGTTAAACGACTTGGTCTGGTGATATTAAAAGGCGCCCCCATGTTAATCCGACTGCTCTCCATTGTCGGCACCATCGCGATGTTTTTAGTGGGCGGCGGTATTTTCGTTCATGGTTTACCAACCTTGCATCACCTTGCTGATATGGCGATATCCGGTGAAATGGCGCACATTCCGGTACTAACCAGCTTGATCAACACAGGCATCAGCTTATTCGTTGGTTTGATTCTAGGAAGCATTGCCGTTGGTGTGGTGTCACTCTTTAATAAGATAAAAGTGAACAAGAAAGTCATCTAAACACACGACAAGCAAGGGCTTACGCTTGTCGTGCCAATAATACAAAATTCGCTAACTCCGCAAAGCCCAAACCGCCAGGTTGCGTCGTCTGATAACGAGGTCGATGACGCATTATAGGTAAATGCTGAACTATGTTCGCTACCCCCACGCTTAATGGAAAGCGCGCAAACATGCTTTCATCGTTGGGGGCATCCCCCACATACAAGACTTGCTCTTGTTGTTGCGCGTCACTCAGCCCATACACATCACGCAGTACGCGTTGCGCCATAGAAAACTTATCGTAACCTTGCGAGCACACATTAATGTGTATTGAGCTGGCTTTTGCGTTTAGCCCCATGGCAATGAGCGCTGCCAAACACGCATCTTTGTCTGCAACGGCAGGAGGTTTAACGTCTTGCGCATAATCGATCGCCACATCCGTGAGACGGTACGCCTGATCACGCGCCAAACGTAAACGGGGAAATTGCCTTAACACCGACTCAACCTGAGTCAATATGTGAGCTTGCTCGGCACGCATTTCCGATTCATCACGCCAGAAGGAATAGGTCAAATGACGGTCTGCGGTTCTGCCAATAAAACAGGCACCACCTTCCGTAATCACGCCATCAACAGGGAGCGCTCGAGCAATCATATCCGACCACCCAGCACACCCCCCCGTAACGGGAATCACCTTAATCCCTTCGGCTTCCAATTGCGCCAAAGCTTGTAGCGTCGCCACTGGCAACTGACCTTCCCACGTCAGTGTGTCGTCAAAATCCGTTAAAATAAATCGTAGATCTTGGCAGGTACTAGGCTCAAGATCAGTAAGAGAAAGCGCAGAAACCGCAGATATCGACATAATTACCCTAAGAACAGAGTTGAATTTGAACACCATGAGAGGTGAGTAATTGGGTTTGCGAGTCGGTGAGCGCATCACTAAACAACCAATCTATCGCTGCAAACGGTTGTACGCGCGCCATGGCTTTACGGCCCCATTTGTGCTGATCCGCGACCAACAAACAGTGGCGACTTTGCTCAACCAAAACACGACTCACGGCGGCTTCTTCAGGGTCAAAATCCAATATGCCTTGCTCTTCGTCCATGCCACCACAGCCCAAGACGCCATAATCAAAATAATACTGGCGCAGCCCAGACAGGGTCTCTTCGCCCACCAAATCATGGTGACGATGGCGTAATTTGCCCGCTAAAACTCGCACACGAATATCAGGGTAATGTCCCAATATACCCGCCACAGTTAAGTTATTGGTGAAAACCTGTAAATCATGATGAGACACCAAAGCCTTCGCCACATATTCTACCGTGGTGCCAATACCTAAAAACACCGAAGCGCCGTCTGGGATCATCTGAGCGACCTTCGTCGCAATCGCCTCTTTCGCATCGCTGTTCAGAAACTGACGATGATCAAACGGCAAATTTTCCGTACTAGACACAGGCGCAATCCCACCATGAGTACGACGCACAAGATGACGCTCCGCCAACTGATTAATGTCTTTGCGAATGGTCTGAGAAGACACGTTAAAGCGTGTCACCATGTCTTCTACCAGCAAAGTATCTTCTTGCTGTACCCAATTTAAGATCTGGTTTTGTCGCTCATTTAACCCCACACGGCACCCTTATATTATTTCGTCAGCAAAGCAGCGAACTGCGTCGGATCGTCCGTAATGATGGCGTCCATACCCCACTCCCAATGGGCTGTCACTTTTTTTGGATCATTGGCGGTATAACACAACAATTTATAACCCGCGGCTTTTACTGCCCGCGCTTGGGCTTCCGTCAATCGTGAATAATCACAATTCAAACTGTACGCTTCAATACTCTCAAGCTGCGCCTGCCAGTCCTCTGGAATGTCTTCATACAAAGGCGCAAGATGACGCTGCTCATCAATCTCATAACACATGTCTAATGCCGCGAGATTGAAGCTGGAAATCATCAGCTTGTCATTGTCTTGCCAATAATCGCGCAACATCGCCATCACCGCAGGCACAATATTTTCCACATCCGCACTGTCATGCTTAATCTCAAGGTTCAAGCCAAGACCCAACGACTGAATGCATTCCAATGCTTCCAACAGAGTAGGCACTTTTTCGCCCACAAACGCATCAGAAAACCAAGCCCCCGCATCCAATGCCGCCACATCCGTCGGACGAGCTTCACGAGTCACCCCCGACCCATTGGTACAACGATCCAGCGTGTCATCATGGAAAATAACCAATCCCCCTTCGGCGATCAGATACACATCAATTTCCACCCAAGTGGCGCCCGCTTCAGCGGCCGCTCGAATCGACGCCAAGGTATTTTCCGGTGCCAATAACGCCGCACCACGATGACCCATTACCTTTGTTTTCAGAATATCGCGCTTTTCATTTTCCATGCTGCTCTCACAATCGTTGTTGCGTGTTTGCGTCAAATAAATGCCAATGTGATACTGGCGCCCTTAACCACATGAGACTATTAATATCGGGTAAATGCGGGCCAGACAAACGCACTACTAAGGGCTCGCCATGACCGGACTCCGTTTCCAATTTACCGTGAATTAACGTCTCGGCTCCCAAAGATTCTACCGCTTGGATACGCAAAGCGAAATCGGCATTTTGCTCGTCACTGACCTCTAAATGCTCTGGACGAATCCCCCAAACAATACCCCCACGAAACGCATGAGAAAGCGGCAAGGTCAACGCCTCAGAGATTTTAACGCCTTGCTCTGTCAGATTCGCATTGATCAAATTCATCGACGGCGAACCAATAAACGCCGCAACGAATGGCGTGGCCGGTTTATTGTATAAATCCATTGGCGTGCCAATCTGTTCCGCTTTCCCCTTATTCAATACCACCAAACGATCTGCCAAGGTCATGGCTTCCACCTGATCATGGGTCACGTATAAGGTTGTCGTGCCTAACTTGCGTTGCAACTGACGAATCTCGACACGCATCTGCACCCGCAATTTAGCGTCTAGATTAGACAAGGGCTCATCAAACAAAAACACTTTCGGGTCTCGCACCATGGCGCGCCCCATAGCAACACGTTGGCGCTGACCACCAGATAACTGACGCGGTTTGCGTTGCAATAACTCCGTCAACCCTAACATGGTCGCCACATCACTGACCTTTTCGGCAATTTGTGCTTTTGGCATACCACGGTTTTTTAAACCGTAAGCCATGTTGTCGTAGACGGTCATATGCGGATATAAAGCGTAATTCTGAAACACCATGGCGATGTCTCGCTCAGCAGGTTCCTTATCATTCATGCGCTCGCCACGAATGCGCAGCTCGCCCGTAGAAATGCTTTCCAAGCCTGCCACCATACGCAATAAGGTCGATTTACCGCAGCCTGATGGGCCAACCAACACAATAAACTCGCCTTCTTCAATCGATAAATCCACGCTTGGAATCGCGTGATAACCATTCGGGTATGTCTTGCCTACTTTCTCTAAAATAACGTCCGTCATTACTACTTCTCCGAATCCACTAAGCCTTTAACAAACAGCTTCTGCATGCCAATCACCACCGCAACCGGTGGCAACATCGCTAATAAGGTGGTGGCCATAATTTGGTTCCATGCGATATCACCATCGGTCACCGACAACATGCGCTTAATACTCATCACCAAGGTGTAATAAGCGTCGTCTGTGGTGATCAACAAAGGCCATAGATATTGATTCCAACCGTAAATAAACAAGATCACAAACAAGGCCGCAATATTGGTGCGAGACAATGGCAACAAGATGTCAAAAAAGAACCGCCACGGCCCCGCTCCGTCCATTCGCGCCGCTTCTACCAGCTCCCCCGGAACGCTCAGGAAACACTGACGAAACAAAAAAGTTGCCGTTGCACTGGCGATCAATGGCAGGGTTAAACCCGTATAGCTATTGAGCAGATCCAAATTTGCCACCACCTCATACGTCGGCACAATCCGCACTTCAACCGGCAGCATTAAGGTCATGAAAATGATCCAAAAACACAGATTACGAAACGGAAAGCGAAAGAACACAATCGCATAAGCCGACAACAATGAAATGGCAATTTTGCCGAAAGTAATGCCCAGCGCCATAATCAAGGAGTTCAGCATCATAAACCAAACTGGCGTATCCACACCGTTGCCCGCTTTTTCGAACAACACGGTGCCCCATGTTTCTGCGCCAGCATCACCGAACCATAAAGGAATGTGTCCAACACCAAACGCAGACGCCGGATGCGTTGATGCCACCAGTGCCATCCAAACAGGCAAAGCCACCAAAGCAATCCCTATCAATAGCGTGGCATGACTAGCAAAGGTTAACCAAGGTCGATTCTCGATCATGAGTACTGCACCTTACGCTCAATAAAACGAAACTGAATCACCGTCATCAAACCAACAATCGCCATCAGCACAACCGATTGCGCTGCCGATCCCCCCAAATCCAAACCGACAAAACCATCATCAAACACTTTATAAACTAAAGTGGTCGTGCTTTGCCCAGGACCGCCTTTGGTGGTCGCATCAATCACCCCGAAGGTTTCAAAAAAGGCATACACAAGGTTAACAACCAACAAGAAAAAGGTCGTCGGCGACAACAGCGGAAAGACAATGGTCCAAAAGCGCTTAAAGGGACTGGCACCGTCAATCGCCGCCGCTTCAATAAGTGAGCGAGGCACCGCTTGCAAACCTGCTAAGAAAAATAAAAAGTTATAGCTGATTTGCTTCCAAGTAGACGCAATCACCACCAATATCATGGCTTGGTTGCCATCTAAATAATGGTTCCAATTCACCCCTGCCGCTTTCAGCCACAGAGCAATCGGCCCCATGCTGGGGTCAAATAAAATCCACCACAAGACACCCGCTAACGCAGGCGCCACGGCATAAGGCCAAATTAACAAGGTTTGATAGGCCAATTTACCGCGAATAATTCGATCCGCCATCACCGCTAACAACAGCGCCAACGACATCCCCACAATGGCCACCGAAAAACTGAACACCAAGGTGGTTAACATGGACTGGTAATACAAGGGATCCGTAAACAAATCGGCAAAATTCTCCAAGCCAATAAATTCACGACTCAGACCAAACGCGTCTTCTTGGTAAAACGCTTGCTCCAGCGCCTGCTCAGCAGGCCAGAGAAAGAAAATCGCCGTCACCAACAACTGTGGCAGCAGCAACAGCCAAGGCAGGACTTTTTGAGGGAAAGTAACCGTCATCAGACAATCCAAACAAAAGAAAGCAACCAGTAAAAAAACAAACCACTGCAGCAATAAAAAGTGCCCTTATGCAAAAACACAAGGGCACGGCTTTTATTTAATTATTCGCCTTTTCAAAACGGCGAAGTTGCGCATTGCCACGTTCAACGGCCGTATTGAGTGCTGTTTGCGCGTCAACATTACCACTCCACACAGACTCTAACGCTTCGTCGATAATGCCACGGATTTGTACAAAGTTACCCAAACGCAAGCCTTTGGTATTCTCCGTAGGCGTGCCCGTTGTCATTTGCATGACACCCGTTTCGGTACCTGGGTTCGCCGCGTAGAAGCCTTGTTCTTTGGTTAACTCATAGGCCGCTTTAGTAATAGGCAAGTATCCCGAAAACTGGTGCCAATCCGCTTGCACAGAGGCTTTGGATAGATAGCTTAGGAAAGACGCCACGCCTTTGTATTCCTCTTTAGAGTGACCTTGCAGTACCCACAAAGACGCACCACCGATAATAGTATTAGAAGGTTGTTCTACCTTGCCTTCCCAGTAAGGCAGCTCAGTCACACCGAAGTCAAAAGTCGCGTTGCGTTTAATACCGGCAAACCCAGCAGAAGACTCCGTAAACATGGCACATTCTTGGCTGTAGAACTTCGCAGCACCGTCATTGGTACGACCCGAGTAGCTAAAAATGCCATTCTTTTGCCATTCACCCATTTTGGAAATGTGCGCCACTTGCAACGGGCCATTGAATGTAAGCTCGGTTTTCACCCCACCAAAACCGTTTTCCAAGGTGGCAAATGGCACATTATGACGCGCACTTAAGTTTTCTAATTGCACCCACGATTGCCACGCCGTAGTAAAACCACAGGTGACCCCAGACGCTAACAGTTTTTTCGACACGCTTTCAACGTCTTGCCAAGTTTTAGGCGCTTGATCGATGCCCGCTTTTTTGAACAAATCTTTGTTGTAATACAAAACAGGCGTTGAGCTGTTGAAAGGCATAGAAAGCATCTGCCCCTCACTGTTTGAATAATACCCAGTCACAGCGCTTAGATAGGCACTTTCGTCAAAGGCTTGGCCAGAATCTTTCATCAACTGATACACTGGATAGATCGCGCCTTGGGCCGCCATCATACTGGCCGTACCCACTTCAAATACTTGCACAATGGCAGGCTGTTGCTTAGCGCGGAACGCCGCAATCGCCGACGTCATGGTTTCCGTGTAGTTGCCCTTATAAACTGGCTTAACCTCGTAGTCGCTCTGAGAGTCATTGAAGGCCTTCGCCATTTCATCAACCTTCTCACCATTCGCACCACCCATCGCGTGCCACCACTCGATTTGTGTCGCCGCAAAGCCCGAACTCGCCATAGACAACCCAACCACTACCGACGCCAACTTCAAATTATGCATTTCCGTGTTCCTCACAATGAGTTTTTATTAGAAAAGAAAGAACCACTATAGAAAGAAAATATTTCACTTTGATGATAGTAAGGTTTCATTTGAAATACAATTGCCATTCAAATGAAACTTAAACTGAAAAATAGAGGACGCAGTTCGGGCATTCGTTGTGAAATCACTAACAAAGTGGTTAAGAAAGCGGATAAGGTGTGGGACGAATACTCTGTCAGTGAGCTGGATGACATGATGTTGGAAAGGTCGCTATGCTCATATGCTACATCTACGTCCCACAGCTTCGGTTAAATTTAGTAGTTTCGTCAATTTTAGCCTTACTTCTATAGCAAATCGGAATGGGTGACGTGGAATTTAACCGAGTTAATGTAGAACAGATCAGCGGCTTAATTGGCTTGTGAAAAATACAGATTATAAACAAAACTGGCGCCACAGACTTTGTTGTTGATAAATTGACAATACAAGCATTTCACAGTCTCGCATAATGCGTTCGACGAGGTGATCAAGGCTTTGCTGGGGTTTGCCAGTAACCTGAAAAACGCATATAGCGGTTTTTTATAGCTTTAATCTTTTTTCATGACTTTAAGCTTTATATACTTATATGCCGAAAAAATAGACAAAAAAACAAGGCTTAAAAAAAGAGATATAAATATTCCAGTAATTGGGTAAAACGTTCTGCCCGTATCTCGAACAATTTTCTGGTTGATCACGTTTAATTCGTGCGTATATTCATTTGTCTCGAACATACCATTTGCATTAAGGTCATAGGTAGATGCAAAAAAATCCAACATTCCGTCGTATGAAAACGTGAGAGAAACCGAGACAATATATACACATGCTGCGACGGCAAATACTCTGAGAAAAAAGTGATCCCACGAGCGCATACGATAGCTAAGAACAAAGGCCAACAATATCGTTCCATAGCCTATGATCCTAGGTCCAAATTCAACCAGAAACATCATATTTTAGTTATCTTCCTTATAGCCGGGATTAGAGAAATCCATTGTCCATGTATATGGATTGTAATCATAAGGTATCCCAAACTCAAATTCTACCCCAAGCCACCTAGATATAAAAACTTTTGGGGTGATAATAATCAGTTTACCCTAAATATTACAACCACCATACCAATAGCCTTTACTGATTTTTATCGTTATGTACTTTTCTTTTTCTTCTTTTAAATAAACTTATCAAAAATGTAGCTGCAATTGATGAACTAACCCCAAAAATAAACGATAAAGTTGTACCACTTAATTCTTCAGTAATTGTTCTATGATTAGCTTGATCCATAACATTCTTAATTCTAAGTAGCTCTTGATTATTTAACTGTTGTGCTTTATCAAGATTCATTCTAAGTTTTTTGAATTTCTCAGCATCTCCTTCGAATAAATTTTGTATATCACTCCATGATTCATGTTGTGCTTTAAGTTCGATACTAACTTGGCTTAACAAATAAGTTGTTTTTTTTGTAATATCTTTTATTTCTCCTAAGGTATAGGTATCGATATTTTTTGACATTGCTTCTAGTTCATCAATATGGCTATTCAGTTTTTGGAAGCTCAAAGGAGTTCTTGTAACGGTAATAAGATCGGCACGATCAACATTCTCGCTATTCAAAGTGAGATATACAACTCTACCGCCAAGCACTAAACTTAGTGTAAAAAACAAATTTAAAATATATCTGACCCGCCATTCAAACAATTCGTGCTTCCTTATTTATTATAAAAATATATTGAATTTTCCGATCTACCTCCCAAATAAATCAATATCCTTAATATCTGAAAAGCTAATAAATAAAAATGAAAACAAATCATCCAAAATATGACAACAATTTTTCAAACGCTTCTTCTATTGTAGTGTATTCATCTTTCCTATCTCGTGTTTTTATAACCCATTTAAAACAGTCTTCATTATAACTATAAAATAGATTAAACAAAGGCGTTTTTAAGCTTTCCATTTTTAAAGCTTTTATACATTCTCAAACCTTGTTCGTCGCACATTACAGTTTTATCTTCGCTTTCAATTTTATTAAAGGTATATCGTTTTTTAAGCATTTCTTTTCGTATTTCAGCTTCAACATCTTTTGATGTAAACTCTATTGACTCTGGTTCATAAATATACGGTATTTCGATACTTGGTTTAGGAGATTCAGAAAGACTAGGAGAACTGTCTACGATGTTTTTAGCATCAATAATTATATCGAGCTCTTCTTCAATAAAGACAAATGGATTGATGAATTTGCCGTCATAACGAATATTAGACGTAATTGAGCCAACAGAAAAAGTGCGAGTCGTATTTCTTTGTAGGCAATGCACCTGAAAGGTTAAAACGCCTTTCTCGCTTATTAAAAGCTTATGGAGTATTAGCGTTCGAGATGACGAGATACCTTTGGTGTTCAAGTAGTCGAAAGGAATTTCTTTAACACCGCTCCAAACCTCCCCTTTATCTTTTTTACTGCTATCTGAGGTTGTCATTCTAGATTTGGTTTTCGGTTGTTTTTCTTCCTTTTTAATTGTTGATTTAATATACGGCGACGTGTCTGCACCTATGTATCCAGTGTCTTCTTTGGGCTTTACCCATTCCCCTTGTCGTTTTTTAAGCGTTAACGCCCTTTTAAAACACAATACTGAAAAGATCAAAAGACCCAAGATAACAATGATTACTGTACCGCCTTCCATGCCTATACCTCTTAGTTCTTTCCTATACATTATCTTTACAAATGTTTCGTTTGTCATTCTTTGAAAACATTTATTGACTATTTACTGACAAATAGCGGATTGTCTTGCTAGTCTGGGAGGCAGGTCATTGAGGGAACGAGCATGCAAAGGAAAAGCAGGTCTGACATTCGCTGTGAGATCGCTGACAAGGCGATTAAAGAAGAGAACTACATTGGCATCGCTCGGTGGAATTGGCCATCAGGCGCTATAAGGCGTGTGGAGATCACTCTGCAAGTGAACTGGATGACTTGATTGATATCGTTCGTCGTAAGATCGATGATGAAGAAAAGCTGCAGGCACAAATAGAGCTAGAACAGTATAGGAACTTGTGAAGGTGATATTTTTTGATAATTTTTCATCAGACCTAACTGGTAGTTGCGGATTGCTTGAAGCCACCTTGCATTGATAGAAATCGAACTTAATTTTTCTTCTTGCCATTTGATGTCCCTATTAATTTTCTTTGTGATCAAAACAGACCTTAAGATATTTGATACCATTTGAGAACAATTTATTGACTTAAACCTGATAAATACGGTTAAGATTGGCAAACAACTTCAGATGCGACTAGGTGGCTTGATGCAGATCAAGCAAGCTTAAATAGATGGAATCAGCAACATTCCAAAAGTTCTTTACCTAGATCGAAAAATCAATAGAAAAAGAAAAGGACTCTCTAAATGAAAAACATCCTTCATATCTCAGATATTCACTTAAGTAATGAAACAGGAAAAGGGTGTGAGAGTACTCTTTTAGAAAAAAGCATATCTTCTATGATAGATGACATTAGAGGATTAGAAATCACGATTGATACAGTAATAATTACTGGAGACATAACATATTCAAGTAAAAAAGAAGAATATGATCTAGCTAAGAAAATCATAATAGATAAAATAAAAAACGAATTTAAATTACAAATCAATAATTTTTTTATTATCCCTGGAAACCACGACATATCAAGAAATAACCTTTCATTTTTAGAAGAAACATTTAGAGACAAATATAACAAAGAAGAAATTGAGAAATTCTCAGATGAAATAAATAACAGCCACCAAGTTTGGAAACGAATTGAAAACTACAACTCTTTCTTTGAAGAAATATTTGACACTAAAGATTTTCAAAAATATGGAAAACTTTTTAATGTAAGAAACTCAGGTGATTTAGAAATAATATCTCTTAACTCCGCATGGCTATCACAAAACAAGAAAGATAATGGAAATCTAAGAATCTCATCTATTTTAAAAAAAGCAATAGAATTCTGCAATCCAAAGAAGAAAAAGATACTCTTAGCACATCATCCAATAGATTGGTTGAGTAATGATGAGAAAACGGAAGTTTCAAGCATGATAGAAAAAAATATATCTGCCTTCTTATATGGCCATATGCACGAATTTCAACAGACTGTAACATTAAGTTTTTCTGAGGATATAACATTAAAATTGCAAGCAGCCACAATTGATTACTCTAATAAAAATTGCGGCTATTCAATAATAAAATTAGAAAAGCAAAACAGCTTTGATAATGGTGATGTTATTTACAGGAAATATATAGAACCTAACTATTCTGAATGGGGAACCCACAAAAATCCTGATGGAAAGTATAAATTTAGCATTGATGAAAACACAATATTTGACATAAATAAATTTTCAATAAAGTCAAAAGAAATTAAAGATGAAGAAAATATAGATCACATTTCGAATCTCGGAAATATAGAAAAGAAGAAGTTCGAAGATATCTTCATAGAGCCGAACTTCACTAGAAATAATGAATTCACTGAAAATACAAATATAATTGAAATTAAGTCTCTTTCAGAGTTAAAGAACATTAAAAATGTAAACTATATTTTCGGAAGAGAAAGAATAGGAAAGACTGCAATTCTAAAATATTTATGGATAAACGATTTAGATCGGCAATCAAACTCAATAATAGACAAAATATCATTTTATATAGACGCAAAAACCATAAGTAATGCAAGTGAAGGGAAAATATTAAGCTCACTATTGGTACCATATGAGTCAAGAGATTTGGGAACATCCTTCGACTCAAAACTAAAATCAACTATAAAATCAGGTAACGGTATATTTTATATTGATAATTATGACAAAGCAGACAAAAAAACAAAAAACTCAATATTGAAGTTTATAAATAACAACATCGAAAATACATTCTTAATTTCTTGTGGCGATTCATTTTCAACAGAAATAATGCAGCAAACAAACATTGAAACTAAAAAAATATATAGTATAGCAACGTTAGACTCTATTAAAAGAAGCGATATCAGGAAGATAATTTTATGCAGGCCAAACATATTATCAATCACGTCAGAAAATGAAATATATAAAGACCTACTTAAAGTAGTTGACAGTTCTTACCTATCACACAATTACTTTGTTTATTCTATTCTTTTATCTATTTATGAAAAGAAAAACAGTTTAGTAGGCATACTAAGTGAATCAGATATAATAGAAAACTACATCGAAATCCTATTATCAAAACACGACATGGATAGCTCTACTTCCAAACCAAAGTACAATGACCTTAAACATTTATGCTCTCAGATATCTGCAAAAATGTTGGAAGAAGGAAAGTCACAACTAGATCAAGAAGAATTATACCAAACGTTAATTGATTTCAATAAACAAACCTTCAATAGTTATGAACTACAAAACTACTTAGACCCTCTTTTAATTAGTGAAATATTAACTAAAGACATAAACAACTCATATCAATTCAGCAATGAATGCTTTTTAGATTATTTCCTTGCTTTTAATATAAAAGGGGATAAAAAAAATAAAAAAATTGTTTTCTCAAAAACAAATCATATAAAACTAGGAAAAACAATCGAATACTACACATCTCAAAACCCTTCAAGTACAGAAACCATAGATTTTATGAGGAATGAGATATTAGAAAGAAAAAATAGAATAAACTCGTTATCTTTAATAAAATTTGGAACAGAAATTGATAAAATAAATCTCGAAAAAATTGAAACAATTTCATTTTTAGATATCGCACCAGAAATAGAAGATTTTAAAGAGTCGATTGCAAATTTCAAAGCAAATAGAGATGAAGACGATCTTATTGAAGATGAACTCTCACCTCTACAACATGAAAGACAACAGAAAGGAAAAATACAATCTAGAGATAACTCTGATGACTCTGATGACTCTGGTGACTCCAATGGAAGTTTAGTAAACATGATTTCAGAGTTTAGAAATGAAATAGTATTGATGTCTAAAGTTTTCAGAAACAGTGATTTAATAATGAATAGATTAGCTGTAATTGAATACTTTAATTTTATAATGGACGGTTATGTATTTCTAACTAAATGTCAAATTTCTATATGTGATGAAAAAATAATATATCCTTTAATGCTTCCAGAATTAGAAAATAACAACTCATTTAAAGATTTACCTGATAGTAAGAAGGAAGAGCTTTATCTAAGGTTCAAAGCATTCCTATCTATATTAAGGGCAACCATACCAAATCTTGTAGCAGACCTAATGTCTGATAGCTTATCTACAAAAAAAGTAAGATTTAAAAACATAATACTAGAAAAGAAAAAATCAATTATAGAAAATAAAACTAAAGAACTTTACAGAAACGATGAGGAAGAGTTTTTGAATTATTTATTGATTCTGGATAATGATAAAAACAATCTCATAAGCAACATAAAATCAACTCCAAACTTAAAAACAAAGTTATTAAACGATGCAATATGGCTAAAACTCACTCATATTTTATTAAGTAGCTATGATTTAACCGCATCAGAAACAGATATCCTAAAGCACAAAATACAAACAATGGCGTCTAAGGGTTCATCCCTACCAAACGATAGAAAAATGCTAAAAGCTCTACAATCCAAATAATTCCTCCCCCCCCCTAAGAGCTGAACGCAGAAGCACACATTGAAATGAACTTTCTGTCAGTAAGCTCTTCTATATAAAGCGTTTCGTTTGTCATTATTTGAAAACATTGTTATTGGCTTCTTTTTCTGACCATCCTATCGCTTAAGGGTGTTGGCAAAATCCAACATTAGAGTTTGGAGGCTCTAGAAGTACGAGGACGCACATCACCGCCGCGTCGCGGTTTTTTTGTGCCATAATGCTTGCGTTATGGTGGTTGTGCGTGGGGAGGCTTCGGCCTGCCAGCTCCTCGTAACTGGTTTTCCACCCCCGCGCGCAGCCACCACCCATGTGTGGAAACATGAGTAGTGGTTTAAATTCTTACGAGGAGTTAAACCAATGAATAACGCTATTGTTCGTTCACAGCACCACCACGCCTTTTTGTCGTCTATCGGCACCTTTTCCGCTTCACCCTCTCCAAAAGTCAGCACGGGGCGTATCGTTGCGGTAAACCTGCACGATGAAAAATCCTTATTGGTTCGCTTAGCCAATGGCACGACATTTCACTTAGGCGGTTTATCCGACCGACAAACACAGCAACTTCCCAATTTAATGACGGATATCATCCACTCCCCTGTTTGGTTCCATTACCAGGTCAACGAGATGGGACAAGTGATCCATGCCCGATTTAAAACCCTGTTAATACAAGGTGATAGCCGCCAGCGCCCTAGCCATATCGTGTCTAATAATGGATTTAACAACGTGCAAGGAGTACAGCATGGGTAATTCAAAAAATAATGCGATTGATGTGGGCGACGTGGATTTTGACCGCGTTAATCTGGACATGACCACCTCTGATGAAATAAAGCGCCAAATGCACCACATGTCGTTTGGAATAGATGCGTTGGATGAGCTGGGGATGATGGCGGCCCACGCCATTAAAGACGATATAGGCGTCACAGGTGAACAGATTGGTAGCTTATTGAAGTGTGTGGAATACAGCTTATTGACGACTCAAAGGAAGATCATCGCGGCGTTAGATAAAAACGATAAAGAACGCCATTAACTAGCAAACACATCGCGCTGCAGAGCCTGCCTTTCTTCGATTGGCAAGCTTTTTATTAGGGCGATGGCAATTTGTACGGTAGTTTGTCTTGGTGGGTTTAGATCATGGGAATGGCTAAGCTTGTAAACAAAGCTGGCACCACAGTCTTTGGTGTTGGTACATTGGCAATACAGGTCTTTCACTGTCTCACACAGTACGTTCGACGACGTGATCAGGGCTTTGCTGTGACAGTGTGGACAAATGACTCGCATGGCTAACTCCCCTAAGTTTTGGATATTTTAGCAAAAGTATGGAGTTATAGTAACTTTCACTTAAAAGTGCTTTTCCCATAAAGGGAAATAATTGTATTAATGTTAACATATTTCCCATAATGGGAAGCATAAGGAAATAAAGAAGAGGCTACATGAGAGTCATTAGTAAGAAAGCACTACGAGAGTTCTGGGAGCGGAAAGAATACCAAGACTCTGAACAGCCTTTAAAAGCATGGCATGACGAGGCCAAGCACGCGGATTGGAAGACGCCTCACGATGTTAAGTCACAGTATCAGAATGCCAGCATCCTAAAAAATGGCAAAGCTGTCTTTAACATCCATGGGAATAAATACCGCCTAGCGGTAGAGATTGATTACACGTATTCGCTCTGTTTTGTACTTTTTGTAGGCACTCATGAGCAATATGACAAAGTGGATATGGATTCACTTTAAGGAGAAAAACGATGAACATTAAACCAATTAAAAATGACGATGATCTAACTTCTGCCGTACGCCGCATACGTAGCCTTCGTGGTGTTCAACCAAATACACCTGAAGGTGACGAGATAGAGATACTCGCGACATTGGTGGAAGCTTATGAAGAAAAATATCACGCTATCGAAGCGCCAGATCCTATTGAAGCAATTAAATTTCGCATGGATCAAATGGGACTTAAAGATGCTGATCTAACGGAATTTGTCGGCCAACGTAGCCGTGTAAGTGAAGTTTTGAATAAAAAAAGAGCCCTCAGTCTTAAAATGATTCGTAACCTTAATAAAGGGCTCAACATTCCTCTCGACGCACTTGTGAAAGATTACCCACTAGAGAGAGAAGCGGTTTAACCTCGACTTTATAAGGATTGTTTAAATGGATTTACCCTTAACTACCGATGCGGCCACTGTAGCGAGTGGCCTACAAACTTCTGATATTACCGCCATTGCGACTGTTGTCGTGGCTGTTTGCGCTTTATTTATTACCATCTGGCAGGCTTGGTTTACTAAAAAGCAATCCATAATAATGATTAAACCATTTATAAATTTCAGAGTTTGGGGTCAGATCAAAAACCAATCTATCAGGGGGCAGTGTTATGCATGCCCTTCAAATCCTCAGTGCAATCAAGTAAATATGCAAATCTAGTTTCTTGATCTGACCCCAACACTCCTAGCTAACGAACCGACACACTGCAGAAGCTAGCTTTCTTAGGCTAAGGAGCGTTTTACTAATGCTTCTTGTTTGATTTTAGAGGCGATTTTTTGAGTCTTTTGACTAAGGATTCAAACTCTTGGTATAGCGTAGGATGTTGCACGGTTTTTCGCATTTCAATGACAAAAGGCTCAAACTCCACCCAATCACGAACCACCATGTTGTATCGCATCCTCTTATACAATCTAAAATCAAAAGCCTCTTCTTTAATACCAGTTGCTATGAACTCATAGTTATTAAGTACGGTAAGAATAGCCTTTCTTTGATCAGAATTTTTGTACTCTTGATCCGAATACTTGGTAATACTTTTGGCGCGAAGGAGCGGATTGACTATGTCATTGGCGGCTTTAAGGTCGTTATCATTTTTTTGATGCAACACTAAATCAACCGTAGCACGTCTACGGTTGATAACGGTGTTTCTACGAATTGAGTATAATGCCGCAAGGGCGGTTGCCGCTAGAATGCAGGTATCTACATCAATCTGGCTTAGATAGGTTTGTAGTAAGGTTAGTTCCATTAACACTCCGCATTAGGGAAGCGTTATCGGTCTTCCCATCCATCTTTAATAAACATAATGTTCTCCCCGTTTTTGGTTTACATGGCCTAAATTGCAAGTAAACCTTGAACAGATACTATTAGATAAAAAGCAAGATTTCAATGTTAGTAGATGAAAACTTAACCAGCTAATCGAGTTGGGTGCGAGTTTGGGGGCAGATCAAAAACTAATCGGCTCGGGTGTGTCGCGTTCTATTTGCCCACAAAGACAGCTCGAATAAGCACTTTCAGATGAGTTGGGGATTTTAAAATGCTCAATGACGAATACGTCAGAATGCAAAAATGAAGAGTAAGCATTCGGGAAAAGTTGGGAATATTACAATGGTGCCCAGAGACGGAATCGAACCGCCGACACGAGGATTTTCAATCCTCTGCTCTACCGACTGAGCTATCTGGGCAAACAAGAAGAGTTCGGTTTTTATGAATAAGAAACCGATTTAACCAAAAAAAAGCCTGCTAAAAATAGCAGGCTTTCTCTTAATCATGGTGCCCAGAGACGGAATCGAACCGCCGACACGAGGATTTTCAATCCTCTGCTCTACCGACTGAGCTATCTGGGCAAGTGGGGCGTATTATAGAGAAACCTTTTTACGGGTCAATAGTTTTTTTGAAAAAAAATTAAAAACTTAGTTTCTTGCGTTGGTCTGGTATTATCTTCCTATATCAAGGAGATAAACCTATGCTGCATATTGTACTTTACCAACCTGAAATTCCACCCAATACGGGCAATGTGATTCGATTGTGTGCCAACACCGGCTTTCATTTGCATCTGATCGAACCTCTTGGCTTTGACCTAGACGACAAGAAGCTACGCCGAGCAGGTTTAGACTATCATGAGTTCACGCGCCTAAAACGCTACCCAGACTTTCAGGCGTTTGTTGATCAAAACGAGATAGGCACTGTCTACGCGTTAACAACGAAGGGCAGCCGTACGCACAGTGAAGCTTGCTTTGCTGAAAACGATGTTTTGGTCTTTGGCCCTGAAACACGCGGTTTGCCAGCCGAGTTTATTGAAGCGTTACCGCCTGCCCAACGTTTGCGTTTGCCGATGCAAGCGAACTCTCGCAGTTTGAACCTTTCTAATACTGTCGCGGTGATGGTGTATGAATCTTGGCGTCAGCTGGGTTATGCAATGCCAGCCGCCAGCGAATAACCCAAAGAGGCACAATGAATTCTCTTGCGCTGCTTTTAAAGAAAAAGAACAGTCGTCGCCAATTTCGTAAAAAAGTGCATTTGCACGAAGCGGGCGATTTAAAAAAGCGTTTTTTGTTTTTGGCGGGGGTCATTGCGTTACACAGTATCGCGATGATTTTTTTTGAAGATTTGGATTGGTGGCAAGCTTTCTGGCTGACCATGACGTCTGCCAGCACAACGGGTTACGGTGATATCTCGGCCGTGACCTTTTGGGGCCAGTTCTCTACCATTGTGCTTATTTACGGGATGGGCATTACCCTACTCGCCCAAATCGCCAGTGACTATGTTGAAATCCGGCTAATGCGCAAAGAGATGCGTATTAAAGGCCGTGTAAAGTGGGATGACATGCAAAACCATATACTTATCATCAATACCCCTAAATACGATGCAGAACGCTATCTGGGGCTTCTGATCAATCAAATAAGCCTCACCCCAGAACTTGAAGATATTCCAATACAAATATTGACTACGGCCTTTCCAGAGGGCTTGCCAATCGAGCTTAGGTCTCACGGCGTGGTTCACCATACAGGCGATGCGCTGGAAGATGGCATGCTGGAGTCCGCAGGCGCTCACAAGGCGAAATACATCATAGTACTTTGCAAAGATACGCAAGACAGCGATTCAGACAGTCTTACCTTTGATGCGCTGCATCGTATTAAGGCGTTGCAGTCACCAGCTTTTATCATGACCGAAGCGATTAATGACTCGAATCGTCCTCGCTTCAAAGCAGCAGGCGCAAAAGCCGTAATTCGCCCCGTTCGCGCTTACCCTGAAATGTTGGTACGTTCATTGATTGCGCCTGGTACAGAGCAAGTATTGGAAGATTTGTTCCGACACCAAGGGGATCATACAATTCGCCTTAATGTGCATTTGAGCGGTGTCACTTGGGCTGAGGTGGTCACCACGCTCATCCAAAAAGACATTGGTACAGCATTGGGCTATGTGCGTAAAAACGGTGATATTGTTACGCACCCACAAACCTTCGCTACGATAGAAGCCGAAGGCTTGATTATTCTGATCAATGACGATCAGGTGATCCCTTCGCTAGAAGAGATCGGCCAGTACTTTAAGGCGTAAATCAAGGTTGGGCTTAGGCTGATTTATCTTGCAGTTTAAGCCCAATGATCTCAATTTGGTTGCCATCCATTTGGCGAATGGTTAGGCGAATATTACCAAAGCGCACCCTATCCCCCACCACCAGATGTTTACCTAATTGACGCTGTAGCAGTTCCGCCGCGGTGTCTTCTGGAGCAATGCCCTCTAGCGGCACACCGTAGACTTTTGCGAGGTCGATCAGAGGCGCATCCCCACGAATGGCAAACTCACCGAAGAAGTTCTGCAGTAAGAAAGAGCCAGACGCTTGCTGAGAAAAAATCTGCGCGACATCGTTCACATCTTCTGGATGCAACAGCATCCAAATTCTATCACCTAGCTGCAAGACGGTATCCGCGTTCACCACGATGGGTTTTTGATCACGAACAAGCGATACCAACTGCGGTGTAGACACGGTTGCACTGGGTACGTTTTGCACAATCGAAGCCGGAATACGCACTTTTTCCGTCTGCACTAAAAACTCGTACAATTCTAATGAGTGGTGCGAATCGGCATCATTGATCAAGGAGAAGCGCGTCGTTGGCGCAGGCGCAGGCGGCACCACCACTTTTAACCAACGAGCAACCAATGGCACAGTCGATCCCTGCAGCAACAAGGAGATCAGCACCACAGTGAAGGTGATTTCAAACAGTAATTCTGAGTTAGACAGCCCAGCAATAATCGGATAAAGCGCCAATACAATAGGCACCGCACCACGCAATCCGACCCAGCTGATATAGAAGCGTTCTGACCAACGGAAATCAAACGGCAATAAACACGTCATCACCGCCAAAGGACGTGCCACAAAAATCAAAAATGCCGCAATGGTGATCGCCTGCCACCCATGGCTCAATAAACTAGACGGCGTAACCAACAAACCAAGCAATAAGAACATGCCCGCTTGTGCCAACCACGCCAAACCATCCATGACCTGAGAAATAGAATCTAGCTGTTTAATGCGACCGTTACCGACCGTTAAGCCCACCAAATAAACGGCAAGAAAACCACTGCCGCCGATCATGTTTGCACCGGAAAAAATTGCCAAACCAAAGGATATAATCAACAGCGCGTACAAACCTTCTATTAAGGGCACACGGCGTAATATCATTAAAAGCAGCTTGCCACCCAGTAGACCTAACACGCCACCAATGGCAAATTGTTGGATCATTTGACCCAGAAAAGAGAGCACACTTAATTGGTCAGAACTTTGCAGCAACCCCGTGAGCATCACCACCAGCAGAATCGCCATCGGATCGTTGGCACCGGATTCTATTTCCAATGTGCCACCCACACGCTCATTTAGCTTTACACCGCTGTTGCGCAATAAGCTAAACACTGCGGCGGCATCGGTCGAGCCGACCGTTGCCCCAAGCAATAAACCGTAAATCAGTTTTACATCCAGCAGCCACGCCGCAAAGACGCCTACCGTGGCGGTAGTAAAAACCACGCCTAATGTGGCAAGGGATAAGGATGGCCATAGGGCCACACGAAAGGTGCTGGTCTTGGTTTGCATACCGCCATCCAGAAGAATGACAGCGAGGGCAAGGTTGCCCACAAAAAAGGCGAGGCTTGGGTTGTCAAAGTCCAGTTGGCCAATTCCCTCTTCACCTGCCAACATCCCCATTCCGAGAAAAACAAGCAACAAAGGTAAGCCAACGCGTACCGTAAAAGAGCTGGCCAGAATACTGACTAGCAACAATATTCCGGCTAAAAATATAAAACTATTTGTGTCGATAGCGGCAACACCCTATTGGTTATAGCTGACCTGTGAGCACTAGGTATTTCTCCATTAGCTGCTCTTCCGTTTCTTTGTGATTAGGGTCCAAAGGAATACAGTCAACAGGACACACTTGCTGACATTGAGGCTCATCAAAATGGCCTACGCACTCTGTGCATTTGGATGGGTCAATCACATAGATCTCATCTCCCTGAGAAATCGCTTCGTTCGGGCACTCAGGTTCACACACATCACAGTTGATGCATTCATCGGTAATGATAAGAGACATTCTTCTCTCCTAAAACCGCTGCGATAATGGCACAGGCGCTAAGCAGCAGAACTAAATAAAACAGACGTTAAATCGTTTGGTAGTGTTCTTGCAGAACACGTTTTACTTCTGGATTTACAAACTGACCAAAATCGCCATTTAAAGACGCAATTTCTCGAACCAAGGTCGAAGAAATATAAGAATGCTTTTCGGAAGGTGTCAAAAAGATACTTTCCACATCCGGGGCAATCGCACGGTTCATATTGGCTAATTGAAATTCATATTCAAAATCTGACACAGCACGTAGGCCACGAATCACCACTTTGCCATTTACGGAACGCGTAAACTCGGTCAGTAGGTTATCAAACCCGACCACTTCCACATTAGGCAAATGCCCCAATACTTTTTTCGCCAATGAAATACGCAATTCATGGGACAGTGCTGGGCGCTTTTTGGGGCTCGCAGCAACCGCTACGATAACCTTGTTAAATAGCTTTGATGCGCGTTCAACCAAATCCGTATGGCCGTTTGTAATAGGGTCAAATGTCCCCGGATAAACCGCAATCGTACTCATAGCTTTCATCCAAAAAATTAATAAGGGAGAAGAAAGCGGGCAGCTGACGTTTTTTTGTCCGCTCAAATTCCCGTTTAGGGGTCGCATCATATAGGAATACGCCCCTGTTCTCAATTCACCGAATAATATCCAGTATTTTTATTGTCTCAAACTCAATACTACCAACCAAATTAAATACTATATGGCGCTAGCACTTGCTTCAAAAACGAGATCGCCAAAAAGATAAAAATAGGCGACAAATCTAACCCACCCAAGGTCGGAATCACGCGCTGACAAGCACGGTATAAAGGCGCCGTAATTTGCCCAACAAGCAACGCACCTGGGTGATTCGCTGTCGGTGCTACCCAACTGAGAATTACCGAAATAAGCATGGCCCAAAAATACAAATCCAACAAATGGTATAACGTGCCCGCTAAGGTAAAAATAGCATAACTGACTGGTGAAATCGCCACACCATTAATCAGTACCACCAAGAAGACCGTCAGCAACTGCACGCCTAATGCCAACACCAAAGAGGCCGTATCCAAACGCCCAATAGCCGGAACCACCTTACGTAAAGGCAGGACAATTGGGCTCGTCGCTTTTACAATGCCTTGGCTAATCGGATTGTAAAAATCCGCACGGGTCAACTGAAGTACCAAACGCAACAATACAATAAATAAGTAAAGGTTACAGATAACCTTCACGAGCATAACAAATGGATCCGAGTACATCTTCTATAGTCCTTAATTGGGTTTCTTCACAGAAAAGTTTTGTGCCATTTCTTTAGACCGGTTAACGCAAGCTGTCATCGCATCGGCCACAATTTTATCGATATCAGATGCCTCAAAAGATAACAAGGCCTGCTCTGTCGTGCCTTTTGGCGAGGTGATGTTCTGACGTAACTGAGCAATAGGCTCGTCCAGTTCTATCACCATGCGCGCGGCACCTAACATGGTTCGACTGGCCAACTCACGGCTGGTTTTTTCATCCATGCCTTGCTGCTGCGCATTTTTGATCATGGCTTCAATAAAGCGGAAAAAATACGCTGGAGCACTGCCCGATAAACTGGTCACCGTGTGCATGTGCGCTTCGTTTTCGACCCAAACTGAGTGACCAATGCTGGAAAACAACTCACTCACCCAATTTTTTTGGTCAGCGTTTGTATGAGCATTCGCAATCAATCCGGTCATACCAGCACCAATTTGTGACGGTGTGTTTGGCATACTGCGCACAACCGCAACTGGCTTACCTAGCCAATGCCCCAATGACGCGAGTTCAATGCCCGCAGCCACAGAGACAAACAATTGATCATCACGCACAGAGGCGGAAAAGGCTTCAATCACATCTTGCATTTGCGCAGGCTTCACACACAACACAACAACATCCGCTTGACTCACAGCCGCATCATTATCTTCCAACATGGCAATACCATACTGCTGGTGATAGTAATCACGTTTTTCTGCGGTTCGAGAAGTGCCGATAATTTTTTCGGCAGGATAGCCACTTGCTAACATGCCACTAAAAATCGATCTTGCCATGTTTCCCACGCCGATAAAGGCGATATTTGGTGTCATTTTATACCTACTCTGTTCATCATTTAAGCAGACCATCGCCTGTTTATTTAAAATACACACGGGTGCCATTTACGCTTTCGCGGAATAATCGCGCTCACCAAAAATAGCGGTTCCTACACGCACCATGGTACTACCCGATTCAATCGCTGCGGCTAAGTCGCCTGACATGCCAATCGACAAGGTGTCTATCATGCTATCGGATTTTGATAAATCAACAAAAGCCTCGACCAATGGCGCGTATACGGCACATTGCGCCGCATGGCTTTCTTGCGGTGCTGGAATGGCCATCAGACCTCGAAGGCGTAAATTTGGCAAAGTCTTTATCAAAGCAACCATACCATCTACGTCTGACAACGCGATGCCAGCTTTGCTTTCTTCGCCACTAATATTGACCTGAATACACACATTCAAGGGCGGTAACCCTTCAATGCGTTGTTCACTCAAACGGCGAGCAATTTTCTCACGGTCAATGGAATGCACCCAATGCATGGTTTCAGCAATAAGACGTGATTTATTGGACTGAATCGGACCAATAAAGTGCCATTCTATATCCGTTAAATGCGATAAAGCATGGTATTTCTCCACGGCTTCCTGCACATAGTTTTCACCAAATGCTCTTTGTCCTGCTTCATAAGCCGCCGATAAGGCAGACAGAGGCTTCGTCTTACTGACGGCCAATAAGCGTACGCTGCCTTGCGGCCTACGGGACTGCTGGACGAGCTGATCAATTTGCTCTGTCACTTGCGCTAAATTTGCTTTGATGTCTGCCACTTCAGGGCTTTCGACTTTCATCGACATATCGGATTATGCTCCTTACTCTCACCTTTAATAGGCTCAGTTTTTGTCTGCACTCATCAGCCCAAATACACTGAACAACCGTCAAAATCTTCTTAGAGAAAGCATGATATCATTATTTTAAGAGACAGATAAAAGTGACATGACGACGTCATTGAGTCTTACAAGGTATAAAAACCTGCGCTGGACTCATAGCATTCTCCGTGGAACTCGAGTCGATATCCGGTGACATTTTTCAATGAATGCGCGGCAAACGAAGCCGCCTGATAGAGCGACTCCAATGACGAATGCTCAGGGTAAAAAGCAATACCAATAGACAAGCCACCCCGAATCAGGCGATTTTTTGAAAAAGCAGGAGCACTTAACGATTTTAACAGTTTCGTCGCCACCACTTCTGCGTCTTCTAGGTGCTGAATACGGATCCCCATCACCAGTTCATGCTCATCGTAGTGAGCAATAAGGTCATTGTCACGCACAGTATCACGCATCACATCCGCTAAGACTTTTAATTCAGCTTCATTCACGTTAGAGCAAGGGCGCAATAGAATAGACAACAAAGCCGCACGCTGAAAATGGCGACGAGAGTCTTTAAGCACAATACCAAAGCTGTTTTCGAAACTATAACGACGCAACAATCCGGTAGAGGGATCTTGATGGCTGTCCTCCAGTAACAGATGATCGGCTTTTTCTCGTTCGAACACGGCACTTAACCAAGCTTCATAAGCGTCTAGCGCCAGTACCATTAGCTCATGTTCCAAACGATTTTTCTCTCGCTGAAACGCCAACATGAGATAAATAGAACCTTGTTCGTCCGATACGCTCACCATAGACACATCAGTAAAGCCATGCTCATGCAAAAAAGACTGCCAATGCTTCCAACCAGACACGGTTTGAATATCAACATCATGACGTTTAGGACAAGAAGGGCTAGCGGCAAAAGTAATTAAGGCTTGAGGAATACTCATCAGTTGACCGTTCAAATTCAGCAAACGCTCACTGATCGAATCGCTGTATTGTAAACGCCACTGTAAACAGTCCTTGTCGCAAACCATAAAAAGACAATACGCATTAGGCAACTGAGATTGCAGTTTATGCTTAAAACAATTCAATAAAGAATTTAACAGCGCCCCTTTTGCAAGTAGCTGCAGCATTTGTGGCATGTCACTGTATAATTTTTTTACAAAATCTCGCTCTTTTTCAAGAAAGGCCACACGCGACTGTAATGTCTGCTGTTCCTTGAACAATGAGTTTGAAGAATCGATAGACATAAAATACTAAAGCCAAAATAATCCGTGATTCAAACTAGATTAACGGCCTAATATTAAAAGTAAAGGAATAGTAAGACCAAGTAAGCGAAAAACCCTACTTAGCCTTACTTATTGACTCAAACTACCTGATAAACCCGTTGGCCCGAGATGTAAGTCGCCATAACGCGACCGACAAACTCTTCACCGAGGTAAGGAGAATTGTGGCCTTTTGTCTTGCGGTTCTCAGAAGACCATGTCCAACGTGCCGTACTATCAAACAAAATAAAGTCTGCAAAACTGCCCACAGAGAGAGAACCCGCTTCCAAACCAAAACAAGCCGCAGGACCGGAAGTGAGGCAAGTTAATAGGGTAAGAAAATCTAAGTCGCCTTCATCCGTCAATTGCATAGCCAATGGCAGTAATATTTCAATATTCGCCATACCAGGCTCTGTCGCAGCAAATGGTGCGATCTTAGCCATTTTTTCATGTGGCTGGTGATCAGAACATATCGCAGTAATAACACCCGCTTTGATACCTTCAATCAGTGTCAAGCGATCTTCATCGCTACGTAATGGCGGCAAAACATGATAATGGCCATCAAAACGATTCAACACCTGATCATTAAGCAACAGATTATGCACGGCGACGTCTGCGGTCACATCAAGACCTGACGCTTTGGCATCGGCGATCATCTCGACCGATTTCGCGCAAGATAAACGAGCAAAGTGCGCACGCACACCGGTTTTTTGCACCAGCAGCAAATCACGCATCAGCGCAATCGTCTCTGCTTCTTCAGGAATACCTGGCAAGCCATGCATGGTTGACACCAAACCTTCATGAGCGCATCCCCCTTCAGACAGGCTTGTCTCATCAGGATGAAATACCACCAACAAATCATGGGTTGCCGCATATTCAAGCGCACGTACCAACACCTTAGTACTCGCCATAGGGTGACGATGGTTCGATAACGCCACGCAACCCGCATCAGTCAACGCCACCATGTTGCTAAGCTGAGCGCCTTCTAGGCCCTGTGTTAACGCCCCAAGAGGGAATACGTTCGCCATGCCAGCGTCGTCCGCCTTATCTTGAATCAAAGCAGCAACCGCGGGTGTATCTACGATAGGACGAGTATCTGGCGCGCAGACCAAGGTGGTCACACCACCAGCAACCGCCGCGCGGCCTTCCGTTGCGATATTTCCCTTTTGTGTCAATCCAGGCTCACGCAAAGACACCGCCAAATCCACCAACCCAGGCAATACCCACTGACCCGATGCATCCACCACTTCAGCGTCATCAAAGCCTTCTGGTGCATCGCCAATCGCGACGATTTTTTGGTTATCAACAAACAGTTCTGTGACAGCGTCGATACCTTGACTCGGATCGATCAAACGACCATTTTGAATACGTAATTTCATGCTATTTATCATCCCCCGCTACTGACGATTCGGCGCTTTGCAACTGCCCACTCATCGCCATAGACATCACCGCCATACGCACCGCAATACCGTTAGTTACTTGGTTCAAGATAACCGAATGTTTACCATCAGCGACTTCCGAGGAAATTTCCACTCCCCGATTGATTGGGCCTGGGTGCATTACAATGGCATCCGGCTTGGCCCAAGCGAGCGTTTCTTCCGTTAAGCCGTATAAACGATAAAACTCACTCTCACTGGGCAAGAGTCCGCCCTTCATGCGTTCTTTTTGTAGGCGTAACATCACCACCACATCCACGTCTTTTAAGCCCGCTTCTAAATCATGGCAAATCGTGGCGCCCATTTCCGCAAAGAAACTGGGCACAAGCGTTTTAGGACCGACCAAACGCACATCACTGACACCCAGTGTCGTCAGCGCCTGCAATTGAGAGCGCGCCACACGCGAATGCAGAATATCGCCTACAATGGCGATTTTTAACCCTTCGAAGCCACCCTTATGACGACGAATGGTCAACATATCTAACATGGCTTGTGTTGGATGAGCGTGACGCCCGTCTCCAGCATTGATGATAGCCACATTAGGCGTGCAATGTTCCGCAATAAAATGTGCAGCACCGCTGTCTGAATGGCGCACAATAAACATATCACTTTGCATGGCTTCTAGATTTTTTAAGGTATCCAGTAAGGATTCGCCTTTCGAGGTGGCGGATGTTTCGATATTGAGATTGATGACGTCAGCCGATAAGCGCTTCGCCGCCAACTCAAAAGTAGTGCGAGTTCGAGTGGAATTTTCAAAAAATAAATTCACCACGGTTTTGCCGCGTAGCAAAGGGACTTTTTTAACCGATTGCTCTCCCATCGAAAGAAAGGATTCTGCCCGATCAAGGATCTCGGTCAAAATGGTTTTATCCAAGCCATCTAACGTTAGAAAGTGTTTAAGCTGCCCGTGTTCGTTTAACTGTAATGCCCGAGGTTCGGATCGCATCATGGTTTGCTTTCCTCAAACTGCAAAGACGGTATCGTCTTTCTCTTTTGCTTAAAAAATAGAACGTCTAGATAGGAAAATGCCCGGTGCAGGCATACTGCAACCGGGCATTCATGACAGTAAACAGCTGTCTCACCTTATTCTCACGGTAAGATATCGTTTTTATAACCACTGTAGCGTCAATTTTATCCATGCGTTAATTGTCGTATGTGTGCGCGAAAAAATAAAGCGTTGTTGTGCATAATTAATCGGTATTAATCACTGAAAAACCAAGCGGTTGTGGCCCTGTTAGCTTAACTCTTTGGTCAGGATTAAGCGTCAATTGCTCGCCAACAATATCGGCCGCAATCGGCAACTCATGCTGCCCAAGATCATAAAGAATGGCCAAGGTAATGCTTGCAGGTCGACCGAAGTCAAATATTTCATTCATGGCGGCTCGAATCGTCCGGCCAGACATCAATACGTCATCGACTAAAATAACGTGCCTGTCTTCAATCGCGGGTAACAGAGTTTGGTTTACTTTAGGATTTAATCCCGCTTTGGTAAAATCATCTCGGTAAAATGTAATGTCTAAAGTGGCGAGTGGTTCGGTGGTTGGCACCGCTGACATCAAATGTTCAGCCACCCAAACTCCACCAGTATGAATACCGACGACAATGGCGTCTTCAATCTTTTTCTTTTCGCAGTAAGACGCTAATTGTTCCCTCATTGCCGCCAGCGAGCGCTCTAAATCTAACTTCATTCTTTCCTCATACCTTATTGTTAAATTCATCATAAAACAGGATGAACGCCCTGTCTTTCTCAATGGAGAAGCGCTTACAAAGACTCTGCAAACCAGGTTTCCAGTATCATTTGAGCCGCCAAACCATCCACAGAATTCTCTTTAAAGTTACGATTGCCTCCGCGGGCAATCACCTGTCCTTTTGCTTCATAAGAAGACAATCGTTCGTCCATCATATGGTAAGGAAGGTTGAAACGTCCATGCAGTCGTTTGGCAAATTTACGTGCTCGTTGACACATCTCATTTTCTGAACCATCCATATCAAGCGGCAGACCAACAACAAATGCATCTGGCTTCCATTCTTCAACAATACGCGTGATCTCATCCCAATTGGGAATGCCTTCTTTTGCCTTAAGAGGGTCAAGCGGCTGTGCGGTTCCCGTAATACTCTGGCCAACCGCCACGCCAATCCGTGTCGTACCAAAGTCAAAGCCCAATACTGCGCGTGCAGTATTGGGCTTCTGGCTAGCATTCAAAGACGATGTTACCGTCATTAACCATGTCCTATATCCGGTGAAAGTCTTGTCATATCAATTCCCAGCACACGAGTCGCGGCGGTAAACTGCATATCACTTGGAGTATGAAATAATACGTCTAAATCCGCTTCACATACCAGCCAATCATTATTGGCTATTTCGTTTTCGAGCTGTCCTGCATCCCAACCAGCGCATCCCAGCGTAATTCGGAATGCCTCAGGACCGTTACCTTGGGCAATGTCCTCAATCGCTTCTAAGGAGGCAGATAAAGACACATCGTCAGTTACTTGTAGGGTTCGTTCCCAAGATTTATCGGTGGTATGCAAGATAAAACCGCGTTCAGCTTCCACAGGCCCACCATTATAAATGGGGTCAGCGCCCAAATGCGGGCTGATAATGTGAATGCCAAGATGGTCGGCTAACTCGCTAAAGTCAACATTGGATGGACGATTGATAACAATCCCCATCGCACCCGCTTTCGTGTGTTCGCAGAGATAAATAACCGTGTGTTCAAAGTGGGGGTCGTCTAGATGTGGCATAGAAATCAGAAAGTGATTTTTAAAAGAATCGAAATATGCATTCATAGTCATGAGCCCTCTTTAAATTGATGACAACGCAAGAAGCGCGTTGATTATTTACACTTAAGAAGTACTTGGATCTAAAAAAACAACTTGCCAAATAAGGCGAAACAGACAGTAGAACAATGTAGAGAAGAGCAATTGAAGACGGTAAATGTACACAACCGACCTATGCAGTATAGAGGAAGATGAAAATTAACCCACCCCTAATACACAAATTATTACTAAATCCCTTCAAAACACACATTTCACGCAGTAAACTAACAATGTTTTCACATTTGAGAGACCAATAATGCCCAGCAATTCATCCTACAACGCCACTAAGCGATTGGCACAGGCCGAGATACTCAGCCTTGTGTATGTGATGACGTTGGCGCAATGGGTACAACACTATCAAGCGGAAACCATCGATCTACGCTATTTTTTCCACAGTGGTTGGTCCTCTTAGCTTTTCGGCCTTTGTCCTAAAAAATGAAGAAGCGATTTAATTACCTAGCATTAAACGCTTCTTTGCCGTGTCATTTCGACAGAACGCCGATTATCAGCAAGCAGGAAAATAAGATGCAACTACAAGCCATTGACTACAACAGCCCTACCGCTCAAGAAGACTTCGTTAAATCCTTACGCGAAACAGGATTTGGTGTGCTTAAAAACCACCCCATCAAAAAAGAACTAGTGAGTGCAATCTATCAAGATTGGCAGGACTTTTTTGCCGATGACAGTAAATACGACTACCGCTATAACGTCGGTCCACAAGATGGTTATTTTTCGCCCAAAGTAGCGGAAACCGCTAAGGGCCATACCAAACGTGACATCAAAGAGTATTTTCACTACTACCCTTGGGGACAATGCCCTGAAAAGCAAAAACCGCTTTTAGCGCAATACTATGGCGAAGCTTCTGCCTTGGCAAAAGAACTGCTCGCTTGGGTTGAGAAACACTCCCCTGCCGATGTCGCTAAACATTACTCACAATCACTTTCCAGTATGGTAGAAGACAGCCAGCAAACCTTGCTGCGCGTATTACACTACCCACCATTGAAAGGCGATGAAGAATTAGGCGCGATCCGCGCAGGCGCCCACGAAGACATCAATTTGCTGACCATATTGCCTTCCGCCAATGAGCCCGGTTTGCAGGTTAAAGCCAAAGACGGTACTTGGATGGACGTACCCTGTGATTTCGGCACGCTTATTATCAATATTGGCGACATGCTACAAGAAGCATCCGGCGGTTACTTTCCCTCCACTTCTCACCGCGTGATTAACCCAGAAGGTGCCGATAAAACCAAATCGCGCATTTCCCTGCCCTTGTTCCTGCATCCAAAACCAGAGGTTGTGTTGTCGGAGCGTCACACGGCAAAAAGTTATTTGCATGAACGTCTTGTAGAATTAGGCGTGTTGCCAGCCTAATGGCAAAAGGCACGGTCAAAACCGTGCCTAAAGAAATCTCATACATAACCACCGCGCTTCACCGTCTCCATACGAAACGCGGTTTTTTTATTATCTACATTTATTAGCTGCCCGTTACCCAAATAATCAACGGAATCCCCACCACAATCACGACCGAGGATACCAGCGTCGTGCTGGCTATCGCGTTTGCCGTCGACTTACCATCGTCGCCTTTTGCCACCGCCGTTACATAGGCAGAAGCCGCCGTGGGTGCGGCTAAAAAGATGAACAAAAACAGCAATTCTTTTTGACTAAAGCCCAATCCATACCCAATTGCAGTGAATAAAATAGGGCTCAACAGGACTTTACATAACATCGCCATGGAAAAGTGTTTCGGCAAGATAAATCCACTGGTCGCTAATGATCCCCCAATACAAACCAATGCCAAGGGCAAAGACAAACCACCAATTAACGAGCCGGTTTTCATCACAAAAGCCGGCAATGTCAGTCCTATCATATTGGCCCCTACGCCAAGCACGATGCTGACAATAAGCGGGTTTTTAAGAAGGCTTTTCAGTACCGGAACCAAACGCAATTGACCGTGGCTATAACGTGTTAATATCACTTCGGCTAAAATATTAAACAGCAAAACACTCAAGCCAGACATCACGCCACCCAGCGCCACACCTTCTTGACCAAACATATTCACGACCAGTGCAACACTGAAAATCCCACAATTGCCTCGAAAAGCGATCTGAACAAACACGCCACGCTGCCGCTCTGGCACATTAAGCTTGACCGCTAACCACCAGGACAGTAAAAAAGTAAGCCCTATCGCCGCCAAAAAATAGGCCGCCAAATTAAGACTTATCAAGCCATTTAAATTGTTGCTCATCATGCCGAAGAAGAACAAAGCGGGCATCGAGACTTGAAAAACGAATCGCGAACTCACCAAAATAAAGCCATCATTGATCAGCTGAATTCGTCGCAGCAAAGCGCCCATCGCAATCATTAATAAAACTGGCGCGGCCACATCCAAAATCACGCTTTGCGTTTCTAACAAGTTGAACTCCCTAAAACAAACACTCTACAGGCTAGGGTGGCCAATAGAGTGTTTTTTATCAATTAAAAGGACTTATTTATACCAATTTCCCATTCACCAATTGAGGAATGTTTAAGGGGTTTTTATCTTGAATAGCGTCTGGGATCAATGAGCTAGGGAAGTCTTGGTAACACACTGGTCGTAGGAAGCGATCAATAGCTGCACTACCAACAGACGTTGAACGGCTATCCGATGTCGCAGGGAAAGGGCCGCCATGTACCATGGAATGACACACTTCCACACCTGTTGGGTAGCCATTGCATAGAATGCGACCCACTTTACGCTCTAGTGTTGGTAATAAAGCTCGTACGGCTTCAACATCCGCATCTGACATTTGCACCGTCGCGGTCAATTGACCTTCTAAGTGCTCAGCCACCACCTTGTATTCATCCAAGGTATCGCATTCGATAATCAAAGACGTTGAGCCAAAGACTTCATCTTCCATTGACGCATCAGCTAAGAAAGCGTTCGCACTGGTAGCGAATACATGTGGGCAACACTGGTTTGGCTGATCACTATCATTACCCTTCGCCAAAAGTGTCGCAGCTGAATTGTTGTTCAGCTTCTCAACACCGTCACAATACGCTTGGTAAATACCAGGTGTTAGCATGGTTTGCGTACCCAATGCTTGCACTTCGCTGGCAACCGTCGCTTTAAAGCTATCCGCCGCTTCGCCTTTCAGCAGCACAACCATACCTGGGTTTGTACAGAATTGGCCTGCCCCCATGGTAAGTGAACCAACAAAACCTTTCGCCACACTTTGCGCTTCAGCGGACAACTTTTCAGGCATGATAAAGACAGGGTTAATACTGCTCATTTCGGCATAAACAGGAATGGGCTCCGGACGATTGGCGGCGATGTTCATCAGTGCGACACCACCACTACGAGATCCTGTAAAACCCACGGCTTTAATCGAAGGGTGCGCCACTAGAGCACTGCCGATTTCACGACCAGAACCATACAAGAGAGAAAACACACCAGCAGGCAGACCGCATTTTTTCACCGCAGCCGTAACAGCTCGACCCACCAGTTCAGACGTACCAGGATGAGCAGAATGCGCCTTAACAACAACCGGACAGCCCGCCGCCAATGCCGACGCGGTATCGCCACCAGCAACAGAGAAAGCCAATGGGAAGTTACTTGCACCAAAAACCGCCACTGGGCCTAAGGCAATTTTTTGGAAACGCAAATCAGAGCGAGGCAATGGTGTGCGATCTGGCATAGCAGGATCAATACGCGCGTCGGTCGCTTTGCCCAAACGAACCACGTCTGCGAACAAACGTAGCTGTCCCATAGTGCGTCCACGCTCCCCTTCAATACGTGCTTTAGGCAAACCCGATTCCGCCATGGCACGCTCTACCAGCGCATCACCGAGCGCTAAAATTTCATCAGCGATGCATTCTAGAAAAGCCGCACGTTTTTCTGTACTGATGGATCGATAGGCATCAAATGCTAGCCATGCCGCACTGACCGCTTGTTCAACGTCCGCTTTGGTACCGCCATGATAAGCAGGCTCTAGCGTTTCGTTAGTAGCAGGATTGATTGCGTGAATGGCTTGTTGAGTCCCCGTAATATCGTTACCGGCTACCAATAAAGTGCCTTTAAGAAGCCCTTTCGTATCCATGTTTCCCCCTCAGTTTTATCGAAGAATAAAAGTGAGCCAAACTCACTTTTAATGCGTTACTCTAGATCAAACTTGTTATCGCTCTGGTAGCGTTCGTACAGATGGTAAGCGCGATACAAATGATTATGCATGGCCTGCTTTGCACCTTCTGCATCTTGGTTTTTGATGCAATTGAGTATTTCAAGATGCTCTGATCGAATGCGGCGCAAATATTCGTCTGTCGCCACCTGCTTCAAGTTTGTGTTTATTAATTTTGCTCTGGGGATAACGTTCTTATTAAACTGCTCATAAAACTGTTTAAGGAAAGGGTTACGAGTCGCGGTACAAATCGCCAGATGAAAAGCGTAATCTTCTTTTCTTGCCAATTCGCCACGGCTTAATGCCTCGTCAAACTCATTGAAATGCTTCTCAAGGATGGCAACGTCTTCGTCTGAACGACGCAACGCCGCCAATTCACAAGCCGTAGTTTCCACGCTCAAGCGCATTTCTAAGATATGTAGAATATCGGCAATTGCCGTAGGATCGATTCGATAAGCAAACAGAGTCTCGCTTGATTGAGCACGAATCACACTCGTGCCCACGCCACGTTTTGTTTCCACTAAGCCTAACGATTTAAGCTGAGTGATGGCTTCTCGAATAACAGTTCGACTCACACCAAATAGATCGCATAACGCATTTTCTGTCGGCAGTTTATCTCCCACAGAAATGTGCCCAGCCGAAATCTGCTTTTCAAGTTGTTTTGCAACATTGCTTGCCAAGCTATCGCCTTTGCCTACTCGTTCTATTTGTAGTGATTTAGCCACTGTTTTCACCCTATCCATATCTGATTGCGCCGTTTATTCTAAAACCCAGAACATTACCCCAGTGCTACTTATCTAACAAGCGCTGGTTTTTTGGCATTAAACGTCCAGCCAGGAATCAAGAACTGCATCGCCAAGCTGTCATCACGTTGACCTAAGGTGAGCGTTTTATACAGCGCATGGGCTTCCATCAGCTTTTCACGATCCAGTTCAATGCCTAAACCCGGTTTCGTTGGCACAGTAATTTTACCGCCACGGATTGTTAATGGTGCTTTGGTGACGCGTTGACCATCTTGCCAAATCCAATGGGTATCAATCGCGGTCACTTCACCGGGGCAAGCGGCCGCAACATGCGTCATCATTGCGAGCGAAATATCAAAATGGTTATTACTGTGAGAACCCCATGTCATGCCCCACTCATTGCAGAGTTCGCCCACGGCAACCGCACCTTGCATGGTCCAGAAATGACAGTCGGCAAGTGGAATATCAACCGAATCAAGACGCACCGCGTTTTTTAGCTGTTTCCAATCCGTCGCAATCATATTTGTCGCGGTTTTCAGACCTGTTCTACGTTTGAACTCCGACATGGTTTCGCGGCCAGACCACGCCCCTTCTTGTCCACAAGGGTCTTCTGCGTAACTCAACATGTGCTTCACTGGCGTCAAGTATTCAACCGCTTGATCCAGCGTCCACGCGCCATTTGGATCCAGCGTTAAACGCGCATCTGGAAACGCCTCGTACAAAGCCGCAATGCATTCGGCTTCTCGATGACCGTCCAAGACGCCGCCTTTTAATTTAAAATCTTTGAAACCGTATCGCGCATAAGCGGCTTTCGCCAATGTCGCAATGGATTCCGGTGTGACGGCTTCTAGACCACGAACCCGATCCCACTCATCTACTGGGTTATCATAGGTTGGGTAAGGCAAATTTGTTTTGGTGCGGTCGCCAAGGAAAAACAAGTAACCTAATGCTTCGACTTCGTCACGCTGCTTGCCATATTGACCCAGTAAATCAACAACAGGTAAGCCCATATTCTGGCCTGCCAAATCGAGTAGTGCCGATTCAATCGCCGTAATGACATGCACTGCGGTTCTTAAATCGAAGGTTTGATTACCGCGAACATCATCCGCTTTACCGGATGTCGCGCTGCGCACATCACTGATAATACTTTTCCACTTGCCAACGCTTTTGCCTTCAACTAAAGCACGACACTCTTCAAGTGTGGCGATGATTTTATCCGTCGCTGGCACTTCACCTAAGCCGATATTGCCGTCGTTATCTTCCAGTACCACCACTGTACGGATAAACCAAGGTGCATGTCCGCCACTTAGATTCAGTAAAAAACTATCGTAGCCAGCAACGGGTATTACCTGCATCTTTTTTATTGTTGTAAACATAATGCGAATCTCTGCCTTGTAAAAAAATGAGAAGGTTAGACTATCCGGCCTAACCTTCTCTAAGGTATCAAGAGTTTTTCTTAATAATTGCTTCTAACTCCGCCACTTCACCTGCTGTCGGCATAGTGAGTGGTGCACGCACATTACCAGCCGTGTGCCCCATCAAGGTGGTGCCCGCTTTAATTAGGCTCACTGCGTAGCCTTTTTTGCGATCACGCAAACGGCAGAATGGGATAAAGAAATCTTTAATGATTGCCGTCACCACGGCCTGATCACCAGCGCGCAGCGCTTTGTAGAACTTGTTGGCCATTTCTGGCATAAAATTAAAGACCGCAGAAGAATATGTATTCACGCCAATCGACAAATAGGCTTCAGCGAAAATTTCCGCCGTTGGTACACCACCTATGTACACTAAACGATCACCGACGGTTTTAATCGTATCGTTCAATGCCGCGATGTTACCCACGCCATCTTTTAGCGCCACCATATTGGGGTTCGCTGCTGCCAAGGCTTTCACGCTTTCAGCGGTCAAAATGCCATTACCACGGTTGTAATAAATAAAATGTGTTTTGCTAGAGGCCATGATTTGGCTAGCGTACTCGACAATACCGTCTTCAGGGCATTCTGTTAGAAAAGGTGGCATCAACAAAATACCGTCACAGCCAGCTTCATCGGCAATTGCGACAAATTTTTTCGCATCAGAGACGCTGCGACCCGCCGATGCAATGACTGGAACACGGCCTTTTACGGTCGCAACAGACAGCTCAACAATTTGACGGTAGTCGTCTTCGTCGAGAGAAAAGAACTCCCCCGTACCACCCGCCACAAAAATAGAAGACACGCCATGTTCGATAAAAGACTCTAAGCGTTGACGGAATGTCTCTGCGTTAAATTTACCATTCGCATCAAAATCCGTTACTGGAAAGGACAACAGTCCGTCGCTCAATGCAGATCTCATTTGTTCAACCGAAAAAGCCATGCTTTTTTCCTCTTTATTATATTAATAACACCTTCCTTAGTTCGGAAGATTTTTGACATAACTTGTAATACATCATACAACTAAAAAGACGAATTACAAGCCAAATTTGCTTTTATAATAGTATCGGCTTAAGTCACAGGGGCTGGGTTAAACAGCACTAGATCGTTATGCAACCCTAAACGGTCAGCCGCCACTTGTTTGCGTCCGCTTGCCACATCCAATATCAGATGAAACAACTCCCAGCCCGCTTCTTCTAAAGTGATTTCCTTGGTTGCCATGCGCCCAGCATCCATGTCGATCAAATCATGCCAGCGATTCCCTAATGAACTATTGGTCGACACTTTAATCACAGGCGCCACTTCTAAGCCGTAAGGTGTTCCTCGCCCTGTGGTAAAAACTTGCACATTCATACCAGAGGCAAACTGAAGCGTGCCGCATATAAAGTCACTGGCGGGTGTCGCGGCAAAATTCAAACCACGCTTGCGAATGCGCTCTCCAGGACTTAACACATCCACAATTGGGCTATTACCAGACTTGGTAATCGATCCCAATGACTTCTCTACAATATTATTCAAACCGCCTTTTTTATTGCCTGGTGTGGTGTTCGCACTGCGGTCCGCTTGACCCTGATTGAGATAATCGTCGTACCACTGCATCTCGCGCAGCAAAGCTTTGCCAACTTCTACCGTTTCAGCTCTTGGTGTTAACAAATGAATCGCGTCACGTACTTCGGTGACTTCTGAAAACATCACCGACCCACCCGCACGCACAATCAGATCCGAGGCATAACCCACAGCAGGGTTTGCGGTAATACCAGAAAACGCATCACTGCCACCGCACTGCATCCCAACAACCAGCTCAGAAATAGGACAAGGCTCACGACGACGTAAATTTAAGCGTTTAAGATGCTCTTCGGCCATATCCATAATATGGTCGACCATATCTTGAAAACCGTGATGTGATTCGTCTTGCAAACTCACGATGCTGTCTTCAAGTCGTTTCGCCGCCGCAGAATTAGGCAGAATATTCACTGCTTGCGAATCATCAATCTCAAGCAAACGATGAGGCTGTAGTTTTTCACAGCCCAAACCAATCACCATGATTTCGCCACCAAAATTGGGGTTCTTCGCCATATTTTGCAAAGTCCGAATTGGCACGATCGCGCCGGGAGCATTAATCGCCACGCCACAACCATAGGAATGGTTCAGAGCCACCACACCATCCACGTTCGGGTATTTTGGCAGCAAAGTCTGCTTGATCAGCTTGACCACATAGTCTGTGATACCGGCCACACACTGCACACTGGTACTGATACCCAAAAGGTTTTTTGTGCCAGCAGAACCATCGGCATTTTTATAACCGTCAAAGGTATAACCCTCTAATGGTTCAAATTTAGGCTTTTCTCGAGTCGCCAACGGCAACTCGTCAAGGTTTGGTGGCGTCGGCATCCGCACCACTTGCTCAGACACCCAGCATCCAGCGTCCAAATCTTTATCCGCATAGCCAATCACTTCGTTGTAACGAATGATCTTTTCACCTGCTTTTATTGCCTGCAAAGACACTTTGTGACCTTGTGGTACCGCCTCTTTTAGCACCAATCCATTGTCTAACTCGGCACCAGCTGGCGCACCACCTTGATTCAAGATGATCGCAACATTGTCATTGTCATGAATTTTGATTAACACATAAGATGAACTCATTTACTCTCCCCTGAATGCTGCTTGCTTTTTTTATGTATCATGAATGAGACAACAATAGACAAGACAATCAATCCCCAAAGCACCATGGCAATCGGGCTTTTAGTAAACAATACGGTGTATTCTCCGTAGGACTCTAAACTCTTCACAAAATACACTTCCGCACTGCCACCCAAAATAAAACCAATCACCAACGGCGCCACTTCAATGCCAATCTTGGTAAAAATCCAACCCGCCACACCAAAAATAAACAAAGTCCAGACATCAAACATAATGCCGTAATTAATGGCGTACGCTCCGACGGTACACATCATTACTATGATGGGATAAAGAATAAACTTAGGGATCAACACCACCTTAGCGATGTAGCGAATGGCATAAAACATCACGACAAACATCACCACATTGGCAAACATCAAGGCCGTTATCATGGAATACCATGTGTCGATGTTTTCCCCGATGAACAAAGGACCGACTTGCAACCCTTGCAAGGTAAACGCACCGATCAATACGGCCGTGGTGCTGTCACCTGGAATCCCTAGAGACAATAACGGTATTAAAGCGCCCCCCGTCAAACCGTTATTGGCAGACTCTGACGCCACCAATCCTTCAGGCTCACCTGTGCCCATTTTGTGCGGCTGTTTGGAGAGATTTTTTTGTTGGGTATAGGCCAAAATCGATGCCGCACTGCCCCCTATGCCCGGCAACATCCCAATAAAGGTACCAATCGATGAAGAACGTAATAAGTTGCCCACTTGCCCTTTGAAAACAGAGAAGCGAAATGGCTTACCTTTTGTTAAATTCACTTTATCTTCTTGGGACGATTCTTTTGCCCCCTTTTCCGCTTCTTCTATGATGGTCGATATTCCAAACAAACCGATCAGAACAGGCAACAGGGAAAAACCGAAGGCAAGATAAGGTTCCATAAACGGCAGCATCAATCGATACTCACCATTACCACCATCAGACACATCGTAAGAACCGATTAAACTGAGCAAAACTCCCAATAAACCGCTAAACACCCCCATGACAATATTTTTCGATAAAGAAGCAATCACCGTCAGAGCAAAGAAAATCATTAAGAACTTTTCAACATAGGAAAACTTAATGGCAAAATCCGCCAACACAGGCGCAAAGAAAAACAACACCAAGGCACTAAAAATACCGCCGACCAAAGACGCCACAATGCATATTTTTAAGGCGCGTTCAGCTTCTCCTCGCTGCGCCATTGGGTAGCCATCAAAGGTAGTCGTGATAGACGAAGGGGTTCCTGGGATATTGAGCAATATGGCAGGCACCAACCCTCCCGAAATACCACCGACATACAAACCCAGCAACAAAGCCAAGCCTTCTTGCAACCCCAATGTATAGGTCAATGGTAAGCAAACCGCGACCGCCATGGTTGCGGTCATTCCAGGGATGGCCCCAAAAACAATACCAATAATCGCCCCTGCGGCGGCTAACAAGAAAAAAGCCGGCGAGAGTAATTCTAAAAACTCCATAACATTTACTCCTGATAGCTAAGGCATAGACACAAGGAAAAGATGGTAAAGCACGCCCCATACGACAGTAGGCGCAATCACAGCATTGGCAGTAATGATGGTGATATTCCGGCGAGTTCTTTCATGGCAATAAAGCATCGACATCAGAAACACAAAAGGAATCGACGCCAACAAAAAGCCCAATCCCATATTGGGCAGCACTTCACCTATCGCATCCATCGACCAGAAATACACAGGAATCAGCACTAGGGTTACCAGCAAGCGGAAGAAATCCGCATTACGCACAAAAAACTGATAACGACCAGAACGAATTGCTCGCCAGACAGGACGAATGTTAGCAAGAAGAATCAAGCTCCCTAACACCAGCAACAGCGTCATGATAATTCGAGGAAAGAACTGATGAGACGTATCAAAATCGATCGTCACGGAATTCAACGATATAAACCAATCAAACATATTGACCCTCACACGCGAGATACCATAGCGTCGCAGGCTCGCAATGCCTACGACGCCAATCTAAGAAGATTATTTATGCAGACTATTAATAATCTTCGCGTAGCTGTCACTTTTCGCTTTTAAGTGCTGCTGAGCTTCAGCAGAGGTTCGGAAGTTTGGGATAAAAAAAGACTTTTTGAGGGTTTCTTGCACTTCACCATCGGCAAACACTTCAGCCAAGGCATTATCTAAAAACTTGATGGCTTCAGGCGACATACGTTTGTTATATAAGAAGAAAAACTCTTTATCGAAGGTAAAATCGCTATCGGCATCCATGGGAATATTTACCCCAAGACCAGACGCATATTGCATCAACTGATCACGAGAAGTTTCCCCCATGCCATTTGGATTGGCTTGACCAATCGTCGACGCCTTTGCCGTTAACCAGACAAAATCCATGGCTTTTTGATCATCTGCAGGTAAACGAGTGTACTGCTCGTTTGCCTGCACACTGCCATTAATGACATCGGCTAGACCATCGAACAACGCTTGGTTTTTGTCAGACTGAGAACCTGTGTTCAGCGCCACCAAATTGTCTTCTTGACCTGGATAAGCTAAACGCACCGCGTTCTTCATCGCGGTATAACCGATTTCAGATACTCCACCTGGCTGAATGGCAACGCGCACAGTTTTGCCATTGCCTGCCGCATTAAGAATTTCATCCATGTTCTTGTATGGCGAATTTTTTGACACTAAATAACCGTTGCCTGGATTGATGGCAAAAGACGGCCCAATATTCCATTTTGCAAACGGATCTTCGTAACCTTTTTGTCCATATAAATAACCAAGATAGGCTTGGTCATGAAAAATCATCAAGGTATTACCGCTTGGCACTCGCTCAAGCGCCTGATAACCGGCTGAGAAACCAACCGCATCGACCTTAATATTTGTATCGATTTTCTTGGCTAACGCTTCAGTAATAATAGCCGCTGCCTGATAAGTATCCCCCCCCGTAGATGTAGAGCCAATCACCACACGAATATTGCCTCGAATTGGATTATCAGCCGCGTAAGCCGCTACCGGAGCTAAGGCACAAGCTGCCATCAATACAAGGCTAGAGCTCTGAAACAATTTTTTCATAACCGTATTCCTATCGTTGTTTTTGTAGTTAGGACGTATTTTTATGACCCCATGAAGGAGCTAAAAACATCATACATCATACAACTAACATTTCAACTCAGAATTGGATTTTTTTTATGGCTAAAAAACTCAGAGGGAATAAGCAAGATATGTTAACAATCAAAACAACGCTTTTAGAGTCAGGCTCACTCCAGATAGCAGTAATAGAAACAGCGCTATGCGTTTAATCACCTGAGTGGAAATATTAGGTGGATAACGCTTCGCGAATAGTGACGTTATCAAGACACAAGGAAAACCGACCACACTCAACAAAATCATCGGCGTAGTAATCTGCCCTCCTACGGCCATAATGATAATTCTCAGCAAACAAGAAACAAAGAAAACACTAAGCAAAGTTGCACGTATCACACTAATAGAAACAGGCTGGCGATACATCAAATACGAAATTGGAGGTCCTGACGTGGCAAACAGTCCTCCTAGAATTCCAGATAAGCCACCAAATACAAAATACACCCACGGACGGGACGGTTTCTCACCCACTTTCGGTTTTATTAAACTCAATACACACGCCAAAATAATGGTCACTCCCAATAAGAGCTGTAACCAATGTAAAGAGCTATCACCAAAATAACCGAGTAAATACACTCCTAACGCAATTGCAGGTAAGCTCGCAATAAAATAGACAATAAGATTCTTCGTATTTACCTGTCGCCATACGCCGCCATATAAACCCGTTGTTGCATTGACTAAACTCAAAGCGCTCACAGAAAACGCCACAACTTCTAAAGGCGCTAAAGAAAATAAACCCGCAACACTCATCACGATTAAGCCAAAAGCAAAACCAGTAACACTCTGTACATAGCTCGCGAGCACAAAAACTAACAGCAACACTATTGAAATGTCATACATGAACAAACACCTTTTTATGACAGAGAAACGACTTCAACCCAGTTTGCCCCGATACCGACTGGCGCTGTATCTATTTTCGTCAGTGCACCCGACTGGGCATCGACAGCATACAGGCCGACATTCATGTCTTTTTCACCTGATACCACCATGAAACGACCATCGGCACTGAGGGCAAAACCTCGTGGCTGCTGTTCAACTTGCGTTGTATCTTGATAACTTGGCAGCCCGGTCATGGGGTCAATCGACAGTATGACCATGGTGCTTGTGGTTCTTTCCGACAAATACAAGAAGCGACCATCGGCGGACGCATGCATGTCTGCTGTCCATATTTTAGGGTGATCATTATCGGCTGTCATAAAGGGCGGCACGCCGTTCTCTAATGGCAAGACTTTCGCTGGAACCCCTTCGCTTACGCCTTTAAGGGTTAATAACCCAGTCTTGGCATCAAGAGCATAGGTGGTTACCGTACCTGATAACTCGCCTAAAACGTAAACGTATTGACCATTTTTAGAAAATACAAAATGCCTAGGGCCGGCATATTGCTCGGTTTTCACTGCAGCTGGTATATTCGGTGTGAGATGCCCACTTTGCTCATCAAATCGATATTGTCGAATCTCGTCGTCACCCAAACTGGTGGAGAAGACAAAATGATTATCGGGACTGGTATGGATAGCATGGGCATTGCGACCACTGGGCAATACTTGCTGAGCATCGGCCGTCACCACGCCTTGCTCATTCATCGGACTCACACTGATTAAATGGCCACCATAGGAAGCAGCAAGAAGAAAACGTCCTGATTTATCCGTATCTATGTTGGCCATACTCACCGGCAAACTGGCTGTACCTTCTACTAACAAATCCCCTGTTTCAGAATCAATGCGATACGACACCACATGAAAAGGTTCTGAACGAATGGCTGCGTACAAATGCGATTTATCAGGGCTCACGGCCAAAGGCATCACATTATCACCCGCGGGTGTGCGCCCAAGAAAAACGAGTTTACGCTGATGATCATCTAATAAATATCTGGCAATGGTGCCATCTTTGGCATTGGACACGTACACATACTGACGGGCTTTGTTATGCTGAGACATTCTTTTTATCCTATTGCATCCGTGAATCATATCACCCATAAAATGGCGTTAATGTATGACACCATACAACAATTAAAACAACAACTAACGTTTAGTAGCGTTTGCTTGAGTCTATATCCTGTCGACTCACTCAATACTGTGTAAATTATGAGCAACGATCCGCACTATTTTACGGCTTCTCTTTTAATTCACCACGCTGCCCCAATCTCTTTTTCTAATACGAACTTTTTAAGTTTTGCTTTTCACTTTAAAGATGGAAAATACCATGAAAGAACCATTGGATATTCAATTTATCTCCGACGTTATGTGCCCTTGGTGTGTAGTCGGTTTGGGAAACCTTAACCAAGCACTAGAACAGCTAAACGACACAGTCGACGCGACCGTGACTTTTCAGCCGTTTGAACTTAATCCTAAGATGCCGCTAGAAGGTCAAAATTTAGACGAACATATCACCGAAAAATATGGCATCAACAAAGCTCAATCTGAACAAAACCGCGCCATGATTCAAGCTCGTGGCAAAGAAGTCGGATTCGAGTTTAACTTTACACCTGAAAGTCGCATGCGCAATTCATTTGATGCCCATCGTTTATTGCATTGGGCACACTTGGAAGGCAAACAAGCGGAACTCAAAACCGCTTTATTCAAGGCGCATTTTACCCACAATCAAGACATCAGCAACCACACCATACTCGCTAACCTTGCGGCCAGCGTGAACCTTGATCCCGCTGCAGCAAAGGGTATTTTGGAAAATAATCACTTTGCGGACGACGTTCGCCAACAAGAAAAAGTCTGGCAACAAAACGGCATCACGTCTGTCCCAACCGTTATTATCAATAACGCCTACGCCATCTCAGGTGGACAGCCCGCAGAAGTATTTAAAAGCGCAATTGAAGAAGTGCTAGAGAAAGTAAAAACAGAGCAAACGCTGGCTTAGCACTGTTTTTTCTGCTCAAAAAATGCCCATGTGTGAAGTGACCCCATAACATGGGCATTTTTATTCTGCAGTGATAAACACTCAACCAAACATGGTATTCGGAAGAAACAACACAATTTGTGGGAAAAGAATCAGTAAGGCAACAGCCAGTACCATCATCAACCAAAAAGGCAGCACACCACGAAAAATATCACCTAATTCCACGTTCGGTGCGACCGATTTTACAATGAAAACATTGATGCCCACAGGCGGTGAGATTAACCCCATTTCAAGCGTCAAGACGGTCAGCACACCAAACCAAATAGGATCGATCCCAAGCGCCATAATAATAGGAAAGAAGATTGGCAAGGTCAGTACCAACATAGCAAACCCTTCCAAAAAACAGCCCAAAATAAGGTAAATCGCCAAAATAAGAATCAGTGTTCCCGTCACTCCCAACCCCAGTCCCGACAACAATTCGCCAACAGCGGCAGGAATGTGGCTGAGCGCCATAAATGGGTTAATCAGATGAGCGGCAATCAATATCAACATCACGGTAGCGGTTGTTACCACGGCATCACGAGCGGCACGCCAGAGTGCGTTTAAAGACAAAACACGTGTGATTAAGCCCACCAATATCACGATACCCGCCCCAACAGCAGAGGCTTCAACGGGCGAAAATAACCCACTGTAAATTCCACCTATGGACAATAAAATCACCGCAATGATCGGCCCAGCCCCCAAGAGCGCTTTGCCTTTATTACGCCAACTTGTCGCAGGCCCTGCTGGACCAAATTCAGGACGAAACCAACAAATTAGCATGATCACAAAGATAAACAAAAGCAGCAGCATGATGCCTGGCAAAACACCCGCTAAAAACAAACGTCCGATACTTTGTTCCGTAAGAATGGCATAAATAACAAACCCCGTGGACGGTGGAATCAAAATGCCCAAGGTACCGCCTGCAGCGACCACTCCCGTAGACAAACGGGTGTTGTATTTAAAGCGGTCCATCTGTCCCAACGCCACCTTGCCCATGGTGAGGGCAGAGGCCACAGACGAGCCAGACAAGGCGGCAAAACCACCACAACCAATGACCGTCGCCGAGGCCAGTCCGCCACGGAACTGGCCAATAATAGCGTAGGCCGCATCGTACAGTTTTCGACTCATGCCCGTCTCGGAAGCGACATTCCCCATCAGTATAAACAAGGGAATAACCACCAGCTCAGGCGACGACGCCAAGGTAAACGTTTCCGATGCCAGCAAACTCAGCGCGGATCGACTGCTATCCAGTATGGTGATGCCAACAAAACCCACCGAAAACATAGCAAATGCCACCGGCACCCGCAGCACCAACAAAACAAACATCACCAAGATGCCAATAGTACCCATCATTGCGGGGCTCATGCTGTGCCTCCTGTATCCGCGCCTACTTTACGAATGTCACGACCTGACAAGGTCAATTCTATCGCGCGTAGCGCCATTCCCGCCGCCGTGAACACAGCCAAAATAGACAAGCCATTCTGAAACCAAGCCTTAGGCAATCGCAAAAGATTGGTTGATAGATTCAACATAATGGAAATTTTAGCGCTTTCATTAACGGCATAAGCAATACCAAAAAAGATAACCGCACCTAATAGGGCTGAAAAAATATCAATAATACGATTAAGCCATGCGGGATAACTGCCTTCAAAAAGGTCCACAGAGATGTGCCCTCCTTGGCGATCACACAACGCCATCGCCCCAAACACAACCATCACCATGGTCATCGTAATCATGTCTTGCGAGCCGTAAATTGGCGCGCCAAAGGCACGACCAACCACATCAGCCAATAAAATCAAAACTTCTAATATCAGCCCCAAAGCGCCCACCGCTGCGGACAGGGCAATGAGCCCGTCCGCCAGTTTACGTGTTGCATTAAGCATAAGTTACTTGCCTTGCATGGCGTCAAGCGTAGCCGCGCCATCGACACTTTTGACATAGGACTGAATCACACCTGACACAGCTTGCGCAAAGGCCGCTTTTTCGGCATCGGTTAACTCAATAATGGTATTCGCTTTGTCATTTTGAGCAATCTCAAGTGCTTCTGTGGCCGTTTTCATCCAGGCGTCTTCGGCGCTCTTAGAGAGTCCAGCGCCACTGGCAGCATCGACAGCCGCTTTTTCTTCCTTACTAAGACCATCATAGACGCCACGGTTTAATACCGTATAAAAAGTCAAACGCCCTAATGGCGCGCCTATCGTCAAGGCGTCGGCCACTTCATCCAGTTTGAAATCCGTTAACGTCGAAGCTCCAGTGATAACGCCATCGATTAAGCCTGTTTGCATGGCGTTATAAATTTGGCTCGCTGGCATTTGCACGGGGGTGGCGCCTAATGCCTTGGCGACCTCGGCTGCGGTTGTTCCCGCAACTCGAATTTTAAGCCCAGCAAGATCTGCAGGTGTTCGGATTAGCTTATTGCGCATGATGAAAATATTAGGTTCAGAAGTCCACAAGGCTAATGGTTTGGTGCCCGGAAACTCTTGGCTTAAGTGTTTATCGTAGGCGCGCCATAACGCTTCATAACCAGGCATATCTTCAGGTATTGCGCCGGGAAGCTCGGCGATCATGGTTTTACCAAACTGTGACGAGGTATAACCTGGTAAGCCCCAAGACATATCCGCAGCGCCTTGTAACACGCGCACATATTGCTCGGCAGGGCCAGCGCCTAATTCACCGCCGTGATATCCGCGCACGGTTAATTTGCCATCGGTAGCCGCAGAAAGATCGGTATTGAGCTTTTCAATGACCGACGAATTGATGGTATGAAAGGGTGGGGTAAAACTGGCAAACTTTAATTCTTGTGCCGACACTTGGCTGGATAATGCTATCGTTGCAGAAGCTGCTAACACCAATGTATTGAATTTCATATCTTTTCTCCCAATGCTACTTTTTTGCCTCTGGAGGCTTTGTTATTTTTGTAACGAACAAACCGACTCAACGGAACGCCCTGATTTAATAGAAAATTCTGTGTTCAATATTCTCAAGCATGAGCCATTAGCCCATTACCCAACCGTGCAATGTTTTTTATTCAGCGCCTTTGTAGTGTAGTTCAATCGAACCTTGTCTTTTGGCAATAAGCCATTCACCTTGCACCCGTTTCAATTCATCCACAAAACGACCGATAAACACATCCGCATTGGCTTGCACCATGCTTTCAAGACTTTCTGCTTTTTTATTCGCAGCGAACAACACCACGCGCGATGTCACAATAGCGTGCTCTGCATGGATAATTTGGGTTTCTTGATTCGCCAAAACATGACAGGTCTCTTTTGCCGGACGCGCGGTAAAAGACGCTAAAATGGCCTCACGTCCTTCAATTTTCTCTGTCGGTGCACTCGGACGGAATAGAACACCATCCTCGGTATAACAGTCTGCCAATTCCTGCCATCGCCCTTGATCCAATAAATTAATAGAATGTGTGACGCGTTTCTGACACTGCCATTCAATCAAGATGTTTTCTATTGTTTGATCATTTTTCACTCGGCGATTTGTTTGTAACCAGCGTTTCAATGCCTGAGCCACCTTTGTTGGCTCTTCCACTGGGGCCATGTGTCCTGCGTCCTCTATCACGACCAACTCACTGCCACTGATGTTATCTTGCATCTCTTTGTGCTGATCAACAGGGCTCCAAGTGTCTTCTGCCCCAGACAGCAACAGAGTGGGTACCGAAATCTGCGCAAGCTGTGCCTCGGCATTAGGTCGATGAATCAGCGCATGTATTTGTTTTTTAAAATCCTCAAGCGAGTAAGACTCCACCATTTGCCTTAGGGTCGCCATCAGCTCTTCATTATTCCGCCCTTTGGGGGACATCATGGGAGTCAACCATTGCTCAGCCAAGGCAGACATGCCACTCGTGGTCGCGACATCGATTAAACGCATGCGCCCCGGAATTTCTTTGTCAGATTTAGGATGAACACCCGTATTTAATAATGCTAAATGCGTGACGCGTTGCGGCGCAAGGCGATAGATTTCCAGCGCTACGCGTCCTCCCATAGAGTGCCCTGCTAAGGCAAAGTCGCCCTCTATGCTTGATAAAACATGCTGTGCCATAGCGGTTAAATCATCAAAGCCTGCGAAGCTTATAATCTTAACATCAGCCTCTTTTTCTAATTGAGTGGCGATGTTTTTCCAAATCCGCTGATCACACAACAAACCCGCCAAGCAAACCAGTGTTGGTTTAGTGGTAAACCCCGCCATTACGCCACATCCTCTGCTGTTTTAAGATCCGCTGCGATGTCGGCATTTTCATAAATAAGATGCCCTAACGCCGTGTTAGATACCGGCACATAATAGTGGCGATGAATCTCTGTCACATCGTGATTTAGGGCACCGCGCATGATCAACCACATCACCATTTCACTGCCTTCTGTCCCCGACTCGCGGATATACTCCACTTGGGATATCGCCGCCAGCTTGTCGTAGTCGCTTTGCAAATCGTCCATAAAAGCCAGATCCCATTCTCGGTTGATTAGGCCAGCGCGTTCGCCAAGCAGCTGATGACTCATGCCACCCGTTCCCCACACTTGTACGTTAAGATCTTCTGGAAATTGCTCAACCGCAGCGCGAATGGCTTTACCTAAAGCGAGACACCGCTCACCCGTTGGCGCGGGATACACCACGGTATTCACTGCCAAAGGAATTACTTGGCATGGCCATTCTTCTACTTCTCCAAACACCATAGACAGCGGCACGGTAAGGCCATGATCCACATCCATCTCATTCACAATGGTCATGTCAAAACCTTGCTTGATCAAAGACTCGGTAATGTGCCACGCCAGTTTCGGCGCGCCTTTTACCGTCGGAACGGGGCGTGCGCCATACCCTTCATCGGCTGGGTGATATTCTTCGCCACAACCAATGGCAAAGGTCGGAATAATCTTCATATCAAACGCCGTCGCATGGTCGTTGTACACCAAGATCACCACGTCTGGTTTTTGCTTTTTAATCCATTGTTTGGTGAACTGGAAACCATCAAAAATCGGCGCCCACTTTTCAGTATGGCTCTCACCCTTATCAATAATGTGGCCAAGCAAGGGAATGTGAGAAGTGCCTAATCCTGCAGTGATCTTTGCCATTATGGCTTCTCCTTAGGTTTGTCATTCTCGACATAACGATTACCGTCTGGCGAACGACCGCCATTGCGCATCATTGCCATATAATCTTCAGGGGATAAGTTCGTCATGGTAGAAACGGCCGCCGCAACACTAAGTCCATCGCTGGAACTGAGTTTAACGAGATAATAAATATTGCCACCCAAGGCAATTAACTGTGTGAAATCACGCGCCAACACGGCCTTTTTTTGCGCTTCTGTCATTGGCCATTGGTCTACATAACCGCGCTCATCTTGCCGAAAAGCATCACGATTCGATGCCTGCATAAGCGACATACAAAATTGATTAAGATGGAAGCCTATTCGTGCCATATCCCCGTCGAATACAGTCGTACCAGGAATGTTACTGTAAGGCTTATTGTTATTATTCATGTGCTTCTTACCTTAAATCGAAAAGCCAGAGTGACCATCACACGACACTGGTTGAATGAATAAGGTATACGGGAAAAACAAAAATGGCATATGCATATTTAAAAATATGACTTAAAATTTGGTTATATCTAAAATTACGCCTATTTCATCCTCGGCATTACGAGAAAAAACACCATGATCAATCCCATTGCAGCTTTTCCTCTCACGCTCAAACAATGCAGGGTGATTACCGAGATCATGAAAAAAGGCACAGAGAAAGACGCCAGCTTATCGCTAAACCTAAGCCAATCCAGTGTTTCTCGCGCCCTTTCACAAGCAGAACACGCACTGCAAATCAGTCTTTTTACTCGTGGCTGGAGTGGCGCAGAACCCACGGCAGAAGGCGAAGTGGTTATTTCATCATGCAACCGCCTATTGCAAGCCATTGCCGATACCGAACGCCATTTGCAATGCGATGTGAGACCGCTATTGAAGCTAAAGTCCTATGTGGAATGGCGGCATCTTATGACGATAGAAGCCGTGGTCAGAATGGGCAGCGCCTCACTGGCCGCGCAAACTCTTAACATGACTCAACCCGCGGTCAGCAAAACCTTAAAAGAAAGCGAAAATATGATACAGCAGCCGCTCTTCTCACGAGCGCGCCATGGTCTGATACCACAAACTGCCGCCAAACAACTCGCTTCGTTGTTCCTGAGAATAGCGCCTATCGCTCAATCGCTTCCCCACACACTACAGTCACAGCCCAACGAATTAACCGGAAGATTGTCTGTCGGCATGTTGTCCTTTTCCTGCCAAGACATCGTTCCCATCGCGTTTGCTTCTATCTTTAAGAAACACTCAGGCATTCGTTTACAAGCCATGCAAGGCCCTTATCACATGCTTGCCAATGCGTTAAGACAAGGCGAAATAGACTGTTTTTTAGGACTCATGCGCAAAGGCCCAATTCACCCAGACTTAATAGAATTACCTTTGCTAGAGGTGCAATATGCGTTGATCGCCAGAGCCGATCACCCAGTTCATGGTTATGCTAAAACCCTCAATGATTTAACCAATGAACGCTGGATTGTCGCGCGCCACGGCACCCCCATTCGGGATTATTTCGAAAGCTTATTTCATAGCATCGACAACAAACCGCCGATTCAAGCCCTCGAAATGCTCACCTTTGCCTCGTCAGAGGAACTGGTCATTCACAGCGATGCCATTGCACTTCTTTTCTACGATGACTGGAACATCAAGCAACTCAACCCCCGCTTAAAGCAAGTCCCCATTCGCCTACCCAACCCGCAATGCACACTGGGCATCACACTGCACAGAGAACGACAATCGACTCTTATCAAGGTCTTTATTGAAGAACTGACATTGGCGATTAGCAACAAGCAAATAAGTAAAGAAAATAGCCCCACATGATGAATGTAGGGCTTTACTATCTGTTTAATTAGAAAGGATAAGGCGTAGCAGATTGTTTCACCGTTACCCATTGCCAATGGGTATAAAGATCCCAATCCGCAGGGCCACACACCGCGCTGCCATTGCCCGAAGCGCCACAACCACCAAATGGGTTGATGCATTCATCGTTCACGGTTTGATCATTGATGTGCAGTAAACCAACATGCAACTGAGCACCAATGCGTTGCGCACGAGAAAGGTCGTTCGAGATCACCGCACCCGCTAGGCCATATTGGGTGTTATTCGCCATTTCAACGGCTTCGGCATCGCTTTCAAAGGTGACAATATTCACCACTGGACCAAAGATCTCTTCATCAAACGAACGCATACCGGGTTTGACATTACTCAATACCGTTGGGGCATAGAAAGGCCCGTCATATGTTCCGCCCGCTTCTAACCTAGCGCCAGCCGCTACAGTGTCTTGCACGATGGCATGCACTTTTTCAAGTTGACGCTGATTAATCAAGGGCCCCAAGGCCACAGTTCCAGAAACAGGATCCCCTACAGGTAGGTGTTGGGCTTTTTCAACGACTTTTGCCGTCAATGCTGCCGCAATGCTTGCTTGAACGAGAATGCGCCCTGACGCCATGCAAATTTGACCTTGGTGGAAATACGCACCCCAGGCAATATTACTGGCCGCCACATCTAAATCAGCGTCCTCTAAAATAATCAACGAGCTCTTACCGCCTAATTCAAGAGAGACTTTTTTCAAGTTACGGCCACACGCTTCACCCACTTTTCGGCCCGCTGCGGTCGAGCCAGTAAAGGCCACCATGCCAATTTCTGGCGCTGCGCACAAAGCTTCACCCGCCTCTACCGCGCCAGGCAATACTTGAAAAATCCCCTTGGGAAAGCCTGCCGCTTCCAAGGCAAGAGCAAGAATAAAACCGCCGGTTACAGGCGTTTGTGGGTCGGGTTTGGTCACCACCGCATTACCTGTTGCCAACGCGGGGGCAATGGAACGAATAGACAGAATTAATGGAAAGTTAAACGGAGAAATAACACCAATGACACCAATAGGTTTGCGTGTTGCGTAAGACATTCTTTCTGGCACAGAAGGCAAGGTCAAGCCGTTTGGCTCTAGGGTCATATTGGCCGCTAATTGCAAAATCAGGATGGCTTCTTTTATTTCATGCTGGCCTTTAGGAATAATACCGCCCGTTTCACGGGCGACGTATAAGGCCAGTTCATCAAAATTGTCCTGCATAAAAGCAGCGGCTTTGTGAAATAACGTCGCTTTGTCTCTAGGAGGGACTTTTAGCCACTCTTTTTGAGCCTTCGCCGCCTGCTGACAAGCCAGATAAACATCATTGGCTGAAGCAATGGCCACATGACTCAAAACATTGCCTGTCGCTGGCTCAATGACCTCTTGTGTATTCGAGGCCTGAACCCAGTCGCCTGTAAAAAAATTCCCTGACCATTTTTTCGATTCAAGTACGGATATCGTCATCTGTGTTCTCCTGTTTATTTTTATTAGATTTCCGCCTCTGTCACTCTTCTTGTCTATTCAAGATTCAAACGTAGCGGATGGAGAAAGCAGAGCAATACCTATGCCGATATGTTGTTTCTGTTTCTATCAAAATAAAAACAACACCCAATCTATTGATATATAAATAATTAATTATAAAAGGACAAAAACATAACGGATAGTGACGGATAAAATTCAATCAACAGACTTGACGATATCGTTAAATTTAATCAAAACTAAAGAAAAAGCAGTTAACCATTTCATCAATTAGGTGAAAGAGGAAAAATAATAATGACAAACTTGCACCGCATCTCATTGGCCGATATGGCAAAAGAAAATACCAAAATACTGCTCAAAGGCAGCTCGCGCGAACTCGATGGTCACAACTCCCCTACCGTAGATGATCTGACAGAATGTCTATTTTTCTCTCCTGGTGATGGTCGTATTTGGCTAGAAGATCAACGCATGTTGCTTATCCATAGTTCATCCTTTGGGTTGCTGCGCAGAGAGCTCATTGATTCTCTCGGTTTAGATAAAGCTCGTGATATTTTGACTCGTACTGGCTACTTATCTGGCATGCGCGATGCCGATCTCATTCGTAACCGCTGGCCAGACTCTGATCCCCCATCCATATTTACCGCTGGCACTCATCTCCACGGTCTGGAAGGGGTTGTAAAAGTCGAAACCATTCATTTTGAATTCGATACCGAAAAAGGCCTGTATGACGGCGAATTTCTATGGCATCACAGCAGTGAAGACGAAGAACATATTGCCGCCTACGGCATTGGCAGCTCACCGGCATGCTGGATGGAACTGGGCTACGCCATTGGTTATGTCTCTGGTCTCGTGGGTTCTTTGGTGATTTTCCGCGAAGTAGAATGCCAATCTATGGGACATGCTGTTTGTCGTGTTATTGGCAAATCCGCCGAACTGTGGGGCGATATCCGAGAGGATATTCGCTTTCTGAACGTAACTGCCAACGAGATAGAAAATACAACACAAGCAGATCCTAAGCTCAATGAAATGGAGCCCAGTTCGCCAGAAGATCAACTTCGGATGATCGGTGTTTCAGCTGCCTTTACCGCTGCCACACATTCATTAAAAAAAGTGGCCCCGACCAATGCCACCGTGCTTTTCACAGGAGAATCCGGCGTCGGCAAGGAACTTTTTGCCAGTATGCTGCATAAGTTTAGTCGTCAAACAGGCCCGTTTTTGGCCTTTAACTGTGCGGCCATTCCCGAAAATCTCATGGAATCCGAGTTATTTGGTGTCGAAAAAGGCGCCTTCACTGGCGCCACTATGAGCCGTCCAGGACGTTTTGAAAGAGCCAATGGCGGCACCCTTTTTCTTGATGAGATCGGTAACCTGAACTTAGCAGGACAAAGTAAATTACTGCGAGCCTTACAAGAAAGAGAAATAGAAAGAGTGGGTGGCATTTCCCCCATCAAAGTGAACGTCAGAGTCATCGCAGCGACGAATGTGGACCTACGTAAAGCCGTCGAGAGAGGCGAATTTCGTGAAGACTTGTTTTTCCGTTTGAACGTATTCCCTATTCATTTACCACCATTAAGAGAGCGTAAAGCAGATATTCCTTTATTGATTAATCACTTCTACCACCACTTCTGTGCGTTACACTCTAAATCCCCTTCGGGTATGACGCAAACAGCACGCCGTGCTCTTTTTAACTATGCGTTTCCGGGCAATATTCGTGAGTTACAAAACCTAATGGAGCGTGGCGTGATTTCTTCAGAAGAAGGCGAACCCATTGATCTTCATCATCTTTTCAGAAATGAATTTATTCCGGATGAGATTATTTATTCGGTCAATGACCAAGGAAATTTGAGCCATTCAAAGACAAAGACAGAGCCTACCAGCTCGTTGCTGGAACACATTTCTCAATTCGTGGGCACAAAGGATTCTATCGATATTGAAATGCTAGAACGCAACCTTTTACAAGAAGCGGTAGACAATGCGCAAGGCAACTTATCTGAAGCCGCCAGACGAGTCGGTCTAAGCAGACCACAATTGGCGTATCGTCTTAAGAAAAGCAAACAAAACAACACAGAGGAATAGCGCGTAAAAAGCCCCGTGATGGACCACACATCACGGGGAAAAGGTGATAAAACTATTCTTAAGTGTTCTTTTCAAATCCATTAAAAATGGTGATTGAACCTCAACACAAAGCGATTACCTTCAGAACGGTTCTCGGCATCTTGCTCAAAGTACATATTCGCAAAAACAGAGTTCTCTTGATCTAGCTTATAAACAAGACCTGGCCCCACAGCCCATACTTTCTCTCTGCGTCCTTTTACGTCTTTACCATCCACTTTGGTGTCGGTAATTTGATTCAACCAGTAACCATTCAATCCAACACTTAAGTTGTCTGTCAGTACATACGCACTGGCAAAGTTAGCATGCAAGGCCTGACCTGCTTGGCTGTCGTTTTTGGCGTTAAGCGCCGTTGAAGGGTCATCATTTTTACCATTCCATAAATAGGAAATACGCGTAGACGCTGTCCAACGTGGGGTTAACCAGTAAGTTAAAGAGTAATAAGGGTTAATATTAAAGGCATTGCTGCCCGGATTAATGGCATTGCCCGCATCATACTCGCCAGTCGGCAAAGTGACGTCCAACTCAATACGCTGAGAATAACGCGGGCCATTTTCTCCCATAACGGGATCAAACTGTAAAAAAGCCCCCAAAATGATATCGCCAATACCACTCTGCGCACTTATTGCTGCATTATTTAAACCATCATCCACGTCTTGTTTCGCCATCCAAGGTAGAAGCAGGGTATAACCCAATCGAGTATTTTCAGTGAAATGCTCCTCTGGCTCATAAATAATCTGAGTCAAAGGAATAAATAAATCTATATCTTGTCTTGGCAAAGAAAGCGGATCACCATTACCATCATTCAGCGTATCGGATGAGAGATATTGCAAATACTCGATAAGATACCAACCCGGCCCTTGCGGACCTGGAGCCCCATCATAAAAACTGGTGCCACCTAAGTTAACACCGGGCAAATCATACGCCATTGCTGTAACAGGTAGGGTTAACAGCGCACAAGTACAAGCGCGTTTTAATACTGTCATGACAAATACCTTTTTATTGTTGTTTTATATTTTTAAGACATGGATAAAATTACGTACTTACAGATAGGTTGAAGCCAAACCGCCATCGACCGGAATATTGACACCACACACCCAACGAGAGGCATCGGAACAAAGAAAACCAATCACCTCAGCCACTTCATCGGAATAAGCGGGGCGAACCATTCTTGCGGCGTCTTTTTGAACTCTTTCCTCACCCAACATGGACACAAAATCGCCTAAAATGGGCGTAAAAACAGGACCCGGAGCCACGCAATTCATACGTACACCATGATCACGGAACCAGGTAAAGGCTTGCTGAGTAGACCAAACAATCAAGGCTTCTTTGAAATATTGGTAACAGGTTTCTTGAGGGACGGGATTTTTCTTTAACCAAGCCACACCTTCTTCAAAATACGAAGTGTCAGCCAGTGCTTTGTGTTTTTCTAAACGCTGAGGCCATTCAATGCCCAACACAGAAGCCACATTCACGATGCTAGCATTCTTGTTGAATCTCGGTATTAGTGCTTCGGTTAAATGGCGTAATCCTAAATAATTTACTCGGCCTACTAGCTCCACATCTGCAGTGCCAGGCACACCCGCAATGTTACACAAGGCGTCGATTTTTTCAGGTAAAGCCGCCAGAGCGGCATCAATCGCCGTAGGATTACCTAAATCCACTTGAATGAAATCATCCAATGTCATGCTAGGCTGATTACGATCAATGCCGATCACTCGTGCCCCGTGAAAACGAGCAAGCCTAGCAACATCCGCACCGATACCAGAGGATACGCCGGTAATTAAAAGGGTTTTATTCGCTAACATCATAGTGTTTCTCCTTATTTTTTTTATGAAACGGTAAGCCGTCACTAAGTAGACACCACGTCTATTTGACAGAGAGGGGAGCCCAGTCAGATAGGTAAGGTGAGCTAAATAGGTTATTTCTCACAACAAGGGGAATTGCATGGAGCATGCCCAAATATAAAAAGCACGAAAATAAAGGCTTAAAAATAATTTAAGACATTGATCTATAAATTATTTTTATGTTTTTAAAAAAGACAAAGGGGAATAAAGTCATACACAAGCACATGTATTCACTTTACCAAATGATGAAATGACGAAATAACAAATGACTAAAAATTGATTATTTCAAGAACCCGCATTCAACGATGACCTAACTTCAATTTTTGTCGAATTCGACTCAATGCCACCGGCGTAATACCAATGTAAGAGGCGATTTGCTGCTGTGGTATGGTGTTTTTCAGCTCAGGATAAGTCATACAAAAATCGAGATAACGCCGTTCTGCCGAATGCTTTACAAAAGCATTCTCGCGCTCTTCTTTCGTCATGAAAATGCGCTCTAAAAATTTAGCGTAACACTCTAAAAAGCCAATATCATGACGCATTTGGGCATAAAAAGCCTGCCAAGGGTAAGAAGACACCATGCAATCTTCCAACGCTTGGATACCGAATAAAACAGTCGATCCTGTTACCATCGCCTTGGTCGAACCAATGATTCTCGGGCTCTTTGCAAAGGTTTGTGTGAACTCTTTACCCTCATCAGACACACTGACATAACGCACTAACCCAGAATGCAAAAAATACAAACGATTCGCGGCATCGCCTTGTCTAAAGAGATAATCCCCTTTGCGAATCACATGCACATCCATTGGCACCGTCAGTCTTTGCCAATCAATCTCGTAGCCCCATTCGTTAAAATACGCTTCGAAACTATTTTGCAGTTGAATTCGATCCATCAGCAATTTTCACCTTATGCAAGTTACCATCAATAAGAAACAGCGCGACACCTAACAGTACTATGCCAGCAACAAAAGGCCAGTCCACCAAACTCAGTAGACGCGATTGTGTCAGCGCCGTAAATAACGCCACCCAAACCGGTATAGTATAAGATATCGCAAGCAGCCGACTCGCCCCAACCGTCATCACCAAACGCTGCTGCAACACAAAGGTAAACAAGGTAGTAAACACAGTTAGATACAAGATATTCAGCCAAAAACCTTGCGACGCCCACTGCACCTGATCAAGCTCTCCCCAAATCAACGCGATAGGCAGCAACCAAAGCGAGCCAAACAGCATAATCATAAAAGCGCCAGACAAAGCACCTAATGAACGCCCCCACTTTTGAACGGACACCACATGCAAGGCCAATAAGAAACATGCCCCAACAAAAATATAATCGCCGGAATGCCACTGAAATCCGTCGCCTCCCTGAATAGGAAAGTCTTGTGTAGAAGAGTCTTGTGTAGAAAATAACACTGTCATCGCCCCAATAGACCCCAGCACAAAACCAACCACTCGCCATAAAGGCGCCATTTCTTTAAGCCACACCCTCGTTATCATCACACCCATCAAGGGAACCAAGGTATATAACACAGAGGTATTCAACGGCGTAGTCGACTGCAACGCGACAAACAAACCAATAAAAAAGCCCACCAGCGCACCGCTTATCACCACATAATGAAAAAGCCGCTGACGCGAAGCGAACAAGGCTCGAAACTGCTCGGTTTTATTTAACTTAGCACGCTGCCAACTGAACCATAGCGCAGGCAACATCATCAACATCGCCAACAAAAAGCGCAACGCTGACGTAGCAATCGGACTGGCGTATGCCACCATATGACCCGAGATGATAAAAGAAGACGCCATCAACCAAGCCCACAATAACAAGGTAAATAGCGAGCTCATGAACGTGTCCCGACTTCATCCACCGCCAAGATTGGCGCCAAAAAGCGAATAAACAAATGCTCGACCAGCGCTGGATCAAGAACAATATCAAACTCAGTGATCAAAATATCGTTAAGTAACTCGGGGGTTTCAATCATGCGCTTTTTCTCGCCTTGGCGATTTCGAATGATTAACTCTGCATTCACCAGCGCCATGGTTTGATCTTTTTGCTTCAAAGTCACCATTAGGTTCTTCAGAAACACCGCGTTAGGGTTTTTATGAGAATAAAAATGCCCCAGCGCACAATCCGCATCCGTGTAATCCGCATGATCAAAACGATAAAGGGTAAAATAATCTTCCCCCTTCATCACCTGCAAATCGTATTCACCCTTACCTTTTGCCAACAAACGATAGCGGTCTAAACCCGCCACTTGCTGCGTATTGCTATCTAACCGCAAGGGCGCAATCGGCCCATTGCCACCAAAGCCGGTATCCACTAAATAACTCACACCTTCTAGCGTCAACAAGGTCACACGATGGGTTCTGCCCGCTTCACGCTCGAAGTTGTTATTCAGTACTCTTGCCAACTTAAGCTGCACGTCATAACCCAAGGCTTTTAAAAGCTCAAACGTTAGCTTGTTGTGTTCAAAACAATACCCACCCAAACCTCGCGTCACTATTTTCTGACTGATCGCATCAAGCTCCAAAGAAATCTCTTCGCCCAACACCACCGCCAAACTATTAAAGCTATAACGCGCCACATGTCGTTCTTGCAACGCCTGCACAAACTCAATATTCAATGGCTCAGGTACGACCAAACCGAGGTCAGATAGATAATTTTGTAGACTGGATGATAACGACATACTGCGCTCCCTAATACTCAATCAATACGGAATACCATTAAGCTTACAGGAGCACAGAAGAGAAGGAATTAACCTAGGTTAATAAGTCATTGTTATTTTCTAAGCCCCCCCACTTCTTTCTCGAACCATTCCACGTCCCAGTATTGACCAAATTTTCGGCCAACTTCAAGATAAACCCCAACGGATTCAAAGCCGAATTTTTCATGGATAATGCGGGAGGCTTCGTTGGGTAAAGTGATGCCCGCGTAAGCGCGATGTACGTCTTCTGTTTCCAATAGCTCGAACAACTCGATGTATAAAGCGGTTCCCAAGCCTCGGCCTTTTGTCTCAGGTTTTAGATAAATGCTGACTTCCACCGAGGTTTCATAGGCGCGTTTGGGTTTGAATTGACCGCTGCAAGCGTAGCCAAGGATCTCGCCGTCTTGTTCCGCCACCAACAATCGATACCGACCTGTTGGTGCAAACTGCGAAAACCAAACCGATCGACCCTCTAACGTGTACGGCTCTATATCAAAAGTCGTCGCCGTATTCACTATGTAGTGATTATAAAGATCGGTTAACGCAGGTAAATCATCAATGACAGCAGGACGAATTTGAACGCTCATGTTATCTCCCAATGGCAATACTCTAAGGCTGAAGCGATGCTCTATTTTTACCACGCTTCACATTGCTGTAATAGACAATTTGCGGCGGTACGACGTTTGACTGCTTGGTTTGTTTGTATCGCGATAAAAAAGATCGATACACGCCGTATTTAAAATACACAATGTCTGCGTCCATCGTCGGACCTTGGTAGTCGACTTTTTGCTCGCCGTTTACCCAAACTTGGAACACACCAGAATCGTCTTTTTCCCAGCGAGCATACACTTCGATTTTATGCCACCGACCTCGCAGATCAGCCTCATTAATCAGCTCGTAGTATTGCTTAGTACCGGAAATATGATCGTCTAGATGATACCCGCCACGGCCATTTTGAAACATCCAGATAGGATGAGAATTGGCTTGATGAAATTGACCTAGAGCCACCTTGGTTGGAAAAACATTGGGATAATCGTCAGGAAAATAAATCGACCAACCGTACCAAGCGTCACTACCTGCTGACGTCGTTTTCTGCTGCTCGGATAACTCACTGCGTTCGCGATCTTGCTCGCAATCGTTCCAGCCTTTATTCCAGTAGCAGTCTCCTGGACGCACCTCGAATTTCTCGATTAGCTTGGTTGATGCGCTATCCGTAATGTCTTGAATAACTTGATAACCATAGTTCGTATTATTTAACGAACGCATAAAAGGACCAAAGTCCCCATGATCCACTGTGTTCTGAGCAGCATCGGCTTGAACGCAAAAACTGAACAGAGCAGACAATAACAACCCCCAGCATCGAATCATCATTTGCTCCTGTTATGACGTTTCGCTCAAATGAGCCTACATCAAAATGATATATTCGGCGTTATTACACTCTGCATCAACCCCCACGAAAACACACCTTACAACAAGTAAGGCGTGCATCAAGATTAAACCCATTCGGGAAAAGGGTTTGTCCAAGTCTTCCAAACATTGGCGCCGAGTGCCATTTCTTCATCGGTTAACAAGCACGCATTGAGGTTGGCTCGCAAAGCGGATTCGTCCATGTTCATACCGATTAAAACGAGCTCTTGGCGCGCATCACCTACCTTGTCATGCCATTTTTCATGGATCCACTCGACCGACTCTGCGTCTTGTGGCCACTGAGCCTTGGGAATAGACACCCACCAATATCCGGCAGGACCGTGCCTTGCCGCCGCGCCTGCTTGTGACCAATTACCCGCTTTGGTCGGGTCAGATGCTAACCAAAAATAGCCTTTGGAACGCACAACACCCGGCCAATCCTGATTCACCAGCTCATAGAAACGACTCGGATGAAAAGGCCTACGCGCGCTGTAGACAAAACTGCTGATGCCGTATTCCTCGGTTTCTGGCACATGGGTTCCGCGAATTTCTTGTAGCCAAGCGGGCGCTAAAGACGCTTGTTCAAAATCAAACAGGCCAGTCTGCAAAACACGCTCTAATGGCACCTTACCAAACTGAGCAATTTCGATTTTCGCCCTTGGGTTCAAGCTGCGCAGAATGGCAATCAATCGATCTCGATCTTCTTCCGTCACCAAGTCCACTTTGTTAATGACCATCACATCGCAAAATTCGATTTGCTCAATCAATAGATCCACCACGGTTCGGTCGTCTTCTTCGCCTAACGATTCACCGCGCGTTTGTAAATCGTCGTGCGAACTATAATCACGAAGAAAATTAAACGCGTCCACCACAGTCACCATGGTGTCGAGTTGTGCCACTTCATTCAAACAGCGGCCGTCTTCGCCTTCAAAAGTAAAGGTTTCCGCAACAGGTAACGGCTCTGAAATACCCGTTGATTCAATCACCAACTGATCAAATTTTCCCTCTTTGGCTAACCGTTCCACTTCAATCAGCAAGTCTTCTCGTAACGTGCAGCAAATACAGCCGTTGCTCATTTCGACCATTTTTTCATCCGTACGAGAAAGCTCTGCCCCGCCCTCTCGTATCAGATCCGCATCGATATTGACCTCACTCATATCGTTCACGATCACCGCAACACGTCGACCTTCGCGGTTATTCAAAATATGGTTTAACAAGGTGGTTTTACCCGCCCCCAGAAAACCAGATAACACAGTAACAGGAAGCTTTTTACTCGGTGGAGTATTCATTGGCTGTTCATTCATATAATGCCCTACATGATGAGGAGTAGTTGACTGGTCTGACACTAACGCTCTTTTAGAGCGCTCATTACAACAAGTCAATATGTTATAACATAACAATTTAGTCTGAAACAAATATCTCGATAATTTGATAAAAGAGTAATGAAAGAAAGATGTGGGATTTAGGAAAGAAGCGCTTTCGACTACCGCCTTGAATGTGACGCCCTAAATTGCTAAACGAGCTCACAAGAAAAAGGCAATCTATTACTAGACTGCCTTTGGTTTTTTCTTACTACGGGTGTAAAAACACCCTTTGGCATTATTTGCCGCCAGAGACAGCAAAACCACTAAATCCACCCATTGGTAGGTCGGCCATTAAGGTTGCCGCGCCTGTCGTCAGGTCTATAGAGTAAAGGCCGGCTTTTGATGCCCCTTCAAGCTGTAATATGGCATAAGCCGCGTCAGAACCTTCTTCGGCAGACACAATATCGAAACCACCCATGGATGATAGATCAACGGCCTTACCATTAACGGTGATCTTAGCGACGGTTTTTAGTTCGCCTGTATTATTCGCAAGGCTGACCAATGAATCTGTTTTACTGTCTAACGCAAACTGAAAAGTGCTCGACGCTTTTGCACCGGCAATGGCGTTCGTGTAAGCGTTCGCAAAGATTTCAGGCGTCATGCCTTCGTTGCTGTCGCCTTTTACATAAAAGGTAGAGGTGAATTTCAATACGGAATTAGCACGCTTATCTTGGTCACCAAAACCGACTGGGAAATACACCAAGTTTGTCCCGTCAGAACCCACCATACGCACCGCATCGATGGCGTTATTAAAATCCATCGCGGTGGCTGACGCATCCTTAGAAATCATGGCGCCATTGGTGAAGGTAGCCCCCAGATCGGTTAGCTTGCCCGTCTTAGTATTCACAGCATAAACCGCACCGTTGGAATAGCCCAACAGCTCGCCTGTGACGGGACGATAAGCCACCGCATCCAGCTTATTGCTTAGCATAAAGGTGTCCATTTTCGAGGGAGACGCGATAGACCCCATAGTGATCAAGGTCGTTCCGTTGTTAGCAAGCGCGTACCCAGCGATAGGACTAGCTTGGTCCGATGTTCCGTAAAAGCCAGTGGAACAAGCAGAAACAGCGAAAGCAGTCGTGGCAGCAATAATCGTCTTTTTCATCATAATCATCCTATATGAGTTGTATTAGTAAACCAGGTGTCACCCAATTGGGTGGCTCATACAGAGATACTCATCTTTTAAAAAAAGGTTTCAGATAAAGGATATTTTTTTGAAAAATAATTTTCGGGGTGATAAGAAGGTAGGTATTAAGGAGATCCCAATGGCGAAAAATACTAGCATTACGCTTGATGAACATTTTGATAGCTTTATCAGTAGCCAGGTCCAAAGTGGACGCTATGGTTCAAAAAGTAAAGTGATTCGTTCCGCTTTACGTTTACTCGAAACACAAGAAACGAAAATGAACACCTTACGACAGCTGCTCGTTGAAGGTGAAGAAAGTGGTATGGCGGATTATGACCTCGACTCGTTGATCAATGAACTCGATAACGAAGAGAGAGAATGAAATCAGAGATGGCTACCGAAAGTTTCCACAAGGAAGCCATGTTATTTTTTATCAACAAATTGGTAGTCAGAACATCCAGATAATCAGAATCTTGCATAAGAGTATGGATGTGAATCCAATGTTTGGGGCATAAAGCCCAATTAAGGTGTGAAGCAAGTTTAATTTTTATCTGACGCTAATTGTTTATTTTTCAGTGATACACGACCTTAAAATGCTCTAAAACTAACAGCATATTGTCTTGAAACTCTATTCCAAGCTCATCACATTCACGTGAGAAAAAATTTCGATGAGCTGTTTGCCACCATGCCAATGACTTGTCACCCTCACCTTCTGATGCGGCAAACTCTTCAGTAACCTGATTGTATTGGCACTTCGATACTGAGGTAATTTCGATAATACAAATCGGCTTACCATTCCAGTTGGTCACAACCTGAAGATGACCAACCTGCGGCATAAGTTCACCTTTTTGGCTGTACCAATACTCCATACTGCATGATGCTCGTTTCTCGCCTCGAAGGATTAAATCAGCACATACATTTGCGTTAAACTCATCTGCACAAAAATAGTCTGCGCTAAAAGAAGTATATTTTTCAGACACTTCTAGAGGTAAAGAGCTAAGATATTGCTCTAAGAATAACTGACTTCTTTCTTCCATGATTTACTAAACCTCGATTAATTTGGGATTCAAGTTATTAGGATCACGTCCAGTAAAAAAGTGAGGGGATAATCTGACTCACAGGTTAAACTACCCAAGATGAAAACATCCTCACTGCCCCTGCTTCATCATGTCTGTACAAACATAATGTAGCTGCTGGTTAAGATACAAAATGAAAATAAATTTTTAATTTTCATCTAACCCTAATTGTTTGTAGCTGTTGGTTAAGATACAAGATGAAAATTTTAATTTTCATCTGACCCTAATGCTCTAAACGTTTTTCGCTGTATAGTTGGATACTAGCTTTTCACGCTCATAGCTCAAAAACTCAGGTTTATTATGAATTCCTTTACCAATAATTTCTTGAATCACCAAATCTTGATTGAGATTTTTATCAATATATTTCGCTATCTTATCTATTGCTGATCGTGGCACACCATATTCTGCAAGAATAGTGAGGTTCTCCCGTATAAAATCACTTTCGATAGAATTTGCATAGAAGGTGTAGTTTCCAGGCCTTAACCCTAATTCACTACAAACATATCTTTGAAGCTCATTTACAACGAGCAGCCATTTAGGAATTTTATATTGAAACCAGTGGTGGAGGATTTGAAAGCTATCACGTATCGACTCATCAAGGATTTCTTTATCACTCCAGCTATTATAACTCTCGAGTTTTTTCTTATATATGAAGTTGTTATTTACTAACTCTAGTATACTTTTGTTGATACCATAATCAAAAGTAATCTTAACAATTTTATTCTTTGTCATTGGATTAAGGTTTTCACCTGGTTTGATAAGGTAATCCCAAGCAAGACCTAAACAATATTCAAGCTGCTTATATTTAGGAGTGGAATCCCAAAAGATCAGATCGTAATTATTTTTTATATCTTGTCGAATTCTTGAAACAATCGAATCTTGTCCTCTTATGTAAAGGGAATTTCTAGAAAATATTTCTTTCTCATTTTCAGGAAGGCTCGATAAGTAGTGATACTGTTCACTCTCTTTATCAATAATATTTTCATTACTTATATTTATCAGCACTTCGTCAGATATAGGATTCTGTTCAAAAAATGGAATGTCAATATATACTTGATCATACTTTGGAACTGGGTTGAAGTTAAAAACCCTACCAACATAATGCTCCATTAGACGGCCAGCTCTACCTTTAATGTTTGAATAATCAAAAAAATCTATTGGAGCATCCTTTCCTTTCTTACAATCAAAAAATATTACGTTCTTTGCAGCAGTGTTTACACCTTCAATAATTGTTGACGTACAAAATAATGTTTTTAATGTTCCGCTGTTAAAATAGTCAATTATAGAAGATGTTAAATGTTTCTGGAGCGCACCATCATGAAATCCAATGCCATACTTTAAGCAATCAATAAGGCTCCAATCTTCGGAAACATAAGCTTCTATCCAGTCAATGATTGATAGTTTTTTGTTCTTTGGTAATTCTTTTTTTGAAATAAGATATTTTAAAAATTCAACTGAAAGATATCGTGATCTTGCTGGTGATGAGCAATAAATTATTGTTTTTTCATTTTTAAGGTCATAAATTAGGTCAAATAACACCTTCTCCTTATACTTTTTCTTTTCACCTCGACTACCGAACTTCCCTTTATGATCTTGGTATATATCCACGTCTTCACAGCCAACTAAGCTATATTGTGTTTTGTAAAAAATTGCATTGTATTTTTCGGCAAACCCATCAGATATGCCTTCTATATTAGGCCCTAGAAGATAAAATTTAGGATCATATTTTTCTAAAATGTATCTAAAGGCATTGTTTAGAGAATCTGATCGTTCATCATCCCGCTTTGAGCTTAATTTATAAAACTCGTCAATAATCAGAAAATCAATGTCTGGAAGATTTTGATATTCATTGACCCTTTCTGCGGTTAGAAGAAATAAATTACTTTTTTCTGTGGAGGCTTCTTGGGATGTACGAACAATTATTTTGTAATTTTCTTCATATTTAGAGAGTTTTTTTCTAGTTTCATCTATAAGCGCTAGTGTTGGTTGTATTACGACAATATTTTTATATTTGTATGATGCGACAATTTCTTCAATAAGTAAGCTTTTCCCGAAGCTTGTTGGTGCGCTGACAATTACATTTTTATTCGAACTTAATAGTTCAAGAACATATTTTTGTTCCTCATGAAAATACTTATCATGAATGTTTTCAGATAAACTTGATGTTTGCCTTATTTTTGAACTTGTTGATGAAAGGTTTAAATTCTCTTTCTTTAGGTATGGATAAAACCCTATAGATTCAACTAAGTCAGCAAGCATTTCATCTAGCGAACTGGAGAACTTAACTCTGGAGTTAAGAATGTGAATTAGAAGATTCGAACCTTCTTCTTCATTTTGGATCAAAGTTGCTGCACAGTGACGATAAATATCAAATGTTTCTGAACTATTGAACTCAGTTGCTGATTGTATTTTATTGAGTATTTCAGTCATTTTACTCTCCAACAGACTGTAACAGAGAGAGTTTATGATGTAGCTTCTTAACCAGAGTTTTTTTACACTGTACGGGAAGAAGAATTATTATTATCCGTAACTTTGATTTTAGTGGGTGATTATTCCTTTCTTCGAAGTACTTTTGCAACTCTCTTATTTTATTCTCGTACTCGTTAATAAAGTCAGAGTTGCCTTCATCATCGTACTTTGTAAATAAATCACAACTGTATGTACATAATAATGGAATATATATTTCATTCAGTTTATCTTTAATTTTCGTTGTTGAAGACAGTAATTTTTTCCAGTGCTCAGATTCAGGTATATTATTAAAGTGCTTTATTTTTTTTGCAATTAGTCCAAATTCAGAATCCAAATAATCAATTTTGAAGTGTTCTTCTATATCTTTTATAAGCTCACTCAACCCACGTTTTGGGTCAAAATAGAGTTTAGATTCTCCAAGCCAAAGTGTTTTGCTTTCTGGCTCAATATGTACACAGTCAAAACCGTGAACTGTATTACCAAGTGAGTCCTTAAAATATATTTTTGAAAGTAAAGGTATTGTATTGAAGTGATCTCTAAGTATTAAATGAAGTATCAATTCCCCAAATTCTCCCCGTCTTAGGTATTTATCATCCAGATCATCGTCGATATGCCCTTCATTTTTATAAATATCTCTTACTTTCTGAAATTCATCAATCTTATAAACTGAGTTTGCGGCTTCTATGATTTTCTCAAGAGTCTGTGTATTTTCTGTACTTGTGCCCTCATGAAAACCGAATGAAAACTCATGAATGACATTTGTGATTTTTGTTACCAGCTGTGACCATCTATATTTACTAACCCCATCATCATCTAAGTCAAAACCTACTAAAAAGCTTTTCAGTTGATCTTCTGATATTTTTGATTCAATAACATTCCTTGATCCGAAAGGTTCTTTATTCATAAAAAATCCATAATTTTGTTAGTTGATGATGTAGATATTTTGCACATAGACGTTTAACGCCGCGTTAAGGGGTGCCAGCACGCAATACAAAGCTTCCGCATAGCGCCATAAACACTAAAATCAACGCATACTAAAAATGCCACGCGTGCAAAATCCCTCTTGAACGCTTTGTTATAGCTATGGCTAGCTCGAAATCAATTTTTCTTTTAGAGCTTTAAGGTTTGAAACACCATAAGCAACAACCCCTGATACAGCGACCACAAGAGGGTCTGAACCAGCAACCGTAGCAAAAATTGCCGTATTGTTTGCCCAAGTCAAAACATCTTCAACAACAGAGCTACTCGAATGATTTCTTTCGTGTGTTGAGATTGCCTTGTTAATTAATGCTTCTAGTTGCTCTTCGGTAATATATGCACGATCAACGCCTAAGATTCTATACGCTTGTTCAAGCCCATTATTTGATATATCAGCGTCTTCAACAGTTACTATAGAACCTTCACCCGATACGGCTACACCGTCACCATAGTTATCACGAATTTTTGTTCCACCTCTAACATCTACGGTTGATTCACCATCAATAACTAGCCCACCACCACCATTTCGCTCAATACTTCCACCAATAATCGTAACTTGTGATTTTCCTGAAACTCGAATCCCCGCCATATATTTCTCCTATTCCTATCTAAATTGATAATGTTGATGAATAGCTATAACATTTTAACAGTGCGCATGCGCATCTACACTGTTTTGAATTTTCATATAAATCCCTATAAAAATTGATTCTATGGCACTTTTTAACCTTTCCCACAGATTGGTTAATTGGACATCCGAGCATGCGGGTTTACACATTTATCCACAACGCGTTATATGAGCTGGGTTTTATGTTGTTGATTGATACTAAAAGACTTTCTGGCTTGGTGCCAGTATAAATACGATAAAGCCGTTATCTCTTTTTACTCAACCACTCAATCCCGTAAGTGTTTTTGAAGGTGTTTCACCAAACAACTGCTTATAGTCTTTAGCAAATTGGCTAAGGTGCCAAAATCCCCATTGGGCGGCGATGTCGCTGACAGCTTGACCATTTTTCGCTTGTACCAGTGAGCGACGCACGCCGTTTAGTCGGCTGATGCGTAGGTATAAGGTATAGATTTTAGGGTCAGATGAAAAAATGCAGATTTTAGTGCTATTTTTCATCAGCCCCTAATTGTTGATGTTTCATACATCACGTTCTGTGAGTAATTGACGACAGTTACGCACTGTGAGAACGCGTATTTCGTGGCCCAAACTATAAATAATGCGGTAATGACCAAAAATTATTTCACGGTAATTAGTATGAAGCATTTCAGGAACCATACGACCCATTTCTGGCATTGAGCCAAGCAACTCTGTTTTGTCGAACACTTCCCTCACCCACTTTTCTGCAGCAGATGGGTTATCCAAAGCAATAAACTCTGCGGCGTCACCAAGTTTTTGTAGCGCTAGAGGTGACCAAACTACTTTCATTAGATGATGCGCCCCAGAACCTGAGAACGAGCATCTTCGTTTGATACACCCAAACCTGCAGCAAATTGGGCTTCTGCGGTACGCATTTCTTCGAGTAATTCGATTTTCTCTTGCATTGCTTCATACTCAGCAACGTCAAGAACGACGGCCACACCCTTACCTCGCTGTGTAATAACCAGTGGTCGACGAGTTTCATTGATCTGTTTGATAAATGATGCAACGCCAGCACGGAACTCAGACAAAGGCTGAATATCTTGATCAAGGTGAATACGGCTCATAATGAACTCCATTTAGTACAATTTATTGTACAAATAATAGTCCAATTGCGGTTTTCGAGCAAGGAATCATCTCTGTGTTATAACGCTCGATAATTTAGGGTCAGATGAAAATGCTATTTTTTATCTAACCCTTATATCTTTTTGCTCTCAACCACTCAATCCCGTAAGGGTTTTTGAAGGTGTTTCACCAAACAACTGCTTATAGTCTTTGGCAAATTGGCTCAGGTGCCAAAATCCCCATTGGGCGGCGATGTCGCTGACAGCTTGGCCATTTTTGGCTTGGACGAGGGAACGACGCACGCCGTTTAGTCGGCTGATGCGTAGGTATTGAATCGGGCTGACGCCGAGGATGCTTTCAAAACTGTATTGCAAGGTACGACGGCTAACGTTGGTTATTTCACACAATTGCGTCACGGTAACGGGTTCATCAAGGTGATAATCCAAAAACTGACGGGCACAATCGACCACTTTTTTACGGTGGTAATAGCTTTGTGTTTTGGCGGGCTGTGGGGTTTCTACTTTGAGTACTTCAAGCAAGGCCATCATCACGATGTCTTGCTGCAGGCGTGGCGGTGTGGTGTTGTTTTGCAACGACAACAAACGTGCCAGTACAAAGCGCACTTCCTCTAAGGTTTTATCGGGTACGCCCAAACGGCCACATTCGGTGAGTTCTTTCCAATTGAGATCCACCCCGTGAATCGCGGCCATTTTAATCAGCTTTGAACGATCCACGACTAAGCCATATAAATCATAATCCTGCGGTGTGGATAGCTGAAAATTACAATCACCTGGACGGCACATAATGTTGTTTGAATGGATGGTTAAACCATTAATGCGGCTCTCTTCTTGGTCGGCAAGCGGAATCCCCAACCAAACCGAATTCGGCCACACCACGCACTTTTGCTGTAAGGCTTGGCTGGTGTGTTCACAAAACACCTGCAAACCATCAAACGGCAGCTCGACAATACGACCGTAAAAACTGCCACGGCTGGTTTGGTCGTACTCTTGCTGCCAGTTGGTCAAATTACTGGCGTGCAAATCGGCGTCGTGCGCTTCCGACAGTCTCACTTTCGATATATCAGCGTTCGATACATTGGAGAGAAAGCCCTGTTTTGGTGCATCCATCATTAAATTCAACATAACCACACCTGTCTGTGTTTGTTTTTCTTACGGAATATGAGGAACTAAAAACCTAACCATTTGAAATATATAAATTTTTTAAATCTTGCCATTATTCGATAACACCCATTTATGGATTTCCGTACTGTTAACTTATGTTATTTCTCAAACCATGGACTAGAAACATAGACTCAGATAAAGACTGCAAAATGTATGCCTCTTACTCTTGAGGCGGTGTTTTTGAGTCCATATCCGATCTAAAGCGTGAGCAAATATGATGCATAACCCACATTCCGCTTTTCAATTTCGCCACGTAGTAGGAGAACGTACCTTCGGCTTTGTCGATCTTGCCGACTTAATGGCCAAGGCCACGCCCGCGCGTTCAGGTGATCGTTTAGCCGGTGTTGCGGCTCAAAGCGCCGAAGAACGCGCCATCGCGCAGATGACACTGGCCGACGTACCGCTTAAAGTTTTCCTTGAACACGCGCTTGTTCCCTACGAAGAAGACGAAATTACCCGACTAATATTAGACGATCATGACAAAAACGCCTTTTCTGTGATTTCTCATCTAACAGTGGGCGGCTTTCGTGATTGGTTACTGAGCGATTTAGCCACCAGCGAGGTCCTGACGAAGATTCGACCCGGTGTGACGCCAGAAATGGCGGCGGCGGTCAGTAAGATTATGCGCAATCAGGATTTGATCTTGGTCGCGAAAAAGTGCCATGTGAAAACCGCGTTTCGTAACACCATTGGTTTGCCTGGGCATTTGTCGACGCGTTTGCAACCCAACCACCCGACCGACGATTTAACCGGCATCGCGGCCAGCATGTTGGACGGTTTGCTCTACGCCAATGGCGACGCGGTGATTGGCATTAACCCTGCCACTGACAACGTGCAGCAAGCCACACGCTTGATCAAGATGATGGACGAAGTCATCCAGCATTATGAAATCCCGACTCAATCCTGCGTTTTAACTCACGTAACCAACACCATTGAATGCATCGAACAAGGCGCGCCCGTGGATTTGGTTTTCCAATCGATTGGTGGCACCCAAGCGACCAACGACAGTTTTGGTTTTAACCTCGCCACGCTGGCCGAAGCCCAAGCGGCGGCCTTATCGCTGAATCGCGGCACGGTTGGCAATAACGTCATGTACTTTGAGACAGGCCAAGGCAGCGCTTTATCCGCCAATGCCAATCACGGTTTAGATCAGCAGACCTGCGAGGCTCGGGCTTACGCGGTAGCACGTAAGTTTAATCCGTTACTGGTGAATACCGTGGTCGGTTTTATCGGCCCTGAATATTTGTACGACGGCAAAGAAATCACTCGTGCAGGGTTAGAAGACCACTTCAGTGGAAAGCTACTTGGCTTACCTATGGGGTGTGATGTTTGCTACACCAATCACGCGGAAGCCGACCAGAACGACATGGATAATTTACTGACACTGTTAGGTGTCGCGGGCTGTACTTTTGTGATGGGCATCCCCGGTTCCGACGACATCATGCTGAACTACCAGACCACCTCGTTTCATGACGCCTTGTACGCTCGCCGAGTGCTAGGGTTAAAACCGTCACCAGAGTTCGGCCTTTGGTTGGCTAAGATGGAAATTTTCAAAAACAACGAGCAATTTGTTCTTAATCATCAGGTGCCTGACGCCTTTCATAAATCACTGCATAAGATGATTGGAGGCAAGCCATGAGCCAAGAGACCACTCATTCAGACAAGTCTTTCCCAACACACCCGCATGCAGAGCCAGTAACAGAGAACCCGTGGCGCAAACTCAATGCCTTTACCGATGCGCGAGTGGGTTTGGGCCGTTCTGGTATCAGCGTCCCAACCAAGCATTTGTTGGCTTTTCAGCTGGCCCATGCTCAAGCGATCGATGCCGTGCACACGCAACTCGATAGCAAGGCGTTAGCCAAAGCGCTAGTAGAACAAGATTGGGCAAAAGATTGGACAAAGCACTGTGCCCCCCTACTCTTGCACAGTCGCGCGACGGACCGCGCAACCTATTTACAGCGTCCAGATTATGGCCGCAGATTGGACGACGCCTCGGCCAATATACTGGACGAACACAGAGACTCCACCTCGCAGAATTATGACCTTGCCATTGTCGTGGTGGATGGTTTGTCGTCGCTGGCAGTAGAGCAAAATACCTTGCCCTTTTTACAAGCCCTGTCTGGCTATATCAAAAGCTGGAACATCGCGCCCGTTTGCTTTGTTGAACAAGGCCGCGTTGCCATTGGTGACGATGTGTGTGAGCGCCTAAACGCCAAATGTGTCTTGGTATTAATCGGTGAACGTCCGGGGCTGAGCTCGCCAGACAGTTTAGGCTTGTATCTCACTTGGGGCGGAAAAGTGGGTTATACCGATGCCTACAGAAACTGCATATCCAACGTTCGCCCAGCGGGCTTGGTCTATCAAGAAGCGGCACGCAAAGCCTTTTATCTATTAAACGAAGCACGAACCCTGAAACTGTCTGGCGTCAAACTCAAAGACAGATCGGACGATGATTTAATCGTAGACACCTCAAAGGAGTCAAAAAACTTCCTCATCTCCTAATACGAGGAAAAAGATAAGAGAAAAAAAGATAAGGAAAAACAAAACGCACGAAGACGTACAAACAGAAAAGCAAGAAAACTATAAGCCCACAGGGCAAAAAATGACGGTTTAAAACTCAACATATAGAGCACAACTGGAACAAAAGGAAACTAAAATGTCTGATCAAATCAATAAAGAATATCTGGCGAAACGCCAGCTAAAACGAGGCTCCGCGGGCTGGATTCTGCTCGCGGGTTTGGGCGTATCTTACGTTATCTCTGGTGACTTCGCAGGCTGGAACTTTGGTATTGCCGAAGCGGGCTGGGGTGGGTTTGCCATCGCAGCAGCGCTCATGGCGGTCATGTATTTCACCTTGGTTTTATCCTTGGCAGAAATGTCTGCCGCTATCCCTGCGGCGGGCGGCGGTTACAGCTTTGCGCGTCAAGCAATGGGGCCTACTGGCGGTTATTTAACCGGCCTAGCGGTGTTAATTGAATACGCTTTGGCGCCTGCCGCCATTGTGATATTTATCGGTTCTGCGGTAGAAGCCCTGTTGGGCTTTAATGGACCTTGGGTCTACGCCGCGTTTTACATTGTCTTTATCGGCATTCACCTAGCCGGTGCAGGCGAAGCGCTCAAAGTCATGATGGTCATCAGCGGCTTGGCCGTGATTGCCATTCTAGCGACAGCAGTGGCATTGATTGGCGATTTTGATAGCAGCCGTTTATTTGATGTGGCAGTCACGGATGCCGCTGGCGCGTCTGAATTTATGCCAATGGGTTGGTATGGTATTTGGGCGGCATTGCCATTTGGTATGTGGTTGTTCTTGGCGGTTGAAGGTGTGCCTCTAGCCGCAGAAGAAGCCAAAGACCCAGCGAAAGATGTGCCAAAAGGCATTATCGGCGCGATGATCTTCTTACTGTTTACCGCACTCTTGGTGGTGTTTTTATTAGCGGGCGCTGCCGGTGCCGACGCGATGGGTAAGAGCGCGGTGCCTTTGGTTGATGCCTTAAATTTTGCGGGTCACAGCTCTTTGGCAACAGCGGTAAACGTTCTCGGTCTTGCTGGTTTGATCGCGTCTTTCTTCTCCATCATCTACGGTTACAGCCGTTTGGTCTTTGCTCTGTCTCGTGCTGGTTACATTCCACAAAGCTTGTCAGTAACAGACAAACGTAAAGTGCCTGCTCGTGCTTTGATCGTTCCTGGCATTTTAGGCTTTCTTGCTTCTTTGACGGGCGAAGGCGATCTAATGTTGGCAATGGCCGTGGTTGGCGCAACCGTATCTTATGCTTTGATGGCGCTTAGTCACATTTTGCTTCGCATCAAACAGCCAAACATGGAACGTCCTTATAAAACACCAGGCGGTATTTTCACCTCCTCCATCGCCTTTGTTTTGTCTCTGTTAGCACTCACTGGCGTTTACGCTTACGACCCACGCGCGTTTTTCTACACGCTGGTCTTGTTCGCTATCGGCGCCGCTTACTACTTCTTGTACAGTAAAAATCGCCTTGTGGCGAAAACACCGGAAGAAGAGTTCGACATGCTGGCGGCGGCGGAAGCCGACCTTGCTGCAACGGCTTAACAGCCTTTTCACTGAGTAAATAAAACTAAGCCCCACATTCCTTTCCGAGGGAATGCGGGGCTTTTTGGTTCTATTGACGCTAATGTAAAACGATTTTACGACTTAGCCAATGCCATGTTTTGCAGAGCAGCACGCTCTGGTTCCATCATGTAGCGATAAGACAAGGCCGCCACGATGCCACCAATAAAGATGGCGTAGTTTGCCAAGGCGCTAAACACGAAGGTCGCTAAGATAGATACTAAACCCGCAATAATCAGAGCATAGACACTCTTCTTATTCACACCGTTTTCATACCAATAAGCCCCTTTAGGAGACTCTGTGTACAACGCGGCCACGTCAATTTGGCCTTTTTTGATGAAGAAATAATCGACAATAATAATGCCATACAAAGGCCCAATCATCGCGCCCAAAACATCCACCGTGTAGTGAATCACTTCTGGGTTATTAAACAAGTTCCAAGGCGTTAGCAACACAGAACCAAACGCGGCAATAAAACCGCCCGCTTTAAAGCTGATCTTCTGTGGCGATACGTTAGAGAAATCAAACGCAGGTGCGACAAAGTTCGCCACGATATTGATGCCCACAGTGGCAAAGATAAACGTCAGTGCGCCCAATACCGTGATAAAACCAGAATCAAGACGTTTCACCGTTTCTACAGGATCCGTAATCATCTCGCCAAACACAGGAATAGAGGCCGATACAATCACCACACTAAACAAAGAAAACAGCACAAAGTTAACGGGCAAGCCCAATAGGTTACCCAATTTCAATTTTTTGTAGCTACCGCAGTAACGAGAGAAGTCACTGAAGTTCAAGGTTGGTCCCGCGAAGTAGCCAGCCACCAAAGCGATGGCAATAAACATCTGAGCATACACATCCATACCCGTGAGATTGTTTGAGCTCAAGCTGAAACTGATGTTTTCCCAACCGGCACGATCGACCATGTAAATACAAAGCGCAAACATGGCGATATATATAGCCGGGCCAGACCAATCGATCACTTTACGTATCATGTCCATACCGAACATAAAGACAATCGCTTGCACGACCCACATCGCCGAAAAGCCAATCCAACCTAGATAAGAAAGGCCGACAAAAGATTGGTCCGCAAGGGACGCCATGCCTGGGAAGAAGTACAGCAGCAAAATAATGAAGGAGCTAGACGCCAGAAAGGTTTGAATACCGTACCAAACCACGGCGATTAAGCCACGAATAATGGCGGGAATATTAGCGCCAAACACACCAAAAGACATGCGCGCTACCACAGGAAAAGGAATACCGGCTTTTTGTCCTGGTTTCCCCATCAAGTTGGCAAACAACAACACGATTGAGATACCCAACAACAAACTGATAAATACCTGAATACCATTTAGACCCAACGCAAACAAACTGGCCGCAAACACATAGCCACCCACGCTGTGCACGTCTGACATCCAAAATGCGAAAATACTATACCAGCCCCATTTTTGCTCTTTCTCTGGGAGAAGATCGCTGTTTGCCAGCTTAGGGCTTTGTTCAAATGTTTGTTTCATGATTACGTTCCTTTTTAATTGTATACAATCACAAATACAATTAATGTGCCAAAAACATAAACCAAGCATTTACCGCATCAAATGAAATTAAACGCGGTTTTGAACGCGACAAAACGCACCAATAAAAGCCAAATCGACTCAATAGTCACCATGATTGTGCACAAAAATTACTTTTTTTGTTTAGGATGTATGAAACAAACAGCCGTGTTATATTGTCTTATAAACGACGATTCAATTAATTATTGTATACAATAAATAGAGAAGATTTATGTCGAATGACGAAAACATTTACCGACAAATGCTAAACGCCATTGTCGAGCATCAGCTGCCACCCGGAGCACGTTTACCAGAAGACCGATTATCAGAAGCCTTTGGTGTGAGCCGAACGGGCATACGCAAAGTCTTGCAACGGCTTGCTCTGGAACACTTTGTGGTGATTGAAAAAAACAAAGGCGCACAGGTAAACCATCCAAGCAAAGCGGAAGCATTAGAAGTACTAGACAGCCGCCTATTGATTGAGCCACAACTCATTCCTGACCTGCTTACTCATTGGAATGCGGAACATTCTGAGCGTTTTCGTATTATGGTCACGGAAGAAAAACACGCAGAAGAAAGCAATCAATTAGCCGACTCCATCCAGCTCACCGCTCGTTTCCATTATGAATTAGCGACGCTAGCAGGCAATAAAGTACTGGCGAACTTTGTCCAACAACTCTGCTATCGCTCTTCACTTATTCTCGCCGCTTACGGTACTCGCGGCAGTGTCGGTTGCGAATGTGGAGATCACTCGGAGCTACTGGATCTGCTTGATCAAGGGCACAAAGATAAGGCGCAACACTGGATGAGCCATCACCTTAAACACATCAGATCTTCGCTTATCCTTGATAGTAAACCCGAAGAAAACATTGATTTTCAAAAACTTTTTGGCCGCTAGGAGCACCATGCGAATTCAGCTCATTAACCCCAATACCAGCGCCGACATGACTCACGCAATGGCCTTAAGTGCACAAACGGTTGCGCTAGACAGCACGCAAATTATCGCCTGCACACCAGAACACGGCCCGAAAAGCATCGAATGCGCTTTTGATGAAGTCATTGCCAGTGCCGCCCTGCTCGATCTGATCGAACAAGGCAAACAACAAGGTGTCGATGCTCACATTATCGCCTGCTTTGGCGACCCAGCGTTAGACGCCGCGCGAGAATTGGCGGATGCGCCAGTCATTGGCATTGCCGAGGCGGGGTTTCAAATGGCCAGTTTAATTGCCCATCGCTTTGGTGTCGTCACCACGTTATCCAGAACCTTACCAGCGAGTGAACACTTACTTCAAAAATACGGTTATTTACATAAATGCAGCGGTGTCAGAGCCACCGACATTCCCGTTTTGGCCTTAGAAAATATCGACCCTACGGCCTATCAGTTACTTAAAGCAGAATGCCTAGCCGCGATAGAGCAAGACGGCGCGGAAGCCATCGTCTTGGGCTGTGCTGGTATGTCGAGTTTGGTGGAAAAGCTATCTGCAGAACTGCCTGTGCCCATCATTGACGGCGTTGTCGCCGCGGTAAAACTGGCAGAATCATTGCATCAGTTAGGACTACACACCTCTAAAAAAGGTCAATACGGACAGCGTGTTAGCAAAGCCTTTACTGGGCGCTATGCGCACTGGAGCTTATAACGGCTTCCACACTATCTAACAAAAAATGGAACGCACACCATGAAACACTATTTAGAACGCGATTATGCCGGTTACGGTCGACAAGGGTTGCCAAACGTAAAATGGCCCAACAACGCCCGAGTCGCCTTACAGTTTGTTTTAAACTTCGAGGAAGGCGGTGAAAACTGCGTCTTACATGGCGACGAACACGCCGAGACCTTTTTATCAGAAATATTCGGCGCCCAACCCTTCAAAGATCGTCACATGAGCATGGAGTCCCTTTACGAATACGGTTCTCGCACTGGTGTGTGGCGCATCCTCAACGAATTCGAAAAGCGCGGCTTACCGCTGACGATTTTTGCCATTGCCACCGCATTACAACGTAACCCAGAAGTGGCAAAAGCCTTTGTGGAAGGCCAACACGAGATTGTCTGTCATGGCTTAAAATGGATTCATTACCAAGAAATGCCGATTGAGCAAGAGCGCGAACACATGCAACAAGCGCTCGCCTTGATCGAAGAAGTCACTGGCGTTAAACCCGTTGGCTGGTACACCGGACGCGACTCGCCAAACACTCGCGCCTTAGTCGCTGAACAAGCGCAACTAAAATACGATTCAGACAACTACGGCGACGACCTACCGTATTGGGTAAAAGTCGATACGCCAGAGGGCGGCAGCAAACCGCATCTTATCGTGCCTTACACGCTCGACTGCAACGACATGAAGTTTTCTTCGCCGTACGGTTTTAATCATAGTGAAGAATTTTTCCAATACTTGAAAGACAACTTTGATTGTTTGTATGAAGAAGGCGCCACCGCACCGAAAATGATGTCCATCGGTATGCACTGTCGAACACTCGGCAAACCCAGCCGCTTCATGGCATTAAAAAAGTTCCTGGATTACGTACAATCCCACGAGCACGTCTGGATTGCCCGCCGCGAGGACATCGCCGATCATTGGATTAAGAATCATCCGCCAAAATGATCTGGCGTTGGACTAACTCAAAAATAGAAGCGCCAGTCAGTCTTATCCTGGCGCTTTTCTTTCTCTTTGCAAAGCAAACATCACCGTCATAACAACCCTATCTTGACAAGGCAAGCGCAAAGCTTTTTAATGATAGTAATTATCATTTCTACTTTTTTATAAGGTTCGGTTTCATGCCGCACAATGCGAGCCACAGTGTGCAACATGATGTAATGCACTCTTTATATGCCAATCATCACAATTGGCTGTACACATGGATTCGAAAACGTTTAGACAGCCAATTCGATGCCGCTGATTTGACTCAGGATACTTTCTTGCGCGTTCACGCAAAGCAGAATGCCGCCACCATTAAAGAACCCAAAGCCTATTTAGCCACCATCGCCAAAGGCCTTGTGTGCCATTTCTATAGACGTAGATCCTTAGAGCAGGCGTATCTGGAACTGTTAGCCACACAGCCTGAGTCCTTCGTTATTTCACCTGAACATGAATTCATTATTTTACAAACGTTAGAAGAAGTAGACAGGCTGCTTAATGCCCTTCCCGAACAGGTGAAACAGGTCTTTTTGCTGTCGCAAATAGAAGGCAAAAAATATCAGCAAATAGCCGATGAAATGCAGCTTTCGCTCGCCACCGTAAAGCGATACATGAAACAAGCTTATGTAAAATGCCTCATCTTAATGGGAGACGATGTGTTTGAATAAGCTCTCGAAAAAAAGTCTACACGAAGCCGCTGATTGGCTCATCAGACAACAAGAAAAACCGCTCACGAATAGCGAGCAAGAACAGCTGCAGCAATGGTTACAATCAAGCAAAGACAACCAGTGCGCATGGCAGCGTGCGCAACATTTTATCAATAAAGTCGACACACTACCGAAGGAAGTAGCTTACGCGGTACTGAACCGACCAGACGATGCAACACGCCGTTTGCATATTGGCAAACTGGCGCTTCTGTTAGCCTCTGGCCCCTTAATATGGGGAAGTTATAAAGCGGTCAACAATCAACAATGGAGCGCCGATTATCGCACCGCGAAAGGCCAGCAAAAGCAAGTTACGTTACCAGATGGAACCCAAGTTAAGCTGAATACCGCAACGGCATTTGATATTACGTTTGATCACCAAACACGTTTGTTGTCATTAAGAGAAGGCGAAATCCAAGTTAATACGACCACCGCCAATGCTCACTTGCCGACCCCTTTTGTCGTAACAACACGGGACGCAGTTTTATCGCCTTTAGAGGCCAACTTCACCGTGCGTCAGTACCCTGATTTAACACGCTTGGGCGTGATTGAAGGCCTTGTCAAAGCATCGCCTAAACTGGCACAAGCTACGCCAGACCATGCTATTAGCGCCGGTTACCAAGTCGAATTATCACGTCAGACATTTTTGTCTCGAAAAGCACTCGAATCCAATACGACCTCTTGGTTAAACAAAATGCTTGCTGTGCACAAGATGCCATTAAGTCAGTTTGCTCTAGAGGTTTCCCGTTACCATAACGGCTTATTACGGGTTTCTCCTGCGATTGCCAATATGGCGATCTCTGGAGCGTATCCTGTCCAAGATCTCAACATGATTCTCAATATGTTATCGCATACCTATCCGATCCAAATAAACCGTCATCTTGGACATTATTGGGTCACCATAGAATCCGCCTAAAAAAATGAAATAATTTTTATTTCAGCTGACACTTTTTTTCTTTTCAAGTGGCTTACAGAGTAAACCACTAATAAGCACCATCATTGTAAAGAAGGAGGTGGCTGTGACTACCCGTAAAAAAATCGCTCTAAAAACGCAATTTCAGAAGGCAATCGGTACAACATTGACCTGTAGTGGGTTAATCATCGCGGCGAGTCTTAGCCCATTTGTTGTCGCGCAAGATACCGCAGATCAAACGACTCGTGAGCCATTACACATTGACGCTGGTGACCTTGGGAGCGTACTTACTGAATTTTCCGCTCGTCACAATATCGCCCTATCGTTTAATCCGGCCTTAACACAAAACCTGAAAAGCGAAGGCATTTCAGGTAACGGCAATCCAATAGAACTCATTGAGCAGTTACTCTCTAACAAAGGTTTGGTGGTGATTGCTAATCAAGACGGCACTTACAGCTTAACAAAGAGCCACCAAGGTCTTACAGCGGACAACCAAGCGATCAATCTAAATACATTGATTATCCAAACCAGCCGCTCTAATACCAAAAAAGAAGACAGTCCTCAGGTCATCACGGTGATCAATCGGAAGCAAATTGAAGAGCAACTGTCTATTTCAACCGATAGCTCCCAAGCGCTTTCTAATCTTCTACCTGCCTACTCACCCAATACACAAAAATTAAATAACAGCAGCCAAACCTTCCGTGGCCGTTCTGTTTTATACATGGTCGACGGCGTACCGCAATCTAACCCTATTCGAGAAGGTAGCCGATCTGCCCACACCATTGACTTATCTATGGTTGACCGTATAGAAGTTATCCATGGCGCAACTGCGGTTCACGGTTTAGGGGCAACTGGCGGCATTATTAACTTCATCACCAAATCAACACGTTCAAACGATTTAAAACAGCATATGGACGTGCAATTGACAACACCGACAGATGACATAAGCAGCGATACTCTTTCATATAAAATTGGTTACCAAGCAGAAGGCTCACAAGGCGATTTCGATTACCTTGTCGGTCTAACTAACGAAGTACAAGGCATGTACCTCGATGCCGATGGTAACTATGTTGGGGCGGCAACCGTTCGTGGCGACATAATGGATTCAAAAAGCTATGACGCTTTTGTCAAATTAGGCTACTGGTTAGGGGACGATCAGAGGCTGGAACTAGAAGTTAATAAGTACCAAATGAAAGGACGTATGAACTTTACCGGAGTGGATGGTGACAGAGATAATGGTGTTGCCACCAGCTCTATCAAAGGCACACCACCAAACGGCGTGGCTCCTTATAACGACGTGCAAACAACCAGTCTTTTCTACACTGACAGCGACCTTGATGGCATGGAATTGAAAGCGCAAATCTTCCACCAAGACTTTGAAGGTCGTTATGGCGCGACAAATTCAGGAAGCTTTCAAGACATCAGCATCGCACCCGTTGGTACGCTTTATGATCAAAGTCAAAATCAGTCTGAAAAAATCGGCGCGAAATTTAGCCTGACCAAAGATGATTTGTTAGATAACGACTTAAGCATCACGACAGGCTTAGATTTACTACAAGATACCACTAGCCAGACCTTAGTCTTAACAAATCGCACCTATGTTCCAGAAGCGGAATACACCAACTACGCGCCATTCATTCAATTTGAATACAAACCAATTGAGCGCTTAATTCTGCAAGCCGGTGCTCGTTATGAACACGCTAAATTAGACGTAGATACTTACCAGACAGTGGCCGCTAAAAACGGTGTAACAGTCAATGGCGGGAGCCCAAGTTTCCATGAAACAGTCTACAATGCAGGCGCTGTTTTTAAGATCACACCTGCTGTCAGTGTATTCGCTAACTATTCGCAAGGCTTTGGTATGCCTGACGTTGGACGCGTGCTTCGTGATGTTAAGACAACTAATCAAAATATTGAAACGTTGATTGATCTATCACCTATCGTAACCGATAACTATGAAGTGGGCTTTCGTGTAAACCGCCATCCATACGATTTCGAATTAAGCTATTATGAATCCAATTCAGATTTAGGTAGCCGTATCGCTGAAGAAGATGGACTCTATGTTGTAAAACGCGAAAAGAAAGAGATTCAAGGCGCCGAAGCGTCTTTAGGGGTACAACTAAATAAAGAACACAAGTTACAAGCTAGCTACTCTTACATCCAAGGCAAGTCTGATATGGATGGTGATGGAAAAGTAGATACCAAGCTAACCGGTGCCGATATTCCACCTAACCGCCTAGTCACATCATGGAATGCTCGTTGGAGTGAGAAACTGTCTTCTTTATTGCAAGTAAATCATGCCTTCAGCCGTAGTTTTGATAATGACAAATTAGACTTCGATAGCTACACCCTAGTCGATGCATCCGTTGGTTATAAACTTCCTGTGGGGAAAATGAGTGTATCTATCGCTAACTTGTTCAACGAAGACTACTTCACTTACTATTCACAAGCCGCTTTTGCCAATGACAGCTTCTACTTTAAAGGCCGTGGTCGTACCCTGACACTGGCTTATGGTTTGGATTTTTAACCCCCTAAGAACGAGAACAGCCTCCTCCCCTTATCTTCAAGGGGAGGATTAAAGTGGGGTTGTTTTCTTTTTCTTCAAAGGCAAAGGACAAGAACCACAATACACTGGCGGCTCAGTGGCTTGGTAGTAAAAACAACAGGTACGTCTAACACGAACAGGGGTTTCCGATAGTGCCGTTAACTGCTTGTCTCGATAAAACACCGTCAGCGGGTTTTCATTTAAGCCAAACAATTGCGTCGTATTTTTATCAAGCAAATACGCATAATCTGCTTCCGCTGTCGCTCTTTTTTCTTCAGCAATATTGGTAAGAATACGCTGCTCGTAAATGCTAAAAACCCGCACAGCGATGTTTTCCCAGAGAACGCGCCGCGACACTTTTGTTAAGTGGTAAAATTGCTCAACCAACAAGGTTAGATGTCCAGTAAACACCTTACCTAGAATCTCGTTTCGCCAAGCTTCTCGGCCTTCTTTATCCGAACATTCTAACACTGATACCGATGTGTCTTTTAATGGCATCTTGGATTGCCATATGCGGCTTTCGAGCGGATATTCAAAGACACTGTTTTCTATTGAAGCATCAAGGCCTTTATCAAACCCAGACATGGCGTATAAGACAGGTGCCAACGTAAGAAACGCCACACGCTTAATCACCAATGATGCTGTTACTTTCAGGTTCGGCGCACCGAGTTCCGGCATGATTCTGTGTAGCGTTTCCAAGCACAATTCATCATTCAACAACTTGCTAGAGTCGATGGCAAGTGGCTCATCCGCTTGGTAAGCCTTAAGTCCGAATGCGGCCAACACTTCCCACTCTTCAGTAAGAAGCTCATGCTTATTGTCTTGTTTAAACATGCTTAGCTGCCTGAGAGTCGAGCTTGCGCCCTTTCCCATAAGGGATACACATTGGCGTACCAAACAGCGGATCGGCACCAATATGGCATTCCATATCAAACACGGCTTTTACCATATCATGATTTAAAATCGCCTCGGGGGCGCCTTGGCAAAAAACCGTGCCATCTTTAATGGCAATCATTTTATGGGCGTAACGAGCCGCCAGATTCAAATCATGCAACACCATTAAGATGGTCGTTTTCTGTGTAATATTTAACTCAAATAATAAGTCGAGAATCTCTATCTGATGAGTTAAGTCCAGGTAAGTTGTCGGCTCGTCTAGTAACAAAATATCGGTATTCTGCGCCAGCGCCATGGCGATCCAAGCGCGCTGTCTTTGACCACCAGACAAAGCATCAATCGAGCGATTGGCAAACTCAGTCATATTGGTGTCTTGCAAGGCTTTACGCACTAAACGCTCATCGTCTTCCGTCCAACTTTGCAGCCAATTTTGATGAGGATAACGACCTTGGCGAACCAACTGTTCCACCGTTAACCCTTCTGGCGCAACAGGCCCTTGAGGAAGAATAGCCAGTTTCCGAGCCACGTCTTTTCCAGACAATGAATGAATATCGGCACCATTTAAAAGGATATGCCCTGAAGACGGCTTTAATAACCGCGCAAATGACTTAAGCAAGGTAGATTTACCACAACCATTGCCGCCGACCAACACGGTAATTTGCTTAGGCTCAATCACCAAATCCAACGACTGGATAATGGTTTTTTTCTCATAACCCAGTGACAGCGCGACACTTTCTAATGGGTTACTATTTCCTAAATGACTGTTTCCTAAATGACGGTCTACTAAAGCCTCTTCAGACAAGCTCATGATTCAAAACCCCAATATGGCTAATCGACTTAAAAACGCTGTCGATAGAGCAAATAAATAAAGAATGGCGCACCAATCGCCGACACAAACACACCTGCGGGAACATCCAACGGCTGAAACAACAGCCGCCCACATAAATCCGCCAGCATCACCAAACATGCGCCCACCAATGCAGAAGTTGGCAATAAAAGCGCAAAACTGCGCGCCACAAGACGACGAGCAATATGCGGTGCGATCAAACCGACAAAGCCCACTGCTCCGGCATAAGCAATCGCGGGCGCCGCCATAATCACACTCAAAAATAGCAACACCAGACGCAAACGCTGTACGGATACACCCAACCCCGTCGCCAGTTGATCACCGAGTTCTTGCGTATTCACGCGACGTGCTAAATAAAACGCCAAAGGCCATGAAACCAACAACCAAGGTAATAACGCGTTTACCTCAACCCAACTCGCGCCATACACACTGCCTGTCAGCCAGATATACGCCGTAATGCTGGTCGAAAGCGGACTCGCGGCTATCACAAAGGTCGTCACCGCCCCCATTGCCGAGGAAATACCAATACCGATCAATACCAGCCGCATCGGGGTTACACCATGGTTCCAAGCGAGCGCATAGATCAACAATGCCGCCAAAAAAGCCCCCATAATGGCAAATACAGGCAACCAAACCATCCCCATTGCGGTCGCAAAAAAAGACAGAAAACACACAGCGGCAGCGGAAGCCCCGCCCGTAATACCAATAATATCTGGAGAGGCCAATGGGTTGCGTATCATGGATTGCAGCACCAACCCAGACGATGCCAACGCCGCGCCCACCATGGCCGCCATCAAAGCCCTTGGCAAACGCAAGGTTTCCACGACAAATTGTGTGCCTTGATCCGCCTGCCCAAGCAGTGACCGAAACACATCCAGCAACGTAATCGGCTCTTCGCCTAAACACAGGGAAAAAACCATCACGGCAAGAAAACAAACCAAGAGAGCCAGCATCGACCACAAAGAACGAACGGGGGTCGAAAAGGAAAATAAACGGTGACGAACGCTAAAAGACTTACTCACGCTTGCCTCCTTTACGTGCCAAATAAATAAAGAAAGGCGCACCTAAAATCGCCGTTGTGACACCAATCGGCACCTCTTCTGGCATAATCACAAAGCGACTGATCACATCCGCACACAACAACAAAATAGCGCCCCACAAAGCGCTTAATGGAATCAGCCATTTATGGTCATAACCCACCACGGAACGCACCATATGGGGCACCATCAAACCAATAAAGCCAATACTGCCGCCCAGCGCAACAGAGCCACCCGCCAAGCCAATAATCAGCAAACTCAACACCACTTTAATAAGCAGTGTGTTCTGCCCTAACCCCTTAGCAACATCATCGCCAGACAGCAAAATATTAATCTGGGGCGCGGCCAGTATCGCCAACACCATACCGACAACAAAAGCGGGCGCTAACGGCACTACCATAGACACATCACGACCAGATACGGATCCGGCTACCCAAAACAACACACTGTCTAAGCCTTCTTGACCAATCACCAATATGCCTTGAGTAAAAGCCATAAACAGCGCCGAGATCGCCGCACCAGACAGCACAATACGAACCGGAGACAATCCGTCTTTGCCTAAACTGCCCAACCCATACACCAATGCTCCCGCTACGCTCGCGCCCAAAAACGCTAGCCACAAAAACGTATTCAAGGAAGTCACGGAAAAGAAGGTCGAGAACAACACAATGGCAAACACAGCGCCCGCGTTGACGCCGAAAATAGACGGTGACGCCAACGGATTACGTGTTAAGGCTTGCATTAACACACCCGCCACCGCCAACGCTGAGCCAACCAAACAAGCAACAAGAGCACGAGACAAACGCGTGGTACGGATAATAACGTGATCAATCGACTGAGGATCAAATGCCCAAAACGCCGTCCAAATCGATTTCGCTGAAATGGCATATTGCCCATAGGCAATGCTCCCCAACAAAGCGAGCAGCAAGCACAAAAGAGACAGAGCAAGAAAACTGAATTGAAAAGTGCGACGGCTGTGTAAGCGCATAAGCTCTAGCGCTCAGTCTGAGGAAATTGATACATGTGATACAGCTGATCAAGGATTTGTTCCGCCCCCAGAATCCCACCAGACAACAACCAAGCCACATTATCCACTTCATACACTTGCTTATTTTTAGGCGCTGTTAGCATTTGCCACAACGGATGCGCGCGCCAGGCATCGTAATTTTGCCTCACCGCCGCGTCATCGGACTGCAGGATAATAAAGAACACGTCTGCGTTCACACTTGGCAAGGCTTCCTTCGTTTTCAGCTTAACGCCCCAACCATTTTCTTTCGGCAATGGAAATTGAAAACCAATCTCCTTTAGCACCACACCAGAAAAACTTTGCTTCAAATACAGACGCAAATGGTCGGCGCGAACGTTTAATACCGCCGCCGTCAAAGGCCACTTTGCTTCGTGTTGTTTAATCGCCTTGCGAAAGGCCGTAATGCGTTGCTGAAAAGCGCGCCAAAGCTGCTGGCCTTTCTCTTGTTTATTAAGCGCCTCAGCGGTTAAATCCAACGTTGTTTTAAAGTCATAGACATTTTCAGTCATCACAGTAGGCGCGATCTGTGACAATTGACGATAAATTTTTTCATGACGCGATTTCGTACCAATGATCACATCCGGCTTCAACGCCATAATGGCTTCAAGGTTAGGTTGAGTTTCTAACCCAACATGAGCAACATTCGCTAAAACCTCTCGCAAATAGTCATACGTTGGCAGCTGCGCCCAAGAATCCACCACACCAACAGGCGTTACACCCAACGCCACCACAGAATCGGTTGCCCCTTGAAACAAGGTCACCACACGTAAGACTTTTTTGGGCACCTCAGTGCTGCCCATCGCATGAATAATCGTCTTTGTTTCTGACGCCATGACCGGAGTCACAGGCACGGCAACCAATACACACATCGCCAGCATCAACACCCAACGTTTTATTCGATTTACCTGCATCTTGAGGAACTTCCTTCATTGTTATTTTAACAAAACGTTATAATAACAATTATCATCCTCACAAACATTACTCTTGTTTAAAATGGGGCAAATCATCTCCTGAATCCGACAAAAAATGATGAGTACAAGATAAAAAAGAGGATAAGGTTTAAAAAAGCGTAGATATAGCGAGAGAGATACTGCACAGCTTGGGTGCAATACCATGAAAAATAGACCAACTTGGCTCAAAAATAGCGCAATCGCGCGACGTAAGCCTCTTGCTTCACTCGATGCAAATAGTCCAATGGCGTCACACTGACAAGTTTCTTAAACTCTCTTAGAAAATGCGATTGATCACTGAAACCAAGATCAAAGGCCAAATCAGCAAATGTCACATTTTTGCTGTGATTAAGATCATAGACCGCAGATTGACAACGAATTATTCGGCTAAAGGCTTTTGGTGACATGCCCATATCCGCAAGGAACTGACGCTGAATGGTGCGTGTACTGCAACCCGTTGATTCGGCTAAATCCTGAATTTGTATATTTCCTTTATGAACAAAGATTTCATTCACCGCAAACAAAGTTAGCTTTGAAGACTTTCTAGCACATTGGTTTGCATAGAATTTTTCAAAAATAGCGACCTGATCAGCAAACACTGAACAACGTATGATTTGCTCAAATATGATCGATGCAATAGGTGCTACATCTAAAAGGTTGAGCTGATGTTCGATCAATTCATTGGCCGAAGCCTGTAAGAAATCGGGAGTCAAACCAGGCGCAAATCTCACCCCAAAATATCGATGGTTATGAATAAATTCCGCATTAGTCGCTTCTAATGTCGTACCGCACACTTTCGCTGTTGGTCGACACTCATCACAGTCAAACAAAATATCCACACACCCATCCGGAATGGCCAACACTTGTTCAGTATATGGATCTGCTTCAAAACTGTAGAAATGAGAAATTTCTGGAATATCAGAGTGATAGAGCAAAAAATCCCGAGCTGCACCCAGTACAAACCACGGTTGTTCGGAGTGAATTTCTGAAACTCGATCGTACACAGAATCTTTCAACATGACCCGCACCAGCTTACCAAAATGATCTTTTAATTTTGCAAACCAGATGCCAATTCTATGGTGATAAATATCTATTTCATCGTGTCGCAAAAGTTCAATACGGGAAAAAAACAAGCCTCTAGGATCAAAATCATCCGCTGCCCAAGAAGGCTCTCCATCAGCGAAACAACAACTCGAGCAAAGCACGGAAACACACAATTTTTCCAACTTTTTAAGGTGATGTTATGTCTGTAACGACGACCGAAAACACGACTATTGATTTTATCTATCTCTCTGAACAAGACATGATTAAAGCGGGTGTAATGAATATGTCCCAGTGCGTAGACACCATGGATGAGATGTTCACCCTGTTGTACACCGGTGACTACCGTATGGCAGGACCAAACAGCGATTCCCACGGTGCTATGATCACCTTCCCAGATGAATCACCTTTTCCTACCATGCCCAAACCCACCGCAGACCGTCGCTTGATGGCGATGCCTGCTTACCTTGGAGGAAGCTTTCAAACGTCTGGTGTGAAATGGTATGGATCAAATATTGCGAACCGAGAAAAAGGCTTGCCACGTTCAATCCTCATGTTCACCTTAAGCGACACAGATACCGGCGCTCCAATGGCGTATATGTCAGCCAACCTACTTTCTGCCTACCGTACTGGTGCGGTTCCGGGTGTGGGTGCACGTTATCTTGCTCGTAAAGACGCTAAAGTCATCGGTCTACTTGGACCAGGTGTCATGGGTAAAACGGCGGTTGCAGCCTTTATGGCAGTTTGCCCTGAAATCGATACGATCAAAGTGAAAGGCCGCGGACAAAAAAGCCTCGATGTCTTTATTGAATGGGTCAATGAGACCTTCCCACAAATCACCCATGTTCAGGTTGTCGACACCTTAGAAGACGTCGTACGCGGCTCTGACATCGTCACCTACTGCAACTCTGGCGTAACCGGTGACCCGTCAACTTACCCTATAGTGAAACGCGAGTGGGTGAAACCGGGCACTTTCCTTGTTATGCCGGCTTACTGCAGCCTAGACGATGGCATGGAACAAAATGATGTGCGCAAAGTGCTCGACAACACAGGTCTTTACCAAGCTTGGTACGAAGAAGTGCCAAAGCCTGCCCACAACCATATCCCTCTGCCGGGCGTACGATTCATGGACATGATCGCCGAAGGCAAAATCACATTAGATGATCTAGAAGACATCGGAAAAATCACCGCAGGTGATGCTCCTGGCCGCATAAATGATGAAGAGATAATCATCATGTCAGTGGGCGGCATGCCAGTAGAAGACGTGGCATGGGCAACCAAGGTGTATCGCAATGCGGTCGAACAAAAGATTGGCGTGAAATTAAATCTTTGGGAAACCCCAGTACTGAGATAACACCTTCACTAATTTTTCCTTTGGACACAGGTTTAAAAGACAAATATGACAAAAATCATCAAAGTAAAAACCGGCTCAAAACTCGAAGAAATCAGCAGCTACTCTCGTCTGGTGTGCGTCGACAATTGGATCTTTGTTTCCAATACCGCAGGACGGAACCCTGATACCAAAGAAATCCCAGAAGACCTGCTAGAGCAAACACACCAAGTCTTCCACAATGTCGAAGCCGCTCTGAAAACCGTCGGCGCGAGTTTAAAAGACGTGGTGATGTCACGTGTTTTTATTCAGAACCCAGAAGACACCCACACTGTGATGGCGTTAGTGGGAGAAAAATTTCGTGGCGTGGATCCTGCGACCACAGTGACCTGTCCACCGCTTGGCTCAACCATCTACAAAATGGAACTGGAAGTCACCGCCTTTCGTGGCGCATCTAGCGCAGAAGTAGAAATAATCCATACCAACACCGCGAAATAACGAAAAAGGCCCGATGGTTGTCATCGGGCTTGATGAGATTTTTAGGAAGTAAATCATGACTAAAATGCTTGATGCCGTTCACACCACCAATGAATTACCGGACTCAACCAGCGTCGTTATTATCGGTGGGGGCATTGTGGGTATCACGGCGGCACTGACGCTAGCAGAACGAAATATTCCCGTCGTGTTATTAGAAAAAGGCCACATTGCGGGTGAGCAATCATCTCGCAACCTAGGTTGGATCCGTAAAACCAGCCGCCACGCCAATGATGTACCACTGGCACAGGCTGCAGACCGTCTGTGGGCTGAAATGCCAGAGCGGATTGGACAGTCAGTTGGTTATAAACAATCCGGCATTATGTTTTTAGCCAAAACAGACGAGCAAATGGCTCTTTACGAAGCATGGTCAAAGTCAGTTCAACCGCTTGATCTAGGCTCACAACTCCTTAGCCCGAAAGAAATCGACAAACATGTTCCACATGGTCAAGGGAAATGGGTGGGGGCTATTTATACGCCTTCAGATGGACGCGCAGAGCCCACAATTGCCACCAGTGCAATCGCCAAAGCAGCCATAAAAAAAGGCGCCATTATCGTTCAGCAATGTGCCGTGCGAACATTATCAACCACAGCGGGGAAAATCAGCGCAGTGGTCACCGAAAAAGGGGAAATTCGCTGTGAGCAAGTCTTGCTCGCGGGAGGTGCATGGTCGCGCCGTTTTCTCGGAAACCTTGGTGTGTCCTTGCCGACCCTACCCGTCATTGCGTCCGTATTAAGAACCGCGCCTGTCGAAGGCCCAACTGAAATCGCTGTTGGCGGCCCAGACTTTTCATTCCGCAAACACAAAGATGGTGGTTTTATCATCATGCAGCGCGGCAAAGTGGATGCGCCAATCACCCTAGATCACCTAAAAATCGGTCTAAAGTTTAGAGACCAACTAAAGCATGGTAAAGACTCGTTGAATATTGCTCTGAACGGCACCTTCCTTCGTGACTTAGCCATGCCCAGATCCTGGCATGCCAATAGCAAAACCCCATTCGAACACGTTCGCGTGTGCGAACCGCAGGTTAATCATGGCCTCCTTAACGATGCTATGAATAACACCATCAGTGCCTGGCCCATGTTTAAAAATACAAAAATAGAAGAATCGTGGGCAGGTTTAATTGATATCACACCGGACTCAACGCCGGTGATCGACCGTATCAACACAATACCTGGACTGACAGTAGCCACTGGCTTTTCTGGTCATGGTTTTGGTACCGGTCCTGCAGCAGGGCAACTTGCTGCAGATATTGTTTCGAATGTCCCCCCCATCGTTGACCCAAGTCCCTATCGATTCGATCGGTTCTAACGTCTACAAGATGGTTCCCTATTAACAAAAGGAACAAAAAAATGAGCAGTATCACAAGTTCAGGAACGATAACGACAGCTGACTTATCAGCGACAAATTCCAAAAAATCAAAAATGAGATTGCCAACCATGATGGCAATTTGTATCGGCTTAGTCATTGTGCAAGGTGCGATGATATCGGCTCTGCAAGGCATAGGAATTGGTGGCATGAGTTTTATTGCCGCTATGGTTACAGCACTCATTCTGGCTCAATTTAACGCCATGAGCTTCGCTGAGTTATCATTGATGTTTCCAGAGGAAGGAACATTAGCAACCTATACTCAAAAAGCCATCGGACACTTCCCTGCTATCGTTTCAGTGTTTGCAGGCTACGTTGTCGTAGCCGTACTTGCGCTGCCAGTGGAAATGTTTTTGGTCGACGCCATGCTGGGAGAACTGTTTCCAGGAATGCTGCCTGAAAAGGTAATACCCTTACTCATCCTATTTGTTTTCGCCATTACCAACCTCATTGGTACTGACGTATTTGCGCGAATTCAAAACTTGCTAGCGTTCATTTTGGTCAGTGCCTTAATCATCATTGGTGCAGTAGCCATTACTGGAGCAAACGAACCCCATCCTGAATTAAGCGGAACGACGGTAGATTGGAGCTTTGGTGGCGTGATGGATGGTAGTTTTATTGGTCTAGTTGGCTTGGCATTATGGACTATGGTCGGTGTCGAGTTTATCTGCCCACTAATCAAAGAGGTTAACTCTCCAACAAAAAACATTCCACGCGCTATGCATCTGTCCTTATTAATGATTTTTTTAATATTCAGCGCCTTTGTGTATGGGGCGAGCCTTTACTTAAATACCGAAGAATTAGTTGGTGCACCTCTTCCATTTTTGGATTATGCCAGCGCTGTATTTGGCCAGAGTGGTTTGGTTATTGCTACCATCATGGCATTGGCCGCGACATGTAGCACGATGAATACCATTCTGGCTGCCGTCCCAAGAATGCTTCAAGGCATGGCAGAACAAGGTCAAGCTTTCCCCCAATTAAAGGCCAAAAACCGCTTTGATGCACCTTGGATTGGCATCATCATGATCACTGGATTAACCACTGTTCCCTACTTCGCCTTAGGAATTGATTCATTGATTACGTTAGTCATTGCCGCCACCACCAGCTGGCTATTGGCTTACATCGTCGCCCACATCAATGTCATCGTATTGCGCAAGCGTATGCCAAATCATCCTCGTCCATACCGCACGCCTTTCTATCCATTACCACAAATTTTAGGTATTGCGGCCATGCTGTATGTTGCCTTGAACAACTCACCTTCACCAGAAATGACCGAAATGGTGTACAGCATCACTGGCGGTATATTACTGGCACTGTGTGTCATTGGCGCGATATGGGTGAAGCTCTTCATGAAGCGAGGCTTATTTGAGCCTGACTCAAAATAAATAGATCACCATTATGATCAACCAACGCCGCCCTAAACGGCGTTGTTTTTTACAATTGGTATTTTTTGCTGAATAAATTATTCATTCTCAACGCTCCTAAAAAGGACAGTCTATGTGGTTGAACAAAAAGCGTTTCCAAATTTTGGAAAATGATTTAGCTAAAGTAACCGCTGAGAAGCAGGCACTTGAAACCGACGTATCTGAGCTGACCGCAACCATTGAATCACTCAGAAACGCATCGTCAAATGCACCTACCACTCAACTCGATAAACGTTTTTTCTTGCCACAAAAAAAACTCAACCAACAAGCCTTTGACGCCATCAATCAGGTCTTAGAATTATTATTCGAACCCATGAGCGCAGCAGAAGGCAGTAACGAGGACATTGAGAAAAACAAAGCAGATATTAATCAACTATCTACTGCATTACATAACATTGCCAGCCAAACACAACTCAGCCTAGAAGATGTAAACGGACTAAAAGATATTGCCAATGAAATCAAAGGCTTTACCGATACTATTCAGAGTATCTCGGAACAAACCAACCTATTGGCATTAAATGCCGCTATTGAAGCCGCACGGGCAGGTGAGCATGGTCGTGGGTTTGCAGTCGTCGCAGACGAAGTGAGAACCTTGGCAACCAAAGCTAAGGATTCCAGCGAGCAGATTTCTGCCTTAGTGAGCCGCATCGATAATCGCACAATCAAGGTTAGCCAACAGATCGAAAAGCTGCATGAAAATACGTTAAGCGTTAGTCAAACCTGTGAAAACCTCAATCACTCGTTCAACAAAACCGCCGAAAGCACACAAGGCCTCATGGAAGCGAGCTATAAATCCATGGCATATTCTCACGTTTGCGCATCATTGCTGGAACTGAACAACTGGCAGACAAGCTGCCTGATCAATGTCATTACCGGTAAGGACACCATGATGAACGTGCGCGAAACGGCCGTTGCAGATTGGTACTTCAATGGCACAGATAACGAATTCGATTTTAGACATACGTCCAGCTTCGTCAGCATGGCTAGCGAATTCGAGCAATTGGATACATTGGCGCAGTCCATGATGCAAACCAGCCCCAGCGATATTGAGAAATTAGTCCAGCTACAAATGGCAATGGAAAAACATATCAATGGAATACATCAGCGACTAAAAGAATCGCAAACCTATTTATTCTCTCACTTATAAGCAAAGGGCATTGCGCCCTTTGATTCGTTTCACCAGTGTTTAAAACACCACATCATCTGGCACGGTAACAAAAATCGAGTGGCGTACTTCGTTAAACAACGCCTTACTGCAATGGCCTTCGCCTTCGGTGTCTTCTAGCAAGACCACATCCCCTGCGCCAAATTGACGCGTTTCACCAGACGACACCTTGAACTCACAACGTCCTTTGATAATAAACACAAACTGACGTTGTGGCGCTGGATGCCATTTGAAATCGTAGTCACTTGGGGTTTCACGAAAAATCATCTCACCCGCTGGAAAACGCTCCGACAAAAAACCAATGGGACCGCCATCTCGAACTTCCAGCTCTACCTCACCAAAATGGCTTTTACCTTGATCGTCGTTAAAAATGCGCGTAAATTTCATACATTTATCCTTTAGCTAAAACAAGGGCCAATCCCTTTAAGTGTTATTTTCGTAGGGCATCATGCGCGAGGCATAATGTGCCATTTTTAATCGTCACATCCACCTTCAACCGTCACTATTTTTTACCAATAAGCGCCTCGTTCCTCGTCTCATCTGACCTACGAGTTTGCTTCGGTGTGTTATTTTCGTAGGGCATCATGCGCGAGGCATAATGTGCCATTTTTAATCGTCACATCCACCTTCAACCGTCACTATTTTTTACCAATAAGCGCCTCGTTCCTCGTCTCATCTGACCTACGAGTTTGCTTCGGTGTGTTATTTTCGTAGGGCATCATGCGCGAGGCATAATGTGCCATTTTTAATCGTCACATCCACCTTCAACCGTCACTATTTTTTACCAATAAGCGCCTCGTTCCTCGTCTCATCTGACCTACGAGTTTGCTTCGATTTATTCAATTCTTAAACGTCTATTCACTGAACCCAGAGTCACGCTAGAGCGATTCTTCGAGCCTGCTCGGGGAGCGAGGCGTGATACTGGGTGAAGTACAAAAGGAGCGAGGCATTATGCTGAGTAGCTAACCACAAAATCTTTAGGCCAAATTCTGTATCGCATGGCTCAACACCGCCAAGGTCACCGCCACATCTGGCGTATCAATCGCTTCTGCTGGATGATGACTAATACCTTTATCGCAACGCATAAACAGCATTGCCACAGGGCAAATATCCGCAATCGCCATGGCATCATGACCCGCTCCTGAGAACAAGGTATGAACAGCCATACTTTGCGCTTCAATGGCGTTGCGCAGTTTACTTTGCAGTTTTTCGTCACAATGAACCGCATTGGCAGCATGAGTAGCTTTACGTTCAATACAGACATTCCGGCGAGCCGCAATGGCCTCTAATTCCTGCAAAATTTCATCCAGAGCCACATCGCGTTTGTCATCAAATTCGCTACGAATATCAAGAGAAAATCCCGTGTTACCCGAAATCACGTTCACACCATTAGGACGATTCTGAATACGGCCTACCGTCGCCACAATGCCATGCTGCTGTGCAACTTTCTCTATCGCCAATATCATTTCACTGCTGGCACAAAGGGCATCTTGGCGTAAATTCATCGGCACAGTACCAGCGTGTCCCGCCATGCCGGTGACGTTAAATTCAAAACGTTTTGCCCCAGCGATGGCGCTTACCACGCCAACCGGCAGATTCAAGTCTTCTAATACGGGACCTTGTTCAATGTGCAATTCAAGGTAACCCAATAGATTGTCAGTAGCGATGGCCGCATTAGGAATGCTCGCAAAATCCGAACCAAAGTCGTTAAGGGCTTGCGACAAGCTAATGCCATCACTGTCTTTTAAATCCGCCCAGCTCGCTGGCCATTGACCGGTCAACGCGCGACTGCCAAGCAAGGTTGAGCTAAAACGCGTGCCTTCTTCGTCACCAAAGCCCACCACATCAAGGTGAAACGGCAGACGAATACCCGCTTCGTTCATCGCCGCGATCAAGGTCACCGGCGTGATCACGCCTAACATGCCATCGTATTGGCCGCCATTTGGCACGGTATCCAAATGACTGCCCATGATAAAACGCGGAGCCTCTGGGTCTGCGGCTTGCCAGCGTCCCCAAAGGTTACCGGCTTCGTCCTGCCAAGTGTGCATACCTGCTTCTTGCATCCAGCCGCCCACCAGTCCATTGGCTTGTTTGTGTTCTTTGGTGAGATAACGACGATCTAGGCAATCGTCGCTTTGACTGATTTTGCCAAGTTCGTCACAGCGGTCCATGACCAACTGAGCGAGTTTGCCGTAATCTGTCATTATTTTTCTCCTGCGTAAACCGACATGGCTGCGTCTACCGCGTCACCTGAAGGTAACGCAAAACCAGCACGACGCAGTACGGTTTCCAGTGACTGCAAAGTATGCAATACCGCATCTTGGCGAGCGTTGTAGCCCATAGTACCAATGCGCCATACCTTGCCTTTTAATGGGCCAAAGCTGGTGCCGATTTCGATGTTAAAGATGTTCAGCAAATCATGGCGAACTTGCTCACCATTCACTTGCTCTGGAATGTGAATCCCCACCACGTTGCTCATCTTGTGTTTGAGATTACCAAACGGCTGCAAGCCCATCGCCTGTACACCTTTTAACATGGCATCACCTGCTAACTGATGACGCTGAATCACCGCATCCTGACCTTCGCTCAGTAATTGGATTGCACACTCACGGGAGCCAAACAACATGGTGGCGGCTTCCGTATGGTGGTTCAGACGCTCTTCCCCCCAGTAATCCATAATCATAGGTAGATCAAAATAGTTAGAGCGAATGCGTAGACCAGATGATCCTTGATGATGGGCATCACGAATGCCCGCTTCCACATGGGCACGTTTGCGTACGCAAGACACAAAGCGGTCACTCAAGGTAATCGGTGCGCTGCCTGATGGGCCACCGAGACATTTTTGCAAACCCACTGTCACCGCGTCGATTTTCCACGCATCTACTTCCAACGGATTACCACCAATAGACGCTGTGGCATCGGTGTAAAACAACACATCGTGAGCGCGACAAATCTCGCCGAGCTCTTCCAATGGCTGGAACATGGTGGTTGATGTGTCGCCTTGTACAATCGCTAATAATTTTGGCCGCACTTTTTTGATCGCGTCTTCAATTTGCTGCGGATCAAACACGTCACCCCAAGGCACTTCGATAGTGTGAACCTCGGCATCGGCACGTTCGGCAATTTCAGCCAACAAGTGTCCAAAGCGACCAAAGATAGGAATCAGCACTTTATCGCCCGGTTCTAAACAAGACACCAAAGCGGCTTCGATACCCGCACGAGAGGTACCATCGATTAAAAAAGTTTGCTGATTCTGCGTATTAAAAACACGACGATACAATTCCATGACTTCGTTCATGTAGCTGGTCATGGTGGGATCATATTGCCCCACTAACTGAGTCGACATGGCCGACAACACGCGTGGGTAGCAATTAATCGGGCCTGGGCCCATTAATAATCTGGGTGGAAAAGAAAGCGGCTGCATGAGTAATCTCCTAACCTAACACTTGATAAAGCATTTTTACGCCAGTGAAAATCAACACAATCGCGAAGACTTTCTTCAACTTGGCCGCGTCTAATCGTTGGGCCAATCCGGCCCCCACAGGGGCAAACAATACTGTTAATGGAATAATGCAGGCCGCACCAATTAAGTTAACCAATCCCACGGTTCCGTAAGGGGAATCTTCTGGGCTTTGTCCAAAAATCAACATGGTCAGCGCCGCAGGTAAGGAAATGATCAAACCGACGGCAGCGGCGGTGCCAACGGCACGGTGCGCTGGATAATTACAGAAAGTCAGCATAGGAACGGTTAACGTACCGCCACCAATACCCACCATGGAACTGAAAAAACCCACACAAGTTGCCATCACACCTTGCCCAGCATTACCTGGTAAAGACTTGAACATGCTGTCTTTTTTGCCCAACAACATATTTAGCGCAGACAAGGTGGCAATAATACCGAACAGTAAGGTCAACCATTCGCCATCCACGCGAGTCACCACAAAGCTGCCAATCATCACGCCTAAAAAGACAAAGAATCCCCAGCGCTTCAATAAGTCGAAATCCACATTGCCTTTGGCTTTATGAGAGCGAATGGAGCTGATTGACGTAGGCACTATGGTGGCCAATGACGTAGCTGTCGCCACCAACATCGCCGTATCCGCACTCACACCTAAACCTTGGTACAAGAAAAACAGCACAGGCACGATGACAATGCCACCGCCAACACCTAATAGACCGGCTAAAATCCCGCCCACCACACCCGTGGCCATCATGGCGAGAATCATGGAATAGTTTTCCATTATGAATGACATCTTTCTGTTTGCTCCTAAATACAATGATTACTAACTAAAAGTGTTACTGGATAAAAGTATGACGAAATACAAAGTACAGCTAATGAAAACGGCTAACGATGGCCAAACCATCACTGCGCGGGTCCGTTGCGGCATCGGTATGTCCATCCTGATGAAGCACCACTGCCCCCGCGTGCCCCATTAATTCATTACACGAATCAACGATCACCAAATCGTGACCGCGTTTCACCAGTTCCTCGGCCGCGATATCGGCAAAGTCACGTTCGATTTTCAAATTATGACTGACATCGCCCCAAGTCCGACCGAGCAGCCAACGGCCCTCGCTGATGGCTTGGTCTAACGGCAGTTGATGATAAACATAACGACTAAACAGCGCCGCTTGAGTTTGTGGCTGACCTTCGCCCCCCATGGTGCCGTAGCTCATACGTCGACCATCGTTCAATTCGGCAAACGCAGGGTTTAGTGTATGAAAAGGCTTAAGATTCGGCCCAAGTTCTTGCAAGGAACCTTTTTGCAACGAAAACGACGAGCCGCGGTTGTTCCACACAATACCAGTGGAAGGACTGACGACACCACTGCCAAATTCCCAGTACAAACTCTGAATGTAACTGACCATGCGACCTTCGCTGTCACACGCGCCCATCCAAATAGTGTCGCCCTGTTTGGCGTGATGTGGCCAAACTTGTGCCCGTTCCAACGAGATCTCGTGACACATTTTTTCTAGCGGTTCTTCTTCCAACAAAGACGCTAAATCCATTGCCAAACGCGATTCGTCCGTCACATATTCATTACGGGCAATAAAGGCTTGTTTGGTGCATTCAATCAACAAATGCGCCATGTCTGTGACGCTTTTGCCTTGTGTGTATAACTTGTCATACAAAGCCAAAATCAACAAAGACGCGATGCCTTGTGTCGGCGCAGGCAAGTTATACAGAGAGCCTACGCTGGTTTTTACCTGCAAAGGTGTCACCCGTTTTGCTTGATAGGATTTAAAGTCTGCCAATCGAATCGGCGAGCCTGACTTCGCTAAATCTTTCGCCAATCGTGTGGCAATATCGCCCTGATAAAAATCGTTTAACCCCTTTTCAGCAAGTTGTTCCAGCGTTTGTGCCAGTACTGGCAAGGTCAACGTATTGCCTTGTTCATACAGGCTGCCCTGCTTTAAAAATGTCGAAGCAAAGCCCTGAACACTGACCAAATCGGCAAAGGTTTTCTTGCTGGCATCGACATAGGTTTTTGTCACATCACTGCCGTTTTTTGCTAACTGAATAGCGTCTTCCAACAAGCTCGTTAAGGGCATATTTTGTGCGTTGGAGACGGCTTGCCAAGCTTGGCTGACGGCCAAGGCCTCTTGCCAGCCAGCAACAGCACCCGCCATAGTCAAAGCTGCTTTGCCGCCTCGTACTGGAATACTGTCGTGGCCACAATAAAATTCCAGCGTGGCTAATTCAGCGGCTTTGCCAGACGCGTCTATGCCAATGGGCGTTTTACCCGGTTCGCTGATCAACCAAAAACCGTCACCACCCAAGCCATTCATGTGCGGATACACCACAGCAATCGTCGCCGCGGCCGCCACCATGGCTTCGATTGCCGTGCCACCTTGCTCAAGGATTTTTCGCCCTGTTTCTGTGGCTTTAAAGTGCGGTGCGGTAAACGCAATATCGTTCTTTTTCACTGCAATATTTTCTTGAAAAATGCTCACGAAAAACTACTCCATTAAGGTTTTTGCGAATTCAATCAGCGCCAAATCGGTGCCTTTCCCCCCCACCAAAGACAAGCCACACGGCGCGCCATGTAAGGTACAAACCGGCAAATGCAACTGTGGAAGCCCTGCTAACCCTGCTATGGCGGTAATGTCCATTAACTGATTTCGATAGGCGGCGAGTTCGTCGTCTGGCGCATCAAATAATGGCGCTAAACCCGGTGTGGTCGGGATAATAAGCACCGAGCCTTCGATTTCATTTTCGAGCCAATCACTAAAACGCTGTCTTTGTTGTTCCGCGGCCAGCACATCGGCAGAAGAAATCGTTTGGCACCATTCAAAGCGCAACTGGATATCTGGCGCAAAAACAGAGTGTTTTTCCTCCTCTGACAGACGGTCAGAACGATGCAAATTTTTGATCCACTTACCATGTTCGCGCCAAATTTCGGCGCCCTGTAAGGTACGAAATGTCTCGCCCGTTTTCCACGCTTTGGTATCTATTACCAAAGATGAATCTTTTGGAAAACGCTTTTGTTCACACCATGTCTGCAGCTGTGCTTTTAACTCTTTAACATGAGCGACTTGATCTATTAAGTTTTTCGCAATCAAGACGTTAGTGAATTTTTTAGGAGGCTTACTTTTCAGCAGCACGCTGGCAGTTTTTTCTAAAGTGTTGAGATCTTTAGTGAGCCAACCCACCGTATCAAAAGACGGTGCTAAAGCAACCATGTTATCAACAGGTATCACACCATGAGTAGGGCGCAATCCGAATAATCCGTTGTAACTGGCTGGCACACGAATCGACCCGCCCGTATCGGTGCCTAAACCAATGTCAGCAAGACCGGATGACACGGCCACCGCCGAACCCGATGACGACCCGCCTGGGAGACGATTCGGTGTCACCGGGTTTGAGGGTGTTCCATAATGAATATTTTGTCCGTTTAGACTGTAAGCCAACTCATCGGTAATGGTTTTGCCACAAAAAATAGCCCCTTCTTTTAGCAAAGCGCTAACACTGGAAGCCGTTTTTGTTGGGATAGGATGAGTGGCAAGCCAAGTTGGATTACCCGCGGAAGTCGGCAATCCTGCCATATGAAACAAGTCTTTCACTGCCAGACGCAAACCGCTTAACGGCAAAGAAGCATCCACTGATGACGACTGATTCCGAGCCGTTGGGCTCGATGTTGAATCCAATGTAAGAAAGGGATCTAGTACCATGAAATGTTTCATATGTCCTCCACTTGATTAGTACATATGAAACAATCGTTTCAACAACCTGTCAACTGAAACAAAAAGAAATTATTTTTTTCTACAAAAATGTCGCAAACAGTACGGATGTATTCTCTCTTAGAAATAAAATTCCAACGCCACAACATACGACGTCACGAGCGAAGGCAAGACGAGGCAAAAACAGACGATAAAGCGGAGTCTATGGGTTATAAATGAGCATTTAGAGTCTGTTTTTAACAAAGTATTGTCGAGCACAGTAGTCGTAACCGTTAAGGTTCTAACTCATCCAAATCTTCATACAACGCCGAAATCGCCTGCGTTTGGCGACTGGCCGCATCCCCCAGAAAACCAAACACACGATTGCACAACATAGAAATAAGACTCATCGGTGCGGCGTAGCTGTCGAATGGGCTTTCGTTTCCAAGGTGACAAACCAGCACATGGGACACTTGTTGGTTATAAACCTGTCCTGTTGGGTCGGTGATCAACACCGTCGTTCTTCCTTGCAAGGCCTCAACCACTTTTTTGAACTGACGAGTGCGACGTCTAAAACCCAGCAAGACAATGACTTCATCATCAAGAATATCGTGTAGGTCTTCGCCCAAGGTTTGACCCGGCTGAGGCAGCAGGCGCACAGAATGACGCACTTGTTGCAGCTGCTGACGAAAATGCAATGCCAATGGGTAAGCGTTACGAAAGCCGATCAAGGTCACACGTTTCGCCTTGGCTAGGCGTTGGCTGATATCGTTAAGGGTCTCTGGTCGCAAGCCTTCAAAGGTAAGTGACAGATTTTTTAACTCTTGCGCGGTTTGGTCCAAAGACGAGCCTTGGGTGAAAATCGGCACGCCACTTTCACGCAAGGCTAATTGCGCTTGCTTCGCACCTTGTTGTGAATCGTAACCCAGTTGACGAAAGAAACGACTCACGGTCGCTTTTGACGTGTTGGTGTTTTCAGCAATCTCGGCCGACGTTTGGCTCACAATCGCCAAGGGATTCTGTTGTAGATAGTTCGCTATGGATCGCGCTGATGGAGACAGAGTCGGGTAAGTCTGTTCGATCAGGGATAGCACATCCTGCTTTGTCGCCACGGGTTAACCTCAATTCAAAAATATTTTGCTCTACGGTAATGGATTATCATTCTGCTGCCAACTTAGATTATCGACTTTAGGCGTCTTAGAGAACTTTGCACCAAAAAATCAACCGTGCCCCACATTGGAGCACAAAAACCAACCAATATTCCCCTTTCGTCAAAAAACGAGCCTATGATAAAACCTGATCATTGGGTGCTTAGGGTCTTTTTTGCTGTGATTTGTTACAGAAATCAACGCATAAGAAACTTTTGTTTCATATTGGCATGGGTGTTGCAAATTGTGTTTCAGGCATTCAACAACACAAATAGGAACCCCAACCATGAAAAGATTGACCAAACTATTAGGCAAAACCTTAATCATCGCTGCTGGCTTTAGTGCACTCAGTGCCAGCGCTGACGTACTGCAGGACATAAAAGACCGCAACTTAATTCGCATTGCCGTGCCGCAAGACTTTCCCCCTTTTGGCTCCATTGGTACCGACTTGAAACCACAAGGCATCGACGTGGACATGGCCAATTACATCGCCAAGGAAATGGGGGTAAAAATTGAAATCGTTCCTGTCACCAGCGCCAACCGTATTCCTTATCTACAAACTCAAAAAGTCGATTTGGTGATTTCTAGCCTCGGCAAAAACCCAGAACGCGAAAAAGCCATCGACTTCTCTACCCCTTACGCCCCCTTCTTTTTAGGCGTATTTGGTTCTAAAGACGTAGCCGTGACAAAAATAGACGATCTAGCCGATAAAACCGTCGGCGTCACTCGTGGTTCAGTAGAAGATTTAGAGCTTGAGAAAAACGCACCAAAGTCTGTCAATGTCCGTCGCTTTGAAGACAACAACACCACACTCACCGCTTACTTATCTGGTCAAGTAAACTTGATTGCTACGGGGAATCTAGTGGCGGCCGAGATTGCGAATCGTCAGCCACAACGTGCACCAGAGAATAAGTTCATGCTGAAAGACTCTCCTTGCTACATCGGCATGGCAAAGGGTGAAGTAGCATTACAAGCTAAAGTAAATGAGTTGATCAAAGCCGCATTGGCCTCGGGTGAACTTAACAACATTTCCATGAAGTGGTTAAAAGCCCCATTACCTGAAGGCTTCGGCGCATAAGGGTTCCGTTATGTTGTATTTCTCTGATCTATTGCAATACAGCGACGTGTTCTTCAGTGGTTTAAAAACCACTGTTGAGCTCACTGTACTGACAACGATCTTGGGAGTGGCATTGGGTACGGTCTGCGCGACCGTACGCCAATACGGCAACCGAGCGGGTCAAAGCGTCGTCAGTGTGTATGTGGAACTTATCCGTAATACACCCTTTATTGTTCAGCTGTTCTTTATCTTTTTTGGCCTGCCTGCCCTTGGCATGATGTTGTCACCATGGCAAGCCAGCATGATCGCTCTGACGATTAACCTTGGGGCGTACAGCACAGAAATCATTCGGGCTGGTCTTGCCAGTATTTCAAAAGGTCAAGTGGAAGCGGCAAAGGTGTTGGGCTTAAACTTCCGCCAAACACTAACTCGGGTGATCTTTATTCCGGCTTTTGAAAAAATTTACCCAGCCCTTACCAGCCAATGCATTATCGTCATGCTGGGATCGGCGGTGATTTCGCAAATTTCCGTACAAGACCTAACCTACGCGGCCAACCTAGTGCAATCCCGCAACTTTCGTGCTTTTGAAAGCTACTTGGTGACAGCACTCTTGTACCTTGGTTTGTCTATTCTGTTGAGATTTGCTTTCAACGCTTTAGGAAAACGCCTATTTGCTTATCGAACGTCCAATTAAAAAGCATTCAATAAGTAAAATGAGGGAAACTCAATGATCGAATTTTCTAACTACGACATTTTGCGCAATCTATTGTTTGCGACACAATGGACCATTTTATTGTCACTGGCCGCGTTTATCGGTGGCACCACGGTCGCGCTGACATTAACGGCTATGCGCTTAACGCGTAATCCAGTGATGCAACGCATCGTCAAAATCTATGTGGAATTGTTTCAAGGCACGCCCTTGCTGATGCAGATGTTCTTATGCTTTTTTGGCTTGTCCATGCTGGGTTATGAGATCTCCGCTTGGGGTGCGGCGATTTTGTCGCTGACGTTTTTCACCAGCGCCTTCTTGGTGGAAATCTGGCGTGGCTGCATCGACACATTGCCAAAAGGCCAATGGGAAGCAAGCCGCTGTTTAGGTTTGAGCTTCTTACAGACTTTGCGCTTTATTATCTTGCCACAAGCCATTCGCGTGGCAACGGCACCAACGGTCGGCTTTTCAGTACAGGTGATTAAAGGTACGGCGCTGGCCTCTGTGATTGGTTTTGTCGAACTGACCAAAGTTGGCACCATGTTAAACAATGCCACTTTTGAGCCCTTCAAAATATTCACGCTCGTCGCACTGATTTATTTCATGCTCTGTTACCCACTGTCTTTGTACAGCAAGCATCTGGAGAAAAAATTCAATGTCTCTCGTTAACTTACATCAAGTCCATAAATACTATGGCGATCATCATGTGCTAAAAGGCATTGATCTCGATATCAAAGCGGGCGAAGTGGTGTCTATCATTGGCAAGAGTGGTTCAGGTAAAAGTACCCTATTACGCTGCATTAATGGTTTGGAACAATATCAAGAAGGCGGTATCACCGTTGACGGCAAAGAAGTGACCACAGAAGACATTCAGGTTCGTCGCCTAGCACTGAGCGTTGGTATGATCTTCCAAAACTTCAACTTGTTTCCGCACATGACGGTGGGCGAAAACGTCATGCTTGCGCCGACGATTGTGTTGAAGAAAAGCAAAGCCGAGGCCGAAGCCACCGCTCGCGCCATGCTGGAAAAAGTCGGACTGGCGGAGAAGTTCGACAGCTTCCCAGAAAAGCTTTCTGGCGGTCAGCAACAACGTGTCGCCATCGCCCGCGCCTTAGCGATGTCGCCAAAAGTCTTGCTGTGCGATGAAATTACTTCAGCCCTCGACCCTGAACTGGTTGGCGAAGTATTAAAAGTACTGGAACAACTGGCGAAAGAAGGCATCACCTTGGTGCTAGTGACCCATGAAATGAACTTCGCCCGCGATGTTGGCAGTCGAGTTGTCTTCATGCACCAAGGCAAAGTTTGGGAGCAAGGCGACCCAAAAACCATCTTGTCCAACCCACAAACCGATGAATTGAAACAATTTATGGGGGCAGTGCTTTAGTGGTTCGACAACTAAATGAAACCACACTCCACAATTGGAGTGTGGTTTTTAAAGAGATTGATCGAGTTCATTAGGGATACTGCGAATAAGTCGTTTTCACGTTTTAGTTACGATTCTATCTAATTGATATTTAATGTAATCACTTATCCACAGAAGCTAGAAATATGACTTATTCGCATATTCCCTAGTCCCAAAACTTTAGATTCATAGTAGCCAACTGATTCTAAAAACTCAGCTTCGGCTGCTGGGTGAAAAGAATCATTTATTTGATCAGCGCTCGGGCCTTCCTCATGACATCATCGGCTAATACAGCCTGAATTGAAGAATTGTCAAGTTCTTCAGCCCTGCATCTAGCCTCAAGCAACCAATCAGATTTTAGTTCTTCTTCTGATGGCGATTCTAAGCTCAAAACTAATCGTTGAAAAAGAAACATGCATTACTATCCCCGTAAAATAGCACTTATGTAGATGGGTTATTTTGACTTACGCAAATTGACGACTTTGTTGGACTTGGCCTTTTTGGGGTCCATTTTTTTCACTTTGCTAAGCAAGTGTGGAGAGACATTCCATTTATGTCCAGATTCCGTCATCACGGTAACGGTTTTCTGATTAAACTTTACCAGAATGCCAATTTGACGCTCTCTACCGGGCGGTTCGAACGTCACTTGCTCTCCGGGGCTAAACTGCATCATTTCATTGTGGGTATGAAATGACTCTAAAAATTTGAGCCGCTTAACAATTCGATGATTCAGCTCGACTAATTCATCTTCCGTTAACTGGTCTATATCAATTGTCATCTTAACGCTCTTGTCTTTTTTCTGAACAATGGCAAATTCACTAACAACGAAAACATGCTGTTTCGCTGCAAATAAAGATCTTCGCAGCAAGCTGCGGGATATCGGTGTTTCATTCGAGCAATATTAAGCTTTATTCATATTCCATTCCCTCGAAGGAAGCTATCACAAAACGACTGATCTCGATCTTGTAGGTCGCGCATTTATGCCGACAAAAAACTCGCCACGACCAATTAGGTCTTGTCGGGCTAAAGCCACGACCTACAAAAAGCAATATAAATCAGCCCATTGCAGGCTATACGCCTGATCAAGGTCGTACCTCCTCATCAGGCCTAAAAAGCTTTAACGCCAACCTCACTTCGCGGGAATGACGCAGCAAGCTGCGAGGAATTTATCCGAAGAGATTAAACTCTAATATAACGTTATTTTAGCCTTCGCCTGAGCGCAATGACAACCGCCGATCATGACTACCTGACCTGCCTTTAGATCCAGCGGCGCACTTGAGTCTTGTACTGGCGATAAGACTCGGCAAACTTTTCTTGCATAAAGCGCTCTTCTGGTACGATTTGAAAACAATTCATATAAAGGATAAAAACAGGCAAAAACAACACAGAAACCATACTGCCTAAAAATACACACCATCCACACAACGCCAGTAAAAAGCCTAAATACATCGGATTACGGCTATAGCGATAAATCCCACTCACCACCAAGTTGCTTGATTGATCTGGTACTCGAGGGTCCACTGTCGTTCCAGCTTTTCTAAACTGTAAAACTCCCGCAATAGCAATACAGAAGCCAAGAAAAACCAAACCAGCCGACCACCATTCCATATAGGAAAAGGTAAAGCGTAAAGCCAGCGAAATAGGCGATACCGCCCACATACCGACAAAAACAACCGCGACTAAAATAACAGGGGGAACTTTAAGCTCAAGATTTTTCATGACACCCTCTTTTGATCACCAGCGGCACCAAGCGTTTTTTCCATAAAGACACTCAATGGATGCTAAGAATAACGTCCAAATCTCCCAGAGCTTGCTGAAGTAGCTGACTCTGTCTTACTCAATTTCATGACAAACAACACAAACCTTGTTGCCGTCTAAGTCTCTAAAATAAGCGCCAAAGTAGCTTTCATGGTATTCGCTCCGCAGTCCGGGTTTACCTTCACATGTGGCACCGTTTTCAATGGCTAAGTCATAGGCAGCCGTGACGGTGGCTCTATCTTTCGCACTGAAGGCAATCATTTGTCCATTGCCTTGATCATGGACTTTACCATTAAAAGGTTTGCCGATAACGAATAACGGCCGGCCGTTTGAACTAGGGCTGTTCCAACCTGCCCAAGGCTTATCTCGATCATAAAAGCGCTCTTTGATGATTAAACAAGTCATTAGCTTGCTGTAAAAAACATAAGCTCGCTCAAAGTCACTTACACCGTAATAAATATGCGAAAACATGTTATTCCTTTTTCATTAAATAGCGTCTTCACACTAAGATCCTACTTCGGCAATGTAGATACAAGTCTTTTATGTCGCGCTTTCGCATGCTCGCTTGCGGCGTTGTAAATGTGCATAAGCTCTTCTGCACTGACGTCGATAAAAATATCTTCCTGCTCTAGCACGTGATAAAGATCGTCCATTTCAAGCAAGTGCTGTTCATGAGGTTCTTGATGGAGCGAAGCATTTAAAAAAGCAGGATAACGCCGCCAAGAAAAGCAATTATTGAGGATAACTGCGAGCACTAACATCACCAACAAATTGATCAATAACGGATACAGTAAAAACTCATAGCCCATAGCATGCAGACTGCTGCCGCCAATCACACAGGATAATGCCGTCGACCCGCCTGGTGGATGCAGGCAACGCAGGTAATGCATGCCGATAATCGATACGCCAACCGCGGCCGCTCCCGTCACAAAAGACGCCCCAAACGCCTGATAAAAGCTGATACCAATAAGCGCTGATATTAGGTGCCCGATAACAAAGGGCCATGGTTGCGATAAAGCACCATGGGGAATGGCGAACAATAAAACGGCACTGGCGCCAATAGAAGCCACCACTAACAACGAATCAGAAAGAGATAAAAATAAACTCGAAAAATAATAAACACAAACTAAGGCGAGACACGCCGTTGCTCCTGATAAAAAGCGTTCAAAATGGGAGGTTTTATTGGTTTCAATACCAATAAATCGAACAAGATTGCGACATAGCGAAAAGAACATAAAAACAATAGCGCCTTGCGATAATCAATAGTGATTTCAGACAACATAGGCAAAACGTGGCATTTGCCTAGCAAGGGCAGCATTTTAGTGAGTAAAATAGCCTCATGTATAACGAATTTAAATGAGGTTTAAATGCAATATAATTGCATTTAAAATTGAGATGGATATTGAACAAGCCAGAACCTTTCTCGAAATTATTCATGCTGGTACCTTTGCCCGTGCCGCAGAACGCTTGCACGTCACTCAAACCACGGTGACCGCACGAGTTCAAGCACTAGAATCGTCGTTAAATTGTCGCCTCTTTGTTAGGAATAGAGCAGGCGCTAGGCTAACCAAAAGTGGTGAAGCCTTTGTGAAACCTGCGAAAAATATGCTAGAAGCATGGGAGCAAGCAAAGCAACTGTGTAGCATGGCAGATTACCAAGCTCAGCAAACGTTGAGAGTCGGTGGGGAAATTAGTTTGTGGAACCCAATCCTCATTGACTGGTTACTGACGATGAATAATGACCTGCCTCACTTACTCGTCAACAGTCAAGTCACCACAACCGACAGTTTGTATCAATCTCTACAAAAGCAAGAAATCGACGCCATTATTGTGCACAGCCCTCGTTATTTACCCAGTTTAGTGGTCGAACAGATTGCCGAAGAAAAGCTCATTCATGTCGCTTCAGATTTGAGCCAAACGCCTGATTTATTCATCGATTGGGGCGAAGATTTCACCGTGCAATTTGATCGTTGCGTCCCCTTTAATCGCCAGGCCGCAATGCAATTTTCTCTTGGTCCCATGGCCTTAAAATATCTACTGGCAAAAGGTGGAAATGGCTACTTCCGTACTCGAGTCGTTGCTCAATACCTAAAAGAAGGACGATTGCACAAAGTAAAAGGTGCCGCAGAATTCACCTATCCTATCTACCTGGTTTACCATAACAATAAGGCATTGCCAGATGATTTCGAGCAAGCAAAAAAGAGCCTGCTGGATGGCTTTAACCAAGCCTCTCATTGGTCTATTTGATTGAGTGATAGACGATCTACAGAATAAAGCAAAGCATTAAACACCTGAACTATTCGCTATATCTCCTGTCCGATTGTGTGTAGAACAAACCTCGCTTACAAACTTCATTATTAGGTGATATGAGAGAGACACGGCTTGGGTCGGATTCGCTTCGCATAGTCGCTTTACTTCCACTGGCAATACCTATTTTAAAAAAAGAAGCGCTGTTTGCATTTTTTCTAATGTAATAAAAACCATTCACACAAGTGTTATTCGTTTTTTTATCATTGGGGTTGTATTTTGGCAAGCAAGAGGCTTAAGTTAATAAAAGCCGTCAATTTTCTATTATAAACAGACATTTATTGATTATAAATTCATCAGAGAACGACGAAGTACATGAGTATTTATAGAAATATTATGATTTTTTTTGATGTTTCAGCTGAGGATTAACGTACAAACCATACTCAGGGGTATATCGCCAACGTCCTTGGTTTTACGAGGATGTGCTGTAGTTTCAGAATCTACCATTTTTACGGTAAGAGATAGGGAATATGACAAAAGAAATAATTGAAACACGTAAGATAACAAGTGACGAAGCCGCACAATGCGCCTCGGAAGCGATTCAAATCATCGGATCCATTCAACCTCATGGATTTCAATTAGTTCTTGATGCCGACACGTTACACATTGTTCAACATTCTACAAACACACTGGAACGACTTACAGAAACGTCGTCTATAGATACCTACCCGACATTACTCGGTAGCCACATTAGTCAATGGGTTGAATTTGCCAATATCGAGTTTTTAGCCGCTTTATCGTCTAAAAAATCAGTGGTGCTTGAGATCACAGACACAGGCATCATTCAAACCTCTTTATGGGGGTGTTTTGCGCATCGGGTCGAGAATTGGATCAGCTTAGAGTTCTCTCCAAATTCAGGCTCCGAGTACAACAGCAACGTTCTATTATCTCAAATTGATAATATGGTCGAATTGCTTAAATCATCTCATGATGAGACCACTCTGTTTCATACGTTAGTAAGACAGCTACAGGAATATACGCGATACGATCGCGTCATGATGTATCGCTTTTTACCAGACTGGTCAGGTGAGGTTGTAGCAGAAGCCATCTCTGAACGTGAAAGTATTAAATATGAAGGGATGCGCTTTCCCGCTGAGGATATCCCTAAGCAAGCCCGTGAACTGTATGCGCTAAGCCCTATTCGACTTTTTGCAGACATAGACGCTGAGCCGTGTCCATTAGAGCCAGCCCTGTTACCAAATGGTCTACCACTTAATCAAAGCTTGTCCATCCTACGAAGTATGTCAACGGTACATCGTAGTTATCTAAAAAATATGCAAGTTGGCTCTTCATTATCGCTGTCCATTAAGAAGGGCAAAGCATTGTGGGGCATGGTGGTTTTTCATCATAACGACCCTAAAATACCGACCAATAATGTGATTTCGCAATTGCGTATTTCAGGTGAGCTGTTCAGTGAGATTATTACGTCTTATTTGATTCCTGCTGAAAAAATTAAACGGCTCTCTTACTTAATGAACGCTCAGTCTTACATAGAAGCGACCTTTAATCAGGCAAAAATGGCGAATATCTCAGCCGCTCTGTTTGAGTCTATTCTGCTTAAAATTCAATCCATCACTCAGTATCATTTTATAGGTATTATCTATAGAGAACAGTCCTACCTACTTGAAGGACGGTCTTTTTTGAGTCCAGATGATAAAACCATTGAGGCATTAAAAAATCTCTTCCCAACACAGGACGCCACCCATTTCCAGTCCGAAAAATTACCGCAGGAAAAAGGCAGTATTCCCGGCCTTCATAACATGGCCGGGATCGCCATGGTCAGAGCAAAAGTACCAAATGATTTTTATGTTTTTATAGGCAAAGAAGAAGTGGCCAAAACCATCAAATGGGGTGGTGTTCCACAAACCATCAATATTGTGGTTGAAAATAACGAAAGATATCTTGAGCCTAGAAGCTCGTTTGCCTTATGGCGTCAAAATATTGCAGGGGAAAGCTCTCCTTGGCAAGAGCAAGACATCAATCTTTTAGACATCATTTTTAACGCGGGTAAAGACTTTTTTAGTACTAAACACAGCCAAATGCGCATCAACCAGCTGGAGCAAAGTGTCTATTTTGATTCTCTAACAGGGTTGGCTAACCGAGAACACCTTCGGTCTTTTATCGAAGGGTTGAAAGAACAAAGACACATTAGCCATGTGTCTGTGCTTTTTATCGATCTGGATAACTTTAAGGACGTCAATGATTTCATGGGCCATGAAACAGGCGACAGATTATTAATCACTATTGCACAAAGGCTCAACGAATGTGCGACGGCGAATGATCTAGTCGCACGTTTGGGTGGGGACGAATTTGTTATTGTCTTAACACATCAGGTCCTACCGGACCCCACGTTAGCCGAGCTCATCGCTGACAAAATTATCCAGCGTATTGGCGAACCCATTTTGGATAACGCGCACACTCTTGTGATCACGCCAAGCATGGGGATCATCTCGGAAGACGTGAGAATATTGGATTTTAATGAGACACTCAAACAAGCCGATATTGCGATGTACTCCGCAAAAAATAAAGGCAAAAATCGTTTTCATATCTTTGACCACAAAGACCAAGACCTCTTTAATAAAAAGACCATTTTAACGATGGATTTAAGAGACTGCATCGCTGAAAACAGTTTGAACTTGCACTTTCAGCCACAAATGAATGCACAACAGCAGGTCATTGGCGTTGAAGTATTGGCTCGCTGGAATCATAAAAAATTTGGTTTTGTCAGCCCAGACGTTTTTATTGAGATCGCAGAAAAAAATAACCTTATTTACCCCCTTGGTTTGCAAATTATAGACAAAGCTTGCCAACAACTCGCCAAGTGGTTTAACCGAAAAACGTCTACTGACTTTAGAACGCTATCGTTGAATATTAGCCCTATCCAACTCATTGAACCGAAATTTGAAAAAGATCTACTGGATATTCTAAAAAAATACGATGTGCCAGCAAAAATGGTCCGCTTAGAAATCACCGAGTCGGTTTTTATGAAAAACTATCAGACCGCCATCACCACATTAACGGCGCTAAGAGAACACGGTATTACCATTTCTCTGGATGACTTCGGGACAGGCTTTTCATCACTCAACTCACTGTGGAAGCTGCCTATTGACGAGGTCAAAATCGACAAGTCCTTTATTGCCAGTATGAGTAAAGATGACAGTCTGTTTACCATGGTGGAAAGTGTCATTACTCTGTGTAAAAAACTGAATCTAGAAGTGGTTGCTGAAGGCGTCGAGCATAGTATCGAGTTCAATATCCTCAAGGGATTAGACTGTGATATTTATCAAGGCTATTTATTCAGCAAGCCGCTTCCAGCAGACGTGTTTGAGAAAACATTCCTAGATAAATAAAAACCAGCCTCTGGAAACAAGGCGCTTCCAGAGGCTTATTCAAAGCGAACTCAACTGCTCACACCCAATATCCACAGGATCTAACCCAAACACCGACGACCAAGACCATTCTCCAGGATTGAGCACAAAACCATAACTAAGAGTTAAACCGGATTCGATTTTAATGTCACCCAATTCGGCATCCTTCTGGTCCGTAATGATATAATCGTCGCTGACAATCTCATCACCGCCCATCAGTTTCTTTGCCACTTTATCGGAGTAGACAAGCAGTCGAATCGGTTTAACCGATTGAATACCAATGCTCTCACCACTAAAGTCGCCTGCTGCAAAGCGGATCGGTAAAAAAACACAGTTTGTTGGCACTCCTTGTTGTGCGTCCATTTTAGAGAGCAGCACACCTTTTCCTGCAATACCTCGAAGCTGCAGCAAAGTCCCCATTTTCGGCGATTCAATGTAGACAACCGCTTTTATATTCTCAGGAATCACCACATGATTTCTATCCGTATTATCTACCTCATTGCTGCGAGCAGAAACGGATAAAAGCAACAGGATTGCGCATAACATGGTGGATAAGTGGGGTAAGTTATTAACATCTTTCATATTTAGTTCCTGTTTATAGCATGGCGTTGTTTTGTGGATAATGACCAAAATCCTTATTCGGCTCACTGGGTAAGGCCAATAGCACCAACAAAATAAGCATGCCTATCGCAGGTACCAAGACCACCAGCAACCACCAAGCGGAACGGTTTGTGTCACGCAGCCTACGTACAGTCAAAGACAACATAGGCAGCAAAACCAATACGCTGTAAAGCGCCTCTATTCGCCATGTCGATGGAAAGGCTAATTCCGACACGACAAACACAACCGAGATAAAACCGTTCACCAAAAAAAACACCCAAAATGCTTTTAGCGATGCCCGTCCAGAAAATTGCGCATAACGCTTCCACGCATCAAAATACTCATTCATACTTTTCTCCTTTAATTAACCCAAAGGGTTATTGAAGACTTAAAAGTACGTTGCAAAAAAAAGATTCGCGTCCTAAATCAGGTTTAAGGACGATCTTGATAAGGATCTAGGACATAATAAAGGCCTGAGTGATAAAAAACGGAGTCAAAATGATCGCCATTCCCTTGCCTTTTGTGGTTGCTCTATTATTGTCTATTTTGGCGTTTTTGCTCTTTATGCGCCGAGAAGAATCCACACAATCGGCGTTTGTCTTTATCGCCTTATGTGCGCTCACAACAACCGTGGTGGGGTTACGCTGGACCTTTGATTATTCCCTCTTTCGCCTTATTCAACCTATTTTGGCATCCTGTATACCGATTACTGCTTGGTACTGTTTTTCCAGTGCCCACCAAACTCATAAGCTCAAGGTATGGCACTTTTTGCCCCCTATTTTTGTCATTTTGGCGTCTTTTACTTATCCCTTTTGGCGACCGCCTTTAGACCCGGTCTTAACGCTCCTTTACCTAGGTTATGGTATTGCTCTGATTCGGTCCTCATTAAAAACATCCAACCTTCCAGAAAAAGTACGCTTATCAGACATCGACAACGCTTTAAAAGCCGAACGCATTGCAGGTGCCATGCTATTGATGTCTGCTGTTATTGACGGGGCGTTAGCCATCGATTTTTATTTTTTCGCTGGCGAACATGCGCTGATTATTCTCGCCATTGGTCACGCTGTATTACTGCCTGTGCTTTCTATCGCCGTCATTATGATGAGCTTGAGCCTGGCTCCGAGCGTGAGCGAACCATACGGTAAAGAAGAAACACACGCCATCGAGAAGGGAAAAGACAAAGCTCAGCCGCTGTTGAGCGAGGATGAAGTGAAAGACATAGTACACAAAATAGAAGTGCTACTTAGCACCAAAGAAGTGTTTCTCGATCCAGACTTAACACTCGATAGACTGGCACGCAAAGCCTGCATTCCAGCACGTCAAATCTCTGCTGCCATCAATCAAGTTTACGGTCGCAACATTTCACAAGTGGTGAACGAATACCGTATTGAACGCGCCAAAACGCTGCTGCTGACAACCGATAAAGCCATCACCCAAATCTATTTGGATTCTGGCTTTCAGACAAAGTCTAACTTTCACCGAGAGTTTTCTCGGGTAGCGCAACAAACACCGAGCGCCTTTCGGCGCGCTAATATGAAAGGTTAAGACGTTTTGAGAAAGTGCATAATATCCCGATACATCACTTGATGAAGTTCATCCCGAGATCGCTCATTACCGTCTTGGCAAACAATGCCATCCCCCGGCACTTCCTCTTCTAGCATAGCAATAGCATTGGGTTTGCACAGCTGCATAAAACTAAAGTGCGCGGCGTCTGGGTAGACAATGTATCGACGATTTTTGGCGGGGATATAGTGTGCAAGAAAACCCGATTCCTCGGTTTGCGGTAAATCGCCGATATCTACGCCCGCCGCAAGAATTAAAGTCGGGGTAGTAAATGCTTGTAAACTCTGACGTGACAAGCTACGCGCTAAACCTAAATCCAATGAAACCACTCGCTTTATTCGCGTATCTTGCAAACCGCCCGATGGTTCGCCGATTTGGAGTTGATCCAAACCAAGTTCTGGCATCAAGCCACACACACGAGGACTCGCGTTCAGACCGCATTCTTGCTTTAGCTGATCACGATCAAATTGAGCTCCCGCCAGCAGCATCACCGTCCAGCCGCCCAATGAATGACCAATAGCGGTGACATTGTTAGCATCGATATTTGGCAATAGATAAGACTCATTCAACAACCAATCCAACAAGCGCGATAAGTCTCCAGCGCGTTGCCACCACTGAGCCGCGGCTTGTGGCGAATGATCAAACGACGTGGTTCCAGGATGGTCAAGCGATGCCACGACATAACCCTCTTGTGCCAGTTTTGTTGCTAGCCAATTTTGATTGCGCCAATTGCCACGATAACCATGAGAAATCACTACTAGAGGAAATTGCCCCGGCATTGGTGTTCCCACTCGAACTACATTGGTTCCCAAAAACGCCGCATTTTCCGCGATTCTTTCCACGGGAAATGTCGTCTGTGAAGGATACCAAACACTGGCTTTCACTGGCCTATCGCTGTCTGCGTACAACGGAACCTGATCAAACCCCACCGAATAGGCAAAAGCATGTGGCACCCAACAGGCTGAAAATAGGATAAAAATCGCGAAACGCTTCATAGTGATGTCTCCTTTCAAAGTGCTTTTAAAAAAATCAGTGTGAAAGAAAAAACACGTTAAAGCGTCCTAAAACAGGATGGAGGACCTGATAAAGCACGTTCAGCATACCGTTTCATAAAACAAAACGGTTTCTAGCATTTATTGTTACTTATCTGTCATATTAGCTCTGTACTCTGATGGTATTCGCGGTGTTCACCTCGTTTTTCTTGAAGTTTACGGAGACGACAAAATGAAGATGAAAGAACAGTTAGATAGTGCTCAGCCACTAAAGAAGCATAAAACCAAAGCCAAAAAAAGTGAGTTAAAAAAGAAACAGTCAAAGCTGGAAACAAAAAAAGAGGTTAAGGAACAGAAACACCACAAAGAGACGACGTCTAAACACACAATTTCATCGAAAAATGTGCCTAAAAAACAGTACAAGATTGACTCTGTTGTTGCAAAACCAGAGGAAGAAAAAGCCCCAAATACCTCGATAAGGCAGCGGGCATCAAAAAACCTGCAACCCATGAGCAAAGAAGAACAGCTGATCGCCATTAACCAAATCATCAAACGTTTGTTATTAGATGAGATGACTCAAGGACAAGCCTTACGAGAGCTACGAGTGGATGTACTAGGCCTAAGACAAGACGCCTTTACCAAGCTCTCTGGTGTCTCTCGTAAAACCTTATCAGAAATCGAAAACGATAAAGGCAATTATACCGCAGACATCATCAATAAAGTCTTCAAGCCTTTTGATATCAAGCTTGGCCTCGTCCCCACTTCAAGCCAGTTATTAGCGGCGATTCTGACTCATTAAAACAAAGCCGTAAGCCTCCGCATTGTCGAGTGTTATTGGTTACACCGACAATGCAAAGGCTTCCATTTTTTCGGCAAGATCAATGTCTTTTTTAGAAATGCCCGACACGTCATGGGTTGTGAGCTGTACCTTGACCTTGTTGTACACATTAAACCATTCTGGGTGATGGTCTTGTTTTTCAGCATAAAGAGCACACAGGGTCATAAAACCAAAAGCATGCTGAAAGTCTTTGAATGTAAACGTCTTACTGAGTTTTTCGTCTTCTATCACCCACACGTTTGACGTTTCTGTGTTTAATTGATTGAGTGCTTGCGCTATCTCATGCGGTTCGAGTTTTCGATGTGTCATGCGTTTACGCCTCTATGCAGATACAAAATACCAGTCTAGCGGCTTGATGACTAAATTGATATCAAACAAAGGTAGCCCCTCGAGTGTTAACGTACAAAGCATAAATAGAGTGCGAACACGCCATAAATAACCGATTGCCTTCCGTCCCACCAAAACAAATATTGGCACAATATTCAGGCAGCCTAATATGACCAATAGGCTTGCCTTTATTATTGAACACCATAACGCCATTGAGTGCTTGAGGATTTAGCCCTGCCGAACCATCACTTCCCCAACCACACCATAGATTACCGTCTTGATCACATTTAATACCGTCGAACGCAGCGTGAGGAATGTCTGAAATAATTGCTTTGCGTTGGCCAAGGCTGCCATTAGACATAACATCATATGCCCACACTTTTCTGGGTTGTGAAGAGCATTCAACCACGTATAAAACGGATTCATCTGGCGAAAAACACAGACCGTTTGGTCCAGCTAGATTATTAATAACCTGAGTTAACGCCCCCGTTTTACCATCAATACGGTATACCGCGTCGGGGAGTTCCGTCTTGATAATATGCCCTTCATACATACTGCCTGCTTGGAATGGAGGGTCGGTAAACCAGATCGAACCATCACGCTTAACCACAGCATCATTGGGCGAGTTAAAACGCTTCCCTTGAAAATTATCGGCCAATACCGTCACTTTGCCGTTATGCTCAGTTCTTGTTACTCGGCGACCTTCGGTATCTGTTGTCGAACCTTCACAAGCAATCAGTCGCCCCTCAAGATCTCGACATAAGCCATTTGAATAGTTGGATTTATGACGGTAAACATTAAACTGATTGGTGATTTCGTCCCAACGCATAATGCAATTATTGGCAATATCGCTGACCAATAAATAACGACCATCACCAATCCAAACAGGGCCTTCTGCCCAGCGCATTCCCGTTGCTAATCGCTCAACACTGGCATTAAAAAGACGGTACTTCGAAAAGCTCTCATCGAGTATCTCTACATGCTCATCAGGATAATTCAGGCTCAATGGCTCTGCCAAAAGCTTGCCCGATAACGCAGAACTGCCTAGTGCAAAACCAGACAGCGCCGCCGTTTTTTTGAAGAAATCACGACGAGAATTTGACGTCTCTTCCGTAAGTAACCCGATTGGATTGACTCTTTCCATTTCCCTATACTCCCTAATAAATCCGTTGCGTTATTACACAAAACTATTTAGCTAGTCTGGCCGCTGCCATTAATGTTTAAAAAAAGAAAGCGTCTCTTTTTGGCTTAGCGCCAACTGAGCAAGCTCCTTTGCGGCCTGTTGAGTTTGATTAATCGCAGACACGTTCTGATTAACTAGATCAACTGTATTGGCAGTATTTTTATTGATATCAGCCGTGACATTAAACTGTTCCTGAGAAGCGGCCGCCACCAGTGTATTGATATCTGAAATGGCGCGGACATAAGTAGAAAGCTCGTCAAAAGAACGCTTAACATGTTCTGATAACGCCACCGACGCCTGAATCGCTTTTACATTTTCAACCATGTTGTCATTGGCTTTCTTGGACTGATCTTGCAAGGTCGCGATGATTGCCTGAATAGTGGCGGTAGAGGCTTGTGTTTTCGCTGCAAGACTACGAACTTCATCTGCCACCACCGCAAAGCCTCGACCCTGCTCTCCAGCACGAGCGGCCTCAATGGCGGCATTAAGCGCCAATAAATTGGTCTGTTCAGAAATAGCGCTAATAACATTAGTGACTTCGCCAATGTTCAGTGTTTCGTCTCGCAATTTGGCGATCATACTGGCGGTTTCATTAAACGTGGTATTAATGCTATGAGTTAAATCGATGGATTTTTGTAGACCTTGATGGCCCTTTGTCACACTTTCTATGGCCTTATTCGCTTTGTCTTCCGCCTGAACGGCGTTTGCACTGACTTCTTCAGAAGCATTGGACAATTCATTGACCGCATTGGCAATGGACTCAACTTCTTTTAATTCTTCGGCAGAATTATCTGCCGTGCTTTTCATGACCAAGGTTAATTCTTCAGAAGCAGAAGCCACATTATCCGAAATGGACAGGCTGCCACGAATGATCTCTGAGAGCTTCTGATTTAGCGTAATAATCGACGCATAAATTCCCGTTTCATTACCGTTATTTTGTAATCTTTGCGACAAATCGCCTTTCGCTATACGTGAAATAATATCGGATATTTCTGTCGGCTCACCGCCAATAGGCTTGTAAACCAGATTTACTACACCGTAATACACAATACAAAGTGAGACGATAACCAGAGCAAAAAAGATAGAAATAGAACCGATTAACATACTTTGACTGGGAGCCGAAATCTCGTCATCCAAATTATAAGACACCACTTTCCAGTTTCGATTCTGCAGCTTTCCCTCAAATGCTGTCACATCACGACCATTGATGCTGTAGTGCAGCACGGGGTTATTGCCATTAAACTTTGAATAATCAGGGCGTATTTGGTAAATATTTTTACCCAATAGCTCTTTTTGCGGAGCCGAAACAACATAACCGCCCTCATCAAACACAAAAAGCTGATTTTTCTCCGTCAACCCTTCAATAAAAGTAGTGAGTTCAGATACCTTAAGAGTGACACAAACAACAGCAATAACATTGCCATCACGGTAAATTGGCGAAGCCAGAGCAAACACATCCGCCTGTTCACCCTCACCAAAGTAGGCTTTCGTTATGATGTTTTTTTCACCTGCAAATGCCCTGACATACCATTCTTTTTTTAAGTCTTTAGCATTGAATCCGGGGAAAAAACGATCGCCCTCAAAAGAAAGACCACTTTTTAGTGCCACAAAAGCAGCCTGAATAGCAGGATTGGTGCTTTTTAATAAAGCCAATGCTTCAGTGACTTGTTTTTCGTTGGCAAAAGTTAAGTCGTCGTTAAAATCGACATGGAAGCTTTGCAAGGCACCAAAGTAAGAATTGATATTTTGCTCTAACGCCGCCGCCACCAAGATGGTTTCTACTTTTTGGTTTTCGAGAGCATATTCGCTATTGAATGAACTGAATCGGCTGTAACCATTCCAAGTTAACACCCCTGAAATGACAAGAATAAGACACAAAGTAAAAAACAGAATTCTATTTTTTAAGGTAAATTTCATAGACCATATCCTTATATGTAAATTGTCTTTAGAAACTCAGGGGTATTTTCTGGCATTGAGAAAATAACAGAAAGTCCGCCATTCAAAGCCTATATGTTAAGAGTGACAATAAAATTAAAATGCCGCCCAGCATAAAGAGAGGAGCGTTACGGTAGAGAGAAAAACACACAACAAGGACAAGAATACATTCCCCTTGGACAAGGGAAATCAAAATATACTCTCAAGAAATGAGTTATGAAGATGTACTCAAAAGTCCGTTTTGCAGATGCTTCCTTAGCCTAACCTACTTGCAGATTACATTACTTTACCTCTTCTTCATAGTAGGTTTCGTAGACATTTTGAGTACATTTTTACCAACACTGATCTATATCTGTCTTTCGTATGTTTTAGACAATCGTAAAGTTCACATCGATGTTGCCGCGCGTTGCATTTGAGTATGGGCAAACCTTATGAGCCGCTTCAACCAATTGCTCAACAACGTCTTTTTCAACTCCAGGAACATTCACTTCCAAATCAGCGCAGATAGTGAAACCTTCGCCTTTGGTGTTCGCGCCGATACCGATAGTCGCCGTGACATTAACATCATTAGGCACTTTTACTTTCTGCTGAGATGCGACCAATTTCAATGCACCAATGAAACAAGCAGAATAACCTGCGGCAAAAAGTTGCTCTGGGTTCGTCCCTTCACCGCCAGCGCCGCCCAACTCTTTTGGCGTGCTAAGAGCAAGATCCAATTTGTTATCAGATGAAATCGAACGACCATCGCGGCCACCAGTAGACGTTGCTGTTGCACTATAAATTGCTTGCATAATATTGCTCCTAGAATGATACAGTTTGTTATCTAGATAATGATTATCGCGATAACTATTAGGTGAAATAAAAGCTCAGTTACCTGAGCTAATGGATTTATGTTATCGCGATAACTATTATTGCGCAAGTGTTATTTTATCAATTTATTTCTAAGAGCCACCAGTTGCTCACGCAAAGCGACAACGTCATCCATGTTCATTCCACAGGCTTGGGCAACGCAGCGGTTCACATCTAAGCCTTGTTCACGCAATGTTTTACCTTTTTCAGTCAGAGCAATACTCAGGCTACGGTCATCGTCTACACCGCGCAAACGCTTAACCAAACCATCCGCTTCCATGCGCTTTATCACTGGCGTCAACGCACCAGACTTTTGCCCAAGCGCATCACTAATGTGTTTCAAACTCACGCCGTCTTGCTCCCATAAAATCAACATGACCGTATATTGAGGATACGTCAAACCAATGGCGGAAAGAGGCTCTTTGTAGAACTGAGTCATTGCTAAAGACGTCGAATACAGGGCAAAGCACAACTGATTGTCGAGCAATAATGGGTTATTAGGGAGTAAAGAATTGTCAGAAGTCATACGTTCTCATGCATAGTTGCGCCAATTGTTATGGCGATAATGATTAAGAATTCTACTCTTTTTTAGCGAGAACTGCATGTCGCTAAAAAAGACAGCCATTCCCTAAGATGAAAAAAGTTTAATGTTGCGATCATCTTATCGTTAATAGCCCCCAGTTATAGTGACGTCATGCTTAACAAGGCAATCTAATTAAATGAGGTAATAACCATGACACTCAAAACCAAATTCAGCATTATCTTCACGACCTTTATATCTATCATCACCTTAGTTGCGCTCTGCTCGGCCGCTTTGTTGATGAGCAGTACCACCTACGCAAAAGATCACGATGATTATAAAGAGAACCAAATGATGCTCTTAGCACTCAAATCCAGTCAAACCTCTTTAGACACTGTCATAGCAACCTTTAAAGCCGACTATCCTTCGATTGTTACCGAAATCGAACTGGATGAGGAGGACAATATTTTAATGTACGAGATAAAAGGCATCGATCTCGAAGAAGGCACAAGATACAAAGCGCACTATGCATTGCACAACGGCGAGAAGATAAGCAACTATTCAAAATCATTACGTTTCATGGGCTTTAATAAGCTAGATGACCATGACCTAGCCGCGCTGGAAACCGTAAAAAACCAAGGCATTTCTATCCAAGATGCTATCGCACTGACGAATCTACCAGAAGGTTCATATATTGAGTCTATCGAGCTAGAACGCAAACGCGGATTAACATTTTATGAGGTCAAATCAATAGGGCCATCCGGTTCGACAAAAATACTCATTGACGCAAAATCTGGTGAAATCGTTCCCTCTTTGCGACGCTAAAGGCGTCGCAATCGAAGATAAAACTCGGTGACATATCGTTCACTCATGCATGGAAAGTTGATGATGACAAACGTACTAAAATACTTACTTGTTCCTACTGCAATCACTGTTGCACTGTGCTCTGCAAGCGTCGCGTTAGCTAGAACTGCCTCTATTGTTCAATTAGAACCCGTGACTCAAAAGACGATTGTGAATGAAATCGACCTTGTCGGCACCATCAATGCAATAGAAGCCTCAACCTTATCTTCCTACGTTTCAGGTATCGTCAAAACAGTCCATGTCAAAGAAGGCGATGCGGTAAAAAAAGGCGATACACTGCTTTCTTTAGACGACGAATTGACGCGTTTTGAACATCAAAAAGCCGTCAGCAGCGTCAACGAAGCCAATATCCGCTTTGCAGAAGCTAAACGCCTTTTAAAAGAAGCCGAATCATTACAAGCAGGTCGTGACATTAGCGTCACCGAAGTCCAAAGCCGAAAAAGTAATGTACAGTTGCTGCAGTCGCAGGTAGCTCAGTTACAAGCTGAAGAGTCACGCTTACGCGCATTATTGAGTCAACACCACTTACGAGCCCCCTACTCAGGGATTATTTCTGAACGCTTTATTCATGTCGGTGAATGGGCAGCACAAGGTGTTCAAATGTTTGCCCTAACAGACGACAGTGGCTTAACAGCCGACTTCCGTATTCCAGAGCATTATTACGCCAAAATATCCACTCGAGCTGCCATTACCTTGGATTGTAACGGCCAGAAAATAGCGTCAACAATCACCCATCAGGTTCCGGTCAGCGACCGTATTTCTCGCACCTTTTTGATCAAAACCGATGTCTCGGCGTGCAATAATTTTTTACCTGGGGTATCCGTCAAAGCGACCCTAAAACTACCGAACGCTGAAACGGGGTTACTGATTAATCGCGATGCAATCAATCGTTACCCAAATGGTCGCACCACCGTTTGGGTCGCCAGTAAACACGATGAAGAAGGACACTATATTGTGTCAGAAAAGGCCGTCACTCCGGGAACTTACATGAATAATACGGTCGAAGTACTGGACTCTGAATTGCAACAGGATCAACTGATTGTGACTCGGGGAAACGAAGGCCTTATGGAAGGCAATGTCGTGCGTGTCGCTGATTCTGGAGCATAATCATGTTTTCTTTTTTATTACGTAACGGCATTCTTGTCGCCGTTATGGCTTGCATGCTGATTATTCTGGGAAGCGCTGCCGTACTCAAAGCACCGGTACAAATGGTACCGGATGTAGAAGTCCGAACGATTACCGTTGAAACCAATTGGCGAGGCGCCACACCACAGGATGTCGAAAAAGACATCCTCATCGAGCAAGAACAATACTTACGCAATTTACCCGGACTTCAGCAAATGACAGCGATCGCAGAAAGCGGTCGCGCAAGGATTGAACTGGCCTTTCCCTTTGATGTGGATATGACAGAAAAGCTGGTTTTAGTGAATGGTGCACTTAGCCAAGTCCGCTCCTACCCTGCTAATGTCGATCAACCTCGTGTCGTTTCTGCCGCCTTTTCAACAGAGGCTTTTTTGCGCTTCCATATTTCACCGCTGGACAATAACCCTAAATCGGTTGAAATCGAACGCATGGCGGATTTTGTCGATGATCGAGTCAGACCCATAATGGAAGGCATAACGGGGGTATCTGAGGTCTCGGTTTATGGTGGTTCCAGCCAACAATTGCAAATTTTTGTCGATCAGATGGCACTATCGCAACGGGGATTATCGTTAACGGACCTACGCAGTGCTATTAGTCGCCGTAATATGGATATGTCAGCCGGAGAAGTAGATTCAGGTAAACGACGCTATTTACTGCGCACACTAGGTCGTTTCGAAACCCTGGAAGACGTAGAAAACCTGATTATTGTCCGCCGTGGCGATAACATCGTTAGGCTCGCTGATGTGGCCACTGTCGAGTTTGGCTTAGCAGACAGACGTGCCATTTCCTATTTTAATGGTAATCGTGGTATTGGCCTTCAAGTGCGTCGAGAAAGTGGCGCTAATGTGATTCAGATTAAACGCGATATGCTTGAGGAAATGAATACCATCAATCGCGAGGTGTTAGAACCTGCCGGAATGAAAATGGTGATCACCTCAGATGACGTGCGTTACGTTGAAGCGTCCGTGGTGAATGTACTCACCAATTTAGGTCTGGGGGCAATTTTTGCCACCATGGTACTGTATCTATTTTTACGCTCAAGCCGAGCGACTCTTATTGCCGTTGTGGGCATTCCGCTCTGCACTTTAGCCGCATTTTTAGGTTTGATGATCACTGGGCGCACTATTAATGTTATCTCTCTCGCTGGCGTGGCATTCGCCATTGGTATGAGCGTCGACAACAGCATTGTGGTATTGGAAAATATTGAACGTTATCGGCGTTTAGGATTAGACCGTTTCGAATCCGCGCTCAAGGGCGTTCGTGATGTCTGGTCTGCCGTATTGGCGTCTACGGCATCGACGGTATTGGTGTTTTTGCCTATCTTGTTTATTGATGAAGAAGCAGGACAAATCTACTCTGATATTGCTATTGCTGTCTCAGGTGCCATTATTGCCTCGATGATAGTCGCCGTCACCATTGTGCCTGTGCTGTGCGCAAACCTCGATTTTTCGACTAAGAAAAAAGAAGAAACGTCCGTACAAAAAACCAAAACATCCATTATAGATCGCCTTGCTAACCTCTGTGCGAGACTCGTAGCGACCTCTACTCGACGCCTTACCGTGATCTTTATGACCTGTGCGGTTTGCATTATCTCGTTACTCTATTTAACACCGCCCGCAGAGTACTTGCCAGAAGGGGAAGAACCAAAAACCTTTGCGGTGATGAATCCACCACCAGGTTACAGCATGCAGGAAATGGCGCTGATCACCGAGCAAATAAAAGGGCATTTTTTGCCGCACATCAATGCTTCACCAGAACATTATTTGGCGGGTAAGACTCAGGTCCCACCTTTGGCACTGATCACTTTTAACGTCTCACCCACTCGTTTATTTTCCATCGCCGAGCCCATCGACCCAAATCACATTGATGCGTTAATGGATGAATTGACTCGTGTCTATCGCAGTTATCCAGGCATGCGTGCGTTTGCGTCTCGAGGTTCGATTATTTCCAGTAACAATGGTGGCACAAGAAGCATCAGCTTAGACATATCTGGTCCTGATCTTGGCACAATTTATAGCACCGCTAACCATCTCTATGAACAGCTCTCAGAACACTTGGGCAATCCGCGTATCCAAACCCAACCCTCCTCGCTCACGTTGGATCAACCGCTGATCCAAATGAGACCCAATTGGGAGCGGGTTGAAGAACTGGGGATGAACATGGAAACACTTGGCTTCTCCATTGCGGCACTCAACCAAGGCGCTTTCGTTGACGACTTTTTCCTCGAAGACGAAAAAATGGACATTTATGTTTATGGCGCAGAACGACAAGCTTCAGTCGCGGAATTATCGAAACGCATACTGCATACACCGACAGGCGGGGCGCTTCCTCTTTCTGAGCTTGTCACCATTGAAGAAACCGTGGGCACCAACACGGTTAGACGCATCAACGGTAATAGAACCGTCACATTGAACGTGATTCCTCCTCGCAGTATGGCACTTGAAGAAGGGGTAGCGGCCGTGCAACAGAAATTACTTGAATTGCGACAAAATAGCACTTTACCAGAGACGGTGACGATTTCTATTTCAGGAGCAAGCGATCAACTGAACGCAACAAAAGCCGCTCTAATGGACAATTTTGTCATTGCTATTGCTATCATTTATTTGCTGTTGGTGGCTATTTTGTCTAACTGGGTTTATCCCTTATTGATACTCACCACCATTCCAGTGGGCATTAGTGGCGGCATTATTGGGTTAGCGTTGATGAATGGTCTAGGAGGATGGCTGCCCGTACTGGGATTGCCCGCCTTCTCTCAACCTTTTGACATGATCACCATGCTAGGCTTATTGATTTTAATGGGGACGGTTATTAATAACCCTATTTTGATTATCGAAAGCGCACGCCATCGTTTAAAAGAAACGCACTGCACAATACAAGAGGCGGTACAGCAAGCCGTTGCCACACGTCTACGCCCTATCGCGATCACGACCATGACCACCATCTGTGGTTTAATCCCTTTAGTCTTCCTTCCGGGTGAAGGTTCTGAACTCTACCGAGGTGTTGGCATCATTGTATTATTTGGTTTGCTTATTACGGCTTTTGTAACCGTTACTTTTCTACCAGCGATGACCATTTGGGTATTTCAGCTGTCCGAAAAGCGTCTTAACATAAAGAAAAAATCACCTTAAAGGGCATAACAACGACAGATTTTAATGGTAGCCTCTTAAATAGTAGACTCTTAATGATAGGAACAGACAGTGCGCATTTTGGTGGTTGAAGACGATCTCGTCACACAAGGTTTTATTAAAAAAGGGTTGACTGAACACGGCTATCAAGTAGACGTTGCCAGCAATGGTCAAGACGCATTATTTCAAGCGTTGGAAATGGATTTCCAACTGATCATTCTGGATCGAATGCTGCCCAAACTGGACGGCCTTACGGTTCTTAGCACGTTACGCAGTGCTAAGAAAACGCTGCCTGTCTTAATTCTCAGTGCATTGGATTCTGTTGATGAACGAGTCAAAGGCCTACGTGAGGGCGGAGACGATTATCTTGTCAAACCTTTTGCCTTCGCAGAATTGCTGGCCCGTGTCGAAATACTGCTTCGACGTCAGCCACTATCGGTGTCGCAACAAAGTTCTTTGATACAGGCCGCTGATCTAAAAATGAACCTACTGACACGACAAGTCTGGCGTGCTGGCCGAGAAATCAATTTACAGCCAAAAGAATTCCAAATCCTACGCTATTTGATGGAACACCCACAACAGGTTGTGACTCGCACCTTGTTGTTTGAAGCGGTATGGGATTATGACTTTGACCCACAAACTAATGTTATCGACGTGCACGTGGCACGCTTACGAAAAAAGGTAGAAAGCGATGACCTTCCCCCGATCCTTGAAACAATCCGTGGCGTTGGTTACCGACTGGTTGACAAAACAACGAGCTAGCTTTGTTTGGCGTTTTACACTGCTGTATACCGCGCTATTAATTACCTTAATGGCGGTGGCTTTTTTTGTGCTATACCAACTCAGTGTGGGGGAAATAAGCCGCAGCTATCAACAACAAATTCAGTTTATCACACAGCAGCAACGCTTATTTAACAAACAAATGAGCCCAGCGGAATACCTGACACAGTTTACCAATCAAGCCGAGCAATTAAGCAACCTCATTCTCGCTTATGAAGACAAAAACGCCACCTATGGGCGTTTAACAAGTTTGCCCAACCATATTACTTCTTGCCCAACACACACCACTTTTCTTGTCGACAATAGCAATGATCTACGCCTTTACTCTGGATGTATTGAATCACTATCAAACGGACGTTTATTGGTCGCATTTGATGATGAAAATTTGTATTTTCTGCAAACACAATTCCTTCGAGCTGGGGTATTAGCCTTACTACTGACACTCGGGCTAGGGGTGCTATCTGGACGCTACCTATCGAAACAATTTCTCAGCCGCATCAAAAACATCAATGACACAGCCAAGATTATACAATCTGGAGATCTCGGTGCACGCGTCACTGTCAGTGATCGTCAAGATGAATTCGACCTGCTTGCTGGCTACATCAACAGAATGCTTAATCAGCTCGAAGATTCTTTTCATGCCGTATCTGGGGTCACCGATGCCATTGCCCATGATCTTAGAACGCCTCTCGGGCGACTTCGCCTCCGCCTCGAAAGCCATCTCAATTCCTTGCATGAGAAGCCTATCAACGAATCCCAGTTACAAGACATGCTTGAAGAGCTGGATCATATTCTAACAACGTTTAGCGCCATGCTGGAACTCAGCCGATTGGAGCATAAACAAGCCAAGTCACACTTTGATATTGTTGATATTAATCACATCGCTGACGATGTAATCGACCTGATACAGCCTATAGCACAAGACAAACAGCAAACGCTGTCATGCATCACCACGGCTCAGTCCTATATTAAGGGCGATAAAACACTTATTTTCCGCGCTATGTTTAACACCCTAGAAAATGCCTGCAAATACACGGACTCTGGTGGCGCTATTGAACTGATTACCACCCCCTCAGGCTTCATTGTGAAGGACAATGGCCCAGGCATACCAGACGAATTTAAAGACAAAGTCTTACAGCGTTTATTTCGTCTAGAATCCAGTCGTACCAGCCCTGGATATGGTCTAGGCTTCCCATTAATCAAAGCCATCGCACAGTTTCATCAAGGAAAAATTGAACTAAAAGACAACCATCCAGGATTACAAGTTCATGTCACACTGAACATGTCACATCCGATAGAGAATAAAAAGGATACTGTCCATTCAAAGCCATGAACAGCTGAAGAAAGAACAGAAGCTCAATGAGACGCATATTTTCACTGTACATAAAGTGGTATAGATTCTGTCAGCTTTAGGGTTAAATGCCGATCAAGCTATTCAAATATTGGGAAGTAATAATGAATCGTTCCAGCAACACAATCGGCAGCATCGAGCTCATTCTAGCCATGATACTGTCTGGCACCATTGGCTATTTTGTTATCAGTTCGGATCAAGCGTTTTGGAATGTGGTGTTTTTCCGTTGCGTCATAGGAGCAACGGTTCTAGGCGGTTACGCTTATTATGCGGGTCTTATTCGTCGTGAATATTTTCAGCGTAGTGTCTTGCTGATGATTATTTTGGGCGGTATCACCTTGGTAGGAAACTGGATATTTTTGTTTGCTTCATTCAATTACATTCCCTTTTCTATCGCCACCGTAGCCTATCACATGCAGCCATTATTCTTAGTGCTAACAGGCGCGTTGATTACCAAAGAGAAGCTGTCAGCCAGTTTATTATTTTGGCTCGCACTGGCGTTTGTTGGCTTGTTTTTGATCGTGGAATTGGATCTGAACGAGATAAGCGCACTCTTTTCTGGTGAAGCAAGCAGCGACGGCTCTTCTGCATTATTTGGCTTATCACTCGCCTTGGGGGCAGCGCTACTTTATACCGTAACTACGCTGGTCACAAAAAAAGTCCGCCAAGTGCCTTCCACCTTTGTGGCTTTGGTACAGGTGATCGTTGGCATCTTTATGCTCTTGCCCTTTGCGGATTTCAACGATTTACCAACCCAAACCAGCCAATGGATCGATCTATTGATTCTCGGTGCCGTGCTAACCGGATTCATGTACATCATCATGTACGACAGCTTTCAAAAGCTACCCACCAGCTTAATTGCCTTGCTGTCTTTTATTTATCCGATCACCGCTTTGTTTGTCGACCATTTTGCTTTCTCGACACATATCAGCCTAATGCAAATAGTTGGTGTCATACTGATATTACTGGCGGTGAGCGCGGTGAAATTTCATTGGACACTTTCATTTATACAGCAACGATAGGACGAACTTCCATGTCAAAAATCACATTGAGTGGCCACATTAAAGTCCCAATAGAAGATCTAGACGCCGTATTGACAGAACTGCCCAACCATATCGCACTGACGCATCAAGAAGCGGGCTGTATTACCTTTACCGTGACTCAAGATTCAAACAATCCACAACGCTTTGATGTCTATGAAGAATTCACCAACAAAGTCGAATTTGAAAAACATCAAGCTAGAGTGAAAACGTCTCATTGGGGAAAAGTGACAAACAAAGTTGAACGGTTTTATACGATTACAGACCATTAATTTGCTCAATAAAAAACCAGCGACCGATGACGATAGCTGGTTTTCTGTTGAACTGGGCAATTCAATCAAATAATTACCACTAAGCTTGAGTGGCTCTGAGCATCCACGCGGTTTTTTCATGCACTCGCATGCGATCAGAGACCAAGGACGCAGAAGATTCGTCATCAGCCTCTTGCGCTACTTTTAATACTTTACGTGCGGTTTTGACAACCTGCTCATGCCCTTTGGTTAAATACTTAACCATGTCCGTCGAGCTTGGCACACCATCGACTTCTTTAATGGAGCTCAATTCAGCAAAGGCTTTGTAAGTACCAGGCGCGGCAACGTCCAAAGTACGAATACGTTCTGCAATATCATCTACCGCCAACGCTAACTCTTGATATTGCTCTTCAAACATTAAATGCAATTCACGAAATTGAAGACCTGTCACATTCCAGTGAAAATTGTGCGTCTGCAAATATAAAGTATAGGTGTCCGCTAAAAGATGCTTTAGACCTTCTGAGATTTCGGATCTATTTTTTTTACTGATACCAATATCAATGTCTGTCATGTTATTACCTCATAATAATATTTGTGATAACGCTTTTTCTCGCCGACTCTCGCTTGAGCGCCCGCAAATCAAAAGCAACAGCCTATTTCGTTTTTTTCTATTTACATTATTACAATAAAATCAGGTGATCCGAAACCATAAGAGATTGAAAAAATAAGGAGCTAATGTGAGGAAAGTGAGTCAATTTGTTTTTTTTTCTGCCCAATACCCCCAAAAACACAACCCAATTTCCCCACCCTTTCGTTAAGATAAAATCAAAGCTTGTCTGGATTTTTTGTCCAGTCAAAATCCATTTGGCGAGCGGTTTTTTCAGCCAGTGCTTGGCTATGCAGCCGACTCACAAGGTGCAAACTCATGTCGATACCGGCAGAAATACCCGCTGACGTGACGACATCACCCGCATCAACCCAGCGCACTCCTTCCACCACATCCAATGTTGGAAATTGCGCCCTTAAATCCGCAATATCTTCCCAATGTGTCGTCACTTGTTGATCCTCAAATACCTGCGCTTTTGCTAACAAAAATGCTCCCGTACAAACAGAGGCAACCAAACTGGCTTGTTGGGCTTGTTGATGAATCCAGCTGATCACCTTAGGCTTGTGAATTTCTGCAGTATGATCACCACCCACGACAATGAAAACATCAATCTGTGGGTGATTATGAAAGCCATAATCCGGCACTACTTTATACCCAGCCCTAGCCGCAATGGTTTCACCCGACTCACCGATCAAAAATACCTGAAAAGGGTCCTCGTTTTGGCAAACACGAGACGCGGTTGTAAACACTTCAAATGGGCCTGAAAAATCCAAGACTTCCGCTTTCTCATAAAGATAAATACCGACATTCATACGTTATACTCCTGTAAATAACACGCCCAATGTATAGGCGAATTTTTCTCATTAAAACACACTATCCGCCATTATCATCCAATCACCGCTTCAATTTGGGCACTCTAACCTTCTTCCATTTATCAAAATCCGTTATACCTGCCATCAATTTAATTGGCTTTTTTCCGTGCGCTGTTTGTCAGATGATCCAACCTCAAACTAATAAGGAGACGAGCATGATTCTGCACGATTTTTTGCCTTCAGGAAACGGTTATAAAATCCGTTTGTTATGTGCCTATTTAGGTTTAAAAGTGACGTTGAAGCAATATGACATCACCAAAGGCGAAACTCACACAGAGTCTTTCTTGGCCATGAGCCCAAACGGTAAAATTCCGGTGCTGGAATTGGATGATGGACAATGCTTGAGCGAGAGCAATGCGGTGCTCTTATATCTTGCAGAACAGCATAAAGGCGCCTTGTTGCCGTCCGATCCCATCCTAAGAGCCAAGGTCTATAAATGGTTATTCTGGGAACAATACAGCCATGAACCTAATATTGCCTCACCACGTTTTTGGCTGACTCACAACGCCATGACAGACCTGAAAAAGCAGATGCTACCAGACCGAATAGAGCAAGGTCACGCCGCGTTAAAACAGATGGAAGAGACCCTAGCAACAGAGACATTTTTAGTGGGAAATACCATCACACTGGCGGATATTTGTCTCTTCCCTTACACCCATGTCGCGGAAGAAGGCGGTGCTTATCAATTGTCTAAGTACCCGAATATTCAGCGCTGGATTAAAGATATTGAAGCCTTGGATTGGTTCGTTCCCATTACACAAGATTAATACCCAATATAAATGCGGCTTTGACACAAATGCCGTTTAACCATCGCAAGTCATACATAAAAAAGCCTCGCCCACTCGACACGACCACTCGTGGGCTCGGCTATTTTTCCCTCAAAAAATGCCACTTAAAAAAATACCGCTAAATAACATTCTAATTACTTGCACATTTCAGATCCGGGTGCCATTTTTATGAATGAGTCTATTGTCTTATCCAGAACGCTCCAAAACTGAAGGACAGCGGTATAGTACGAGGTTTTCCAATTTGGTTTTCAACGTCTTCTAATACAGGGATACATTCATGACAATGCTACAGACGATAAGAGGGCGCTATACGCTAATTTTTGGCGGTTTGGCACTGGTATTTTTACTGGTCATAATCTCTACCGAGACACTGGTCAGCTACTTGCAAAATAGTATTGGTAAATATGCCTCTGGCACTTCGTTAATTCAGAACGCGGATCGAGACTTATATCAATCACGGTTAGCACTCGCCACACTCGTTTTTGAACAAGAAGACAAGTCCACCAAGGAACTAGAAGCAGATATTTTATCTAACGCTCAACAGGCGTTGGATAGGATGCACCAATTTCAAAAACTCACGGCAGAGATCAATGAAATATCACAGCTTTTGATAAACTTTGATGTGCTTTATAAAAAATGGTCAGCAGGTAATCTCGACATTATCCGCTCAATGAAAGATAACCCAGATTCGGCCATGATCCTTTTTATTGGTGAAAATCAAACAGATTTTACCGAACTGCGTTCATTATACGACCATTCAGAGGAGCTCATCAGCAAATATTCCGAGCTAGAAAATCAAGCTATCAATGAATTTACCAATACATTTAAAATGATTGTCGGCGTCTTTGCTATTTTTGCTTTGTTGTTAAGTATCGTACTGGCATGGTTTGCTCCTCGAAATATTTCTAAAGCCATAAAGTTGGTCACATCAGGAGTACGTGAAATCAGTTCTGGCGATGGCGACTTAACTCGACGTATTAACAGTAAAAAGACAGACGAAACAGGAGAGCTAAGCCGAGAACTGGATGAGTTTGTCGCTCGTCTTGGCAGTTTAATTGGACAAGTTCGCAACGGCTGTGAACATATTCGCCAAGAAATGTTTAACTTAGGAGAATCTGCCGCGGAATCGGCGAACCTGAGTGAACGTCAAAACCAAGCATTGGATTTTGTGGTTACCGCAGTGGAAGAAATGGGAGGAGCCACTCGTGAAGTCGCGCAAAATGCCGCCAATACCGTCGCGGAAGTCGAGGCACTAAACCGCTCGGCAGACGATGGTGTACAACAATTAGACAAGGCGATTTCTCAATTGGATGGTCTTGCGGAGCAAATCAAGGGTGCAGCGGGGGTCATCAATCAGCTTTCAGAACGATCCGATAAAATTGCGTCCGTCTTGGATGTCATCCTTGGCATTTCCGAGCAAACCAATTTACTCGCTTTAAACGCAGCCATCGAAGCGGCCAGAGCGGGTGAACAAGGTCGAGGCTTTGCGGTGGTAGCGGACGAAGTGCGCAACCTCGCCAGCAAAACACAAGCCTCCACCGAAGACATTCAAAAAATGATCAATGACTTACAGTCTGGCGTCAGTAACGCGGTCAGCGCCATTACCCAAAGTGTCGATATGGCCGGCACTAGCGTCTCTCTTTCTCGTAACACCATGGAATCCATTGCCGTAGTAAAAGCCTCTGCGGGACGCATTTATGACTTTACCGCGCAAACCGCCAGCGCCACCGAAGAGCAAAGTAAGGTCACCGACGAGATAAACGAGAACCTGTCCAGTCTTGCCAGTATGTCAAAAGATGTGATGAACATATCGAGACGTATCAGCCATTCCGTTCATGAAACGCTGACCAATTCTGATGAATTGGCGTCTCAGGTTAAACGCTTCACGGTTTAATAAAGTACTTTTTAAAACCTAAAAAAAACCGTCGTAATCATCCATCAATTTCGACGGTTTTGTCTATCTCATACTATCTAAATGGCGTCGTAAAACGTGGATTGTCTATAAAAGTGGTATCTGTGAGGCTAGTCAAGAAAGCAATGAGTTGCTGCTTTTCATCGTCTGTTAATACAAAACGATGTAACTTATCATCAAGCAAAGGAGACGCTTCCCCTTGCTGAGCAGCACGTCCACCAGCCGCATAATGCTCTATTACCTCCTCAAGTGTTGCGATAGAGCCGTCATGCATATAAGGGGCGGTTTTCGCGATATTGCGCAAGGTTGGCGTTCTAAATCGTCCTCGATCTAATGCATTTCCTGTGTATTCATACAAACCTTGATTACCTTCTGGATACGCACCTTGTCCGTCTAGGTTATAAAGCCCCGTATTATGAAAAACTGACGCTTGCGTTGCGTCGGAAAAATGCACCCCCGAATGACAAGCGGAACACCCAACTCTGTCACTCATAAACAACGCTTCCCCTTGTTTCGCCTCCTCGCTCATGGCGCTGTCATTATGATTGTACTTGTAGTCATCGTAAGGAGATTGATAGCTTATTAAAGTACGCTCAAAGGAAGCTATCGATTTAGTAATGGTATCGAAGCTAATTGGGGGGTTTTGATTAGGAAAGGCTTTTTGAAATAAATCTGGATAAATAGGATCACGCTGTAAAAACAAAATTACTTTACCTTCTTGGCCTTTGGTATCCATTTCAATAGGATGAGTACCAAAAATAGGAACCTTTGCTTGGTCTTCTAAGCGCACTTCATTAGGGTTCGCCCAGGTTAGCGTTTTCATATAGGCCACATTCACAATCGCCATGGCATTCCGGCTATGAAACTGCCCTGTAACACCAACAGAAACAGGTCTTTGCTCTGAAAAGGAATGTTCAGGCATATGACAAGTAGAGCAAGACATGTAACCAGGCCCAGACAAATTGGCATCATAAAAGAGACGCTGGCCTAACGTGACTTTTTCCTCGCTCATTGGGTTATCCACAGGGACGGTCGGAACCGGCATCCATGCAGGTAATGACCAAATATAATCGCCTGCATAAAGGTAAGGAGTACAAACTAGCAACATTAAACCCAAAGCAAGATGCTCAACTTGGGATGAAAGATAAGCATATTTGACCTCCATCAAACCTCCCAAGATCTTTTATTTCAAATATAAATCCGTTTTGATAATAAGCGCCCCATACTGTACAAAATAACAGCAATGGGAATATTCAACAACAAAACCAGTAGACAATCCATCGCCACAGCCAATACAAAAGCGAAAACTGCATCCAAATATAGGCATACATTTCCCAACAATAAGAGGAAAAAAGACGATTTCATCTGCATTTACCAGCCCTCCTTACTTGCACAGATTAAAGATTAGTCCCTAAGCTTTGAGAATTCACGATCTAGATCGAATTTTTTAGATGTAACATGTCGCTCCATCTCAGTAACGCGTCTCGCCGCATCATCCAATTTTTCTTTAGCACGACGTAACCTTGAGTTCGCACTATCAGCGTACTTAAACATCTTCTTTGGCCGATAACTTTGTTGATGCTCATCGTATTCATATTCGTACCCATCCTCACCTTTGGGGCGAACATCCAAGAACCACCAAAGCGCGATATAAGCAATAACCACAAAGCTACCAAGAAATAAAAAGCCCCCAAAGGTAAAAAGCCGTACCACCCATGCGTCGACATCAAAATGGTCTGCTAAGCCAGCACATACTCCCCCGAAGTAACCTTTTTTCTTATTACGATATAAATTCAAATTCCAGCCATGGGATTTTTTAGACTTAAAACTTTCTTTCATTTTGCCATTCATCATTTTATTCCTCTCGACTAACTAATCCTCTACTGCTCAATTACTCGAAGATCATCGGTACTCATCATTATCTCTACTACGCCAATCAGGGCTTTCTACATCTAAGATTTTTTCCAACGCTTGTACACGATCTGTCAATTTATCAGCCTGCATTAATAGAGACTCTAACTCCCGCTTATCACTCTCATCTAATCCCTTTACGGCACGATTCTTACTTCGGTAATGCAATAACAACCAAATAGGTGCCACTATCGACATAAAAATGATGGTAGGAACAAACAAAAATACAGCCATACTCATAGTGCAATTCCTTTTTTATTAACTGATAAAAATTCAGCTTAGTTGGCCTTAGTCATTTTCTCTTTCAGACGAGCCAACTCATTGTTGATATCATCATCTTCCGCTAAGGCATCAATTTGTGATTTCAAGTCTGCTTTTGGCTGCATCCCGATATCCATAGACTCAAGTTGACCTTCTAAGCTATCAACACGGCGCTCAAAGCGTTCAAATTTCTCAAAAGCATCGTCTAATGCTTCTTTATGATTCTGACGTTTCACACGCATACGACTTTCTACGCTGGATTGACGCAACAACATGGCTTTTTGCTTAGCTTTGGCATCATTCAATTTGATTTGTAACTGTCCTACTTCTTCATTTAAATGCTCAAGGTGCTCATCCAAAGCAGACAATTCTTTATCAATGACTGCTATTTCTTTTTCTATTTGCTGCTTTTCTGCAAGAGCGGCTCGAGCTAGGTCTTCTCGCCCTTTATTAATTGCCAGCATAGCTTTGCTTTCCCACTCTGCTGCTTCACTGCGCATACGCTCCAAACGGCGTCCTGTGGTTTTACGATCGGCAATGACGCGAGCAGAGCTAGAGCGCACTTCGACTAATGTTTCTTCCATCTCTTGAATCATCATGCGAATCATTTTTTTAGGGTCTTCGGCTTTATCCAGCAACGAGGTTAAGTTGCTATTAATAATGTCCGTCATTCTTGAAAAAATACCCATGGTTTTATCTCCTATTTCTTATGGAATTGATGAACTTCTTCTCTTGCTATTACAGCATTCGTGCCAAAACCGATAAACTTATGATTATTATGGAATTATTATTTTTAAAGAATTATAAAAACAAGTTTATATTGGTTTTTATAGCCATTTATTAGTATTTTTAACCACAATATATGGTTATTTTTACCAACAAAGTAAAAGGTGTAGATTAAGCTTATGAAGAATAACCAACGAGTTATTGGCAGCTCTCAAGCACTGGCTGATGCACTTGATCATGCATCGATTCTGGCAGAAATTAATCGACCTATCTTGATCTGTGGTGAACGAGGCAGCGGCAAAGAACTCATCGCAGAGCGATTGCATTATTTATCCCCTCGTTGGGATCAGCCTTTTATTAGTATCAACTGCGCAGCCATTAGTGACAGCTTGATGGAAAGTGAATTGTTTGGTCATGAAGCAGGGGCTTTTACTGGTGCAACCAAGACTTACCAAGGCAGATTTGAACGTGCAGACGGCGGCACCTTATTTCTTGATGAACTAGGCACCATGTCTCTTAGGGTACAGGAAAAGCTACTTCGTCTTATTGAATATGGTGAGTTCGAACGCCTCGGCAGTGCCAAAACTCAACGAGTTAACGTTCGAATTGTCGCGGCAACGAACGCAAATTTACCTTCTCTTAGCAAGCAAGGCGAATTTCGTGCAGACCTACTTGATCGCCTTACCTTTGATGTTATTCAAGTTCCTCCATTACGAGATAGAAAAGAAGACATCGAAGAATTGGCCAATTTTTTTGCGATGAAACTCAGCACGGAACTTGGCTGGGAATATTTCCAAGGGTTTAGCCCTAAAGCACTAACATCTTTAAAGCAATATGATTGGCCTGGTAATATTCGTGAACTTAAAAACGTTGTAGAGCGTTCCGTTTATAGATGGGGCTTCCAAGCCGATCCCGTTGAGAAAATCGTAATCAATCCTTTTACTCATGCACATGAAGAAGCAAGCGACAGCCTCATTAATACACAAGCCGCACAGGCAGTCACAATAGAATCAAATCCGTCTGGCTTTTCCCTTAATTCCTCTTTGAGTTTGAAAGAGCAGACTTTTCAACTGCAACAACACTTAATTCAGCAAGCTCTTAATGAAAATCAACACAATCAGCGACTCGCCGCTCAATCATTGGGACTCACTTATGATCAATTTAGGGGGTTGCTCAAGAAGCTCAAATAACCTCTTAGTTATCTGAGCAGGCTTTCTTATTACACTGCATTCAATTCTCGCATGTTAAGATGAAAATTCACCAGCCAACATAGCTTGTTGAGACAATCCTCCTTCCGTATAGTCCGTGTTTTATACTATTGACGCTTGATACACTATTTTCGCCCTTTTAAGAAAAGACTTGATGGCGACAACACTATATAATGTTATATTATAACAAATTAATAACGGACATTGATTCGCCTTGATTAACCCAACCCTCTCAACGACTAAGCACCTTGCACAACAAGACGATGCTTCTTATGCGTTTTTTTCTGGCTGCCAGCCCGCTGGCATGCAGCTGAATGACGTCGCTTGGTCCCCTTACCGTGACAAGACGCTACTCAAGCCAATCACGGTTACGGTTCACCCGGGTGAATTTCTGGCGATTGTGGGGCCAAATGGCTCCGGCAAAACCAGTTTGTTACGCTGTCTTTATCGTACCAATAAACCGACCAGCGGCACGATTTTACTGGACGGTAAAAATCTTTGGTCCTTGTCGCCACGCCAATGCGCACAGCGTATTGCGACCGTTTTACAAGACACTGGTGGCGAGTTTGGCCTAAGCGTCTTCGAGATGGTAGAGATAGGCTTAACACCAAAATCGCTAATGTGGGGGCGATCAGAAGAAGACACTCATATCATCGAAAGCACCTTAGTACTTCTAGATGTGGCGCATTTAGCAGATCGGTCTTTTGATTCTTTGTCCGGCGGTGAACGTCAACGTGTGATGATCGCTAGGGCCTTGGCGCAACGGCCCGATGTGCTTATTTTGGACGAGCCAACAAACCATTTAGACATTCGCCACCAACTCGATGTATTGGCTTTGCTGTCAAAGCTACCTTGCACCATTATTGTGTCTTTACACGACTTGGCACTGGCTTCCGCCTACGCTGACCGAGTGTTAATCATGCAAGAGGGTGGAATGAAAGCCTGTGCACCGCCAAATCATGTTTTTACTCAACAGCAAATTAAGCAAGTGTTTGACGTGGACACCATCATCGATGAACACCCCATGACCAAAAGACCAAGATTTTCTTTTTATATCAATGATTAATTTATTATACGGGACAAATTCATGACAACGAACGTCAATAGCTATATCAAGCGCACTTCTTTGCTTATCAGCGGTACCTTGCTGGGACTGTTACACACAGGTCTAGCCAGCGCCTCTGGCTATCCAGTTACGGTACAAAGCTGTGACCGCCAAGTCACCTTTGATCAAGCCCCAAAAGCGGCGGTATCGAATGATGTAAACCTAACGGAGATGATGCTGGCACTTGGCTTGCAAGATCACATGGTCGGTTTTACAGGGGTATCTGGCTGGAAAACCCTTGATCCTACACTGCGAAATGGCATCGGCGAGTTACCAGAACTGTCCCCAAAATACCCAAGTAAAGAAGTGCTATTAGGAGCCGATGCCGACTTTTATTTTGCTGGCTGGAACTACGGCATGCGTGTCGGTGGCGGCGTCACACCCGATACCTTGGCACCACTCGGTATTAAAGTGTATGAGCTAACCGAAAGTTGTATTCATATTATGGATAAACCGAAAGTCTCCATGGACGATATGTACAACGACCTATTAAATCTAGGCCGCATCTTTGGCACAGAAGAGCAAGCGCAAGCCTTGGTAAAAAGCTATCAACAAGATCTAGCCAATTTCCAAGCGAACCTCACTCCCTTAAAAACCGCACCAAAAGTCTTTGTGTATGACTCGGGTGAAGAACAACCTTTTACTTCTGGTCGTTACGGTATGCCAACCGCGTTGATTGAAGCCGCAGGCGGAAAGAACATCGTCGATGATGTGCCAAAAAGCTGGACACAAATAGGCTGGGAAGCCGTTATTGACCGCTCTCCAGAAGTGATCATTATCGTCAATTACGGTGACGTTACTGCAGAGCAAAAAATTAACTTCTTACGCAGCAATCCCGCTTTCGAGAATATTCCCGCGGTGAAAAACAATCATTTTGTGGTATTGGAATACGTAGAAGCCACACCCGGACCACGAAATATTAAGGCGATAAAACGCTTAGCCGAGGCATTTAGAACGGCGTTATGAAATCTAACCACACAAAGCTGACCATCATGGGACATGTTCCCTTGCCTGCGCTGTTCATTATGCTGAGCCTCTTGCTGCTGTTACTAATGGGCGTGGCAATTGGTGTGGGCTCGGTGTCTATAAACCAGTCAACCGTATGGAGCGTGATCGGCCATAAACTGTCGATCACCAATACGCTGCCTAACTGGTCAACGGGACGCGAAAACATCATCTGGTCAGTACGCTTGCCAAGAACATTGCTCGCGGCCATGGTCGGCGCCGCTTTGGCAATAGTAGGAGCCGCTTTGCAATCGGTTACTCGAAACCCTTTGGCGGATCCACATTTACTCGGTGTGTCGTCAGGCGCGGCTCTAGGGGCGATTATCGCCTTACTGCATACTGGCATGGTGTTAGGCGTCGTGACCGTGCCTATCTTTGCTTTCCTTGGCGCTTTATTCGCCATGTTTCTCGTCTTAGCGGTGGCGAACTTTTCCTCGGCACACAGCGCAGGGCGTTTGATTCTTGCTGGAGTCGCTGTGGCCTTTGTACTCACGGCGTTGGGGAATCTATTCATCTTTATGGGCGATCATCGCTCGTCCCACACGGTGATTTTCTGGATGCTTGGCGGCTTAGGACTGGCGCAGTGGGGACAACTTTGGTTTCCACTGGTGACCTTAGTACTGGGCTCTGGCTATCTGATTTACAAGGCTCGTTACCTAAACGCCATGACATTGGGGGATGAAAGCGCCAGCACCTTGGGCGTTCCTGTCGAACGATTCCGCCTGATTGTGATTGTTGTCTGCGCGCTACTGACTGGCGCAGCCGTCGCCTTTTCTGGTGTCATCGGCTTTGTTGGCTTGATGGTGCCGCATATCGTGCGCTTGTTGGTGGGTGGCGATTATCGCAAAGTCTTGCCTTTATCTGCTTTAGTGGGCGCCCTTTTTCTGGTGACTGCGGACATTGCTTCGCGAGTGCTTATTCCCCCCGAAGACATGCCAATTGGGATTATCACAGGGCTCGTTGGTGGCATCGCCTTCGTCTTTTTGATGCGACAAAAGCGCAACGTCTCACTCTAAATAAGCGAACAAAAGAAGGCTTGCTTTATTGAAATCCAACACCCAGAATACTGGTTATATGTACAGTATTTTAGGTGTTTTTATGTCGGCTTCTTTTACCAATAACAGCGATAAAAAGGGCAATACCTCTTCTTTCAATCACCCTATCAAGGGACGTGGTACCGCTAATAATATGGCGGGACGTTTTGCGATTACGCTGGTGGAAGTCGATGAAAACGACGAAGCCATTGCTTTGCTGGAAACGTCCTCGCCCAAGACAGAAGTCCGCTATGAACACGCCAAAAGCATTATCAGTCGCAATTCGTCGCCTGATATTCCTTTTCGTCTGTCGGTGAATCCTTATAAAGGCTGTGAGCATGGTTGTGTGTATTGCTTTGCTCGTCCGACTCATGCCTATTTAGATTTGTCACCAGGGTTGGATTTTGAAACCAAGCTGGTCGCGAAAGCGAACGCTCCGTTTTTATTTGAAGAAGAACTGGCGCATCCGAATTATCGCTGTGAACCCATTGCATTAGGCATCAATACCGATGCCTATCAACCCATTGAAAAACAGCTCAAGATCACTCGGCAATTACTGGAAGTCGCCTTGGCGCATCATCAGCCCATCTCGCTAATAACCAAAAGCACACTGATACTCAGAGATTTAGATTTGCTGACGCAAATGGCAGAGAAAAAGCTCATTCATGTGGCGATCAGTGTGACCACGCTCAATAACGATTTAAAGCGTATTTTGGAGCCCAGAACAGCGTCTGGAAAAACACGCTTGCAGGTCATTAAAACCTTACGTGACGCTGGGGTTCCGGTATCGGTTTTGGTCGCGCCGGTGATTCCTTTTATTAATGATAATGAGTTAGAAGACATTGTCGCGGCTTGCGCGAAGATTGGCGCGCAATCCATCAACTACATCATGTTGCGTTTGCCTCACGAGGTGGCGCCTTTGTTTAGTGATTGGCTTCACCAGCATTATCCAGACAGAGCAGAACACGTTTTGCAGCGCATCATGGACATGCGTGGTGGTAAACTTTACGACAGTCGATTTGGCAAACGTATGACAGGTGAAGGTATCTTTGCAGATTTGATTAACCAACGTTTTCACGTAGCGCGACGCAAACATGGATTGAACGACAATCGCCTGAGCTATCTCGATTGTCGTCACTTTGCCATTCCACCGAAAGAAGGCGACCAAATGGCGTTGTTCTAGCCAACGTCATTTGAAGAGGTCAAGTAACCCTCTAACGGTAAAAGTCGTTTGGAGGGTTTAACGTCTTATAAACTGTTATTAAATTGACTCACAGCATCAACCACTTGTCTTGCGCCAGTTTGGATATCATTCATCACATGCCCTGCTTCAGTAGAAAGGTCGAGTGCTTTATCGGCTTTTTCCATACTTTGCGCTATTAACGCGACGGCTTTTTCAGTCAGATTTTTATTATCTCCAACCACTTTAATAATCTCTTCTGTCGCCGAGCTGGTTCGTGAAGCCAGCTGCCTCACTTCATCGGCCACCACAGCGAAGCCTCGGCCTTGCTCGCCTGCACGAGCGGCTTCTATTGCCGCGTTTAAGGCAAGCAAATTCGTTTGGTCAGCAATACCTCGTATGCTTTCGACTAAAGCGGCGACTTTTAATGACTGAGTGTTCAAATCCGTGATACCTTTACTCGCCTCACCCATCTGTACAGAAAGTTCATCCATGGTTTGAATCGTTGCTTCGATCACCTTTTTACCTGCCACCGCGTCAGCATCGCTTTTTTTAGAGATCTCATAAGCAATCAATGACGTTTCAGATATTGCAAGCTCTCGGTTCATTTGCTCAGTAATAACGGTGGCAAATTTCACCACTTTATACAACTCACCGCTTTCATCATGTATTGGGTTATAAGAAGCTTCTAACCACACAATATTTCCACGGCTGTCGAAACGTTTAAAACGTTCAGAAACAAATTTACCTGACCTAAGTTGTCGCCAAAAATCTTGGTATTTTTGCGATTCAATTTCTTTGGGATCACAAAATATTTTATGATGTTTGCCAATGATCTGATTCTTCGAATAACCCATGCCTTTCAAAAAATTATCGTTAGCATTCAAGATAATACCGTCTAAAGTGAACTCAATCACCGCAGTAGATCGATTCAAGGCGGCTAACATGTCTTCATCTTCTTTCGATTGGGAAATGGTACGAGTCAGTTCAGCTGAATACAGTTCCAGAACGATTCGCCCACCTTCAGATTGTTGTCTCGGCTGAAGAATTGAGCGATACCACGCTTCTTTACCCTGCTTGGTTTCAATCTGTAAAGCACCATGCCAATGCTTTTTATCACGAATAGCAGACAGCATTTTTTGGCAATGGTCTTTTTGTAAAGACTTCTTGAGTATCAAGTCTTTAAGGTTTTTATCGATAAGCTCTTCTTTATCAAAGCCACTGGATTTAATAAAAAGCGCATTCGTATCAATTATTTTTCCATCTGGTGTTATGGAGAGATACAACATCTCTTGTCTAACGTCTGCCTGCATCTCCTGAAAGGAAGCAAGCTCATTTTCTAACTCAGTAATTCGTGCTAATAATTTTTGATTACCAAATAACATTCGCAGCCTCCTTCTTTAAATATCACCATTACGACTCAACAAGAGTAACGAACATTTACTACGAACTCGATGATGTTTTTGTAGCATTATGAAAGAATTTAGTACTATTTACACAAAAAAACATTATGTAAAACCGCCAATTCAGTTTATAAACAAGGCTTCAATTTATTCCCCCTTTATTGGAACTTATTTGCATGCCTAGTGATGATTTTATTGATGTACTGAAACTGCTGATTCGCGCCCCAAGTGTGGTGGGTGCAGAGCATTCATTTTTCCGCGTGTTACAACGTGAGCTGGAAGAACGAGGGGCCCATGTCACTTGGTACGAAGGTTTGTTGGTTGCCCAAGGCAGTGATCCGTTTAGCACCATGTTTTCGGCGCATATAGATCGTCATGGCTTAGTGTGTACTGGCCCAAATGAATTCCAATACGCAGCGTTTGTGTCGGCAAATCGCACCGATCTTTTGAACAACTCGGTTTCTGAAGAATTGATGACCAAGGTCACAGAGCGCTTCAACCATGAAGAAATCTACGCTTACGAGCCTTGGTCTGGCGTTTACCGTGGCAAAGGCACCATCAAAAGCTCTTACGTGTGTGAATTCCGTAACAACCTAATTTTCGAAACCGAAGGATTAGAAGGTGTTGTCGCTGGAACGCCAATCGCGTTTAAAGACCAATTACACATCGTCGACAATCGCTTAGAAGGCCAGCTCGATAACGTGATTTCAGCAGCGGCCTTGGTGCATCTTTTTGATCATGGTTTTAAAGGCACGGCCTTTTTTACCGCCCAAGAGGAAGCCGGGAAAAGCTGGCGCTATTTGCTGGAATGGTTCCGTCGCTTTGGTGGTTCAACCAACCGTTTGTTTGTGGTTGATACCAGTCCTTTTCCCAACGTAGAAGCCGCCAATGAACAGCTTCTGGTACTCAGGGAAAAAGACGCCAATGCGACGTTTAACCAAGACAGCACCCAATTGCTCGAAGAGCTGTGTGTAAAAAACAACATCAGTTATTTGTATAAAAACCGCTACGTGGAAAAAGAAAATGCCAAACGTGCTGAACAAGGTTTGCCGCCTAGCTCTCTTGGTAGTACGGAATTAGGTCGTATTATCGCGGCATCAAATGGTTTAGTAGATGGCACAACGATTCAAATCCCAACCATTGGTTACCACACCATGCATGAATCGGCAGCAGTGGAATCCGTGGATGCGTTTCTTGATATGTTAAAGGTCGTATCGAATATTTAGATTCGCCAACCTCTATTAATTTCTATGACCAGCAACACATAAAAATCCCGTTTCGATGCATGAACTCGAAACGGGATTTTTTTATCTATTGAGACAAATTCGCTAACTCTTTTCGAATGATGTCTGCACCTGCCGTTAAGGCATGTAGCTTGCCTCTTGCCACAGTGCGAGGCAGCGGCGCCATGCCACAGTTAGTACAAGGATAAAGCTTATCGGCATCGACAAACTGCAGGGCTTTTCGCAGAGTATTAGCCACTTCTTCTGGTGTCTCTATGGTATGGTTTGCCACATCGATTGCGCCAACCATGACTTTTTTCCCGCGAATCAGCTCGAGCAACTCCATTGGAACATGCGAGTTATGGCATTCCAGAGAAATAATATCGATATTGGACTTTTTTAGCTTAGGAAAGGCTTCTTCATATTGTCGCCATTCAGACCCAAGCGTCTTTTTCCAATCCGTGTTGGCTTTGATGCCGTAGCCGTAACAAATATGTACTGCGGTTTCGCATTTCAGGCCTTCAATAGCTCTTTCTAGACAAGCAATGCCCCATTCATTGACCTCATCAAAAAACACATTAAACGCAGGCTCATCAAATTGAATGATATCCACACCCGCCGCTTCTAGCTCTTTGGCTTCTTGGTTGAGAATTTTGGCAAATTCCCAAGCAAGCTTTTCGCGGCTTTTATAGTGGTCATCATACAGTGTATCAATCATGGTCATTGGCCCAGGCAACGCCCACTTAATCGGTTGCTTGGTTTGCTGACGTAAAAATTTAGCGTCCTCAACAAAAACGGGCTTGATGCGGCTAACCGGGCCAACGACAGTAGGAACGCTCGCATCATAGCGATCACGAATTCTTACCGTCTGACGGTTCTCAAAATCCACGCCACTAAGATGTTCAATAAAGGTGGTAACGAAATGTTGGCGTGTTTGTTCGCCGTCACTGACAATATCAATCCCCGCTTGCTGTTGCTCTTGTAACGAGATACGCAGTGCATCCTGTTTACCATCAAGTAATTGATCGCCTTGCAATTTCCAAGGAGACCAGAGGGTTTCTGGCTCAGCAAGCCAGGTGGGTTTAGGCAAGCTGCCTGCCGTTGACGTGGGCAGGAGGGTGTTTTTAGTCACTGTTTTTTTACTGTCTGTTTTCATAATAAAGAGGGCCGTCTATTCAATTTCATGTTGGAAAATAATCATCAAAAATCGCGTTTATGCGCAATAAGCAGGCCATTGCTCAAGTACCCTTTGGTAGGGTTTTATAAAGTGCTGCTCTGCATATTTGCCTTGCTTACTCGCCAATTGACTACGCTCTTCACGGTCATAAACAATGTGCGTGAGAGAATAATCCGAGTTTTTTAAGTTCGGTTGATAACGCTTTCCAGCAACCGCATTGGCGTTGTAAATCTCTGGTCGGTAGATTTTCTGGAAGGTCTCCATTGTGCTGATGGTGCCAATCAGCTCAAGATTGCTGTAATCGTTCAGCAAATCCCCCACAAAATAAAACGCTAAGGGTGCCGCACTGTTGGCAGGCATAAAATAGCGAACCTGTAAGCCCATTTTCTGAAAATATTGCTCAGTCAAAGAAGTACCATTTGGCTGATATTCAACGCCTAATACTGGATGTTGATTTCCTGTGCGCAGGTAAGTTTTAGTCTCTGAAACACTCAGACAGATGACTGGCGGCTTGGTAAAGCTTTCTTTAAAGCGGTCCGATGTCACAACGCTTTTAAAGAGCTTCCCATGCAGGTCACCAAAGTTATCTGGAATGCTAAATTCCGTTTGGCCTTTGTTATGGTTTGGCAGTACGACGCTAAAGTCATAATCGCGGACATAAGAAGAGAAATTGTTTCCTACAATACCCTCAATATGCTGCCCCGCTTGGCGATCAAGAATAGTGGTTTTCAGCATCTCAATCGTTGGGAAGAAGTGCCCCTTTCCTTCCACATCCACATCGACAGAAATAATCTCAAGCTCAACAGAATAACGATCCCCGTTGGGGTTATCCCAATGCGCCAAGGCGTTAAAACGGTTGTTCATCATCCCCAATGCGTCGCGTATATTTTCTTGTCGTCTTTCTCCTCTCGCTAAATTTGCAAAATTCGTTGTGATGCGAGTGTTGTCTGAAGGGCGATAGCTTTCATCGAAGCAAATACGCTTAATGCTAAAGGCAAAATCATTGTTCATGGTGATCAGGTCTCCTATTTTCTAAAGTGAAAATAGGATGCTATTCCTTATTTTCACTTTTCCGTTTTCGATTGGCGGCGATCGGCCTAGTGACTATGTGAGTACCTTTATACTCGACCATAAACATGAACAAAAATGAATTAAACTATATTGTCATGAATATAATTCATACATGGAAAATAAACACGCTTCTGGGATAGGCGTTTTCAATCAAGAATAAGAGAGGCTGCTGGAAGATAATAACGCCCTAAGTAGCGCGTTATTTTATCGGGCGCTAATCAATAAGAGGAAACGGAATGACAGGGCAATTGAGCACAATATCGGTTCGTTCAATGGTCACCAAACCCTGCTCTTCTGCTGTTAAAACGGCCTCTTCTGAGGTCAACTCTGTGGCCTTACTTGGGTCTTTCCAAACAACAACATACATCAACCAAAGTGGCGAATAATGCGTACTTTCGCTCGCATACCCCAATGGCTCAGGTACTGAGGCAAAAATCGTGCGGACTTGTTCTTTGTTTGGGAAGGAATAGACACGCTCTAACGCGGTTTTTACTTGGGGTGGTTTAGGATACTGAGGTATCGTATTTCGCAACCGAGGGGCATAATTCGCATTTTTTGCTTTTGCTACCGCTTGATCGGACACATCGGTCGTAATATAAAGAACCTCTTTGCCCTCATGCCATGCTCGTAATACGGGAAACGACACCGACTGAACTTGTGTCGGCGCAACGTCCATAGCAGGTCGGCTACTGCATGCAGACAATAACAACACACTCCATAAAAAACATTGACGCAACATGCTATTCACTCCAGAGCAATTCAAATAGAAAGAGCATTGAAAACGATCATTTAACGACTATTAATAACATCAATGCTTCATCTAGACCACTAATAGCCAACGAGACGCGCATGATAGATAAACTTGAAATAAATCATCTTAGAACATTAAGCGCTCTTTATCAGTTCGGCAATATTTCAGCAGCGGCAGAACATCTCAGTGTTTCTCAACAGGCTATCAGTCTTCAGCTTAAAAAGATAAGAACTATTCTTGGTGATCAACTCTTTGTTAGAACAGGCCACGGAATGATTCCAACATCCTACGCCAAAGAGATTGAGCAACACATCGAAAAAATATTAATCCAGATAAATAACATCCCTCTGGCAAATACGTTTTCACCACTGGAAGTAGAAAGAACACTGGTTATCTGTGCAACAGACTACACCCAAGAAGTGATCGTCACCGAGCTAATTAGAGAACTGAGACGGTACGCTCCAAAAGTTAAAGTGATCGTTACCAATATCGAACACGCTCATCTAACCAAAAAAATTCATCAAGGCTCAATAGATATTGTTTTTACCACCAGCGCCTATGCTCCCGAAGGATTGATTTCAACGCCGTTATTTACCGAGAAATACTCATGCGTAACAGCGAATACAGCCATTGAACGCACACATAGCTTATCGCTAGGACAATTAATCAAACACGACTTCGTTATCGTTTCACCTGGCGTTGGCAGCTTTATAGGCTCTGCCGATACTTGGTTTGAACAACAAGGATTTCCACGTCATGTCGCCGTATCTGCCCCGTCCTTTCATATGGCGAAAGAGACCTTAAAGCAGTCAAACATGGTAGGGTTCATCCCTTCGAGACTACTGCCGTGCGATGGACTAGTTGAGCTTACATTGGAAAAATACCCACCGGGTTATCAAGTCGTAGCAGCCTATCACCCAGGCGCAAAACATGACCCATTAATTCGCTGGTTACTGGATAACATCCAACATAAGTTTACTCATTAAAGAGACATAAGCTTGTATGAGTAACAAGCTTAGCTTTATCGCCAAACGTCCTTATCACCTCTACCCTAGCGTCACTTTAAACACTATCTAGAGGTCATTATGTCCATCAAACGCATTAACCCACTATCCTTGTATGATGGTACGGCAACAGGCATGTCACAAGCCACAGTAGATACCGATACGGGATTGGTTTTTATTTCAGGGCAGGTCGACTGGGACACCGATTATCAAACTCATAATCACGACATAAAAACACAAACTGCCAATGCGGCAAAACACTTAATCACGGTGCTAGAAGAAGCAAATTCTTCAGTCGACAACATCTTGCAGCTACGAGTCTATGTGCGTGGTGAGGTTGCAGACCATATGGAAGACATCGTCCCTATTATCGCAAGTACATTAGGCACATCACGCCCAGCCTTAACAGGGATTGGCGTTGCCTCTTTAGCTTCCCCAGAGATCTTAATTGAAATTGAAGCTGTCGCAAAAATCATTCGATAGTATAGCGTCCCTGTTTTAACCATCTAGGTTAAAACAGGGACGCTATTGTCAGCTTAGGCATCATTTTCTTTCCCTTTCGCGTATTTATAAACCGTATTACGACTGACGCCAGCGGTTTTGGCTGTTTGCGAAACGTTGCCTTTAAATTCACTCAATAAGCGTGGAATGAGTCTTTCTAGAGGCTCATCGTGCTCAGAGGAGGAATCAGGCACCTTTACATCAAATGACGCGGAAGCATCAAGATCGTCAAAAAAGTCATCCGGTAAATGCCATTCTTCCAGTACTTCCTCATCAGCCATGGCCATGCCAACTTTGAGTACATGAACCAGCTGGCGCATGTTACCCGGCCAAGGGTGTCTGACCAATAATTCAAGCATGTCAGGCGATAACGCGGGACCGGGCTCTTCTTTGCGCAGGCGATTATGTAAGTATTGAATCAGTTCTGCTTTGTCGGCTCGCTCTCGTAACGCGGGTAATTCGATGTTCAAACCGGAAATTCGGTAATACAAATCTTGGCGAAAACGCCCTTCTTTCACTTCATCTTTTAATGTGCGGTTGGTGGCGGAAATCAGCTTGATATCGACCGGAAACGCTTCTGTTGAACCTAACGGCGTCACCACCCTCTCTTGTAAAACACGTAACAAACGCGACTGCACGGCCATGGGCATTTCACCAATCTCATCAAGAAATAATGTGCCATGATGAGCACGGCGAATCAGACCAATGGAGCCTCGATTTTGCGCGCCGGTAAAAGCGCCTTTTTCATAACCAAAAAGTTCAGACTCAACTAGTTCAGCGGGAATAGCCGCGCAGTTTACTGCGACTAACATCTCTTTGGCGCGAGAGCTGTGATAGTGCAAACTACGTACAAATATTTCTTTCCCTGCGCCCGTCTCCCCATGAATCAAGATAGGAATGTCTTTTTCCATTATCTTATGCGCTTGACGAACCAAGCGCTCCACTCGTTCGTCGCCATGTTGCAATTCAGCCAAGGGAATCACATTGTCAGGAATGGCATTAGACAACGGTTTTGGAGCATTTTTTAATTTTTCTATCGGTGGACTTTTTTCATTCATATCAATGATTTCTGGTTGAGAAGGCGCCACATAATCTGCACGCTGACGAAAGTCCGGCACACGCATAATTTGCTGTACTGGGGGAATGACTTTGACATAAAACTGGTAACGCCCCATGGCGATCAGTTTCATTGGCAAACTGTAGGGGTGATGCTTTATCTCACGCATTTCAATATCAAATACTTGATTGATATTCAGCAGAGCCAAGTCCTGCGCCAGTACCACTTCCGCACGACGGTTAGCAGACACAATCGTGCCATTTTCATCGAGTACCAAAATACCCGACCAATGACTGTCTAAACTGACCACATTGGTATTAAAACTGAGGATGAAATGCTCTTGTTGAAAAGCCGAAAATATCAGGCGATTTTCCACACTCAAAGACATAAGTTTGACCATACCAAAGGTATGATCTTGAGGGAGATACGCGTCGGAAGAAATGTCCAACACACCCACCAAATCGTTTTTGGTGTTGTAGATAGGCGATGCTGAACCCACCATGAAACGGTTAGCGCGTAAAAAATGTTCATCACGACCCACCTGAATCGCTTGACCCGTAATCAATGCCGTACCAATGGCATTCGTGCCCGCGCCCATTTCACTCCATTGATTACCGCCGATCAAACCATGCTCCGACGCACGCCCAAAACGCGGCTGCCCCCATGTGTTCAATACATGACCTTGTCGGTCAGCCAAGACAATCATACAAGCTGAATTACTAAGGATGTTCTCGTAATACGGTAGCACTTCGTTTTCGGTCGTTTCCAACAAGCTACGATGTTGATCAAGCAAATCGCTCAAAGTGCCTTTCGGCAGAGTCGCAAAATCGGGTCGGCTACCGTGCTCTAAGCCAAATTGCTCACATCGGTACCAAGAGGCCTGTATTCGCTCTTTGTGTGTTTGCTCTTGTTGCAAAGGGTCACGCTTACGACTCAGCGGTTGTTCCATTGTTACTTCTTGTTTTTGTTCTTCATCTTGCATTTGCAACTCCAACACAGCGCAACAAACGTCAACACTGTGTATGAAATGTTCACTGTTTTAGAGAACTGTAAACACTTTGAACAGCCGTGAACAGTCTCTTTTCAAAAATGAAAATGACTAAAAAACGTATAAAACCCTATAAAAATTAATATATTTCAAATACTTAACAATAAAAATGCCATACTAAATATTTTTGGCACGCCTTTTGTAACTCATCTATTCATCAAGGTGTGTTCGTTTTTGAGCTTTACCGCTCATCAATTCATTCACACTAAAAAAACAATAACAAAAAAAGGTACTCACAATGTCTCTGACGCTGCAGAATGTATCGCGCGTTGTTGAAGGTGAGACGTGGATCGATCAGGTAAACCTGTCTCTCGAACCCGGCTCTTTCAACGTTTTGCTAGGACGTACGCTGTCTGGTAAAACCACGCTGATGCGCCTCATGGCCGGTCTTGACCGTCCAACCAAGGGAAAGATCCTCATGAATGGGGTGGACGTGACTGGTGTACCAGTGCGCGAACGCAACATTTCCATGGTGTATCAACAGTTCATCAACTACCCCAACCTCACCGTATACGAAAACATCGCCTCGCCGTTGCGTTTGGCAAAAATGGACGCCAAAGACATCGATCGTCGTGTACGCGAAACCGCTGCCATGTTGCGCATTGACCCATTTCTTGACCGCTTACCATTGCAACTGTCTGGCGGACAACAACAACGCACCGCGATGGCAAGAGCCTTGGTAAAAGACTCACAAATTATTCTGTTTGATGAACCCTTGGTAAACCTCGACTACAAATTGCGCGAAGAGCTACGTCAAGAATTACGCGCCTTATTCAAAGCCCGTAATTGCATCGCGGTTTACGCCACCACAGAACCTAATGAAGCACTGGCGTTAGGCGGCAACACAGCCGTATTAAACGAAGGTCGTTTGTTACAAATGGGACCGACGGCTGAGGTTTACCATCAACCAAGAGACATTATTACCGCCGAAATGTTTTCTGAACCTCCCATCAATGTGGTGCCAGGTCGTGTTAGTGAAGAAGAAGTGACCTTTGACGACACTGTACACTTCCGCTTAAACAGCGACTTACGAGGCCTAGCACCAGGGGATTATCAATTTGGCGTACGCGCTTCGCACATCGGTTTGGTGCCGCATTCAGACGATGATTTAGAACTGCCTGTCCGCGTCGATCTTGCTGAAATCAGCGGCTCTGAAACCTTCTTGCATGTCCATAATCCACATTTTGATTTGGTGCTGCATTTATCTGGTGTTCATGCCTACCAAGTGGATCAAGAAATTAAAGTCTACTTTCCTACGCACAAGCTTTATGCCTTTGACGCCCAAGGCAAGATGGTGCATTCCCCAGCACGAATGAGGGATCAATAATCATGGCAGCAATCACCTTAAATGCCTTAGCGCATACTTATACAGACAATCCGACCAAGCCTGAGGACTACGCCATTCGCGAAATGACCCACGTGTGGGAACAAGGCGGGGCTTTTGCTCTGTTGGGCCCATCCGGCTGTGGTAAATCCACCCTACTCAATATCATTTCAGGGTTACTAAAACCCTCCAATGGCGAAGTGTTGTTCGATGGCAAACGCGTCAATGAGCTAAAACCAGAAGAGCGCAACATAGCACAGGTATTCCAGTTCCCTGTGGTGTACGACACCATGACGGTGTTTGACAACTTGGCTTTCCCACTACGTAACATTGGCGTGCCGGAATATAAGGTGAAGTCAAAAGTCTACGAAGTGGCTGAAATTCTCGAACTGTCTGATCAATTAAAACGCAAAGCCAAAGGCTTGTCCGCGGATCAGAAACAAAAAGTGTCCATGGGCCGCGGCTTGGTTCGCGACGACGTGTCTGCCATCTTATTTGATGAGCCGCTTACCGTTATCGATCCTCAGTTGAAATGGAAACTGCGTCGTAAGCTCAAGCAGATCCATGAGCAGTTCAATATCACCATGGTGTATGTGACGCACGATCAGCTAGAAGCGTCAACCTTCGCGGACAAAATTGCCGTCATGTACAACGGGCAAATCGTCCAGTTCGGCACACCTCGAGAACTCTTCGAAAACCCAGCGCACACTTTCGTTGGTTATTTTATCGGTAGCCCGGGCATGAACTTTTTTGAAGCCGAGCTAAAGAGCCAAGGCGAAAAAGAAACCCTGATGTTCGGTGACCATGAAATCTCCGTTAGCAATGCCATGCTGGCACGCTTAAAAGCCATGGGCGCCAATAAAGTCACCTTGGGCATTCGGCCAGAGTTTGTGCATGTTTGGGAGGGAAAAAACAGCGATGCCTTCCATGTTGATGTGGACTATGTAGAAGACTTAGGTACGTACAAAATTTTGTCTTTCTTATTTCATGGGCAAGTCATGAAAGCTCGGCTTAGCGAAGATCAAAAAGTCCCTTCTGGACAAATTTACGTGAGTTTCCCAGAGCAGTGGACCAAGGTCTATGTAGACGATTACCTCGTTGAAGTCACCGACGCTACCGTTGATAACGACAAGACAAAGGAGATTCCTCATGCAAATTAAAGTCGAAAATAACAAAGCATGGTTTCTTGTTTTACCGGTTTTCCTTATCGTGGCTTTCTCTGCCATTATCCCTTTAATGACAGTAGTCAATTATTCGGTACAGGATATTTTTGACCCGTATACACGCTACTTTGTTGGCACAGAATGGTTCAAACAAGTGATGCTAGACAGCCGCTTGCACGAAGCCTTGCTGCGTCAATTTCTCTATTCCTTCACCATTTTGGCGATTGAAGTGCCCTTGGGTATTTGCGTGGCATTGATGATGCCGACCAAAGGCCGCGGCGCGTCATTGGCCTTGATTTTAGTCGCCATTCCCTTGCTGATTCCATGGAACGTCGTCGGCACCATTTGGCAAATATTCGGACGTGCTGACATCGGCTTGTTCGGTGCCTTTATGAGCAGTATCGGTGTCGATTATAACTATGCCTCTGACCCAACGGACGCTTGGTTAACCGTAGTCTTGATGGACGTCTGGCATTGGACACCTTTAATAGCGTTATTGTGTTATTCCGGCTTACGCGCCATTCCTGAAGTGTATTACCAAGCGGCACGCATTGATCAAGCCTCTCGCTGGGCAGTGTTCCGCTATATCCAGCTACCAAAGCTCACCAACGTGCTGATTATTGGTGTGTTATTGCGTTTTATGGATTCTTTTATGATTTACACCGAGCCCTTTGTACTCACCGGTGGTGGTCCAGGCAGTTCTACGACTTTCTTGAGTCAGTCCTTAGTGCAGCAAGCCATAGGTCAGTTTGATCTTGGTCCTGCGGCGGCGTTCTCGCTGGTGTATTTCTTAATCATCTTGCTCGTGTGTTGGGTGTTCTACACCACCATCATGAACATGCAAAAAGACAAGTAGGAGCAGATCATGACTCAACCATCAACGAAGCCCATTGCACACGCTTACAAAGCCACGAAAGAGCAAGCGCCTGTGTATAGCCGTGCAGAACGTAAACTCCGCAATGCCAATTTGCGCGGACGCTTTGGCCTAGCCCTGTATGTGGTGTTGCTCTTGCTGCCTATCTATTGGTTAGTAAATATGTCATTCAAGACCAATACCGAAATCCTCAGTGGTTTGTCTTTCTTTCCTGAGAATTTCACCTTAGATAACTACGCCAAAATTTTTGGCGATCCAACCTGGTACATGGGATACGTCAACTCGATTTTTTACGTCTCCATGAACATGGTAATCAGCTTACTGGTGGCCTTGCCGGCCGCTTATGCCTTCAGTCGCTATAAGTTCATTGGCGACAAGCATATGTTTTTCTGGTTGCTCTCTAACCGTATGGCGCCACCAGCCGTGTTCTTGTTGCCGTTCTTTCAGTTGTACTCCTCTGTGGGTTTGTTTGATACCCATATTGCCGTGGCGTTGGCGCACTGTTTGTTCAACGTGCCATTAGCGGTGTGGATTCTAGAAGGCTTTATGAGCGGCGTGCCTCGTGAAATAGACGAAACCGCTTATATCGATGGTTACTCGTTTCCGAAATTTTTCGTGCGCATCTTCATTCCGTTGATTCGTTCAGGCATCGGTGTAACGGCTTTCTTCTGCTTTATGTTCTCTTGGGTAGAGCTCTTGTTAGCGCGGACCTTAACCTCGGTCGATGCCAAACCTATCGCGGCCATCATGACACGAACCGTCTCGGCATCAGGGATGGACTGGGGATTGCTCGCCGCCGCAGGTGTGCTCACTATTCTGCCGGGAATGTTGGTCATTTACTTCGTTCGTAACCATGTGGCGAAGGGCTTTGCCCTTGGTCGAGTGTAAGGAGAATCATTATGGCTTGGATGTCTTGGACATTACCGACCGCCCTATTTTTTATCGGCATTGCTGTGATCTTAGTCGGCATGACCACGTGGCAAATTATCTCACCTTGTGTAGAGCGCCGTGGTTTTTTGCCACTGGCCACGACACGTGGTGATCGCTTGTTTATCGGCCTGTTAAGCAGTGCCTTTATCCACCTCGCATTCGTTGCACTAACGGATGTGAACATCGCGGTGGCAACCGTCCTGTGCGCATTTTGGATGGTGATTTTAATGCGCTGGGGCTAGTCAGCGTCCCTAATCAATAGGAACGATGGATTATCTGGCATGGAAGCCATGCTTCAAAAACCAAAAAGAAAAACCAAACTTTGTTGAGGTAAATTATGCACTACAATAAGAAAAAAATTGCACTCGCCGCCTTACCCTTTGCTGTTATGATGCACTCGGCTAGCTTATGGGCCGACGCGTATTCTGACGCTGCCAAGAAATGGGTAGACACGGAATTCACAGTTTCGACGCTGAGTAAGCAACAACAGTTAGACGAATTACAATGGTTCACCGATGCCGCGAAAAAATTTCGTGGTATGGAAATCAATGTCGCGTCTGAAACCCTAACAACGCACAAATACGAATCGCAAGTATTGGCCAAAGCCTTCCAAGAAATCACCGGCATCAAGGTCAACCATGACTTGATCCAAGAAGGCGATGTGGTCGAAAAACTGCAAACGCAAATGCAATCTGGCCGTAACATCTACGATGCTTACGTCAACGATTCAGACTTAATCGGTACCCATTTCCGCTACGGTAAAGTCGTCCCCATTTCTGACATGATGACTGGCGATGGTAAAAATTTCACTTCACCAACCTTGGATCTTGCCGACTTTATTGGCTTGGATTTCACCACAGGCCCAGATGGCAAACTTTATCAGTTGCCAACGCAACAGTTTGCCAACCTTTATTGGTTCCGTGCGGATTGGTTTGCTCGCCCTGATTTGAAAGAAAAATTCAAATCTATCTACGGCTATGAGCTAGGTGTGCCAGTGAACTGGTCCGCTTATGAAGACATTGCTGAGTTCTTCACCGATAAAGTACAAAACATCGATGGTACTCGTGTTTATGGTCATATGGACTACGGCAAAAAAGACCCTTCTTTAGGCTGGCGTTTCACGGATGCGTGGTTCTCTATGGCAGGTGCTGGCGACAAAGGCACGCCAAACGGTTTACCTGTAGATGAATGGGGCATTCGCATCAAAGACGCCTGTTCACCAGTCGGTTCTAGCGTCTCTCGTGGTGGTGCAACCAACGGCCCAGCGGCGGTATATGCAACAACCAAATACGTTGAATGGTTACGTAAGTACGCGCCACCAGAAGCACAAGGTATGACCTTCTCTGAATCTGGCCCAGTACCAGCACAAGGGGGTGTTGCACAACAAATCTTCTGGTACACAGCCTTTACCGCTGACATGACGTCACCAGGTCTGCCAGTTGTGAATGAAGATGGCACGCCAAAATGGCGCATGGCACCTTCTCCGGTAGGACCTTACTGGGAAGAAGGCATGAAAAAAGGTTATCAAGACGTGGGGGCTTGGACTTTCATGAACTCAACACCAGAAGACCGTCGTCTAGCCGCGTGGTTGTACGCTCAATTCACTACAGCTAAAACCGTTTCTTTGAAGAAAACCTTGGTCGGTCTAACGCCGATTCGTGAGTCGGATATCAACTCTCCTGAAATGGCGGCTGCAGCACCTAAACTAGGTGGTTTGGTGGAATTCTACAAAGGACCAGCACGCAAACAATGGTCTCCAACCGGGATTAACGTGCCAGATTATCCTAAGCTAGCACAACTTTGGTGGCAGTATATTTCTCAAGCGGCAAGCGGAGAAGCCACACCACAAGAAGCGCTTAACGGCCTTGCAGAAGCGCAAGACAAAGTCATGGAACGTCTAGAACGCGCTAATGTACAGCCAATCTGTGGTCCAAAAATGAACCAACCACGTGACGAAGCTTACTGGTTAGCACAGCCAGGCTCTCCAAAACCCAAATTGGCTAACGAAAAACCACAGGGCGTAACGGTCTCTTACGACGACCTACTTCGTTCTTGGGAATAAGATCTTTTCGTTATTGTCCACAGCACTCTGAACCTTTGACCGGCCTAGGCCGGTCTTTTTTTGCTTGGTAAAGGGCGAGCAGTCAATAGGATTTGGAGTAATGGATCAGGTAGACTAAAAAAAAATCAATGCGTCATGGGTTCATCGTCTGTCATCAAGGCTTTTAGCTCATCCTGTAGGCTTTCGATTTTTTCAGCCAGTATATGCTGCTGCGAAGGGGGTATTTGCGCAATATCCTGCAGTGATACTTTTTCTAAGTTTTCAAGCAAACTAACCAAATGTTGTATACGGTCATCTTTTCTGTTCATGCGGGTTCTCTCCGTAGATGCATGGTGACTTCTAACCATAGACAACTTTTTCTATTTACTCTGTCATAAATGAGAAAAGTTATGTAAAAAATTGAAGTATTTACAGAAATCTACAAGGATAATAATCATTATCAATGTAACAGAGCAAAAATAGCCCGAAATCTAGCAGCTGCCTTTTTTCGCTTGCCCAGGTGGACAAAATTTACCGGATTGACCACTCTCTTTTTGCCCCGCATCACTTTTCGCTTCGATATCAAAACCCGCCAACTTTCCGCCAACTCGATTTATTTCACAGCCCGTTAACGACACAAGGCTAAAAGCCATAATAAGCAAAGCTGTTCGCATCTTTGTTTCCTCAATTTTTAACGTTGAGGCAGCATAGCAAACCCTCTTTCACACCAGTGTGCAGCTTTACACCATCATGACTAAGATTTTCGTTATGCAAAGATCACTGACTTTTCCTTTTCGAGACCATCCTCCATTGAACCCGACGTTAATGATTTTGTCCGAAAAAGCGCTGACTAATCTCTGCCGCTAAATGAGACGCAAACATAGGGTGAGGAATAGGCGCAACAGCGAGCACGATATCGACAGAGGGTAACGCAGGAAGAGTAGAGTCTTCGATAATACCAAGACCATAGGAAACACTAGATCGCGCCATCGCACTGATACCTTGACCTTTGCGCAGCAAACCTTTAATCGCCGTTGCACTGGAACTACTGCACATCAATCGATATTCTCGCCCCTGTTTTTCTAGTCCATCAATGGCTGTGCTGTGAAACTTGCAATCAGGTTCATACAACACCAAAGACAAGGGATTTTGCTTTTCTATTGGTTCATCTGTTTGCAGATTGTCACCCTTCACCCACACACCAGAATCGTGTTTTAGCAGATAACCTTCTTCGGCGTCTGGTGCACGGGTCAAAATGGCGACATCTATTTTTCCTTGGTCCAGCATCAAGCGCAGTTGCGTACTGCAATCACAAACGACTCGAATGCTCTGCTGCGGTAAAGTCTCACGAACCAAGGCCACAATGGAAGGCAATATGGACTCGGCATAATCATCAGGACAGCCAATGGTCAAAGGTGGATGTTGAAGATGAGTCGAAAAATGCCCTAACGCTTCATCATGTAAAGAAACCAGCCTTCTGGCATAACTCACCAAATGCTGACCTTGTTCCGTCAAGCCAAGGTTACGGCCTTCTTTCACAAACAGAGCATGACCGGTTTCTTCTTCCAACTTTTTCATCTGCATACTAATGGCACTTTGTGTACGAAACGTCTGTTTTGCCGCTCGGGTAAAGCTGCCAGTATCAACAAAAGCAATAAAGCTACGGAGTGAATCAATGTCCATGAAAAATCATCTATCAAGGTTTGGAATAGGAAACATCAAAACTATTCGTTAGTCGTCAGAAAAACAAGCAGCAATAATGCATTTCTTAGCCAGTAGAGACATCAAAAAGGAACCTTGCAAAATGAAACTGATCATCGGCAATAAAAATTACTCATCTTGGTCTTTACGGGGTTGGTTGGCGTTAAAAGCCTTCAACATTCCGTTTGAAGAAATAAAACTCAGCCTGTTTAGCGACGAATTCCGCATTGAGCTAGCCAAATACACTCCCGTCAGCAAAGTACCCGTATTGGTGGATGGTGATTTAAACGTGTGGGATTCTCTTGCTATTTGCGAATACATCAATGAAACCTATTTGGATGGAAAAGGCTGGCCTGGGGACAAAAACCACCGCGCCGTGGCACGCTCAATTGTGGCTGATATGCACTCTGGACTCTTTGGAATTCGCAACGAAATGCCGATGAATTGCCGTGCGAAGCGCCGTGTAGAACTAAGCGACAAGGCAAAAAAGGAAGTCGCAACCCTAGATGCTCTCTGGTCTGATTTACGCACTAAACACGCCCAAAATGGCGACTACTTATTTGGTGAATTCAGCTTAGCCGATGTCTTTTTTGCGCCCGTTGTCTTCCGCTTTGCCACCTACGGCATCCAACTTTCGGACGCCGCCAGCGCCTACCACAAAACCATGCTCGCACGCCCAGACATGCAAGCATGGTTAGCAGACTCTGTAGCTGAAACAGAAGTCGTCGCTGCAGGTGAGGCAGGCGAAGTCCTTTAATTTCTTGGTAATTCATCATCCAATAAAAAACGAAAGCCAATGATGACTTTCGTTTTTTTATGTATCAAAAGGCCAATTAATCTTTAAATTGTTTCGTATCAGCCTGCCATGATTTTACCAATTCTTTCTGGTCAATCATTTTGTACACCCATTCACGGCCGTCTTTCACTTTTTTAAATAACTTCAATTCAACCAATCCATTCAATACGGTCGCGGCGGTGTTGTAGGAACAACCCAAGTTATCTTTCACATTGTTGATGGTAAAAGAAACGGCTTTCTCACTTTTCGCCACTTGAAAAACTGTCTGCTGCTTATCGGTCAACTGACGATACAAACCAGAATCCCACAGCCACTTGTTAAACACTTCGGTTTGCTCTACTGACTCCTTGTAGGAAGCTTTAAATTTGTTGATAGCCCGAATGATAATTCGACACTGATGGTCAACAAAGTAGGTTAAATCCATGTCATCTGTTTCGGTATAAAGATAGCTTTTACCGTATTGCACAGGGGCTTCTTTCAATAACAAGCTGATCGCAATATAACGAAACGCTGCAAACTCGTTTTTAAACATGTACCAATAAAACAGCGCCCTAGCGACACGACCATTGCCATCATGGAAAGGGTGTTCGTAGCCAATTCGGAAATGTAGCGTGATAGCCTTCACCAGAGGATGGATATAACCCGAACTTTCCGCATCATGATGTGACTGATTTACCCACTCTACTAACCTATCAAGTCGACTACTTAAGGATTCGGCTTTGGGTGGCGTATGGACGACTTCACCATCATTGTTCTCTACCACCACATCATCAGTTGTTCGAATCACACCCGGTTTGTATTTATCATCTTCAATGCCTTCCACACCGATCTGGTGAAGTTCCTCGATAAATTCAACCGAAAGAGCTTTGTTTCTGTGCTCCCACGCAAACTTCATCATTCTGAAATTACCAAGAATCATTTTTTCATCAAGGCTTCTGGGCTTTCTCGCCCGTTTCAGCATATCTTTTGCGACTTTCGTTGTGGTGGCTGCCCCTTCTAGCTGACTGCTGCTAATGGCTTCGTCTTCAATCAGGTCATTCAATAAATAGTCTAGATGCTTCTGCTCACCTATCTTGTTACACATCCACTCCAATGCGGCGGTTGTTGTATTTCGATCCGTCTCACTAATGGCTTTTTGGATGGTTGGTGTGAGATATAAACTAGGAACAACCACACTTCCATCAAAAAAGGCCGTTTGTCTTTGATTGCTTCTGGCTTCTTTCATCAACGACCAAACTAACAGTGTATCTAATTTCTTAGGTAACCGATGCTTGATCTCATCAAAATGGAAATATCGCCCCTTAGAGTCCACTGGGGTCCTATAGCTAATATACTCACCAAAAGAGTAATTTGATTGCTTAGAAATGAACTCTATTGGGTTTTCTATTAAGTCTTTAGGCGGTGAAATAATCATAGCTATCTCAAAAACAAGAATAATTGAGATAAAGATAGCAAAGAAAAGAATATCTGTCTCAAAAAAACACTATTTTGAGATAAGGTATCATTTTTATGAAGTAGCAATGCATGGTGATTTCCCAGTAAAATCAAACCTTGACTCATTTCTCTACTTTCAAGGTTTTCATGACGAAATTCACACTCCCCAAAGGACTAACAGAAGCACTTAAAAGTGGTCAATTAATTCCGTTTGTTGGGGCGGGGGTTTCCATGTCTGTCAAAAAGGCTGGCTCCCAAGAACCTCTTTTTCCTAGCTGGAAGACATTATTACTTAACAGCGCAGAAGAAATTAGAAAACAAGGACTCAAAGACTCAGCAGCGACGTTGATTGAAGCGCACCTTGATCATGGTGATGACAATAGCTATTTGGACGCCGCCAAATTAGCTAAGCAGACACTTAAAAATCAAAAATGGAATGCCTATCTCACACAACAAATAGGATTGAACAAAGATCAATGCGAACAATCAAGCTTAGAACTCGCAAAGTCCATCTGGCGATTAAACAGTTTGCTTATTATTACTACCAACTATGACAAAGTATTAGATTGGGCTTGCCCAATGTTGGCAGACCTAAACCACTGGGATATTGAAGCAGCTCATGAACAAGCAATTTCATTATCTACGCAACTCACTAAACCGACTGTTTGGCATTTGCATGGTCGCATTAGCAATGCAAACCAGCTTATCCTCACACCCGATGGTTACAGCCACTTATACAGTGAAGATGCAGATAAGGCGAAATACAAAACAGCGCAAGCGACATTAAAAACCTACTTAGCAACTCGCCAGCTACTTTTTATAGGTTTCAGTTTTAGTGATAAAGTCTTTTCTAAAGAGCTACAGTCCATCAGTGAGCTTTTTGATGGCAATACTCATGATCATTTTATATTAATCAAAGAAAGTCAGAAAACCGACATAGAAAAGCTTGGATTGCCTTTAACTTCTGTCACCTATGAAAACCATAAGGATTTGCCTGCTTTATTAAACGAGCTGGCCAGCGATGCTGAACGAGAGAATCAGAACGAACAGTCAGAACCTGCCGTGACAAGCTCTTTACCGACAACCACTTCGCCAGCACCAAACACCAAACCTGATTTTGATATAAACAATTTTGTTTTTAACCTGCCTTTTCGATCAAAAGGGGAAGGTGTCGTCGGTAGAGAACAGGTTTTACAGGAACTGAGAACACAACTTGTTTCAGGACAACAAACTAGCATCGGTCATGCGGCGTCTTTTAATGGCATGGGCGGTTTAGGGAAAACACAGCTCGCCGTCGAGTACGCGTATCGATATAGAGATGAATACCCTAATGGGGTTATGTGGATTGCTGCGGATCAGGACATGTCTTCCCAGTTAGTCATCATGGCGAATAACGCCAAATGGTTTTCACCCCATTTAGAAACGGCAGACCTGCTAGCAAAAGCACGAGAGAAACTGCAAAACAGTTCAGATTGCTTAATCATTTTTGATAACGTTGAAAGCAAAGAGCAAATTCAAGACTACTTACCAACTGTACAGGCAACACCACATCTATTAATCACCAGCCGAATCAATATCAGCGGTTTTAACGCGTTACCCTTGTCTCTGCTTAGCGAAGATGAATCAATTGAACTTTTACTGAAAGAAGCCAACCGCCAGAATCTTAAGCTGTCAGACGAGGACAAGGTAATTTGCCAAGACATTGTGGAAACATTAGGCCATTTACCACTTGCGATTGAACTGGCGGGCGCCTATCTGAAACGACTGCCAAGCGTTACCTTTGCAAACTACAGAACCCTATTACATTCCAGTTTAGACACAGCCTTAAACACTAAACACCATGACAGTTTTACCAACCACCAAAAAGGACTGTTTGGCACCTTAACACTAACAGAGCGAGAGATAGAACAATCACCGCTTATAGAAGAGGTTTTACGCCTACTTAGCTGGAGCGCCACGGCCTCCATGAGCACGTCATTGATGGCAAGCTTGTTGGACGTTTCGGAAGACGATTTAATTGAGCCACTGGCGCTTGGGGTGGAGCTAAGGCTTTTATCCATCACAGACCATACTCGTTATTCCGTTCACCGCTTACTGAAAGAAATACAACGGAAATTGCACCCATTAGATAATATGCAGGCATGGGGACAAACCGTTTGCCAACGCATAATTGACTGGTTCGAAACACGCAAAGATGAGTTCTTAGATCTAAAAGAGTATCAAGCCGAAGTAGACCATCTAGAAAACTGGCAAGCCTTAGCTGACAAACACCAGTGGTCGCAAGCCATCGAGCTTATCTGGTTACAAGCCTATCCATTATGGCACCTAGGTCAGTACCAACAAAGTGAAGCGTTATTATTAAAAGCATTAGACTTATTTGAAAAAACACACACAACAGAACACAAAGACAACCAACTATTAAAAGCCCACTTACTGGCCGACTTAGGCACAATAAATAGTGGACTAATGAAACCAAATCACGCACTGACCTATGAGCAAACGGCACTGGATATACGACTCACCTATTCAGAGGAAAAACACCCAGATGTCGCCACAAGCTACAACAATATAGGTATTTCCTACAGTCATCTAGGATTGCATGACAAAGCTCTGGAGAACAAAGAAAAAGCTCTACGTTTACGACTTGAACTATTCGACGAAAATCACCCCGATGTCGCCAGATGCTATGGCAATATAGGCGCAACCTACGGTAAGCTGGGATTACATGAAAAAGCATTGGAAAGCCAGGAAAAAAGCCTAGGTTTACTCCTAACACTGCTCGGCGAAAGCCACCCACATGTCGCCACAAGCTATGGTAACATTGGTAGCACCTACGGTGAGCTAGGGTTACATGACAAAGCATTAGAAAACGAAAAAATAGCCCTACGTTTACGGCTTGAACTGTTCGACGAAAATCACCCAGATGTCGCTCCAAGCCAAAGTAATATAGCGATAACCTATCGAAAGTTAGGCCTTTACCCTGATGCCTTAACTCATGGCAGAAAAGCGTTCGAAATATATTTATGGCTCTATACAACTAACCCCTCCGATTTACTTAATGCTATGTGGGGAATAGTAAATACCTTGCTGGCGCAAAAGCAATTTGGACGTGCCTTGGCTGAATTGGATGCATTAAAACCGCTGGCGAGTACGAGCCGAAAAGTTAAAATCGAAATGCTAGAACTACAAAGCCATATCAAACAAACAGGCAAGAACTCTGGCTATAAATTCAATAGCCCAACTAAAAAAAACAATAAACACAAACCAAAACGGCGTTAATCAAAGCGGAAACTAGACATTGTTCAAGCATCGAACTCAGTAGACGGTTTAATGACTTGTGGGTCTCTTAACCCCAAGGTTATGAACACTCAGACTATACAAAAGGCCTTCCTACCAAAGAACACAATGATAAGATGGGCCTAAATTAAAACGCTAATGCTGAACGGGAAACCAATTCGATGACATTCTCTAACCATGAAGATTTCCAGAACAAAGGAGTCCTTAAGCTTGCCAATGTCATTGATGTTGAAATGGTTGCCGATGTACAAAGCCATCTTTGGCAGGAAGTGAGCCACAAATTTGGCATTCATCTTGATGAACCTAGCACATGGTTTTCCAATGCTCACAACCCTGTCGGAGACGCTGGTGCCAAACGGCTGAACGCGATGGGGTCGATTATGCGAGAGCTCAAAGCGTCAGGGAAATTAGATGAAATAGAGAGCGTAATACAATCGGCGATTAATCAGGTATTTGGTGCTCACGCTTGGCAACCGCTAGACCTTTGGTATTCTTTGTTAAGCTTTCCAGGCTCAGAGTCGGTTTGGAATGTGCCTCATAAATCTTGGCACTGCGATGAACCCTGTGTGGTGGGAGACGCAGAGCCTTGGAGCCTGTTTGTTTTTGTATTTCTTGATGATGTCACTGCCGATATGGGGCCAACAACGGTCGTATCTGGCTCACACCGACGAGCGGAGCGTCTTGCCAAAACGCTCGGCACATCGAATAACGAAGCCTTAATAAACGCTTTTGAATCGGTGAACAGTGGGTTGTTTGAGAATCCGAAAGAGGTCACCCTATTGCCCATGGATCAGGTATTAGAACCCCTTGTTCAAGAGGATCCTTGGTTCCAAGCGCTGGTTAAAGAAGGTTCCCCTGATCAGAGAATTCAACGGTTCATCGAGGAAGGCAATTCGCTGCATGGCATCGAACAAAAGGTTGTCACCTTAACCGGTGCCGCAGGCGATATCATCGTATTTGATCCGCGCTGTCTGCACACGTTTTCGGCCAATGTTTCTGGCCTTCCTAGACAAGTATTGCGACTCGACTTTAGACGCCAATTATAACCTACCGCAAACGCTATGATTTCCCGTAAAATACAGCATTCATTCTATTCTTCCCAAGGCTTTCATGACAACAATGACACGCAACGACGAACAAGCAGATCAACCCGATGAGACATTAGACAATGCGAGAAACGCGTTTGAAATCAGCTTGTCTAACTTCTCTACTGATCACACGGAAGTCGTTGCGAATATGCACAGAGTGGTTGAAATATTGCTGGCCAAAAAACAGTTTGCCGAGGCATTAAAAGAAATCGAGCAGTTAAAGGCACTGGCGGCTTCGAACAAAAAGATCAAAATAGCCATGCTTGAGATGAAAGGTCGTATCAAACAAGTTGGCGCTAGATCAGGTTTTCGATCCAGAGCCACCAAGAAATATACGACCAAAAAAACCAAGAACAGTTAGCCAATCATAGAAGCTTACGGGTTAAAAATTATGCCTCCTGTTCGAGGAGAAACTCCTTTAGCCGTTTATTCACTTCCACTGGCTTTTCAATTTGTGGCGTATGACCACAATCTTCTAAAATAATCAGTTTAAAAGCCGGCGTCATGGCTTGAGCACGTTGTGAATGCGCCAGTGGTATCACGGCATCGTGCCTGCCATGAATAAATAAGACGGGGGTTTTCGTTGCCGATAAAATAGCGAGCGTTTTGCTATAGAGACTTTTTCGCTGACCGAATATCGTCGTTATTTCTTTCAGTGTCGCAACAAAGGCCGCTTGTGCCCCTTCTCGCATAACATTTCGAGCAATAATGGCTTTTGATTTGTCAGTCACCTCTTCTTGATGGTAAAAAATGGCTTTGATCTGATTATCAATGGCCATCTTTCCGGGCTTTGACATCAAGTCCCCTAAAATAGGCAACGACATCAAACGAAATGGAAGTGGAGAGTCTTTGCCAAGCCCTGCTGCATTTAATAACACGACTTTAGGGACTCGCTCTGGATGAAGCCCCATCATGTGAACACTGATCCCACCGCCCATAGAGTTTCCACCTACGGAAACCTGTTCAATATTCAATGCATCCAAAAAATACCATGCAAAACGCGCGTATTTCTCTATGCCAAAAGCACCTTCAGATATGTCTGACAGACCATGACCGGGTAAATCCCAGCTGATGACTCTCAGATGGTTTGCTAAAGCATCCGCTTGTGCTTCCCAGGTTTCTAGCGAGGAGCCAATACCATGAGTCAGTAACAAAACAGGCTTGGCGCCGCCAGTATCTCGATAACGAATCGTATAGCCTTTAATCGATATGTATAAATCTTCCAAAATAGCGCCCTCTCATTGTTTTTATATTTATTTGGCTAAATAGCAAGGCACATGCCATCTTTAATGATGGACGTTAGACTACTGATTTGAAAAGTTTAACTATTTGATTAGAAAACAAAAAAACCAGTTTTTACACTGGCTTTTTTGGCGTTTAAGTTTCTTTATTTTCTCATCAAATGATAAAACAGAAAAACAAGGAAGGTAGATTTCTTATCATTTAAACAATCACAAACAACGATCAGATCCAGTCAATCAAACCGAAAACTTGAAGCGGTCCAGCCACCAAAAAGCCCTTCATCGTGATACACACAAGTCGCTTTGCCGCTTTCAGCAGCACCAAGAGCCACCATAAGCGGAATCAAATGATCTTCTCTTGGGTGAGCAATACGAGCATAAGGTGCTTTGTCCCATTCCACTATGCCAGCGCTGCGTTCTGCGGGTGCTGATTCCAATAATATTTCTTGTAACCAAGCGTCAAAGCCATTCGAAGGCTTGATGGCTTGTGGGCCTCTTAATCCAAGGTTATGGAAGCTCAAGCCACTGCCGACGATCAATATGCCTTCTTCACGTAATGGCGCCAATGCACGGCCTAACGCCATATGTTCTTCTGGATTTAGGTTCGATTTAAGTGACAGCTGGACCATCGGCATGTCTGCTTCTGGATACATCACGGCCATTGGCGCGAACGCACCGTGGTCGAAACCTTTTTTATCATCCAGATCCACCGGAAAGCCTGCGCCTTTAATAAGTTCAGCGATGCGATTGGCCACCTCTGGCGAGCCAGGGGCTTGGTATTTCACCTCATAAGTATGCGCGGGAAAACCGTAATAATCGTATTCCATTCCAGGCGCTGGGTTAGACTGCACACCAAAGGTTTTGCGCTCCCAGTGACCAGAGATCATCAAAATCGCTTTTGGCTTTTCAGGCAATTCTTGTGTCATTCGAACCAAAGACGCTTCAAGGTTGGAAAACATGGCGCGCATGTCAGCGATATAAGGCCAAGGGCCGCCGCCGTGGGAAATAAAATAAGTGGGTAACATACTGGTTCACCTCTAAACTGGAAGAATCAGCAATCTAGCAAGTGGCTAAATTCGCTAATTTGATGACAGCAGTCTAGGCCCATGACTCAACTTGATCAACACGCAACCAGTTAACCCATCATTTCATTTTGATCAACAATCTAATAGAAAGAGCCATTTATATTTCTTTTTGATTAAGCGGATAATCCGCAAAACCAACGGCTAACACATCCAATGTGACGTTCCTAAAACGTTCTAGTAATAAGGCTTCCGCTTCGATTAAGACATCACTAATGGCTTGGTTAACGGCGATTTCAATTGGGCATGACGTATGCTCATCAGACAGACCAATGGTAAACACCGAGCTTTCACCCAACGCACTATGAATATCCAGCAAGGTAATGTTGGATAAGGGTGTTGCCAATGACCAACCACCGCCGTGGCCTTTAACGGAGGTGACGTAACCCTTATCTCGCAAACCCGCCATGGTTCGACGCACTACAACAGGGTTGGTATTGAGCATACTGGCAATTTTTTCGGAAGTGGCAGGCGCATCCAGCTGATTCATGTGAATCAGTACGTGCAACATGCGGGATAAACGGCTGTCTTTTCTCATCAGCAATCTCATGGTGAATAACGATCTTTGCATTCTAACTCAGTTTATCATGAAACATTAAAAGTATCGTGAGTTGACATCGATATTTCATGTAACTTATGATGTTTCATAAATATCGATTCTTGATAAAAATGAGGAAGAACCAATGCAACTCGACGTTATCGTAATTGGTGGAAGCTTTGCTGGGCTTTCCGCTGCCATGCAGCTCGTAAGAGGACAAAGAACCGTCACTGTCATCGACGCTGGTGAACCCAGAAATCGCTTCGCGGATGAATCTCATGGATTTTTCGGCTTGGATGGCGTGTCGCCTGTTGCCATTCAGCAAGAGGCTTATCGCCAGCTCCTAAAATACCCAACCGCCAGTATTGTGAAAGGCAAGGCGATTAGCGTTGAAAAGCACACTGAAGGGTTCAGCATTACGCTCGCAGACAAAAGAATATTGACCAGTAAGAAGCTCATTTTAGCGACAGGATTAAGAGATGAGATTCCCAATATCCCAGGTCTAAAAGAACGCTGGGGGGCAACCGTTATCCACTGCCCTTATTGCCATGGTTATGAAGTACGAAATCAGCCACTCGGTGTTATAGCAACCAGTCCGCTATCTACCCATCAGGCTGGAATGATTCCGGATTGGGGCCCAACCACTTACTTTACCCAAGGTCTATACGAACCCGATGAAGAGCAACGTGCGTTTTTACTGAAACGGGGCGTTACCATTGAAAGCACTCCAGTATTAGAAATACTGGGACGAACGCCGGAAATTGCTTCTGTTTACCTTGCTGATGGCCGTACGATTCGTATTGCAGCGATATTTGTTGCACCTAAGACCCATATGGCAAGCCCCTTTGCCGAACAACTTGGATGTGAATTTGAAGACGGGCCTCTTGGTCTGGTTATTAAAACCGATGCCTTAAAACAGACGTCTGTGGAGGGCGTGTTTGCCGCTGGTGATATTTCCAACCCAATGCAAAATGCCACATTAGCCTCGGCTTCTGGTGTCATGGCGGGCGTGGGCGCTCATCAAGCATTAATGCGAGGGTAAACACAATTTTCTACACTGGAGGTGATGGGCTGTTGTCTAACACCTCTTATTTTTGCTTATTTATGTGAAAATCTCGTGTAATGAATATCTCCTTTCATACGCTTTTAAGAGCCTATTTTACCTTGAATCCATGCTAAAAATACCTGCTGAGTCAGTACTTTGTCAGGATTGCGCAATACCATATGAAATAAGTCGTTATAAATGTTAATGAATCGTTGTAAACGTTTCTGCACTCAATTTTCACGCTATAGAAAAACGAATGGCAAACGCGCTATGCTGATTGAAAGAACAAGCAACACTGAAACAAATCATTCTTTATCAGGAGATAAAATATGTCTTTTAACATCGCAAAACGCACGCTTCTCAGCAGTATTATTGCAGCGTCTTCACTGTCCACAGTAGCGCTTGCACAGCAACAAGAAGGATTCACCGTTACACCAAGTATTGGTCATTACAATATGGATAATGATCGTAACACTGAAGACGATACGTCTTATTCATTAGGCCTAGGTTACCAGTTCAACAACCCTTGGGCGGTCGAGTTTGTTTACCTAAATGCCGACTCTAAACAATCTGGCGGTGGTGACGTCGATGTAGACCAATATCGACTAGATGGCTTGTATCATTTACCGAATGTTAGCTCGCTTAACCTCACGCCCTACTTAGCGGCTGGTGTAGGCACAGCCGATTTCAGCAATGGCGAAGATAACAACACACAGATCAACGCGGGTGGTGGTTTGAAATACGCGTTTAACGACGCAGTGTCGTTACGTGCAGACTTCCGCCTAGTCAATGATGTGGAAGATCACCACCTTGATAACGTCACCTCACTTGGTGTGCAAATGACATTTGGTGGCTCCTCATCAAGAGCCTCTTCAGAGCCGGTTGAACAAACCTATACACAACCAGCCGCTCAACCGGAAGTGATTCCTTCAGAGCCGGTGGAACAAGTAAAAGAGGAGCCTATTGCAGCAGCCCCTGTGGTTGAAGAAGCCCCTAAACAGGTAGACGTTGTGGCTGAACCGCCAGGTAAAATTAACATTCAATTTGGTCTCAATAAAACCAATGTTGAACAGAAATACTATCCAGAAATAGAAAAAATTGCTGACTTCCTGAAAGAAAACCCAGGCAGCACAGTCATGATTGAAGGCCACACTGACGACACTGGATCTGCAAACTACAACCAGATGATTTCAGAGAAACGTGCCAAAGCGATTGCCGATGTGCTCACTCAAACCTTTGAGGTTTCAGCATCACGAGTGAATTCTGTTGGCTATGGTGAAGAAAGACCTTTCGTAGAGAACGATAGCGAAGAGAACCGTCAGATCAACCGTCGCGTTGTCGCTATTATTTCGACCAGCGAAGCGTAAACACCTCGTTCATACCCTCCCAAATAGCCTACGGCTAAGGCAACGCTCGATATTTAATATCGGGCGTTTTTTTTGCTTATCGCTCTGCCTTTAAGCGTTCTACTTTAAAGCGAATCATTTAAACAAGCATCCCTTTATGAACATCGCTTACTTACTTTGATCACAATGGTTTTTCTGCATTTTAAGAGTGAAAACTTACTGTAATAAACAGCGCTTTTCCTACACCCTTTTGGGTACGTTTTGATCAGCTAATTGCTTGAATATACACAATTTAGTCAACCTAGCGTCATGATTGGGTAACAGCGGTTCACGTCCTATTTTTTGCGCATTTTGAGGGGGCTTTTCAATACTAAAAAACAGCGTAATCTGAACAACGAACAACAAAACGTTATGTTCATTTAGGAGAAATTAACATGTCTACATCATTTAAAAAACGTACTCTTTTTAGCGGTGTTCTGATTGCTTCATCCCTTACAACAATGGCATACGCAGCACAACCAGTAGAAGGCATCACAGTCACACCAAGTATCGGCTACTACAACGCTGACAGTGATCGTCAAGCAGGCAATGACACGTCTTACTCAATCGGCGTTGGCTACCAAACCAATAGCGCACTGGCATTGGAAGCGGTTTATCTTCACTCAGATGCCAGCAAGCGTGGACGTGAGAACGATCTAGACCAATACCGAGTGGATGGCCTGTACAGTCTGCCAGCCTTCACCACGGTGAACCTAACCCCTTACGTCGCTGCGGGTGTTGGCGTAACAGATGTTCGTGGTGATTCCACCAATCTATTAGTTAATGCTGGTGGTGGTGTGAAATACGCGATTAACAGTGACGTGGATCTGCGTGCAGATTTCCGCCTAGTGAAGGATATTGAAGATGATCATTTGGACAACGTAACGTCGGTTGGCGTGCAATACAACTTCGGTATGCCAAACCAGCAAGCGTCTAATTAATTCATCAAAAAGATAATCGAATCATTCTGAAACAGAGATGTCAGAAAGCAAACCAAGAAACGCCCAAATGTCAACGCATTGGGCGTTTCTTATTCAATAAACCATTAGCATTCTGTACTTCGAACAAGAAAGTCTCTCACGCCTTTTGCGGCCAAATGCCCAGTCGCAAAACAAGCCGTTAATAAATAGCCGCCTGTTGGCGCTTCCCAATCCAACATTTCGCCAGCACAAAATACGCCTGGCATGACGTTTAACATCAACGTTTCATCGACACTGGTTTCGCAGACACCGCCCGCAGTAGAAATCACCTCTTCGATTGGCTTAGTCTTATAAAAGCAAACAGGAACGGCTTTTAAACATCGCGCTAAGTCTTCTGGTGTCTGAAAAGCCTCCTTAGGAAACGACTCATGCAACAAAGCGGTTTTTACGCCTGTGATGCTCAGGGTACGTTTTAAATACTTACTAAAAGATTCTTTCGGCTTAGTATTACGCAATTTTTTGATGACTTGTGCTTCACTTTGCAAAGGCAAGAAATCCATCAACAGAGACGATTGGCCCGAGCTGTTAATGCCATCGCGCAGATATTTAGAAAATGCGTAAATCAAGCTACCTTCCATGCCATCGTGCGTAACAATACACTCGCCCTTTTTGGTGACCACGTTGCCATCCGCCAAGGTAAAAGAGAACGCCACATCTTTGAGAGGACTGCCAGCAAACTTGGTTTTTAAATGCTCACTCCACTCACTGTAAAAACCACAGTTGGCACTCTGTAGGGGAGCAACCACGACGCCTTTTTCAGACAGCAGTGGAAGCCAAGCCCCGTCTGAGCCTAGCTTAGGCCAACTAGCGCCCCCCATGGCCAAAACAATGGCATCAGCCTGAACAACCACGCTTTCGCCAACGTGATCAAACACCACTTGGTTTGCAGATAAACAGGTCATTTTATGACGCATATGAAACTGTACACCGGCGTCTCGTAATCGTTTTAACCAGTTACGCAACAGTGGTGCCGCTTTCATGTCTTTGGGGAACACTCGCCCAGAGGTACCCACGAAAGTTTCTATGCCTAAACCATGAATCCATTCGCACAAGGCATCCGCATTGAACTGACGAATGGCCGTATCCAACCACTCGGCTTTATCGTAATAGCGTTGAATAAAATCGGGGTAGGCTTCCGAGTGAGTGATATTCATGCCACCCACACCGGCTAAGAGGAATTTACGACATGCACTGGGCTTGGCATCGTATACATGAACCTGATGGCCTGCGGCACAAATGCCTTCGGCGGCCATCAAACCCGCAGGACCCGCACCGACAACAACGACTGTTTTCTGCGTTTGCAACGCCTTTTGCATACTTACCAACATCAATTCAAAGAGACACTTAAAAAAGAAGTGCATGATAAAGAACTTAGGCGTAATCACCAATGCTTTCAACGCAAATGAAACCACTTTACCAATTAAAATAGCACTCTAGCAGACAAAATTTCGATGTGACTCGCTTTTTATAGATGCTACTATTTAACCCTACGAAACTTAATAAAGTTGGTATGCGAATCACTAGCTTTGATATGAAGGATATTAAGTGAAGGTCAGTTTAATAGTTGCGGTCTACAAAGACATAGAAGCCTTATCATTGATTGTAGAGTCGCTCAAAACACAAACCTATAAGAACTTTGAACTTATTGTCGCCGAGGACAATAATAGTGATGAGATGCATGCATTTGTCAGCAAGATTAAAGATCTCGAGGTAATACATACTACTCAAGAAGACATTGGTATTCGCAAATCACGATCACAAAACAATGCGATTTTAGCGTCAACGGGAGAATATATTATTTTCATCGATGGCGACTGCTTACCCTACAGTACCTTTATCGAAAGTCATGCTCTATTAGCAAAAAAGGGTCAAGCTCTTGCTGGGCGTAGGGTTAATTTAGGTCCTAAATACAGTGAAGAAATCCGCACAGGAAAAATGAGCGCCTTAAAATTAGAACAGAAGTATATCCAAAAACTACCCAGCCTTTGGCAGGATTGCTTAGAAGGTCATGTCGAAGCTGGCATTTATATTAAGCCTCATAGCACTCTATTCCAAAAATGGATCTATTCTAAAACCACGTCTATTGTGGGCTGCAATTTTTCTTGTTTCAGAAGCGACTTAATCGCTATTAATGGTTTCGATGAAAGCTATGGTGAAACATCTATACCCGATGATACAGACATAGAATGGCGGCTTAGAGCATTGGGGTTACAAGTAAAGTCTTGTAAATTCGCAGCGAATCAGTTTCATCTTTACCATACTCGATCTTCTAGAGACTACACTGGTAGCCAGTATGAAAATGATATGTTAGAACGAAAATCAAAAGGTATGTTTAAGGCAAGACAAGGCCTAGATACACACTAATAAATGCATGGCAATCAGAACGCTTTATAGCAAAATTTTGTTCTGATTGCGTTTTTATCCAATCAACAGGGTCACTTTTTAGGGCGACTTTGCACTCCGGCAGTCAAGGCTAGACGCATCGCTTCTTCCACTCCAATATCCAATTCCGTCAAACGATCGCGAGAAATGTACAGCGTCATACCGCCGATTTGATAACTCAATGGCACATAGACCCCCACCAAATCTTGCTCTTTAAACAGCCGCTTTCCAGTTTGCTCTCCTGTGATAAAGCCAATCACTTGTGCGCCATTCCATTCAATTGACACAACGCTCTTCATTTCTTTTTTTTCCGCTAGATTAAACACCATCATCATGTCTTTAATGGCACCATAAATGGACTTTACTAACGGAATGCGTTCGAAAATGTTATGGCTTAATTTCACTAAATAACGAAAGCCGTATAAATTCACTAAAAAGCCAGTCAGCACCAATAGCGCCAAGCTGGCAAGCAAGCCTAGGCCGGGGAAATAAAGCGCATCTGGGATCAGCAAAAATAAAACAGGCTGAGCGATGGCTTCACCTGTCGCCAACAACCAATAGATCAAATACACAGTCAAACCAATCGGTAAAACCGCTACCAAACCCTTCAGCAATAATGCAATCAATTTGTTCATGATTAAAATGGTCCTATAAATGTGCCCATAGCATACCGCAAGCTTTATGCCACTCCTATGACTCTGATAAGACTTCACGAAAAGATTGCTGAAATCTGATTAGCCTTATACCCTTTCAAGCCATCTTACTGTTTTATTTTTTCGCGACTCTAGAGGTAACAACAACGTGAATTACAAACGCCTTGAAACTTTTGTTTGGGTTGCCTCGTTAGGAAATTTCCGCAAAGCAGCAGAAAGACTGCACACAACCCAACCGGCCATTTCCGCTCGAATCTCTGGTTTAGAAGCCGAGTTAGGCGTCAAACTTTTCGAACGGGAAGGTGGCTCTAGCCCTATTATGCTGACATCAAAGGGCAAAGAATTACTTCCTTATGTGGAAAAAATTCTTTATCAGACCGAACAATTACGAAAACGCGCCGGCCTTTCCACCGCCTATTCGGGCATATTACGGTTGGGAGTTTCTGAAACCATTGTGAATACATGGCTACCCGACTTTTTGTCACGACTGAACAAAGATATGCCTAACTTAGATGTGGAAATGACCGTCGATATAACCGCTAATTTGAGCAATGGAATTAAAGACAGATCGTTAGACTTAGGGCTCTTAATGGGACCCATTTCTGAACCCAATATAGTCAACAGAGAGCTTTGTACTTTCGCTCTTTCTTGGGTGGCTAGCCCAAATTTGAATTTGCCAGACAGGCTCTTGTATCTAGAGGAGTTGGCCAAATGGCCGATCATCACGTACGCTCGCGCCACTAAACCCTATGTAGAAATCAATCAAAAATTCCGCGAACTCGATGGACCACCAGCGCATTTTTTTGCGTCAACCTCCTTGGCTGCCTGTCGTAGCTTAGCGATTGATGCCGTTGGGATTTCTACATTACCTAACATCATGATCACCAAAGAATTAGAGGCCGGAAGCCTGCGAAAAATAAGAGCCGTTTGGACCCCGAATGATCTTACCTTTACCGCGTCCTATTCCGACGAACCTTTTAACCCTATTGCAGAACTGGCAACCAATATTGCCGTGATCGCAGCCGAGGAATACAACAAGAAACAAACATCATAACGAGTCTTTGATGATAGATTGCCATTGTTTCGCTAAATCTAATAACGCTTGATCCTTACCATTACCTGCTGTCAGCATCAGCCCTATTGGCTCATTTTTAAATCGAAACGGCAAAGAAATGCTGCAGCCGTTTAACACATTGGCTAACGACGTATTACGCAGGCATAACAGGTTTAACCGGTCGTATTCTGAGTCTTCGGCTAAATCCGTCAAAGTAGGCGCGACCACAGCAACAGTTGGCAACAAGAAAACCGTATTTGGTTCATCCTCTGACATCTGTTGAATAAACGCCTTACGAGCCGTTTGAGTCTGCTGAAAATCCTCAGCGGTAATGGTGTTAGCGCGAGCGATACGAGACGCCACCCGCGGATCAATGTTGGCGATGTCTAGATCATACTGTTGACTGTAAAAAGCCTGACTTTCAAACGCTGAGAACTGCCAAACAGGCAAGGTTTTGTAGGTTTCTAAAGCCCCGATAAAACGCCGTTCGATCACCACGCCTGCGGCTTCAAGCTGAGCTAATGTCTCGACAAAACCGCCGTCAACCAGCGCATCTAAATCATTCATGCCAAAGTTACTTGGCACAACAATACGTAATGGATCCGCTTTCGCGCTTTTGCTTGTCTCGCCTAATGGCGCAACGCCAGACAATACCTGCCAGAGCAACTCACACTCATCTACTGTTTTCGCTATTGGACCGACTGAATCAAGTGAATATGATAATGGCAAACAACCTTCTCTAGAGACCGTTTGTTGGGAAGGTTTAAATCCTGTCAAACCACAAAACGCCGCCGGTATGCGCAATGACCCCCCAGTATCGGTTCCTAACGCGGCATCCGCCACCCCCAAAGCAACCGACGCCGCACCGCCACTGGTTGATCCGCCCGTAATGCGGCCTGCATTCATCGGATTATCCGGCGAGCCGTAATGTGGATTCAGCCCTAGCCCTGAGTACGCCAATTCTGTCATATTGGTGTGACCCAACAAGCTCGCCCCCGCTTTTCTTAACAACGCCACCGCAGCAGCGTCATGCTCTGCAGGTGTCGCGTCCAAAAAAATCGATCCTGCTTGCGTCTTATAGCCTTGTACCTGAAATAGGTCTTTTATCGAAATAATCGCCCCATGTAAGGGGCCTTGTTGAGGCTCAACATAATCAAACAGTTCAGTGAACACGGACTGTCCTTTTGTTTCAATAATATCTAAAGCACTCTTCCACTTGGTAATAAGATCTCGGTCCTGCCAAGCAAGATTCGATGGTTTTGGTTGCGTCATCATTAGCCCACTGTTCGTATAATTTGATTTGAAAAGTACCGCCTTTCACGGACTCCGTCAAAGAACGAATGCTCATAAAAAGTCGCCGACCAGAACCTTTGATAAAAAAAATTGATCAAAACACCCAAAAAAACACGATTAGACTTTTTGTGGTGGCTAGATCTAATCTTAATAAAACACAATGTGGCAAAAATGAGGAAAGCGTTAATGAAAAAAGCTCTATCACCCTTACTGCAACAAACGTCTGATTTACGCCAAGCAATCCGCAGTAAAACACACACTGGGGTTACTAGCGGCTTAGCGCAAGGCGCCATGCAAGGGAACGTGGTGATTTTGCCTGCCGATTGGGCAAACGACTTCCTATTGTATTGCCAAAAAAACCCCGTATCTTGCCCGTTAATTGGCGTCTCTGAAGTCGGAGATTTTAGAATGCCTGAACTGGGTGATGACATAGATATGCGTCACGATATTCCAGAATACTACGTGTATCGCAATGGCGAAAAAGTCGAAAGTCGCTCAGATATAGAAGACTTATGGCAAGACGACATGGTGGCGTTTGTATTAGGCTGCTCTTTTTCTTTTGAACACGCTTTATCGCAAGCCGGACTGACGCCACGAAACATCGAAGAAGACGTCAATGTCTCTATGTTTGAAACCAATATTGCGACCGTACCAGCCGGACGTTTTTTTGGTAACACCGTCGTGACCATGCGTCCTTATGTGCCAAAAGATGCCATTCGTGCCATTCAAATCACCACACGCTTCCCCAAAGCGCATGGCTCACCACTGCACTTTGGTTCGCCACAAGACATTGGTATCAAAGATTTAAGTCAACCTGACTATGGCGATGCTGTCAGCGTAAAAGACGGCGAAGTCCCTGTCTTTTGGGCTTGTGGCGTGACTCCCCAGGTGGCTATTCGTAATGCAAAACCGCCGATCTGTATTACTCATGCACCAGGAAAAATGCTGGTGACCGATATATTAGACACGGATCTTGCGGTTCTTTAGTTTTCCCTAAACGGATAAGCGCAACCAATGCAGGCAACTGATCCTGCATCATTGATAATAAAAAACAAATAATACTGAGAAGAGGAACAAAACTATGTCAAAACTTACCCATGCTTTACTAATCGGTGGCGTCGCGATTGGCGGTCTTACATCGACAGCCAGCTTTGCCGAAAAATGGCACATGCCGACCCCGTACGGTGATGGTAATTTGCCGACTCAAATTGCCTACGACTTTGCCAAAGAAATCAAAGACAACACCAAGGGTGAGCTGGATATTACCGTTCACTCTGGTGGTGCTTTGGTTAAACACACAGAGATCCCTCGTTCTATTAAATCTGGACAAGTGCAAATTGGCGAGGTCTTCTTAGGTATTTTAGGCAATGAAAATCCTATTTATAAACACGATAACATTCCTTTTTTAGCGACGTCGTTTGAAGACGCCAAGAAACTATGGGAAGCCGCAAAACCGGCTGTTTCACAACAATTGGATAAAGACGGCATGATGCTGCTTTATACGGTCGCCTGGCCAGCACAAAGCCTTTACAGCAAAGATCCCGTGACCAGCCTTGCCGACTTGAAAGGTCAAAAAATGCGTGCCTACAGCCCGTCTACCTCACGTCTAGCCGATTTAATGGGCACAACGCCAACGACCATTCAAGTGCCTGATATCCCTCAAGCAATGAGCACTGGGATTATCCAAGCCATGATCACGTCGCCATCGACGGGGGTGGATAGCCAAGCATGGGATTATGTAAACAATTACACAGACATCAAAGCATGGATTCCTAAAAACATCATCGTCGTAAACAAACGCGCTTTCCGTCGTTTGGATAAAGCCACTCAGCAAGTCGTACTGGATGCGGCGAAAAACGCGGAAGCGGCAGGCTGGACAAAAGTGGCCGCGCGTGCAGAAAAAGACAAGGCAACCTTAGTGGAAAATGGTATGACCGTATCGGATCCATCACCACAACTAGTTGAAGAACTCAAAGCCATAGGCAAAACAATGACGGAAGAATGGAAAGCCGAAGCACCAAAAGAGATTGGTGAAATCCTGACCCGTTACCAAAACTAAGTCTCTATAACGAACCCCACCCTAGCCCTCCCCTTCAAAGACATAAGGGGAGGGAACAAACCCGCTCACTCATCTCCCTGTTAAGGGGGAGGCTAGGTGGGGGTTCTCTCATTGCTTCTCAAAAAAGTGAACATTATGAGCCAATTCAAAGAAAAGCTTTACCAATGCTCTGGCCTACTGTCTGGTTTGTGTATCGTTATTATTACCTTGCTGTTATTAGCACAAATCATCGGTCGTTTATTTGGTTTTATTGTCCCTTCTGCGGAGGATTTCGCCGGTTATGCACTGGCGGCGTCGACCTTTCTTGGGTTGGCTTACACCTTTCGTGAAGGCGGTCACATCCGCGTGACCTTATTAATACAGCGATTTTCCTCCACCCCACGCAAGATACAAGAAGGCATTATTTTGACCTTATCCTTCGTGCTGCTGTGCTATTTGTCCTACGCCTGCGGTTACATGGTGTACGAATCCTATATTTACAATGAGGTCTCCTATGGCTATATCCCTATCCCGCTGTGGATTCCTCAAATCCCTGTTGCTCTAGGCGTCATAGCCCTGACCTTGGCCATTTTAGATGCCTTAGTCATGCTTATCCGAGGCAAAAAACCCACTTACAGTGAACACGAAGACGCTCTGTCGTTGGAGGAAATCTAATGGACATGATGTGGATCTCTATTTTATTGGCGTTCGCCATGCTTGCGCTTTTGTCACTGGGCGTTTGGGTCTCTTTTACCCTTATCGCCATCGGTGGTTTAGGGTTAATTCTGTCTGAAAATTATCAAGTGGATTTACTGTTCGCTACCTCTAGCTGGGGCGCGAGCACCGCATGGTCACTGACCGCTTTACCGCTGTTTATTTGGATGGGCGAAGTGCTGTTTCGTACGCGCTTGTCCGAAGATTTGTTCAAAGGTTTGTCACCTTGGTTAGGTGGTGTACCCGGAAAATTACTGCATGTGAATATTCTCAGCTGTGGCATTTTTGCAGCGGTGTCTGGATCTTCTGCGGCCACCGCCGCCACTATTGGGCGCATGACGTTACCAGAGCTTCGCAAACAAGGTTACAGCGACCGTATGGCCATCGGCACCTTAGCAGGCTCGGGCACTTTAGGTCTGCTGATTCCGCCATCGATTATTTTGATTGTTTATGGTGTGGCAGCAGAAGTCTCTATTGCGCGTTTATTCATTGCAGGGGCGTTACCTGGTCTGTTGTTAGTGTCTCTGTTTATGGGCTTTACCATGATTTGGGGCTATGTACACAAAGACGAATTGCCGAAAACAACAGGGCATGAGACCAGCTGGTCAGCGCGCGTCAAAGGCTTGCGCAAACTCTTGCCGGTAGTCGGTTTAATCGGTTTCGTATTAGGCTCCATTTACGGCGGTATCACGACACCAACCGAAGCCGCCGCCATTGGCGTTACCGGTGCGCTGGTTCTGGCCGCTTGTACCGGATCTCTTAGCCGCCACAGCTTTATGGACAGTTTATTAGGGGCCGTCAAAAGCTCTTGTATGATTGGCTTCATCCTAGTTGGCGCGCATTTTTTAACACTCGCGATGGGCTTTTTAGGCATCCCTAAAGCGTTAGCATTGTGGATTTCCGGCATGTCGTTATCGCCGATGGAATTGATCTTATACCTGACCGTTTTGTTTGTGATTTTAGGCTGCTTTTTAGATGGCATTTCTGTCGTAGTCCTCACTGTGGCGGTCATCTTACCCATGGTACAAGCGGCTAATATTGATCTGTTATGGTTTGGTATTTTCATCGTATTGGTGGTTGAAATGTCACAAATCACCCCGCCCGTTGGCTTCAATCTTTTTGTGATTCAGGCACTGACAGGGAAAAATATTTTATATGTCGCCAAAGCCGCACTGCCTTTCTTTTTACTCATCGGTCTGGCTATTCTGTTGATCAGTATCTTTCCTGAAATAGTCACTTACTTACCAACGACCATGTCCCAAAACTAGGCCAGAAAAAGGAGTTACTCATGAAATTAAATTGCGATATGGGCGAGGCGTTCGGCGCTTGGAAAATGGGCCTAGACGATAAAATCATGCCTTTTGTTGATCAAGCAAACATCGCCTGCGGCTTTCATGCATCGGATCCACTGACCATGGCAAAAACGGTTGCTTTAGCAAAACAACACAATGTCACGATTGGTGCGCACCCAGCCTACCCTGATTTAGTCGGTTTTGGCCGTCGCAATATGGACATCGCGCCAACGGAACTTAAAGCCATTATTCAGTACCAAATTGGCGCGTTAAAAGGCATCTGCGATAGCCAAAATACCCAAGTCGATTACGTCAAGCCACACGGAGCTTTGTACAACACCATGATGGCGGACTTTTCGGTGTTAGAGACCGTTATGCAAGCGGTGAGCGAGCTAGATGCCACCTTGCCCCTGATGGTCATGGCGGTGCCAGAAGCCCCTGAAATAAAAAAAATGGCAAAGAAATACGGTCTAAGCGTTTGGTTCGAAGCCTTCTCTGACCGTTTATACACAGACGAAGGTCGACTTACGCCACGCAAAGAGCCCAATGCGGTTCACGCCAGTTTTGATTTGATCGAAAAACAAGTCGAGCAATTATGTGAAACAGGCATTCTAACAACGGCGTCAGGTAAACAGATTGCAATCCATGCAGATACCATTTGTGTCCACGGTGATGGTGCTCATGCACTGGAAGCTGTCACCCGTATTCGCTCTTTAGTGGATCGCTTAAGCCTGTCTCAACCCACCAAAGCAAACGTGAAATAACGCATGAAACGTGACGATTTTCCACACATAGACATGGTCAGTAATCAGGCCTGCTTGTTAACCTTTAGTCAGGTGATCAGTGAAGCAACGTCTAACTACATTGCTCAAGTGACACAGCATTTGGCAAAGCTATCGGGCATTGTGGATTTGGTGCCCTCTTACACCACCTTGTTAGTCGTGTTTGATGACGATCATTACGACCGCTTTGCGATGTTTAAAACCATTCGCCAAACCATCGACGTCATTGACCCCAACGATTTCTCAATCAAAGATCAGCGTGAAGTGGTGATTCCCGTGTATTACGGCAAGGAAGTTGGGCCAGATATCGAAAACGTTGCCAACCATTGCAAGCTGAGTATCGACGAAGTGATTAAGCGCCACCACGAGACGACCTATCGCGCCTACGCCATTGGTTTTACACCAGGATTTGCCTTCTTAGGCAATACGCCAGATGAACTTCATGTCCCCAGAAAGACCACGCCACGTCTAAAGGTTCCGGTTGGCAGCGTCGCCTTGGCTGAAAACCAAACCGCCGTTTATCCCAGCGTAACACCTGGTGGATGGCAAATTATTGGCCGTACGCCTATCAATTTAATTGATTGGGGCAGCAAAAACCTCGCCCTGATTGCCATGGGCGATTCCGTGCGATTCGAGCCTATTTCTAGAGATGAGTTCTTGGTACAAGGAGGTCAACTCGATGGCTTTTAAAGTAATCAAACCCGGTTTATTGGCGCTGATTCAAGACTTGGGCCGCCACGGTCATCAGTCTATTGGACTCACCACCGGCGGCCCAATGGATGAAGTCGCCTTCCGTTGGGGCAATGCGTTACTCGACAACGACAGCAATAGTGCACAGATCGAAATCACCTTTGGTATGTTCACACTGGAAGCCCAAGCGGCAACCAGTATTGCCATCACGGGTGCGGATCTTGCGGCGACGCTGAATGATAAAAGCATCACGCCTTGGCAGACCTATGCCATCAAAAAAGGCGATGTGTTGGCGTTCCACCAGCCCGTTTGGGGCTTACGCGCTTATCTTGCGGTAAAAGGCGGTTTCCTTTGTGAACCGACGCTAGGCAGTGTTGCGACGGTAATGCGTGAAAAGATTGGCGGTTTAAACGGCAAAGGCGACAAGCTGCAAAAAGGCGACCTGTTAGCCTATCAAGCGTACCATGATCATCAGCAAAGCTCGGTCCCACGCTTGGCGATCCCCCATTATGGCAACAAAGAAATCCCTGTCATTTTGGGGTATCAATATCAATCCTTTTCTGCTTTAGAGCGAGCCAACTTTTTTTCCAGTGACTACAAGGTGTCATCAAACTCTGACCGTATGGGTTATCGGCTAGAAGGCCAAGCCGTGCACAGTGACTTGAAAGGCATTATCTCCGAAGGCATTGCTTACGGCGCGATTCAGATCCCCAAAGACGGTCAGCCTATTGTATTGCTGCAGGACAGACAAACCATCGGTGGCTATCCGAAAGTGGGCTGTGTCACACGCGTTGGCGGCAGTATTCTTGCACAGCAAAAACCGGGCGATATTATTCAATTTACGCCCATTACGGTGGACCAAGCCGAACGAGAACGTCATTTGCAAATGGCTCGTCTCGCTCAGTGGCGTTAACCTTTCTATAACATGACCTAAAAATCTCCTCTTTCATCACAAAAGAGGAGATTTAGGCAACAAAACATTCTCCCTACCAAGGGTAGAAGTCTTCCCTTATGAAAAGAGTATTAGTGAAGTAAAACTATAGAAGCTAAATGTACCTATAGTTAAAAAGGTAAACCTAAGTTGCTCAATTCGGTTATCAGCATCGGCTTTAGCTTTGATTGGATTCCGAGCGCTGCCGCAGCGCTGTCTTTCATTGCATTAATTATGGTTTGGTTAAATCACCGTAAACCTAACAATATCACTAAAGATAATCTAGAAGAAAAGTCTGTTTAAAATGCTATAGCGGAAAAGAGGTGCTGAGCGTGCCTCTTTTTTTTATGCTATAACTTCAAGTGTAGTATGAGTGAGTAATTCGCTCCCAGACTTAAACCAATGTAATGGATGTACAGTTTGACCACATTAAAAAGTAAATTCCTAAAACTCAATCGGCTTATTTTATTTTTGGCCTTAACCGCTACCACCTTAACCTTCATTAACAGCTTTTATTCGAACTACGAGGTGCAGAAAGGGCAATTGATTCTGCAGACAATAGAAGTGAATAGGGCTTATGCCAGTAAGCTGTCTGATACGACAGAAGTGTTCATTACTTCTTCCAAGCAGCAACTTGTTTATGCGGCAAACTCACTGTTTGACAAAATGAACAATGAAGAACGCTTAAAGGAAGAGGCCAATAGGCTTAAATTCCAAACTGATAGTTTTAATTCTGTGGTCATTAGTGATGCAAATGGTTTGACTCAAGCTGCTTCACCAGAAACGCTAGATTTAGTCGGAAGACGGCTTACCTCTGCCGGTAGTTTAGAAGCTATTGAGGAAAAAACGCTACTTATTAGTCGTCCATATCTTTCTACTCTAAAGAATTTGATTGTTTTTCTTTCTGCTCCTGTGTTTGATTTTCAAGGAAATTATTTAGGTTTTCTCGGTGGGTCTATCTATTTAAAAAGCCCTAACATTTTGAGCGAGATATTGGGTGAACATAATTACAAAAATGGTTCTTATATCTATGTGATAGACCAAGACAAACAGGTCCTTTATCACCCTGAAAAAGATCGAATTGGTTCATTTGTCGCCGAAAATGATGGTATTGATGAAATTGTCGCCAAAAAAGAAGGAGGGTTGTTACTGACCAACAGTAGAGGGATTGATATGTTGGCAGGTTTCTCAACTATTCCTAGTACTGGCTGGATTGTCGTTACACAGAGTCCTTTAGAGTCTACATTAGTACCTTTAACAGGCATTATGGAAAAAGTTATTTTACGCACTTTACCCATGGCTTTAGCCGTTTTTCTATTTATTTGGCTATTTGCCCGAGCCATTTCTCGACCTCTTCAGCAGTTAGCTGATAGAGCGAGATCACTTGATAGTCCAACTGTGCATGAAGACATAGAAAGTATCGACTCTTGGTACGTGGAAAGTTTAGGTCTTAAAAAAGCCATGTTGAATGGTGTAAAGCTTATCCATAATCAGATTGGGGAGCTTAAGCGAGACGCCGAAACCGACCCATTGACTGGTGCAAATAACCGCAGAGCTTTTGAGTTTCAACTAAAGCAGTTAGCCTTACTTGAAATGCCTTTTTCAATTTTAGCCTTGGATATTGATTATTTTAAGCGTATCAATGATAGCTATGGTCATAGTGTGGGCGATGATGTTCTTAAACAGCAAACGCAAATATTGAACCGGTTTTGTAGAGATGGTGACATGGTCGCCAGAACTGGCGGTGAAGAATTTGTGTTGTTATTGAAGCAAACTTCTTCAGAGGATGCTTTTATAATAGCAGAGCGGTTACGTGTCGCAATTTCTGATGAAACATTTGACGTCGTTGGAAACATTACGGTTTCAATTGGTATTTCAACGTGGTCAATATCAGACGGTATTAGCATAGAGAAAACGCTTTCATTAGCGGATAAAGCACTTTATCAGGCTAAAGAACAAGGCAGAAATCGCTGTATTATCGCATGATCTAAACGGTATTGAATTTTTAGGAAGAGGGTGTTTATGGTAATTCATAGACACCCTTTTTTTATCTCATCTCAAATACCAGTTTAGTAGATATACAATCAGCTCTAAACGTGATCAATAGGTTTGATTTGAGGCGGTAGATCAGTTTTTCCAAGGGCTCTATGAACATCTCGCTCAATGATTCGAACCATCGAATCGGGTTGGTAAGTCATTTACATCATTGCCAAACGGATCTTCTAATTCATTGCCAATTGCATCTAATCCAAAGAACGTATAGCTGACTATTGTCGTAACCAGTACAAATCAAGACAATTTCAACACACAACCCACCATGCTATTTTCGAAAACTCACCTACACTTAAATCCGTTACAAAGAATATAAATAAGCACTCCGAGCATTAGTGCCTTCCTAGGGAGTAAAGCAATATTATGATTCGCTTACGCCAAATCATTGCCCCTTTTTTGGCTGGCATGATGACTCTATGTAGCTCAATCCACGGCCATTCAGCTCAAACGATAACGCTGGGAATGAGCAGTGCTTTTTCAGGGGACAATGCGTCGATGGGAGAAGACTTTCGTGCTGGCGCACAGGCAGGGTTTGCAAGCTTTCATGAAAAAACAGGACACACTATCGAGCTGATTTCCTTGGATGACGCTTACGATCCAAGACAAGCTGCGCCCAACACCAGACACCTTATTACAGAAGAAAAAGTCACCGCCTTATTCGGTAACATAGGCACGCCAACTGTGGCCGTCAGTGCACCTATCGCAACAGAAAGTAAAACGCTGCTTTTTGCCCCCGTTTCTGGGTCTTCCCTGATTCGTCCGACCACGCCAGACAGATACATTATTAATTATCGAGCAAGCTATGAAGAAGAAATAACCACTGTCTTCGACGCTTTGGTGAAGGAGCATTCTTTAAATGAGGAGGATATCGCCTTATTTAATCAACAAGATATGTTTAGCAGTTCGGGGAAAAGTTATCTCGATGGCTTGATGAAAAAACATGGTATTCGACATGAAAAAGGCCTATTTCAAATGGAATACTCTCGCAATACCCTAGCCGTCGAGCACGCTGTTGCAGACTTATTGATACGTCATCCCACACCCAAAGTGATTTTTATTGTGGGGAGCGCCGCGCCCAGTGCAAAATTCATTCGCCTGACACGCCAATATGGCTTAGATCCTTTGTTTATTGGCATTTCTTTTATGGGAAGTCGTTTATTTATTGAAGAGCTGCAAGATGTCCCAGCAAAGATAATCATTTCACAGGTTGTGCCGCATGTTGAAGAAAAAAACCTACCCATTGTCGTCAATTTTCATCAAGACATGGCTCGATTTTCACCACAAAGCCCGTTAACCCCACTCAGCCTCGAAGGCTATATTGCCGCTAAAATATTCACTAAAGCGCTGCCAGAAACCTTGCCTGTTAGCCGTGAAGCCATCATTAATTTGCTCGAATCACTCGGCCAGTTCGATATTGGCCTTGGTGTACCGCTAAGCTTATCTTTAGAAGATCATCAAGCCAGCCACTCGGTATGGCTAACGCAGTTAAAAGACGGTAAATTGATCCCTATTCCCGTCGCAACCGTTCCAAAACTCTACTTTAGTGACATGATGAATACAGAAACAGCAGGAAAAGCACAATGAAGACATGGATCACCTGGCCACACGCAAGCATCAGATCTTTAGTGTGGCTTCTGACCTTCGTCGCTTTGACGATGACCATAGCCTTCACCATCATGTTATCAACCGCATTAACGGACTTAAAAGACACCTACTACAAAACGCGTACCTCCCAAGATGAATTACTCTTCGCCTCAGCGGAATTACGAGAGCTATTACCGGCCCATCAATACCGTCTTCGCCAAGCGCTAAAGGAAAACTCTGAAGCCATCTATCCACCAGAAACGCAAGTTAAGCGTATTGATAATGCCATCAAATCACTGAATCAATCAGATAACAGAGATCCAGAGTTAAAAAACCTGTCTCTGGCACTGAATAAGAACTTTACGCAAATACTACAGCTGACTGTCGACACGCAAGTCTGGAATCAACAACGCAATACATTTAAACAAAATTACCTCGCCACGGTTTCTTATAAAAAGAATACCTTAACCGCGTTAGAAAACATTCGTGATCGATTGAATAATTTAGAAGGACGCATGCGTCTCGATGAAGCGGTTATTTTATATCGTTTTAACAACAGTGCAGAAAACACCAAAAATACACTTGCACTAAAATACATGGAATTGAGTAATAAACGAATCAATTACCAGATGCAGCAAATTCTCCTGAGCCTGTCGGATTTAAGAGTGCTCATTAATTTCATGCTCACAGAAGCCAACAAAGACAACCTCATCGACATTAAAGACAATGGTATAAAGCCATTATTAGAACGCTTGAATGCGCTTCCTGAACAACTCAATCAGGACGCTAATGATTCGTCTCAAGAACTTGCCCAGCTGACTAAACTGTTGGCGCATAGCCTCTTTGGCGAAAACTTTTACGTCAATCAACAGCGCGGAACTATCGTGCCTTCTGGCTTGAGTCTTTACCAAATGCGCATCAATGAGTTACAACTTGAAGCGGACCGAACTCTTTTAGAACAGCGTTTTTACACCGCCTTCCAAGACCTACCTAAGATGCTAGATTCAATTGGCGAAAAAGTACAAAAGCAATCAGAAAAAATAAATAATACCGTTGAAAGCCGTCTCAACGATTTTGCCAAAAAAATGACCACCACAGCATTTATTGGCATTATGTTACTGTTAGCCTTATCTTGGTTAGTGTCTCGACGGGTCGACAAACAACTGTCCGATTTAGTCGACAGCGAAAACCGTTTCCGATCCATGTTTGAACTGTCTCCCGATCCAGTATGGATCTTATCAGGACATCGCATTGTGGAATGCAATAAAGCGGCTTTTGAACAACTTGGGTTCGACACAGAAGACGCCATCAAACACAAAACCATGGACGAGCTAAGCCCACTTCGCCAAGGCAATGATAAGCGCTCTTCTGACACCTTGGAAACCATTCTAGAACGCGTCGAAAAACACGGCTATCATCGCTTCGAATGGCTATTTACCGATGCCAATCAACAGCCATTAATTGCTGAAATCACCATGGCAAGTATCGCTATTTCAAACCACCCAGCCACCTTGTGCACTTGGCACAACATACGCCAACGTAAACTGGTTGAAAACGCCTTAATCGCCCACCAAGAACAGCTTGAAGTAGAAGTCAAAAGCCGTACACATGAACTGGAAATCGCCAAAGACGAAGCCGTGCAGGCCAATCGAGCCAAAAGTGACTTCCTAGCCAACATGAGTCATGAAATTAGAACACCAATGAACGCCATTATTGGCATGTCCCATTTAGCCTTATTAACTGACCTAAATGACAAACAACGAGGCTATATTGAGAAAGTCAGCCACTCTGCCAATTCATTACTCGGTATTATTAATGACATCCTCGACTTTTCAAAAATCGAAGCGGGTATGCTCAACATCGAAAAAATTGACTTCAAAGTAGACGATGTATTTAACGATGTGGCCAGTATTTTATCCTTAAGAGCCGAAGAAAAGTCCCTTGAGTTATTATTCGATCTTGCGCCTAACTTGCCGACCAACTTAACGGGTGATCCGATGCGTTTACGGCAAATCTTGCTTAATTTAGGCAACAATGCCATCAAATTCACCCAGCAAGGGGAAGTCATCATTGCGGCCCATTTGCTCAAACAACATGCGGATGGCTTGCTGTTACATTTCAGCGTCAAAGATACTGGCATTGGCATTACAGAAGAACAACAATCGCGCCTATTTCAATCGTTCTCACAGGCCGACTCATCGACGACACGGAAGTTTGGTGGAACGGGGCTTGGGTTGGCCATTTCTAAAAAAATCACCGACTTAATGGGCGGCAGCATTTGGGTGGAAAGCAAAATACATCAAGGCAGTATTTTTCACCTTACTTTACCTTTTGAATCCAGCCAATCCACTTCTCACAATCTCCCGAGCTTATCCATAAAACACCGTGTATTGATTGTGGATGATAACGACTCTGCACGAGAGATTTTACACAATATCATCCATAACTTTGGGCTCAGAGTCACCTCAGTGAATAGCGGTGAAGATGCGCTTAGTATTATAAAAGCCAATAAAACACTCGACCCATTCTCACTCGTACTGGTTGATTGGCAAATGCCTGACATGGACGGCGTCGAAACCTGTCGAGCGCTCCATGCGCAATGCCAAGAGGAAGAGGGTTTCCCTACTGTGCTCATGGTGACAGCGTACAGCCTAGAAGAAGCCAGACGAGCCAGCCAAGATGTTAATATTGCCGGTTTTCTAACCAAGCCTGTCACGCCTTCCTCCTTGTTCGACGCCATGGTGCAAGCGCTACACTTGGATCACATAGCGCCCATCAAGCATACCTTGATATCCCAAATAGACACTCGAACACTGGCCGGAGCGCGCATCTTACTGGTTGAAGACAACCTGCTTAACCAAGAACTGGCACAAGAACTATTAATGGGACATGGGCTCATCGTAGAGACCGCCAATAATGGCCAAGAAGCATTGGATAAACTTGAGCAACACACTTACGACGGTGTGTTAATGGATTGTCAAATGCCCGTCATGGATGGTTATACGGCCACTCGAATCATCCGGAAAAATCCGAAATACAGTGATTTGCCCATTATTTCCATGACAGCCAATGCGTTGGCAGGTGATAAAGAAAAAGTCATCGAAAGCGGCATGAATGACCATATTTCCAAGCCGATTCAGGTTCACTATATGTTTGATACGTTAAAGAAATGGATCAAACCTAGCCAACCTGTGGATACGATTATTCATCTACAACCGACCTCTTACAAAAAGGCATTAAGTACAGAAGATCAACAAGACTTAGAGCAATTGATTGGTGTTGACGTGGCAACAGGGCTCGCGGTTACCCAACATGATGTCGCTTTCCTGTGGCGTCTTCTATTGCGTTTTTATGATACTCAGCAAAACTTTGTTGAGCAATTCAAACGCTTAATGCAACAAACAGATACGCGAGAGGACGGACTGCGTTTGCTACACACATTAAAAGGCAATGCTGGTAACATAGGCATGCTTGATTTAATGAACAAAGCCGCCGAGCTAGAAAAGGCATGCCAGCTTCCCGACGCGGACTTTTCAAATGCGCTGAGCGAATTAGAAAATGAGCTATGGCGTGTTCTCCCGCCAATAAAAGCGCAAAAAGAGAAACAAAAAGAGACATTAACACCCGCAAAAGTAACACAACAACCGGTGTCCACTGACTATTATCAAACACTAATAGCGAAACTGTATGATCTTTTATCACAGGATAAATTGGACGCAGACATTGTTGCCGTTGAATTAGAAGCGATACTAGAAGGGACAGATAAAAGTCACCTTATTCACGCCATCCGTCAAGCCATCACACGTTATGACTTTGAAACGGCCATGGATAAACTCAACATCTTAATGACCGATCCACATTCATGATTGATAACCACGTTATGCTAGAACAAAGCCCGCTTAAACCTACGATTCTAATCGTAGACGACACGCCCGATAATATTGATGTATTGGCAGCGACGTTACGCAACGATTATGACCTTAAAGTAGCGACCAATGGCAAAAAAGCCCTTCAGATCGCCCAAAGCGTTCCTAAGCCAGAGATGATCTTATTGGACGTGATGATGCCTGAAATGGATGGTTATGAGGTCTGCCGCCAATTAAAAGCTAACCCCATTACCTCCGATATTCCCGTCTTGTTTGTTACAGCGAAAGCCAACGCCTGCGATGAAGAACAAGGTTTTGCGCTGGGGGCGGTTGACTATATTACCAAACCGATTAGCCCTCCTCGGGTCAAAGCCAGAGTTCGTACTCATATTGCCTTGTACAATCAAAATCGGCAGCTACAAGAGAAGGTCAAAGAACGCACTCAGTCATTAGAACGTAATCGCCTGCGTATTATTCATCACCTTGGTCGAGCGGTGGAATACAAAGACAATGAAACGGGAGCCCACGTGATTCGCATGAGTCACTATTCTAGGCTACTCGCTGAAGCCTATGGCGGTAATAGTGAATGGATAGATATGTTGTTCAATGCCGCCCCTATGCACGATGTTGGGAAAATAGGTATTTCCGATGCCATTCTATTGAAACCAGGAAAGCTCAACCCAGACGAATGGGAAATCATGAAACAACACACCTTATTTGGTGCCAAAATTTTAGGTGATTGCGACGACGATCCAATGTTAAAAATGGCCGAAGTCATTGCATTAACCCATCATGAAAAATGGGACGGCACAGGCTATCCTTATGGTTTATCGGGTGACAAGATTCCTCTAGAAGGCCGTATTGTCGCCATTGCGGATGTGCTGGATGCCTTACTATCAAAACGCCCCTATAAAGAAGCATGGCCACTGACAGACGCCATTCGCTACATGGAGGAAAACAAAGGCAAACATTTTGATCCGCAACTCATTACATACCTCCCTCAGATCATTTCTGAAATAGAAAAAATTCGAGCTGCTTATCCTGATTAACAACACAACCGATAGTTTTTGACAATCATAACTTTAGTTATTAACAATTTTATCTATTTTATGTTTTTCCCTAATATGAGTCTCGTTGGTAACGAACTTAAACACATTAGGAGAAACACAATGATCAACACGCAAATCAAACCATTCAATGCAACAGCTTTTAAAAACGGCGAATTCGTAGAAATTTCTGAAAAAGATGTATTAGGCAAATGGGCTGTATTCTTCTTCTACCCAGCTGACTTCACTTTCGTTTGCCCAACGGAATTAGGTGACGTGGCAGACAACTACGCTGAGCTTCAATCTCGCGGTGTTGAAGTATTCTCTGTTTCTACAGACACTCACTTCACTCACAAAGCATGGCATGCCAGCTCTGAAACGATCGGCAAAATCCAGTACTATATGGTTGGCGATCAAACAGGCAACATCACGAACAACTTCGGCGTAATGCGCGAAGGTCAAGGTCTTGCTGACCGTGCGACTTTCTTGATCGATCCACAAGGCACTATCCAAGCAATGGAAATCACAGCAGAAGGTATTGGCCGCGACGCTCAAGACCTACTTCGCAAAGTAAAAGCAGCACAATACGTTGCCGCTCACCCAGGTGAAGTTTGCCCAGCGAAATGGAAAGAAGGCGAAGCAACATTGACTCCTTCTCTAGACCTAGTTGGCAAAATCTAAGCTAACTGCTGTGTAGACAGTCGTTGTGACTCTTTCTTCTGAAAGAGTCACTCTTCTCTCACCACGCTAAAGCACTTAAACACAGCTATTCAACACAGTAAATCAATCAAACACACAGGTTTCATCATCATGTTAGAAGCAAACTTAAAACAGCAGTTGGGCACATACCTGCAAAATATCGTTAATCCGATTGAAATTACTGTGTCCACAAATGGTTCAGCAAAATCACAAGAATTACTCGAACTGGCTCGTGAAATCACCGAGCTAAAAAGCGACAAAATCACCCTAACGGTGGATGAAAACGCATCAGGTCGTGCACCGCAAATGGCCATCGCGCCAAAAGGCGAAGCAGCACGTGTGCGTTTTGCAGGCATCCCAATGGGTCACGAATTTACCTCTCTTGTGCTAGCACTATTGCAAGCAGGTGGTCATCCATCCAAAGCAGCACAAGATACGATAGAGCAAATTAAGTCTCTAGACGCTGAATTGAATTTTGAGGTGTACATTTCCCTCTCTTGCCACAACTGTCCAGACGTGGTGCAAGCGGTCAACCTAATGGCCGTGTTAAATCCTAAGATTACAGCCACCATGATCGACGGTGCGTTATTCCAAGACGAAGTGAATAGTCGCAACATCATGGCCGTACCTTCTGTGTACCTAAATGGCGAATTATTTGGTCAAGGCCGTATGACTTTGGCGGAAATTGTTAACAAAGTGGACACTGGTGCCGCGAAAAAACAAGCCGCTGCTTTAGCGGAAAAAGCCCCTTATGACATGCTTGTGGTAGGTGGTGGCCCAGCGGGCGCCGCAGCCGCTATTTACGCCGCTCGTAAAGGCATCCGTACCGGTGTGGTCGCAGAACGTTTTGGTGGACAAGTCGCCGACACCATGGCGATTGAGAACTTTATTTCCATGAAAGCCACAGATGGTCCAAAACTGGTCACAGGCTTAGAACAACACGTGCTCGATTACGACGTGGACTTGATGAAAACGCAAAAAGCCGTTCGTTTAGAGAAAAAAGAATTCATCGAAGTCGAATTGGAAAACGGTGCAATACTAAAAAGTAAATCTGTCGTGCTTGCCACAGGCGCACGCTGGAGAGAAATGAACGTACCGGGTGAACAAGAATACCGTGGTAAAGGTGTGGCTTACTGCCCGCACTGCGATGGTCCCTTGTTCAAAGGCAAGAAAACCGCGGTGATTGGTGGGGGCAACTCAGGTATTGAAGCCGCAATCGACCTTGCTGGTCTGGTTGAGCATGTTACCGTTTTAGAGTTCAGTGATACCTTACGTGCTGACGATGTATTGGTGAAAAAAGCCAACTCCTTGCCGAACGTCACTATTATTAAAAACGCCATGACCACGGAAGTAATGGGCGATGGACAACGTGTTATTGGCCTTAAGTACACTGATCGCCTAACTGACGAGTCACACCTTGTTGACGTTGCAGGGATCTTCGTACAAATCGGTTTGGTACCAAACAGTGAGTTTTTAAAGGACACATTGCAATTAACAAACAGAGGCGAAATCGTGATCAACGCCCATGGTGAGACGTCTATTCCAGGTGTCTTCGCAGCGGGTGACGTCACAACAGCGCCATACAAACAGATCATCATCTCCATGGGATCTGGCGCGACAGCGGCTCTTGGTGCGTTTGATTACTTGATTCGTAACTAGGCAACGGGGATAACCTGTCTTCAGCAACACCCGAACCAACCGCCCTCTGGCTTAGCGAGAGGGCGGTTTTTTTATCTCAAAATGCTATTGGCAAGTCAGAAACAAACTTCCCGCCTCGCTCCACGCGCAAGCGCGTAAAGCCGCTCGGCGTGAGTTTGTTTCTACTTGATTTACAGTTAAGCCAACTTATGACTTACTAAACCTTTCCCTTTCTAATAAATCAATAACGATTACTTCTAGCTCGTGAATTCTAGGATGGTATTCAGCGATACTCAGCCAATAGGTTTTAAGCGCTGCTGAAAGCTCGCTCAAATTGACTAATGTACCGTCAATACGCCATTGCTTTGTTGGTTCTATATCTTGCGCAACTAATAGAAAGACACCACAACTAGCACCTTCCTGTCGAAGATAATCGCCCGCAAGCTGATTCCTTAATCGTTCACATAAATCTGGGCCTGACCACGCTTTATCTAATAGCTTCAACTCAACTGGAACAGGAGATTGTACACTTGTATTATGAAGCCAAATATCCATGCGTTGGCCATTTGCAAGTTCAGACTCTTGGGCTGTTGTGTATTGACCATGGCTGTTTTGGTTCAGCCAGCCAGCGATCAAAGTTCGCATTTCTGTTTCGCCCTCGGTTCTTTTCCAAGTTCGCCATGGGCTGTCATTTCCGCGCTCTAACCAATTTTTTAAATCGTTTAGTCGGTTAACCGTATGATCAAAAAGTTGGCGATGTGTTGCAGGTGTTACTGTCTGATTTTTATCAAACTGACTAAACTGATCTACCGTCCAGAGCTCTAAATCACCATCCGCCATTGCTCTTTTATAGGCTTGTTGAGCCATCCTTTTTCGATACTCAGGCTCGGGGTGTTCTTTAATCAGTTGTTTGATAGATGCATAACTAGCAAAACCAGCCATATTACATAGAAGAGAAAACAATGCGCTCCGAGCGCTTTGTGCATCATCTCTCAACTCTGGAGAATACACTCCGCCGTCAGCGCGGTTTATATCCTCTTTGGAAGGAATGTATTTATGCATGAGGACATAGAGCCTTTTCAAATGCTCTGGCGTCTTGAAGTAACCTACGTTAGGCACACTGAATGACCTATGGCTTTCACCAACAAGCGCGGTAACAAAAACTTGTGCAGCTCGACTGACTCGCTCGTGATCAAGCCCTGCTAACCATTGTTCAAGCTGAGGAATGCCATTCACTGGATCACAATCTACTAAAAAAGCAAACCAGCAAGCAACACTATCTAAATCGTTACTTTGATCTATTTCTTGTTTTGCAATATTTACAAGGCGTGCAGCATCACTATTCCCAGAAACTAGAAGATGGATACAATCTCTTCGATTCTTCGGATTTAATGTATTTGGGTTGACTTCTAACCACTCTAAAAGGGGATTAGCAATATCTTCATGTAACCAAGGTGCGCCGAAAACAAGTGAACTCAATATACGGTAATTCAAATCTAGCTCTGCGTTTTCTAGCTCCCAAATAAGTTCTTGGGTAACCGCTTTTGTAACCAATGAAGGGAATGCTCGGTACATGCTCTCAAACCAACTAGGAAAGCCATTTATCTCCCACGTGATATAGCGCAACGCATGATGTACTTCTGGTTCATCTAAGTGATATGGAAACTCTGAATGTTCAGACGCTTCAATTTCCAAACCAGCCAGAGCAAGTAGAAGCGAGTATGGGCATGAACTATTTCTCATCCCACTTTCTGATTGTAATGACGGAGTGTAAACTCTCCACAGTTTCATCAATGCATCACGATAAGAAAGAGCAACTTCGTAGCCAAAATCAGGAATTAATTTCACCCAGGCTGAGCCACTACTTCGGTTTACTACTGAATTTTCATTATTAATTTCATTTAGTATCCAGCAAAAGTCATTCGCCACTTCACCAAAATATAAGTGTATAGAGTTACGCAAACGATCAGGGTTATTTTTCAAACCATCTATCCAAGCATCACGGGACGTTTTTTTATGTTCTTTTATAATATCGAATTTTCGCCTACGCTTCTCATTCTCCTCTCCGTGTTTTTTCTCCCAATCTGATATTGGAGGATCAATCAACATATCTAACTTATTAGTCAAAATGGCACTATGCTCTGCGCTTGCTTTTAGCTTCGCTAGCATATCCGATGGCTTGTCGTGTCTGCTGTAAAAGCGAAAGGCAGTGCTAAGCGCAATAGACTGATCATTTTCTAATGCTCGGCAACGTACAAATGAAAGCAGTCTTTGAAAACTCTCAACTGTTTCAAATGCCCATAAATGACCTTGCCAAGAAATAGAAGAATCGGAGGTCAAGGGTTCGCTTTTAGGATCTGAAAGTAGCTTTATTTTTTCCTGTTCAATACAAGCCCAATAAAGCAGATCATTCAATTCACTCCAGCAAGGTATCAACTCGTCTAAGTTACTTTCATAATCATCATAGTACTCTCCACCCCACGACTTATATGCAGGCAACATCATTAGGATGGAAACACTTTCATCGGAAAGTGAAAATGGATGTTTGAGCTCAACTAGACGCTCAACAGCATGAACAGCGATACTTAGAAGCCAAGAATTAGCCTCTGAGATTTGACATTCTCTTTTTTCAACGTATGGAGAAGTGTTCAAATAATCCAACAAACCAATAATAAACGCCTGAAAAATAAGAGCGTTTCCAATAATTGGCATTCGACCAATAAAATGATGAAGTGACCGTCTCAATCCATTGGCTTCAAAACGTTCGTTCGGAGATAACTGCAATCTGCCAAGCGAAAGTAGAATATTCTGAATATTCTCACTGGTTGGCTCAGCCTCTTCGACTATCTCTCTTAGCATTGAACGTGGGAGTTTGTCTTCGCTTTGGTTGAGCTCTCGCCATAAAGATTGTATTTGCTCATCAGTACTGCATGTCATGACCGCCCGAGCAGAGGTAATTCGAGCATAAATTCCTCGGATAGGGTCAAGAGCGATTTCCAGCAAAGGCGCAACGCAATCGGTCATTTTTCCTTGCCAAGCCAATCGAGCAAGAAAGAAAATAGCGTCATCATTTTCCTTGTATTGATCGATAAGTTGTAAGGTATCGTTTGTCAGAGCTGCATCTGCAATTCTTGCAATTGCGCTGTTATCTCTTACAGTGCCGTTATTTTCATCGTCGACAATTCGACGAATAATATTCTTCAGAATAGTTTGCCTTATTGGTAAAGGCAGTTTAGATGGATCACCACCTTCAATAGCAATTTCAGGATCAATACCTAACACGACATTCCTAATGCCATCATCCCACAATATTAACCAAGGCAAGATAGATCGTAGCCTTGGCCTAATGATTGTCTCGCCATATTGTTCGCCAATAAATAAACGCTCTATAGATAAACGACTATCGCCATTAGCTATCAGATGAGCAAACCACTTTGCTGCGAGCAGCTCTCTAATATCTCGATGCCGAAAACGAACCGCTCCGTAAATAACATCGCTAAAAACACCTCGCTCCAACAGGGCATTCACATCATTAGGATGCCAATCAGACAGTACAGCTTTTGCATCTATTCCAAATTTGTCGGGCGAGGCATCAGGAATATTGATACTTGATTGGCCGCTCATGACGACAGCGGCAGCCAAACGCTGCGCCCCCTTATGAGCTTGCTCTAAATTTAACGGCTGACGTTGTGCTCTATCTATATTATGTTCATCGTTCAACTGCTCATTTATACTGTGTTCTAGTAGATCTAGACGGCTACCAAGTTTTTTATCCTTTCTCCATTTCGATAAAATACTATCTAAATCAAGAGGCCGTTGAGCCAAACTCCAAATGCTCGCTCTATCAATTTCCCTTAAAAGTTCATCGATGTCATTCACAGACCTTTTTTCACAGAAACAGCGGATTCTTTCCTTATCTAAAGGACTCATTCTGTATACAGTCAAAGCACTTTGAGGTTGAGTGAGATTATCTTCTGTATTGTCATCCTCATGTTTCTTTGCAGCTAAAAATAAATGTCTATTCAGCAACTCTCGATCCGCTTCTGGCCTCCAAGAGTAAGGGCGACTGGAAATATAAAGGTGCGCTCTATGAGCACCTATTCTGATACCTTTAGCGAATCGCTTTAAGGCAAATTCAAAAGCTCTGGGGGTGTCTAACCTTGCTTCATCGACCGAATCCAAAAAGAACCAAGCTTCTTCTGTCGATTCTAGCCAAGCATTAAATTCACCTTCTGTTCCAACCTCAAAAGCGTCATAAAAATCTTGCTCGATTTCTTCAATACGAATAAAAAAAGATGGTCTGCCCTGTTCCGATAAAGCTTTAGCTCTATTGAGTAATTCCTCCGTCTTGCCAGCGCCCGCTTCAGCTAAAATGACACAGCGATACTCACTCTCTAAATCAACCCAAGTTTTTAGCGCTGAATGACCTAAAGAAAAGAGTAGCTCATTATTTTCTAGATCCTCTTGGTCTTCCGAAATAATTGAAAATTGACGATCTAATGGAATGTACTTTTCTTTAGTCATAGACGATAAGTTCACTTCACCAACAAAAAAAACAAAGGGGTTTCATACAGTTACTAGCTTTAACAATAGCGCTAACGCGTTAAGGCTCCAAGCTGAATTTCTTCCGTCTAAACAACAGCGTTAAAAACAGCTATACAAGTTCGTACCAATTATGGTACAAAACAATTTATGAATAACATAAAACACAAGAAAGTGTCTGTTCGCTTTTTCCGAACTGCGTCGGGAGGTGAACCTGTCAGGGAATGGTTATTGTCTCTTACAAAAGAGGATAGAAGCGCCATAGGACAGGATATCAAAACAGCAGAATATGGTTGGCCTGTCGGTATGCCCATATGTCGTTCTATGGGTGATGGGCTGTGGGAGGTGCGAACCAATTTGGAAGGTGGGCGTATTGCAAGGGTATTATTTTTCTTTAGAAACAACGAATTGATTTTACTGAATGGCTTTATGAAAAAAAACCAAAAGACACCTAAATCTGAATTAGATTTAGGTAGAAAACGAAAACGTGAGGCTGAAAATGACTAACAAACACATTGGTTCTTCCTTTGATGAGTTCCTTCAAGAGGAAGGAATCTTAGCTGAAACCAACGCTGTGGCTATAAAACGAGTGGTAGCTTGGCAGATTCAGCAAAAGATTGAAAACGAACATTTATCCAAAACAAAAATGGCGAAGTTGATGAAAACAAGTCGCTCTGGATTGGATAGACTTTTGGATCCAAACAATACGTCTGTCACGCTGCATACCTTGGATAACGCCGCGAAAGTGTTAGGTAAAAAGCTAAAATTAGAGCTGGTCTGAAAAGCCAATACAAGCCTCAATTCGTATTGGCTTTTCATGCTCTATTCAGCGTTATTTAACGGCTTTTTCATCCCATGTTTTTAGTTCAGACTTCGACCAAGAGCCATATGAGGCATTTGGCATAACGATCCAGTCGTTACCAAAATGCTTGGCTTCTTTGGCAACTAGACCACGTTGGTACTCTGTCGATTCCTTATTTTTAAACTCGGCAGCAAAATCATGCAGGCTGTCACCTATCAACATAAGAATATCGTGTTCTTTGCGCACGACATCACGACGTGTTTCTTTCGACTCTGTATACAGCAACACATTGTCACTGCTCACTTGGGCAATATTGAGCTTCTTCAGTGTCTTAAGCGTGTCGGCTTTGTTCTCTTGAAAGCGATCTGAGATATAGTAAATTTTCACGCCCTGCTGTGTGACAAAATCAATAAAATCTTTTGCGCCTGGAATCAAGGTCGGTTCGCCTTTTTGCTCCCAATCGCTCCAAGTATCCCAAGAAGTATAATCGTGGCAGTTATTTACATCTCTAATCAATAAAGGCGTGTTATCTATCACGGTTTCATCAAGATCCAACATCACAGCCGGTTTTTTATCGGAATGATGATTCGCTAAAAGCTGGATAAAACGCTGTGTCGCAAACTGATAGGCCTGTAGCTGGAGCGCCATCACTTCGGCAGATTGTTGCTGATAACGCAGCGCCATAGTGTATTCTTTCGGTGCACAAGTCATATCTTCAGCGGCAAAGGTAACACTGCTCAATAGTGGTAAGGCGACAAGAATAGATGCGGTGATTTTTCCCATAAAAAACTCTCCTTTTGTGTATAACCAGTAAATGTGACATTTTTATTAAACACCCATTTAATTACAACTCAAAGCTATTTTTACTTTTTCCTTATTTCAACACCATGAAAAAGACAGCTTTGTATAGTATGAATAATGATAAGAATGCCTGTTTCATTGGACTGATAGAGCCATCCGTAATTAAAGTGGCGCCTATGAAGCATCCACAACATCATGGATACAGAAAAGCAATTCAAGCGTATGAGAAAACGCCCTATCGATCATACGGGCGTTTTTTGTTTTGCCTTAAGTAAAAATGATGAGCAAAGCTTTTAGGCCGTAGGCACGGTGCCGCCATCAATAATGTATTCCGTACCTGTGATAGAGGACGCCCTCGCTGACACTAGAAAAGTGATTAAATCCGCCACTTCCGAAGGTTGTGCTGGACGCCCTAAAGGAATGCCACCGAGCGCTTCCATAATAATCTTTTTACCTCCTTCATAATCTGTACCGGCATGATCCGCAAGCCGCTCAGCGAGTCGCACCGATGCTTCTGTTTCTATCCAACCGGGGGAAACACGCACAACGCGAACGCCTTTTGGCGCCACTTCTTTCGATAAGCTTTTACTGTAAGTGGATAACGCCGCTTTGGCTGCGGCATAAGCGGTGGTCGATTCTGGCAAGGGAAGTTTGTTCTGTATCGATGTGACATGAACAATAACACCTGAGCCTTTTGCTATCATCGAGGGCAATAATCCTCTGTCAATGCGTACCGCAGACAGTAAATTTTGACTCAATGCATTTTCCCACTCTTGCTCATCAAGCGCGGCAAAACCGCCACTGGGAGCACTTGAGCCGCCCAGCACATTGACAACAATATCAACACCACCAAACTTATCCAATACGGTGTTTACTAGCGCGCTACAACCCGCTGCCGTCAGCAAATCCCCTTCTATGTATGAAATGCCTTCTAGAGCGTCTTTAGGAACAGAACGAGCCACGGCAATCACATGCACTCCCGCGCCATGTAACGACTCAACGACTGCCGCTCCCAAGCCCTTAGTTCCGCCAGTAACCAAAGCGATACGCCCATTTAACTCAAGATCAAAACTCATAAGGAGATCTCCAGTGCGGTGATTTTGTCGCCATCCAGCGTGAAAGCGTATTGAAGATTCACAGGGCTCCCAGGAAAGTTCCCTGTCACTAAACCCGTGACTATCGTTTGCTCTGCGCTTTCACGTAATGACTGCGGTTCAACCGTATAGGTATATTTCGTCGATGCACTCGCTTTCCACTGTTTTATTGCGTCCAATCCCGTATGGGTCTGCCCTTCATCTTTTACCACTGCCGCATCGGAAAAACAGGCGACAATCGCCTCACCATCCCCTTTATCTGCTTGGAAATAGTTTGCGATTGGTTTTGGAAGATCAATAGTCATCATAAAACTCCTTTACTTAAAGTCAGTTGCTTAGAACACGCCAAATTGCTGTCTGAAAAGAATGGCGTTAAGCTATCTGGAAAACAAGAACCGACAAAAAAGTAGGGTACTTACTCTGAAGTAAGTTTTTGATCTCATAAGGGCTAAGGCCATAAAAAAATGACAAAAAAATGGACGCCAGCTTCTGCAGCCGATGGCGTAGAGCAAGTACTAAAGATTCTGGAAGGAAAATGGAAGTTGGTCATCCTCTTCCATCTCTTTGGCGGACAAGTAAAACGCTTCTCTGAATTAGAAAAAGCCATTCCTGCCATCACTCAGAAAATGCTCATTCAACAGCTTCGTCAAATGGAAGCGGATGGAATCGTCACACGAACCATTTATCATCAAGTTCCACCAAAAGTAGAATATCGTTTAACGGACTGGGGGCAGGAACTTTGCCCTGCTCTAGACGCCCTACTAAAATGGGCTGAAAATAAGCAATGAAGTGAATACTCTCGATGTCATTCAATGAATGACTCTGCTTACATGATTCCACTCTTTAAATAACCAACCTTGGAATGAAATTAAAATGCTATTCTGGGGTCTTATGAGCGCTGAATGCATTTTTTAAACACACTTCAATAAAGAGACATAGTATGAAAATGTTACGTTTTATCTCCATTTTAGAAGGCACGTCGCTTTTATTGTTGCTTTTCATTGCCGTGCCATTAAAACGCCTGATGGACATGCCTGAGTATGTGAGCGTTATTGGACCGATTCATGGTGGATTGTTTATTTTGTTTAACATTCTTTTGATGTTAAGTGTGTCTCGATATGGGGTATCGTCAAAACACGCCTTGATAGGATTCATTGCGTCGTTGGTGCCGTTTGGCAGTTATATTTTTAAAGCGAAGGTCTTAAATAAATACGAATAATCGTGTTCTTTGCAACGTCAAATTAAAGCTTTCACCCACTTAAAAAAAAAGGGCCTTAGCAATGCAAAGGCCCTTTATCGTTACGATCGCTGTCCTATTCTAAAATAGGCTTACACCTTGAAAAAGCTGACTTTTGTGGTCAGTTTCTTCGATAATTGCGCAAGGCGTTCACTCGATTGAGCCACGTGTTCAGAACCAGCAGCACTTTCCATGGTGGCTTCATGAACGCGAGTAATATTGAGGTTCATGTCTTCCGCCACACGCTCTTGCTCCGCGGACGTTTGGGCAATTTGTGTGTTCATATCATTAATTGCCATGACCTCAGTCCGAATGCTCGCCAAGGCAGCACGAGCCTCTTGAGTCTGTTCAACGGTTTTTTGTGCTCGCTCACGGCTGGTGTTCATGATCTCAGCGGCTTTGCTGGATCCTTCTTGTAGGCGAACAATCATGTTGCTGATTTCGCTGGTCGACTGCTGTGTCCGTGTCGCCAACGAACGCACTTCATCCGCCACAACCGCAAAGCCGCGGCCATGTTCACCGGCTCGCGCCGCTTCAATGGCAGCGTTCAACGCCAATAAATTCGTCTGTTCTGCGATGGCGCTGATAACGTCGGTGATTTTTTCAATATTGCCGCTATCAACGGAGACTTTCTCAACCGTTTTTGACGCTAACTCTAAGGTTTCTGACAAGTGCACAATGGCTTCTGCAGTGGCATTTACTTTGGTATTACCGCTTTCTACTTCTCGATCCACTTTTTGTGTGGCTTCAGCAGCGTGGCCAGCATGTCCGGCGACCTCAGAAACAGAGGCAGACATTTCGTTAATCGCGGCCGCCATCTGTGTGGTATCGGAAGATTGCTGACGAAGACGACGGTTGTTTTCACTTGCGGTGCTGTTTAGTTCAGACGAGGCAATGCCAAGTTCATCAGCGGCACTGCGCACGTCTAGGATGATTTGCTGCAAGCGCGACACCATGGTCCGTACGCTGCCAATCATACTATTCGGATAGTGTGTTTCTATTGTGACATTCAGATTGCCATCAGCAATTCGCTGCACCAACGCGGCAACGTCTTCAGGTTCTCCGCCAATTCGCGCTTGTATGCTGCGAATCAAAGCAATCGCCACCAAGACACTAAACACCGCCGCGATAAGAGTCACCACAAGCATTAAATTAACAAAGGTGCTGGCAACCTTCATTACGATACCAATGTCGTTATTAATGACTTCTTCTTGATGATCAATAAAAGCGTTTATGCGTTTTAGCCATTCAGTATAACCAGGAGACACTTCTTGCATTAAAAGTTGAGTCGCAGTGCTTGTGTTACCTTGTTGAGCCAAATCCAACAGTGCTTTCGTCGACTTCTGTGTGGTTACTTCGATGTCTTGAATCGCTTTTAACAGGGTTCGCTCTACTGTAGAAGCATCAGACAACATGAGTTGGCTCATGGACTTCGACGACTGCTGATAAAACGAATCTAGGTCCCTGATTAATGTGAGCTCTTGATTTAAACGCGCGGGATCCGATGCCAACACCACATCACGCACCGCAATGGCTCTATCGTGAACACTACCACGAAAGTTAATGGCATAACGCTGCTTTAACGTGGCGCCATCACGCACACTCGTTAATGTGTTATCAATCACGTTAACACGTTGCATGCCCACCACTGAAATAAGCAAGAGCAGAGCAAAGATAAAAGCAAACCCTAACCCCAAACGCTGAGAAATTTTAAGTTGGCTAAACATAGTATCCATCACCTTTTAGAAAGAGTCATGATTGACTAAACATCAACCAAGGGCTGGCAGCATAAACCGCTAAGCAAATAAAAACCAGCTATGCATTGCGAAGACAAAAAGAATCTAAACACCTATAAAAACACAAAAAAAATGCCTTCTGGCTAGAGGGCATTTTTGTTTTATCTATGTATTATCAATATCGTCGAACGGGTTGTTCGCCGTTTAGATGTTTGATTTTTTCACAAATTGAGATTTCAGCATCATTTCACCGCCACCATCTAACTTGCAGTCAATATCGTGATCGCCATCAACAAGACGTTTAATCGTCGCTTTGGTGCCAATTTTTAGCACTTGAGAAGACCCTTTTACTTTTAGGTCTTTCGCCAAAGTCACCTTGTCACCTTCTTGCAACACGTTGCCGCCCATGTCCTTGATAATAAGCGCTGCTTCGTCCACCACGGCTTCATTCGGGTTCCATTCGTGCGCACACTCAGGGCAAATCAGCATGGCTTGATCTTCGTATACATAAGAAGAGTTACACTGTGGGCAATTTGGAAGACTCATTGTTTATCGCTACCTTTGACGTTGACAGAAAAATTTCGCCTATTATAACCTTATTTTTGATATGGTTTTTATGATCACGTAAAAATAAGCACTTATTTTTTCTGTGTTGGCGGCGCGAAAAACAAAAAAAACGATTTAAAACAATCTAATTATCTCTTCAATACGTACTAAGCTTACGTAAAAAAAGGCGATGGGAAGAAGACAATGAAAGTGGGTGTAATGTGGTTTGGAGAGGATCTGCGTTGTGCGGATCAAGATATGTTGTGGCAGGCTGCACAAGAGGTGGATCATCTTGTTTGCCTCTATTGCGATGAACCCCATAACAGTCGCCCAAGTCGCTACGCTACACAAGGAATGTCAATGAATCGTCGACGCTTTTTGGAGCAAGGGCTTCAAAGCTTAGCACAGCAACTAGAAGCACTAGGGCAAACCTTATTTATTAGCGCCATGGATGCGGTAACCAGTTTAAACTTACTGTTAAACGAAGTGCCTATCTCGCATTTATATCGAAACCATCATGGTGGATGGTACGAACAACAAACGCTAAAACGTATTGCTAACCAGTTTCCTGACGTTCGAATTCATATTGGGCATGATTTGAGTTTGTTTAGGCCCTCTCAGCTGCCTTTTGAGATAACCGAACTGCCTGTCTCCTTTTCTAAGTTTCGCCGCTTAGTAGAAAACATTGATGTCTTGTCACCTTTACCAGCATTAGAGGAACTTCCTCCTAAAGCCCTATTCACTATTCAAAAAATCCGCCCTTGGCAAACACTCGCTGTCAATGAAAATAGTGCTTTCACCGGTGGCGAACAAGCGGCAATGGATCAGTTAAGTGACTATTTCTCAACCAACCTCCCCAGTCTTTACAAAGAAACTCGCAACAAATTAGACGGCTGGGAAAACTCCACCAAGTTCTCTCCTTGGTTGGCACAAGGCAGCTTATCCGCCCGACAAATCAAAGCCAGTCTCGACGTCTATGAGCGCGATCACGGTGCCAGTGAATCCACCTATTGGATTTACTTTGAGTTGCTTTGGCGCGAGTACTTTCACTGGTACGCCACCCGTTACGGCAAGCAGCTTTTCTTGCCCGGTGGATTATCTGGCAAGCAAACACAAGGGAGCTATTATGCAGAACGCTTTCGCAAATGGAGTCAAGGCAACACGCCGTATCCTTTGGTAAATGCCTGTATGAAACAACTCAATCAAACGGGCTTCATGAGCAACCGTGGTCGCCAAATTGTTGCCAGCTGTTTAATCTATGAGCTAGGCATAGATTGGCGTTATGGCGCGGCTTACTTTGAAGAACAGTTGATCGATTACAATGTCGGCTCAAACTGGGGAAATTGGCAATACATTGCGGGTGTTGGTGCCGACCCAAGAGGTGGACGTCACTTTAATTTGCAAAAGCAAACCGAGCAATATGATCCGAACCACCGCTTCATCAACAAATGGCAAGGTGGGCAGTTTGACTCGCAACTCGACTCGGTTGACGCCGCCGACTGGCCGATTTACCCTCATCCATAATGTCGTTATCTACTCTCCCCGTCGTCGTTTGGCTAAAACGCGATCTGCGGCTTACCGACCATGAGCCGCTTGCGAATGCGATCGCGCAAAATAGGCCGCTCATTGTGCTGTATGTTTTTGAACCAAGCTTGGTGGCAGATCCGCACTATGATGTACGCCATTGGCGTTTTGTATGGCAATCTTTAGAGGACATCAATCAGCAACTGGCTGAAGTCGGTGGGCGTTTGTGTATTGTGTATCAAGAAGCCTTAGAAGCGCTGATTGATCTCCACCAGCAAACGCAATTCGATCAACTGTTCAGCAGTGAAGAAATCGGTATCGAGCGAACCTTCCAGCGCGATAAACAAATCAAACAGTGGTGCAGACAAAACCATATTCATTGGCAAGAGTCGCCAACGGGCGCGGTCATTCGTGCGCTCAAAAATAGAGTGTCATGGGACGATGCTTGGCAAAAAGTGATGCGCTCGCCCATTGTCGACATCGAACTCAGCCACCTATCTTGGTATCCATTAAACCAAGCGAGCATAACCTTGCCAGAATCCTGGAAGACTCCTCAAAAAGGCATGCAAACGGGCGGACCCACTCTGGCTTGGCGCACGTTAGAAAGCTTTTATCATGGCCGAGGTAAGGATTATTATCGCTCCATTTCAAGCCCTCTGAGTAGTCGCTCCGCCTGTACTCGGCTATCACCTTATTTGGCTTGGGGAAATATTAGCCTAAGAGAAGTCTATCAAGACCTATTGTCTCGCTGGCAAACACCAGGCTGGCGTCGAACGCTCATTGCCTTAAGTTCTCGATTGCATTGGCATTGCCATTTTATGCAAAAATTCGAAACTGAATGCGCGATGGAGTTTCGGCCAATCAATCGCGCCTATGATGCTTTCCCCTATCGCCAAGATGAACAGGTCGATGCCGATTTACAGGCGTGGCAACAAGGCCAAACTGGCTATCCGCTCATTGATGCGTGCATGCGCGCCGTCAACGTAACGGGTTATATGAATTTTCGCATGAGAGCCATGATGGTGAGCTTTTTATGCCATCATATGAACATTGATTGGCGACGAGGAGTGCATCATTTAGCACAGCTGTTTTTAGATTTTGAGCCCGGCATTCATTACCCACAATTTCAAATGCAAGCTGGCGTCACGGGCGCGAATACGATACGCATCTACAACCCACTAAAACAAGCCCAAGAGCAAGATCCCGATGGCGAATTTATACATCGTTGGGTGCCAGAATTAAAAGAAGTCCCCGCTCCCCTTGTTCATGCCCCTTGGGAAATGACGCCCATGGAAGAAGCCTTATATCAATGTCAAATTGGCGTCGATTACCCAGCCCCTATTGTTCCTCTGATAGAAGCCGGAAAAGCAGCGAGAGACAGACTGTGGGGCTATCGTCAGCAATTTGAGGTGAAACAGGAAAAACAACGTATCTTAGCCACACATGTTAGACCCTCTAAACGATCTAAAAAAACCAAAGGATCCCCATGACTCAGTACCACACCTTACGTTTCATCCTTGGCGATCAGTTAAACGCAGCGCACTCTTGGTTCAAACAACAGGACCAAGGCGTATTGTATGTCATCGCCGAGCTACATCCGGAAGCGACTTACGTTAAGCATCACATTCAAAAGCTCTGTGCCTTTTTTCTTGCCATGGAGCACTTCGCTAATGCCCTAAAAGAAAACGGTCATCAGGTATGCTATCTCACCTTAGACGACACTCAAAAACACAGCGTAGAGGACGTGATATTGGGGCTGGCTGAGCAGCATGGCATCAACCATATCGAGTTGCAACGTCCAGATGAATATCGTGTGTTACAGCAATACCAAGCACTGATCACAGGCATGACTAAGCCCACTGTCAGCCTGGTCGATAGCGAACACTTTTTATTACCCTTCAATGAAATCCCCAATTTCTTTCAAGCTAAACACACGGTTCGTATGGAGCATTTTTACCGCAAAATGCGTCAGCGTTTTAACATATTGATGGCAGGCGATAGAGAACCAGAAGGTGGCCAATGGAACTATGACACCGCCAATCGCAATAAGCTCAAAACAAACGATCTAGCTGATATTCCAGCTCCGCTGTGTTTTCAGCATGATGTGACGCATTTGCTGGAGCGTCTTCAACGACATCACATTCCGTCTCTTGGAAAGATAGAATCTCACCTACTTTGGCCTGTGACCAGCCAAGACGCGCTGAATTTATTGACTTTTTTCTGTGATCATTTGCTACCAAACTTTGGTCGTTTTCAAGACGCCATGACGAACCAAACACCACACAGTTGGAGCTTGTATCATTCGCGTCTGTCGTTTGCGCTTAACGCGAAATTGATCAGCCCAAAACATGTTATTAAAGCCGCGATTAGTGCTTATCAAGAAAACGATCATATCGACATTGCTCAAGTCGAAGGCTTCGTCAGACAAATTCTCGGTTGGCGCGAATATGTGCGCGGTATGTATTGGATCAATATGCCGGACTATGCACAACAAAATGCCCTTAATGCTGAACGAGATTTGCCACACTATTTCTGGAATGGACAAACGAAAATGAAGTGTCTTGCCAGCGCCATTGGGCAATCTCTCGATTACGCCTATGCCCATCATATTCAGCGTTTAATGGTGACAGGGAACTTTTGCATGTTAACGGAAATTGCGCCACAACAAGTCGACGAATGGTATTTGGGCATTTATGTTGACGCCTTGGAATGGGTGGAACTCCCCAACACGCGCGGCATGAGCCAATTTGCTGACGGTGGCTGGATTGCTTCCAAGCCTTATGCTGCAAGCGGCAGTTACATGCAAAAAATGAGCGACTATTGTGGCGATTGCCACTATAAGGTCAAAGAAAAAACCAACGAGGAATCTTGCCCACTCAACAGTTTATATTGGCGTTTCATGGTCAAGCATAGAGAACGTCTCGCCACGACCCCACGCATCGGCATGATTTACGGCAACTGGGACAAACAGAACGACGCGCAAAAGCACGCCGTATTACATAGAGCAGAATGGTGCTTGAAAAACATTGAATCGCTCTAAGCCTCATTGCATGGTTTAACGAATCGATGTGGCTGCTTGTCGGTTGATACGTCGTTGTTGCTGCCTTTTGGCCAGTCTTGGCAGCAACAAACCGGCAATCACAATCCCCACACCGAGTAACTGCAGTTGGGTGACACTTTGCCCATAAGCAAAAGCTGTCAATGCGGCAAATACAGGCACAAAGTTGAAAAACAAAGAAGCGTTCGCGGCTCCCAGCTGCTTGACCCCAGAAATCCACAACAAATAGCCACCCACGGTACCAAACACACCGATGAACAATAAATCGCCTAACACATAGCCACTAATCGCCAAGCTTTCTTGCCATGGATGAACTTCAGGGCTAAACGCGGTCACCAAAGAGATCACCCCCAGTCCTGATAACATACCAACTAACGTATAAGGAATCATCGGCATCCAACGGCTCACACTCTGAGTTAAATAGGTATAAAGGCTCCAGCACAACATGCCTAAAAAGATCATTTGATCTCCGTGGTTAAACTCAAAACCCAGCAAGCGTTTTAGCTCGCCATTGGTTAGCACCAGCAACACACCGGACAAACACACCACCAAACTAAACACCGCTCCGCGAGCGGGCAATTTGCGTTGCAACAAAGAACCAATCAAAGACGTGGCTAAAGGGCTGAGTGCCATAATCAGTGCGCCATTACTCGCATCGGTATGAGCTAACCCAGTAAACAAACCAAGGTTAAGTCCGCCAACCCCGACAATAGAAACGCCCATTGCCCACGCCCATTGTCTCGCCGTTAAGCTAGGCATGGACATGTTTTTCCACTTGGCATACATAAACAAACAGACGGCAGCGATAGCAAAACGCCAGATCACCAAGGTAAGCGCATGCACCTCTCCTAACGCATGTTTGCCAACAGGAAAACAGGCTCCCCAGAAAAACGTACATAACAGCAGTAGCAATACGGCATTCATATTCGCCGAACGATTCATCACTCTCTCCATTGAAAGAAAACTTGAAAATAGGCTGTTCAGTGTATAGATTTTAAATTCGGAATAAATAGACAAATTTGAGACAATAGATTCCAAATATGAAATTTAACTATTCACTCGATGACATGCGTTGTTTTTGCGCGGTTGCACAGCATGGGAGCTTTAAACAGGCTTCCGCTGTATTGGAAATACCGCTTTCCACATTAAGTCGACGGATTGCCAAACTCGAAGAAGACTTGGCCATTAGATTATTAAATCGAGATGCACACCGAGTACAGCTTACTCACTCAGGACAACGCTATTACGAAAGAAGCTTGCCCCTCTTTGAAGAGTTAAATGAGGTAGCTGTGTGTCTTTTGCAAGACAACACTCAGGCCAAAGGCACCATTAGAATATCGGCACCCGTGAATTTTGGTGTGCATGTTTTAGCTCAGCACTTTAATGCCTTTTTGAATCAATACCCCGACATACATTTCGATCTACGTCTGTCCAATCAAACCATCGACATAGAGGAAGCAGGAATCGACATTGCGTTTCGGGTGGGTGACCACAATGCGGAACACTGGATTGGTAGACACTTAACCAACATTCGCTTTGTGATCTGCGGATCTGCCAATGTAGATCTCTCTAGCATCAAAACGCCCAGCGACTTAGACGGTTTTCCTACCGTATTGTGCGAGCCTATGTCTACGTGGAAGCTGCAACACACACTGTCTGGTGAAACACAAACGCACAAACCAAACAGCAACATTCGTCTGAAAGTAGACGACATCAGCCTACTTACTCGCGCTCTTCAAGACGGGCTAGGCATCGGTTTTATGCCCGATTATCACGCCCAGCCCCTAATTGATTCAGGAGCACTTCGACACATTTTACCGGAGTGGAGCAACCAACCAAGAGGCTGCCAAATGTTATATCGTGATCGTGACAACATGCCCTTTCGATTGCGTTTATTGATTAATTTTATGCTCAAGCGCTTTCACGATCATCCATTGTATGAATGATCTAAAAGGGACAGCCGATAAAACCACTAGGCAAACTGATTAACCGATAATTCCACGATCAAATCACTGCTGATCTTTTCTAAAGCCGCTTCCAATTCAGACAATGGCAAGCCCGTTGGTGCGACTAATACCATATCGGTTTTAAACAGCATATCGGAGCTCATCGGCGCAGGTTCGCAGGTCGTCGTTAGCTCTTTCACGTTAACCATCAAAGAAGACAAGACTTGCGAAACTTCTTTCACAATCCCAGGACGATCATTGCCCACCACAGACAGTGACAAAGTCGAGCCTGACGCTGTGTGCTGGTTCGCCATTTCTACCGTCACATGCAAACCCAATTGCTCAAAGTTACGCAATGCGTCAACCAAGGCTTCTTGGTGTTCCAACGGAACCGTTACGGTTAAAATACCGGCAAATTTATCGGCCAAATGCGCCATACGGCTTTCTAGCCAATTACCATGATAACGTGCAATCGTATCTGACAAACGTCCTACAAGACCCGGACGGTCTTCTCCAATAAAACTCAATACAAGATGCTGTGACATAGTTTTCTCCATCGATATTTTTAGATTTATGTAAAAAAGTGAACCGCTTCCTGTGCTTTCAATAAAAATACACTAAATACTCACTATAGACGACGGCTCTCTCTTTTTGGGCAAATCACATTGAACTAAAGCGTTTTGTCTTTTGATTCAGTCTGAACTTGTCTACGTAAAAACCAAAAACCCAACAAAGCAGCCATCATACCGGACAAGCTACCCATACCAATCGCCCAGCGAGCTCCCAACGCATCAGCAACCCAACCGACCAGAGGGGCGCCCAGTGCCGTACTTCCCAGCGCCGTCGCTAACACCACGGCCATCACTCGACCACGATAACGTTTTTCGGTAGCCACTTGCATATAAGACGTCGTCGACGTGGTAAACAACTGCAAACTCAAACCAAGCAAAATCAGCAACACGGCAAACGCCCAAAATGACGTACTAATGGCCACCAAAAAGCAACTCACAGCAAACATCGCCGCAACATAAATCATAAAACGGAACGACGGCGACGAACGGCGACTGGCCGTCACCATAGCGCCAGAAATAGAACCGATTGCCATCATGGAAATTAAAAAGCCGTACTGATCCGCATGACCTTGAAAAACATGCACCGTCATCGCCGATAAATACACAGAGAAATTCATGCCCAAACTGCAAATTAAGAAAGACATCACCAAGATGACGGCCATTTCTCGGTGTTGCCAAATATAACGAAAACCTTCTAAAAATTTTGTCATATCTGGGGTCGCTTTGCTGTTATCAGACACGACCGCAGGCAAACGTTTCTTAAATTGGTGTAAAGCGAGTAACAATGGAATAAAAGACAGCACATTGATCATAAAGACCCAGCCACTGCCAACCGACGCAATTAACAGACCCGCAATAGCAGGGCCAACGAGGCGCGCCGAATTAAACGACACAGAATTAAGCCCAACGGCGTTGGACAATTCTTTCTCACTGACAATATCTGAAACGAATGCGTGTCTTGCAGGCGCATCAAAGGCCGCAACACAACCCAAAGCAAAGGCGCAAGCACACACCTGCCAGAGCACAACGTGACCACTCAACACCAACAAACCTAATATCAGAGCCAGCCCCGCCATCAAGCATTGTGTAATAAACAATAGCTTACGACGATCCATACGATCAGCCGTCCAGCCCGTAATAGGCAACAACAATATCTGTGGTGCGAATTGTAAAAACACCACCAAACCAACCGCTGACGCATTTTTGTCTGACAACTCAGCAATCACTATCCAATCTTGCGCCGTACGTTGCAGCCAAGTACCAATATTAGAAATCACTGCACCACCGAACCAAAGCCGATAATTCGGATTAGCAAGAGACCGAAACGTCTTACTCAATATGAGCTCCTTAATATATTAATACCGTTCGTTGCGTTGTCTGAAAAACGTCATGTTATCAAGCTAAAATAAAGTTTCTTGTACAATGAAAGACATACATTCTATGCTATAAGAAGTGATAACACGTTGAAAAACATTCTTATCAAACAAGTGCTCTGCACAATTACAATAATCGCCAGCAGGTAACCCACTGTGATATTCAATAAACTTTCTTTAAAAGTGCAATTTGCCCTTGTGATTGCCCTACCTTGCCTTGCTCTGTTTCTCGTCAGCTGGGCTGGTTTACAAGGCCTTTCTAGCGTACAAGAGCAGACCAAACAACTCGCTCAAAACACCAGCGCACCCATGCGCTCTCTTGCCGAAGTGGCCTCTCGTATTCCCCGCATGCGTGTCGGTATTGACATTATTTTATTGCAAGAAATCCCCGCCATGCAGGATAAAAAGGGCGTCCTAACTCGCATAAAAGAAACACGTACTGAAGACATTCCTGAAATGGACATGGCTTTAAAACAAGCGTTAGAGGCACAAGTAAACCCTATCATGCGCGATGAAGTGCAAAAAATTATCGACATTTTCGCTAAGGTCAAAAGCGATGAACTCGCTCCCATGCTAACCGCCATGGAAAATAACGACCTAACCACAGCTCAAGAAATATACAAAAACCAATACGCCAGTAGCTACGGCGTGATGCGCATCGCGGTTAATAAAATATTGGATGAATTATTAGAACAAGGCAAGCAGGGTTACACCCAGAGTCAAATTAACTACGAAGCAAGCCGCAACAATATGATTATATTAATCGTCATTGCCTTATTTGCGTCTATTGTCTTAGCTTGGTTAATGTTACGTCGTCTTAACAGTCGCGTATCTTATCTTCAGCAACATATTTCCAGTGCCAGTGACAAGCTGGATCTTGGCACCGTCATCACACTGGATGGCAAGGATGAACTGAGCGACATCGCTCAGCACTTCAATCAATTTATCGCCAAAGTTCGCACTGCGATTGAAAACGTGGCGGAAAACTCTCGCCAGCTCGCTCGTACTGCAAACGATGTTGCTGCCAAAGCCAAGGCGACACATACCAACTGTTTAAATGAACGTGACCGTACTACGCAAATTGCGACAGCCATTCATGAAATGGGGGCCACGGTTGAGAACATTGCAGAAAATGCCTCTCAAGCAGCAAAAGCCGCACAGGAAGCGGACAAACAAGCACATCAAGGGGCTGGATTGGTCGCACGTGCTCGCCAAGGTGTCACCACACTGTCGACAGAAATTCAGCACATCAGCTCTGACATTGGCTCATTAGCCACACAAACGGACTCCATTGGCAGTATCCTCGATACCATCCGCAGTATTTCAGAGCAAACCAATCTATTGGCCTTAAACGCCGCCATAGAAGCCGCTCGTGCAGGCGAACAAGGTCGCGGTTTCGCTGTGGTTGCCGATGAAGTGCGCAACCTAGCCAGTCGTTCTGCGGCTTCTACTGATGAAATACAAAAAATGATCGATCAACTACAAGAACAATCGGCCAAAACGGTTTCGACGATTAAAACCGGTCAAGACCAAAGCAATACCGTGGTAGGACAAGCCAATGAGGCCAACACCTCACTTGAGCAAATCACCAAGCATATTGGTCAAATCAGTGACATGAACATACAGGTGGCAACAGCCACCGAAGAGCAAGCGCTTGTGGTGAATGACATGAGTAAAAACGTCGAGGAGATTAACCAGCTCACCACGGAAACCTCAGAAATTGCCGATGAGCTAACAGCGTCCAGCAACAACTTGCAAAAACTCTCTGTTCAACTGGATAAATTGGTGACTCAGTTTAAGCTTTAAACGAGAAAACCATAGCAAAAACAAAAAAGGGGAAGCCACGTGCTTCCCCTTTTTTGTTTTTGCCCACTACCGTTATTTGGCGAACGAGCTATTCTCATTCGAAAGACAGGCCGCCGCCGTAAATAAAACGTCCGTCGAGCTGTTTAATGCTGTTTCAGCAGAGTCTTGCAATACGCCGATAATAAAGCCCACAGCCACTACCTGCATGGCAATCTCATTGGGAATATTGAACAAACTGCATGCCAAAGGAATCAATAATAAAGAGCCACCCGCCACGCCTGAAGCACCGCACGCCGACACGGCCGCAATCACACTCAGTAACAGCGCCGTACCAAAATCCAACGAAATCCCCAGCGTATTAACCGCCGCTAATGTTAACACCGTGATGGTGATCGCGGCGCCTGCCATGTTAATCGTCGCCCCTAGAGGAATCGACACAGAATAGGTGTCTTCATCCAAATCCAAGCGCTTACAAAGATCGAGGTTAACGGGAATATTCGCCGCCGAACTGCGGGTAAAAAAAGCGGTCACACCACTCTCTTTTAGACACTGAAACACCAAAGGATAAGGATTACGACGAATTTTCCAGAATACTAATAAAGGATTGGTCACAAACGCAATAAACAGCATCGCGCCTATAAGCACCGCTAATAAATGCGAGTAGCCAAATAAAGCATCAAAACCCGTTGCAGCAATAGTACTGGCCACAAGACCAAAAATACCAAACGGGGCTAAGCGAATAATCACCGACACAATGCTTGTCACACTGCTCGCTAGGTGTTGTAACAAGGCTTTTGTCGCGTCAGACGCATGACGCAAACCTAAGCCAAAACCAATGGCCCAGGTTAAAATGCCCACATAATTGCCTTGTACCAGCGCGTTAACAGGGTTATCAACCATTTTGAAGACCAAGGTATGCAAGACTTCATCAATACCTTGAGGTGCGCTCTGGCTCAAATCTGGAGACACCAAGTTCAAATGTGTAGGAAACACAAAGCTAAACATGACGGCCGTTAACGCCGCAACAAACGTGCCCGCAATGTAAAGCACGATCACTGGTCGAATATGACTCTGTTGAGCCTGTTTGTGATTCGCAATCGAGGCCATCACCAATAAAAAAACCAAAATGGGGGCAATGGCCTTTAAAGATTTTACAAAAAAATCGCCAAACAAACTGGCAGACAAAGCAGTACTCGGTGAAACGTAGGCCAACACCACACCACAAAGAATACCGATGGCAATTTGTAGTACCAAACTACCGCGCAAATAACGCTGTAATAACGATGGTTTTTGAGCAAATGTCATTAGAAGGGGTCCATTGAAATTTTCGAGATCGCACCTTACTGCATACCAGCGCAAAAATGAACCATTTTAGGGCATTATTAGAGAAAATATCGCACTATATCAACCAAGTTAGCCTTTAACCGATTATTCAACTTTCTCATTCCTTGCTGAAAGCACAACTTGTACTCCATCTAAATTAGCCCCATATTGTTGACATAAACTCACTTTAGTAAGGAATTGAAATGTCGCATTTGTTAGAAAAATTAAACTGGCGTTATGCCACTAAAAAAATGGACTCAAGCAAAGCCGTTGAACAAGAAAAAGTAGATCGTATTCTAGAAGCCATTCGTCTTACCGCCACTTCAAGCGGCCTTCAACCATACGAAGTAATCGTTGTAAAAAACAAAGCATTACGTGAAGCCATCGTGCCTCATGCGTGGAACCAAGCCCAAATCACCGACTGCTCTCATCTTTTGGTGTTTGCCGCCTGGGACAATTACACAGAAGAACGCATCAACAAGATGTTCGATCTAGTCAATGACGAACGTGGCTTTAAAAATGAAGGTTGGGAAAATTACCGTCAAATGATCTTGGGCGCTTACCCGCCACGCGATGCTGGGGTCAATTACCAGCACGCCGCTCGTCAAGCCTATATCGCCCTCGGTACAGCACTGATTGCTGCTGCAGAAGAAGGCGTAGACAGCACGCCTATGGAAGGTTTCGATCCGACCAAAGTGGATGAGATTTTGGGCCTTACTGAGCGTGGACTGCGTTCTGTCATTCTCCTTCCTTTAGGTTACCGCGCAGACGAAGGCGACTGGTTGAAAGGTCTGAAAAAAGTGCGTCGTGCGAAAGAAGATTTCATCATTGAAATGAACTGATTGGTTATTCAGATCAAATCACACCTCTAAAACGCCAGTTCACTGGCGTTTTTTATAGTTTGGTTAAACTAAGCAAAAACCGTGAAACTCACGCTCTAGATAAAAAATAATGACCCAATGGCGCCAAAACTTGCGTATCTTAATTCACATAAAATTTTCCAACTGAACATTTCAACTGAACAAGGACAAAGCATGACAAGGTTTCTAGGGCTTCTCTTTATCACGCTATTTTTAAGCGCTTGCTCTTCAAACGATAATTGGCGTACAGCAAGTCGCGAACCCGCCGGCATTGCTCCTTCACCTGAAACAGAAAAAGCGGCCGTCATCGAATTTTATGCGGCGGATGCATTTAGTTGGCGCGGCTGGTTTGCTGTTCACACTTGGGTCGCCGTCAAAAGTCAGAATGCCCCTGAATACACCGTTTATGAAGTCGTCGGATGGCGTGTAGAGCGAGGCTTGCCAGCGCTATACGAATATAAAACCGCCACACCAGATCGTTTCTGGTTTGGCGCCAAACCAGAAAAAGTACTTTCTATGACAGGTGAAAAAGCGCAAGCACTCATTCCTAAGATAGAAGAAGCGGTAAAGCGCTACCCTTGGGCAAACGAATACACCGTCTTTCCAGGACCAAACAGCAACACCTTTCCGGCTTGGATTGGATTACAAGTCCCAGAACTCGAGCTTGATATGCCTTTCAGTGCCATCGGCAGTGGCTACGCCGATAACGAGTAACCTTTCATTTCCGAGGCAGAGATTGCCTCGGAAATTAAGTCCGTTTTTAGAAACTCCACATATTGACCCGCCCCAGTCCTTACGCTACGTTTTCCAATGGCAAACGAGGAACACCAGTCTGTTCAGCGATCCAACCAAAATAACAACTTAACTCGAACTTAACGGTGCGAGCCTCTCACAAAAGGCAACTATATGGTCATGGATTTCTCTTTCGAAGCACAAAAAACGCAGCAGCGCTTGCTAGCCGAATTGGATTTTGGTCCGCTCACTTCTCAGCAAAAAAACGTCTTTATTTCACGCTTAGAAACGAATTTTCAGCCATTGTTTGAGCAACTTTTTCCGCTTTACCAGCACTGTTTCGACCTGCACTTTCATCTCAAAGTATTGCTGCAATCTTTTATTGATTTTCAAAAGAAAAAACGCCCAGCACAAATCAAAGACAAGTCAGAATTTTGGTTTGAATCCAATCAGAATGTTGGTATTGCGGTATACGTTGATTTGTTAGCCGATGACCTAAGTTCTCTGATCGACAAGATTCCGTATTTTGAATCCTTAGGCATTAATTACGTACATTTAATGCCACTTTATTTATCGCCAGAAGGTAACAGTGACGGCGGTTATGCAATTTCGGATTACCGCACCGTATCCCCTAACTTAGGCACCAATAAAGACTTAAAAGACCTAGCTTCTGCGCTGCACAAGAAAGGGATTCGTATGGTGTTGGACTTTGTATTCAACCACACTTCCGATGAGCATCGTTGGGCCGAAGCCGCTAAGTCTGGCGATAAAGAATACCAAGGCTATTACTATTTCATGGGCGAACAGGAAGCGGTTGAATACAATCAAACCGTGCGCGAAATATTCCCGCAAATTCGTCGCGGCAGTTTCACTTATTTGCCCGAATTAGACCGCCATGTTTGGACCACCTTTAACTCGTTCCAATGGGATTTAAACTATTCCAATCCGGCGGTGTTTGTTGCTGTTGTAGAGGAAATGTTACACCTGATATTAAACGGTTGTGATGTATTACGACTCGACGCCTTAGCCTTTGTTTGGAAAGAAAAAGGCACCGTATGTGAGAATTTGCCTAAGGCTCATAATCTCATTAAAGCGTTCAAAGCCTGCTTAGACATTGCCGCGCCACAAGTGGTGTTTAAATCCGAGGCGATTGTTCATCCAGATGAAGTAAACAAGTACATTGGTGCCGATGAATGTAATTTGTCTTACAACCCACTGATGATGGCCTTGTTATGGGAAAGCTTAGCGACACGCCAAACCAGCTTACTTTACCAATCACTGGAGCGCAGCTTCAAAATCCCTGAGCACACGACTTGGATCAACTATATCCGCTGTCATGACGACATTGGTTGGTTGTGGGATGACGCCATCTCTGATCGTCTCGGTATTGACGGTATTGGCCACCGACGCTTCTTAAACCAATTCTATACCGGGCAATTCGAAGGCTCTTTCGCCGCGGGTGTGCCGTTTCAAGAAAACCCCGTCAATGGTGACTGCCGAGTATGTGGCACCTTAGCGTCGCTGGCCGGTGTTGAAAACGCCATAGCCGCAAACGATCCACTGCTACTGGATCATGCCATCAAACGCATTCGCGTACTGAATGGCATTAATTTCGCTATGCCAGGTATTCCATTGTTGTACCAAGGCGATGACCTTGGTGTACTCAACAATGATGATTATTTGAATGATCCAACGAAAGTCGATGACAGCCGCTGGGTGCATCGTAAGAAGCTAACTGAGGCGGATTTTGCATTAGCAGAAGACCCAAGCACACCACAAGGGAAAATTGCTCAGCTGATCCGAGAAATGATTCAAATCCGCAAATCCAATGCACTTTTTGCCGCGCAAGAATTTGAACTGGTGTCCTTGGGCAGTGAACACTTATTCGCCTTTAAACGACAACACGGGGATAAAACACTCTTCGTCATCGCCAACATGAGCGAACACCAAGTACCACTTCAACATTTACCACTAGGCAAATCGCTCAGTGAATTAATTGGACAAGATACTGCTATCAACTTGCTCAACAAAGAATCGATAGATTTACCATCGTTAAACCTTATCGAACCGTTGGATATACTTTGGTTAACAAAGGCTTAGATTCATTCTTGGCTTAGCATCGATATAAAAAACAAGGTATAAAAAAAGCGGATTGCCTGTAAAGACGATCCGCTTTTTAGTTGCCAAATACCGTGTCGTTAGTGCTTGGTCGAACCCGGATTCGGGATAAAATTAATCACCATTTCTTCCGCTTGCGGCGCACTGCTGTGCGGTTTATTGACGCGAGTCGGGATCTCGGTTGGCTGTGCTTGCACCACAGTCGACTGCTCATCTGTGTAACCACACACTATGCATTCGCGATACTGTTTTTCAACCTCATCATCGCGCCATGCACGAATCTTATCCATCTCACTGCAACGAGGGCACACCGCCCCTGCGATAAAGCGTTTTACTGTCATAACCCTAGTTACCTTGATCGGTTAATGGCTGGTATTCTTGACCTGCCATAAAACTATTTTGTAATTCTGTAGGTAACTGTCCTTTTACTCTACACAGCAATTTATAGCTCTCAGGCGCTTCATCTGAAATTTGCTCAACGTAAAAACTCACAGCGCTCTGATCTTTCTTTAAAATAGAGAATAATTCCAACGACAAATACCTAGGAACATACCCCAAAATCTCAGGTGGATTTTGCGTACGAAGAAGAACGGCATTGTGATCAAAATCATTCTGAATGTCTAAGCATGCGTACAAGATATCAGCAGCTTTGAGGGAATCAATTCGGTGGCGCGCACTGCCTGTTAGATATCGGACACCATGAACAAAAAATACATGCTCAAATTCACCATTACTACCTAATTCAATTTTAGGGAACAATTGTAAATTATCAGTACCTCTTACTCCACCAGACCTTGTCAGTACATCCATATTATTAGCGGTTTCAGAGTTTAAACCTAGCCAAGAAATGAATTTCGGGAACTCTGGACGTCTGGAGGATAACAACCGATTTTGGAAAATAGGAAACAAGCCTGAGGACTTGTATTCTTTCGTTAAATTTTCCATACCACTAAAAGGAACAAAATTATCTGTGGCCTTGCTTCCTTGAGTATATCTAAAAGAATACTGCCCTTTTTCATACTCTAAAACGCCAATAACATGCCAATCTCTTGAGTCTGGATCTTGCCAAGTTAAAAATGCAGTTTGCTTATTCATGATGTTTTAATAACCTTTTTCGATTTTCAATAACCACCCTGTAGGCAAAGTCCCTACCAACATCTGATATCAGATCAGGCGGTATTCGATCGAATACTCTTTTAATGTTTGCTTCAGTAAGCAAGTCCAGCTTTGATAACCAATACTTCTTGGCTGATGGATATTTCTGCACTGCATAAACAAAAGCATCAACCGTTTTCATAGGTTTTCTATCTGTTTTAAATTTATATAACTGCGATCGGGCTTTCTGCACAAAAATCTCAACAGATCGATTTTTGTCTTTGGTTTGAAGCCTTTCAACACGTTCTCTATCTAATAGTTCTCTACCCAAGCTTGCAGCATGATCATAAGTCGGACATAACCTAAATACCGCTTTGCCATTCTTAGTTTCGACTATCACAGCCCAATTTTCGTGGTGTCTATCCTGATTGCTTATTAATGCATCTAACATCAGATAACCACAAAAAACTTCTGCTGCGCCTAAACCATTCAAATCAAAGTCAGACTTAGGTGACTGGACCTTAGACCTAGCAAGAAAAGCTAAAACTCTCGTAACAGTATGACTTGTTACCTTTTGTTTATTATCAGCAAAGTCTACTGGTACAGGGTACTCCTCAGGATCATCCTTATTAAGTAGTTCATTCCCCATAACCAAGTGTTCGTTCTTATCAACTATATTAGGAGAGACAACACCATATCGCTCATTATGTATAGCAATCTCATACTTCACATGTGGTATGCCTAATAACTCACATAATTGCTCTGCACACTTTTCAGACCAATGCTCCCCAGTATTCGATCTGGAATATTTAAATAGCGTTCTTTGACTATCTGGAGAGCTTAAATCCCGAAACCAAAACTTTTCTTTAGTTCCTAACTGCTCATATAATTCAGCATTCTCTGTTAGCTCTTGAACATTATATAAGTCTTCAACTTCCATGTATTCTGCCCATCCCTACACTCCTCAAAAAACTTAAGCAGCGATGCCGCTGTGTCTCAATAAGGCATCGGTGCTTGGTTCACGACCTCGGAATTCAGCGAACAACTCCGCTGCCGGACGAGAACCACCGTTGGCTAATATGGTATCACGGAAGCGTGCGCCGGTATCTTTATTGAAGATGCCGTCTTCTTCGAATTTCGAGAAAGCATCCGCTGACAAGACTTCCGCCCATTTGTAACTGTAATAACCTGCCGCGTAACCACCCGCAAAAATGTGCGAGAAGCTATTTTGGAAACGGTTAAATTCAGGAGGTGTCGTCACTGCTACTTTGCTGCGCACATCATCAATGACCGATTGAACTGAAATACCTTGTTGATATTCCCTGTGCAAACGGAAATCGAACAAAGAAAACTCCAGCTGACGCATCATCTGCATACCAGATTGGAAGTTCTTCGCCGCCAGCATCTTGTCTAATAAGTCTTGTGGTAACGGCTCACCCGTTTCGTAATGGCCTGCTATATGAGCCAATGCTTCTGGCTCGTAGCACCAGTTTTCCATAAATTGACTGGGTAGCTCAACCGCATCCCATGCGACGCCATTAATACCCGATACGGATGAAACGTCCACTTGGGTCAACATATGGTGCAAGCCGTGACCAAATTCATGGAACAAGGTGGTCACTTCGTCATGCGTCAACAGAGCCGGTTTGTCACCGATTGGTGGCGTGAAATTACACACAAGATAGGCAATGGGTAGCTGTAAACGATCGTCACTCAAACGGCGACGAGTACGACAAGAATCCATCCATGCACCACCGCGCTTTGCTTCGCGAGCATAAGGATCTAGATAGAAACGAGCAATGTCTTCATCCTCTTTGCTAATAGTGAAAAGCTGTAAGTTCTTGTTATAACTATCAAACTCATTTTCTTCACGAATATCGACGCCAAATAAGGTTTGTGCCACGTGAAACAATCCTGACAAAACCTTATTCATTGGAAAGTAAGGACGCAGTTCTTCTTGGGAAATACTGTACTTATGCTGACGCAATTTTTCTGCGTAGTAAGTCATGTCCCATGCGTTTAATGTTTCCACACCATTTTCGTCTTTCGCAAACGCCTTTAATTGCGCAAGATCTTGTTCTGCCGAACTTTTTGATTTTTTAGCTAGGTCTTCTAAGAAATCAATTACCTGCTGCCCATTGTCAGCCATTTTGGTGGCCACGGACAATTCAGCGTAATTTTCAAAACCAAGGATCTGGGCCATCTCATGACGCAATGACAAAATTTCGTCGATCAGAGGCGCGTTGTTAAATTTGATGTCGCCGCCTTGATCTGATGCACGAGTAGCGAAAGCACGGTACATTTCTTCGCGTAACTCAGCGTTGTCTGCGTAGCTCATCACAGGCATGTAAGATGGAAAGTCTAAGGTAAACAGCCAACCGTCTTTTTCTTTGGCTTCGGCCATTTGTTTCGCTTGCGCCAAAGCCGATTCAGGTAGACCAGACAACTCGCTCTCATCCGTAATAAGCTTGCTCCAAGCCTGAGTCGCGTCCAATACGTTTTCGCCAAACTGACTGCCCAGCTCGGACAAACGCTGGCTTATTTCGCCATAACGCTTTTTGGCTTCGCCTTCTAGACCCACACCCGATAACTCAAAGTCTCGAATGGTTTGTGTTAACGCTTCACTCTGGGCTTGGGTTAGGTTTTCTGCAGCGTCGCTTTCAGCAAGATTTTTATAAGCTTGATACAAGGCTTTGTTTTGACCAAGGTCGGTGTAGTACTGAGTCAACTTTGGCAAACAAGCGTTATAAGCTGCTCGCAATTCTGGTGTATTTTTGACTGAGTTTAGATGACCAATCGGTGACCAAAAATTGTTTAAATCATCATGTAATTGATCCAATGGCAAAACGAGGCTTTGCCATGTTGGATGAGGGTTTTCACTCACGCAGGCGTCGATGGCCGCTTGATTACGTTTTAGTAACGCCTCTAGATCCGCTTCGATGTTCGCAACATCAACATCGGTAAAGTTCGGTAAGCTGGTCGCGTCCCATACAGACTGTGACATATCATGATATCCTTTTATATTAATTGAACGCTGTATTGCATTGATCAATACTATGCTTACTAAGATAGGTTGTCTTAATACTTTTTCAATGCATTAAACCCTATTGTGTTAATAGTTCCTTCATTTATTAGCACATTCTATTAACAACTCCTCTTTAAAAAGAGAGCATTTATGGTAATGAAATCTTTCCGTGGTAAAACACCACAACTTGGTGATCGTGTTTGGGTCGATGATAGCGCTGTGGTTATTGGCGATGTCACTATTGGTGAAGATAGCTCAGTGTGGCCTTTGGTCGCCATACGCGGTGACATGCATCGCATTCGTATAGGCGCTCGCACCAGTATCCAAGACAATTCCTGTTTGCACATTACCCATGCCAGTGCTTACAAGCCAGAAGGTCATCCTTTAGAAATTGGTGACGATGTCACCGTGGGTCATATGGCGATGTTGCATGGTTGTACGATTGGCAACCGAGTCTTGGTTGGCATGGGAACCACCATTCTGGATGGCGCTGTGATTGAAAACGAAGTCATTATCGGCGCGGGCTCTTTGGTACCTCCAGGCAAACGCCTAGAAACAGGCTTTATGTATATGGGTTCCCCTGTGAAACAGATTCGTCCCCTCAACGACAAAGAAATTGAATACTTTCAATACGCCGGATTGAACTACGTCAAACTAAAAGATGAATACTTAGCGGAAGCGAGCCAAAAAAATACATAAAAAATAACGTTGTTGAATGGTAATAAAAACTCATCCAACAACGTCTCATAACCAGCTAAACAATCCGAGGCTTAAATGACAAACGCAAATATCTCTGTTGAAATGGCCCCTTCAGAGGCAGAAAGCATTTTTCAAGATGTGGCATTTACAAAAGCGTTGCGCACTCAAATGCTGAAATTTGCCAAGCTGCAAGTGCGAGATAGTCAATTAGCGGAAGACGCAGTACAAGAAGCCATGTTGTCCGCTTATCAACATATTGACCGTTTTGCGCGCCAAGCGGCGTTTAAGACTTGGGTGTTTTCTATTTTAAAGAATAAATTGATTGATCTACTACGCAAAGAAAAGCGCCACACGGCTGCCAGCCAACTAGAAGAAGGCCCAAACCTAAGTGGTGACGCCTTGATCGAGCATCTTTTTGAAGAAAATGGCCACTGGCAGCAAGACGAGCGCCCTAAAAAATGGGATCAACCTGATCATGATGTAGAAAATGACGATTTTTGGCGTATTTTCGATGCATGCTTGGAGGCCTTGCCCGCAAAATATGGTCGATTGTTTATGATGCGCGAATTTCTCGAAATGGATACGCCTGAAATTTGTCATAACGAAGAGGTGTCAGTAAGCAGCCTAAATGTCACCTTATATCGCGCTCGCCTGCGCTTGCGCGAATGCTTAGAAGATCACTGGTTTCAAAAGGAGACGTCGTAAATGATGAAATGCAAACAGGCGACCCAAATGCTCTCTGAGAAGTTAGACCGTCCGCTCAGCAACAAAGAAAAAATAAATTTGGCCATGCATACCGCTATTTGTTCACCTTGTCGTCAATTTGGACGACAAATGGAAACACTGCGCGAACTATCAAAATCCTATACAAAAGCCAAAGAGCCCGAAGAGAAATAATTTTATTTTTGTGTGTAATAAAGCGAACACCTCTAACGTCAAATACACTGTAATAAGCAAATAAACGCGTTTTTCTTAAAACAACACCGAGGATCCACCCATGAAAAGCTCTAAACTCTCTTTGTCTCTTGCTCTTGGTTCAGCCATCGCTCTTTCTGCTGTCGCAGTCACCTCACCAGCCGAAGCGGCAGCAAAAGAAAAATGCTACGGTGTCGCACTTGCGGGTCAAAATGATTGCGCTGCAGGTCCTGGTACATCATGTGCTGGCACGTCTAAAACAGACTATCAATCCGATGCGTGGAAATTAGTACCCGCTGGCAGCTGTGTAGAAATGGACTCTAAAACATCACCCACAGGCCATGGCCAATTAAACGCCTTTTAAGGGCCATTAATTCACATGGTATTTACGCCAAAACAAAGCCAAGGCGCGCCAGCGCCTTCGAGCTTTATTGACAACACCGGCATTAGCCTAAAGCCTTCTTATTATCATGAAATTTTAGATCAACGCCCGACTCTCGGCTTTTTCGAGATCCATGCGGAAAACTACCTAAGTCTAGGTGGGCCTGCGCGCTATTATCTACAAAAAATCAGAGCGCATTATGCATTCACCATACACGGTGTTGGTTTGTCGATTGGCGCAGACACGCCATTAGATCAGGCACATTTGAAACGCATCGCACAGCTCGTTGAGGACGTTCAACCCGAGGTCTTTTCTGAGCACCTAGCGTGGTCAACCCACGACCATACGTTTCTGAACGATCTTTTGCCCGTGGCATATGATCAAGCAACATTAAACCGTGTTTGTGAGCACATAGACCAACTTCAATCGACGCTAAAACGTCAGATTTTAATGGAAAACCCATCGACTTATTTTGAGTTTCACCGTAGTGATCGCAGTGAAATTGATTTTATCCGTGAAATGACTCAACGCACTGGTTGTGGTTTATTACTCGACATTAACAACGTGGAAGTGTCTTGCTTTAACCACCAAACTAACCCATTTGATTACATTAATGGTTTTCCAGGCGACGCGGTAGGACAAATCCACTTAGCTGGCCACACGCTGGATGAAAATCCGACCATCGCCTTAAAGATAGACAGCCATGACACTCCCGTGTCCAATGAAGTGTGGCGCTTATATCAGCATACCTTAAAGACCATAGGTGATCGACCTACCCTAATAGAACGAGATGGCAATTTACCCACACTGTCAATATTACAAGCCGAAGCGCAACAAGCGGACCAAATAAGAGCACAAATAAAACAGGAAAGCCGCCATGAATAAGGCATTTAACGATGCATTGTTTCACCAAGACGAGGCTTTTTACAAAGAGATAAAAGGTCAATCCAGTAAGGAAAAAGCCCTTCGTTTCAACGTCTACCGCAATAATGTGTATGTGTCCTTGATGGATGCCTTAGCCGATATATTTCCGATCACCCAAACACTCGTCGGTGAAGATTTTTTCCGTGCTATGGCACGAGAATACCTCCAGCAAAATCGGCCCAAAAGCCCTATTATCCGCGAATACGGAGGCACATTTGCGGATTTTATTAGAGCATTTGAACCGTCACAAAGTGTCGCATTTTTAGGGGATATTGCTGACCTTGAGTACAAACTCTTAACACTGACCCATGCACCAGAATTTACACCACTAACACACGAAGAAGTATCCGCCGCATTCAACCACACAACAGACCCGGCAAAGCTGTTGATACGTTTATCACCAAACACTCAAATAATGCTTTCTTGCTATGCGATTGGCTCCATTTATTTGGCTCACAAACAGCCCAGTGAGCAGAGTTTAACGCAACTCGACATTAACAATAGCGAGCACTTACTTCTTTCAAAATCCTTTATATACGCTGAAATGCATGTCATCAGTGAAGCCGAAGCCTCTTTTATTCAACGTCTCATGCAAGATAAAACACTCGAAGAGGCTATTCCAGATGATGATACATTTGACACTGGAGCCAGCTTAGCAAAACTCATTCAATGGCAACTAATCACTCACGTGTCCGAAGCCGCTGCCTAAAGGCAAACATTCTAATGGGGAAATTTATGGTGTCGTCTATGCTACAAATCAGTGAGAGCGTCTTCAAAAAAATACCTGAGTCGATGATTTTATGCATCGCACGATTTGCTATTGCGGCGGTCTTTTGGAAGTCTGGTCAAACCAAAATAGAAGGATTTTCCTTAGATATCATTGCGATGGAAGTACAATTAGGCTGGCCTCATCTAAAAGAGACAACCTTATTTCTATTTGAACACGAGTATAACTTGCCACTGATCCCACCTATGATCGCGGCCATAATGGCCACAGTGGCCGAGCATGTCTTACCCATTCTCATATTAATGGGCTTTTTTACCCGCTTCGCAGCGTTTGGCTTAGCAAGCATGACCTTAGTCATTCAACTGTTTGTCTATCCCGACGCCTACCCAACCCACGCCACATGGTTAGCCATTGCTCTTCTGCTTATGTACCGTGGCGCAGGTGTTGTTTCTTTGGATCACGTGTTATCCAAAACTAAGTAGGCAAAGTAAACGTAGACGTTGCCTCATGAGTTTGCTCTGCGGCACCAGATAATGCATCGGTGAGCTGACTTAAACGCTTTGAAGTTTGATCATTGCTCACCGTGACGTCAACGATACGAGTAATGTGTTCAGCCATATCTTTCGCTTCTCTTGCCTGCTGTTGAGCCAGTTGCGAAAGACCATCCAGACTTCTCAAAGAGTTTGCAGAATCGGCTTCCAATTGACTAAGAGGTGCAACCACTTCCTCAATTTGCGCCACACCATGACGCATTTTTTCCTGACCTTGTACCATTTCATTAGAAATCTGCATCGACAAACTACTGATGGTGGTAATGACTTTATCGATGGAAGCTGTCACCTGCGCGGTATTCGTTGCCAAGTTACGAACTTCATCCGCCACAACAGCAAAGCCTCGGCCACTTTCTCCTGCACGAGCGGCTTCGATAGAAGCATTTAGTGCCAAAAGATTAGTTTGCTCTGCCACATTGCGAATGCTATTAACAAACTCTGTGACCGTCGTCGCACTTTTATTCAACTCTGCTACAGCATGAGAAGTCTCCTCAATATAAGCCGCAACCGCTGTAATATCTTTCGCCGCAGAAGTAATGACCTGTTTACCGTGTTTGGCTAAGTCGTGGGCAGCCTCCGCTTGATTACGAGACACGCTCACATGATCTGCCATCACATTCGCGGCATTCGATAATTCACTGACGGACTGTTGGATATCATACGCCATGGTGGCTTGAGTGTTAGCGCCCTGATTCACATCTGCCACATTCGAACGAATATCACCAACAGCCCCAACAACGGTTCTTGCACTCTTATCAATTTGCCGAATGACGCCAGCTAAACTGATCCGCATACGTTTCACACTGTCTAATAGCTGACCAATTTCACCTTTTTGTGTTGATGTAATCTCTTGAGAAAGATCACCATGGGCAAAATTATCTAACAACGCCATCACATAATTAAGCGGATTCACAATGCTACGAGTGATCAAAACAGACATGATTAAACCAATCAGAACAGCCAAAGCCCCTACTCCAACGGTTAACCAAATGGCCAATTCTGATTCAAACAACACTTCTTTCTGCTTTGCCTGCATCAAACTGCGTTCGTACTCGGACAATGCAGACGTTTGCTTTAAAAAGACTTGTAATTCATCACGAGTCGAGCCTGCCATCAATTTTTTTGCTTCTTCTAGCTCACCAAACTCCAAGGCTTCGACGGTTGCCTGAAGCGCATCCTGATATACCTGACGCTGCACTTTCAAACCCTCGACAACTGCCTTATCTTGGGGCGTCTGTACCAGTAAAGCCATTTTTTCTAAACTGCTGTCTAAATTACTATTTCGCTCATCAATTTCTTTATAAATAGCAACGCGAGCGTTTCGCTCCTCTAAAACAAACAGCAACAACAGGCGACTGGCCAGACTCTCTGCATTAACATTTAGCTCTCCAGCTAACTCAACTAAAGCCGCGTTTTCGTCAACGATACTGCGGATATTACCGGAGAGAAGCTGGAAGCGACTCACTGACAACACCACTACGAGCACCAGTAACGCCAACAGCACCAAATAACTCGCCCGTAGACGACCACGGATACTAGTAAAACCCATCATGAAAACGTCCTTTTTGGAATAGTAAATAACAGAAAAAACATAACTTAATCTAAGCACATTAGACGAATAAACACCTCGTTTTATTACAGTACACAAGCATAAAAGATAAAAATAAAAAGCCACCTAAGTTTTCTTAGGTGGCTTTTAGGTAAAGACTTATAAGCGAAAAACGATTACAAAAATCAAACTATCTGGCGTGAAAAATTAACCAATAGCAGCCAAGGTCTTTTTATAGAAAGCAAACGCATCCATCGCGCCTTTTATTGCCAGAGCTTCTTGCTCCTCTGTCAGTGACAACGCATCCAGCTGAGCCACAAACTTACGCCAGTGCGGTGCTCGTCCTTCCGAATGAGCCGCTAAATGCCGAGCGCCATGGTCGGCATCAAACTTCAACTTCTGAGTCTCTTTATACAAAAATGCCGCACCAATATTGGAACCTTCACTACAATAAAGCCACCCAATGGCCTGATACAAATCCGTGGGGGTTGCTAACAAAGATGCATCGACATCCGCCTTTAAGCCCAAGTCATTCAAATCCGACTCAACCGCAGACAACCGTGGTAATTCAGCCAATCCAGGAAACAATGCCTGCAGATCAGGATGCTGATACAAGGGAGCAACCGATAAATGAAAAATATGCTGTAGTCGCAAAAATTTTCTGTAATTGTCTTCATTTGCAAATGGCTCTGACTTCATGACCATTGAATCAACACCATCATGATGAGTACGTGTAGAATATTTTAAACGCTTTGCAAATGTCATAATATCTTGATCTTTTTCTATTGTTTGCATATCTGGCCTCATTTAAAAATCCATCTTATGTAATGATAAAAACTTGCCTTCTCAATAGCCATCTTGTTTATATTAAGAAAAGCTAACATTTATTTATTGTCCTTTTCACTTGTGTTGGCCTAGACCACATCCACAAAAAACCAATAAACATTCCTGATAAAGCAAAAAATAGAACATATACATTAACATCACTATACAACAATAAACACGCACAAAAAATCATGCTAAAGGACGACAGTATTTTACTTTTCTGAGAAATAACTTTGCCATTATTCCAATTATATAAAGCAGGCCCTGTAAATCGATTATTATGTAAAAATCGATGAATTCTAGGAGAACCCTTGGATGAAGACCACGCGCATAACAATATAAATTCAGTTGCAGGAATACCAGGAACCATAATTCCCACAAAGGCCATCACCAAACTAAGCACCGCAATTATTTGGTAAACGAGGGTTTTGCTATTGGCAATCACTGTACTTAATCTCAACAGGCTCATCCCCTTCTCTTTTTTAAAACCGATTTACAGTCAATATCATGGTATCTACTGTTTAGAAACAGAATCTTATTCATAATACCGAAGTATTTATCAGGTCACCAACAAACTGCCTATATTCATGCTGAAAAGAGTCCCCTAGGCCAAAAAAACAAGGTAAAGGCGTTATAAATTTTTCATTCAGTAACAGGCTTATGTTCAACATAGGAATAGAATGATAATCATCCAAATTTAAACCTGTAAAATCACGAGAAATAGAAAACGTTTGCAACGTCATATTAATATTATCTATGGAAGCAATACCGTAAGATTTTTTTACAACCTCATCACTTAACCAATCTTTCTTTTCTTCCTCACTCAATACAAAAAACACATTGTCTGTAGGTAATGTCTCAACAATATTCTCTAAAGTATGGCCAACGAATACAATAACTAAGGCGATTCTCATTAATTCAACGAACATCATTAGGCTAAATAGAATGACAGGAAACAGCAAAGCGAATTCAACAGAGACAAACGCTTGCGTCTCTTTGCTAAAAAGTCGAATCGAGCGTATCGTTTCCTTTCGAGAATTAAAAAACATAAACAAGACGAGGCCAAAGAAAATAAAACGCGCCAACAGACAATGCCACACTATATGGTACGCCTCGCACACCGTCATAGGAAAGACCTAAAGGGTTTGCCATATTAAATCGAGAATACTGAGTTGACATACGCGTAAAAAACGTCGCTCCCTTTGACTCAATGTAAGAAATAAGAGGCGCAAAGAGCACCAGTATTCCCCCCGCTAGCGCCGTTATCATCAAAAAAATCAGTTGATTATCAAAACCAACCCACAGACACAGCACCGACATCAGTTTGATATCACCCGCCCCCGCTTGTCCCAGTAACAATAGTCCAACCCCTACCAGTAATGCACACACAGCTCCCGCAATAGAGAAAGCTAAATCTCTTAGCAACTCAGGCTGAGACATCGGCTCATAGGTTACCAAAGAAGAGAAAGACAGAAGCGCCATCACAATCCAGCCCGCTAACAGGCTACCCACTAGGAAATTGCCAATACGATGATAAAACACCTCTGAAACAATGCCCCACAGCAAGACACAGACCAGAACGCAAGAAATCAAAAAATCCGTCATTCATCCATTCACACAACATTTAATGTCCTCATATTAGGATTCATTCTTATTTTCAACTCAACAGACAAAGCATTAAGAATGCTTAATGAATAGACACTGGCTCTTTACGACTCAATTGCTAGGATAGAGGACAATGCATTAGAAAAACGTTAGAAAACCCTAGGCAAACAATGCGTATCGATAGAGGCGTGGGTATACGACACACAGGCACGAAAAATAGCATTGATAATCATTATCATTTTATAATACTATGCCTACGTCCTTTCCCGTCACTTTTTGCCCTAAGAGATAATTGAATATGCGTATTCTCGTTGTTGAAGATGATGCTTCCGTTAGCCATTGGATTAGCAACAAACTGCACGTATCAGGACATACATGCAAGTTGGTGGACAATGGTGAAGACGCACTGAAACTGATTACAGAAGAAGTCTTTGATGTGATCCTGTTAGACCGTGTCATCCCTAAAATAGACGGCATTCAGCTGCTTGGTTTACTGGACAAGATTCCCCATCCGCCCATCCTCATCCTATCTGCCAACGACCAAACGTCTGACCGGATAGAAGGACTAAGAGCAGGTGCCGATGACTATTTAGGTAAGCCCTTCGATTTCACAGAGCTGCTTCTACGGCTAGAGCGGCTATATTGTCGTACCAAACAAGCCACATCGAATAATCTCATTAAAATCAAAGATATGATGATCAACCTTGAACGCCATGAAGTAACACGTTCGGGGCAGCGGATCGATTTAACCAATAAAGAATTTAAACTGCTTTTTGTGCTTGCCGAGCACCCAGGTCAAACCGTCACTCGTAGCATGCTACTAGAAAAAGCGTGGGGATATCACTTTGATCCACAAACTAACGTACTCGACGTTCATCTTTCTAAACTTCGACATAAGTTAGATGGCGGCTCGAAAAACCCCATCATTCGTACCATTCGATCCGTTGGCTATGCATTAGGATAACAAGGTGTTTATGAAGCCATTGCTCCACAGCAGCAGCTTTCGGCAAGCCGCCACCATCGCTTTTATTTGCTTATTGATTTCTTGTACTGCTATTTTTATCAGTAATGCGATTTTAGAGAACATCATGAAAAGTCATGTGCGCAGCATGATTTTTGAGAACCTCGAAAATCAGAAATTGAACGTTGCGTTTAACAGCAGCACTCAGCTGGCAGAGTTATTAACAACAAACCGTATAACCGAAAGTCGAAAAGATCACTTTACCTTCATTTTTGATGCCAATAGCCACATATTGTCGGGAAATAAGCACTATTTATCGGACAGCCACATCAGCGTATTACAGCAAAACAACACCAATCCACCACGAATTTTGTCCTTAAAAAGCCCCAGTATCGAGTTGTTGGGGTTATTGGTTCCGTTGGTCGATGGTGGCATGTATTTTAACGCCTATAACGTACAGCCAATGATCCAACAAACGCGTCTTATTCCTCTCATGACCGGGGCGGGATTATTGGCCATACAATTGACCATTTTGTTCATTAGTCTGCCGTTTAGCCTGCATAACCTTTATCGGGTGAACCACATTATTGCGGTGTTAGAAGATTATGCTCGTGGCAAACACAGTGTCAGAGTCCATTATAAAAATAACGGCGATGAATTTGGTCAGCTTAGCCAAGAAATAAATCTCGTCTTAGGACGCACACAAAAACTCATGGAAGAAGTGCGCGACATCACCAGCCATGTTGCACACGAACTCAGAACCCCGCTCACTCGCCTACAGCACAAGCTGATCAATCTATCAGAACGGGTCAACGGAGAAGAGCAACACGAGCTTGAGCAAGCCATCAAAGAAACCGAGCAAATCCAAATACTGTTTCGTGCCATCATGCGTTTATCAGAAGTAGAAACCGGACAAGTCTGTCATCAGAAAGACAAAATCAATGCCTACGATATTCTGCATGAAGTCTATGAATATTATCAGCCATTAGCCGAAAACCACGGTATTGAGCTGCATATTGATGCCCATAAAAAGCACATCTTTTATGCGGATCAGATCCTCATTTTCCAAGCCATCGCCAACCTTCTAGACAATGCGATTAAATACGCCCCACAAAGCAAAATAATCTGTCTTAGCATTACGACGTCATTAGGTGAAACACTCATCAAAGTGACGGACCAAGGCCCAGGTATACCAGAAGAAAGCCAGCAATTTGTGACGCAGCGTTTCAAACGTCTCGCCAGCAAAAAAGAGGTCTTTGGGCACGGTTTAGGACTGACGCTCATTCAAGCCATTGCGTCACTGCATAATGGAGAATTAACGCTAACCAATATGCATCCAGGACTCTGTGTCTGCATCAAATTAGGATCAAACGACGTTCATTAAAAAGCCACCTTGGTTTCCCAACGTGGCTTCCATCTCAACCAAAATGCCAAAACCGTTAACGAATACGTTTAAAAGGCAGGGTATAAGCCATTAAGAACAACAAGGCGGCGCATACCACAACACTTGGACCTGTTGGCGTATCCCAACGATAAGACGCCCACAAGCCGCCACACACAGACAAGCAACCAATCAAACTCGCAAACGACGCCATCTGTACCGGCGTCTTCGACAGTTTACGCGCGGTGGCCGCGGGAATAATCATTAAAGACGTGATAAGTAACACACCAACGATTTTCATTGCCACGGCAATTACCAAAGCCACCAGCAGCATGAGCAACAGACGAATCGCCTCTACCGGATAGCCTTCTACTTTCGCCAATTCTTCATTCACCGTGACGGCTAATAGCGGCTTCCAAAAAGTCACCAATAAGGTGATAACCGCCAAACCGCCGCCATAAATCCAATACACATCGGCCTGATTAATGGCCAATAAATCCCCAAACAAATACGCCATCAAGTCAATGCGGATATTGTCCAAGAAGCTAACCGCCACCAACCCCAAAGACAAAGCTGAATGCGCCAAAATACCCAACAAGGTATCCGTCGCGATAATGTGCTTCTTCTGCAAGGTGACTAAGACCAAAGCCAAACCCACACACAAAACGACGATAGCCAAATTCAAGTTAATGTCTAACAAAAAACCTAACGCCACGCCCAACAGCGCGGAATGCGCCAAGGTGTCGCCGAAATACGCCATGCGTCGCCACACCACAAACGCCCCTAACGGCCCCGCCACAGCGGCCACACCCAATCCGCCTAACAAGGCTCTGAGCAAAAGATCTAACATGCTATTACAAACTCCAATCTGCTAACTAGGGTGGTCTTAATGATGCTTACAATGAGCATGAGCGTCGTCATCGTCCGACAAAATACTGCCGTGCTCGTCATGCACATGATCATGCTGATGGGCATAAATCGCGATGGATTCGTCCGCACCAGGCACACCAAACAAGGCCTGATAAGCGGGATGCCCCGTCACATGCTGCGGGCTACCAGAGCAGCAAACATGCTGATTAATACATACAACCGTATCGGTTTTTGCCATGACCAAATGCAAATCGTGAGACACCATTAGAACGCCGCAATGCAATTCATTACGAATGCTTTCAATCAAGTTATAAAGTTCTACCTGACCATTCACATCCACGCCTTGAACAGGCTCATCTAATACCAACAAATTCGGTCGATTCAGCAAAGCGCGCGCCAACAAAACACGCTGAGTTTCACCACCTGATAACACATGCACTTGGGAATGAAGCAAATGGGCAATGCCAAGTTTTTCCAAGGTCGGAAGGATTTGCTGTTTATCAACTCCTCGAACCAAAGCCAAAAAATGCTTTACCGTTAATGGTAGCGTCGGATCGATGTGCAGCTTTTGTGGCATATAGCCGATGCGCAAGGTTTTGTGTCTTACTATCTCGCCAGTAGTCGCCTCTTGTAGACCCAACAAGGTGCGGATCAAGGTGCTTTTGCCACTGCCATTAGGGCCAATCAAGGTAACAATTTCGCCTTCACTGATGCTCATATCAATATTAGAAAGTAACACGCGGCCATCAAACGCAATGCCTATGTTATCAAACACCACTAAGCGTTTACTCATGCGCTGGTTCCTACTGCGTGAGCGTCTGTTGCTTGTGCTTTGCAATCGGCACACAAGCCTGTCAGTTCAATGGTTTCTGCACGTAACTCAAAACCCTGCTTCGCCGCTTTGGCAATCAAGGCTGCATGAATGTCCTGATAATCAAATTCCATCACATTGTGGCACTCATCACAGATCAAAAAGTACCCCTTATGTGCTCTATCGGCATGGGCGCATCCCAAATAAGCATTCATCGACTCTACTTTGTGAATCAAACCCGCCGCCAATAAAAAATCTAAAGCACGATACACAGTAGGTGGCGCAGAATTAAAACCTTCTTCAGCCAACTTAGCCAACAGCTGATAAGCCCCTAATGGACGATGACTCTCCCAAATCAACTCTAAGGCACGACGACGTACTTTCGTCAAACGCTGACCTTGTTCCAAACACAAGGTCTCAGCGGTCGCAAGCGCCGTATCAATACAATGATTATGATTGTGGTCATGAACGTGATCCGCGTCATGCCCATGCTGATGTGAATGTTGTTTTGTCATTAAAACGCCCTTCCTGCATTGCTCAAGTAGCTCCAAATCATAGAGCAACTGATGATTATCAAAGCGAAAGCAGCAATAAAACCAAAGACACGCGACACTCGTTGTCGCCAAACGCGATGTTCACTACTTAACGCCAACCCAGTATCACGCACCAGCACACTCACGCCAGCCAACACCGCTACCGTGATAGCGGTACCAAGCGCCATGGCAAATGTCGCGACGATGCCCCACAAAAAAATGCCAGTACTGAGCGAAAACAACAACACCAACACCGCCCCAGTACAAGGCCGAATACCGACCGCAGCCACCATAGCCCAAATACTGCGACGGGCGGTTTTTGCTTCCTGCTCATGATGAGCGCAACAGCTATGACCGTGAGAACCATGGTCGTGATGATCATGATGATCGTGATGATCATGATGATCGTGATGATCATGATGGTCGTGATGGTCACTAGAATGCGCGTGTAGATGATCCTGAGAATGATCATGACCACAGCCAGACTGGCCTCGCAACAAACGCACCAAAATCCAAACCCCAATCAGCCCCACTGCAGCAAAACTGGCAATCTCAAAAAAACGGCTAATTTGCATGGCTTTTCCGGCTAAAGAAAAAATCTGACTCAAGACCACAATAACCAATATCGCCATCAAAGCTTGCACGAACGCACACAAAAACGCCAAACTCACGCCACGTCGAATCGGTGCTTTACTCGCCAACATATAGGCTGAAATCACCGCTTTGCCATGGCCCGGACCCGCAGCATGAAATACGCCATAGAAGAAACTGGTGGTCATCAAACCCCACAACAAAACAGGGCTGCCCTCTTTGCTAATGGAACGCACCAAGGACACTAATTCACGATGAAACGTCGCCTGCTGAGACAGAATCCACTGAATAAAATCCTGATACAGGGAAAGCTCTACCGCGGCATAAAGCGGCGAGTTGAAGCATAAAAAAGATAGCAATACAAAAGCGACGTTCTTCGCCATAATTGGCTCTCACTCAAGGTTGGATATAATTTTGTTATGGTATAACAACTCAAACCTAAGGAGAAGCCAAAGCCTAGAAACGTCGCATTTATTCATTATCCGACAGCGGGCTGTAAAAACCCCATGACACCACTCATAAAGATTTGCGCGGCCATGGCAGCCAAAATCAACCCCGTGATTTTTGACAAAACATTTAGCCCAGTACGACCCAGCATCTTCTCGATCAAAGAGCCAGAGTACAAAATAATAGTCAAGGTCCCCAGCGCCAACAATAAACCACATAAACCGATGAACAAATCCCAGCCTTGTAGTTCAGCACCATAAACCAGAATCGTACCAATGGTCGCCGGCCCAATAATGGTTGGCACCGCAAGCGGCACAACAGACACATCATCACGCTCTTCGCTTGGCATGCCGACGGCATGGTTTCGGGTGCCATCACGCACCAAACTCAACGCCGACATAAACAACAAAATACCAGAGCCAATCCGGAAAGAATCCAGAGTGATGCCTAACACCGCAAACAAACCACCGCCAAAAAACAGCAACACAATCGAAATCGCCACAGAGGCGATGATCGCTTTATTTGCCACATGGCGACGGGAAGCCGACGATTCACCACGGGTTAACGCGAGAAACATAGACAACACAAAAAACGGCGCGAACAGAAAGAAGAACTTAATCCACGTTGAAATCAATAAACTCATTTAAAAGAATCACCCAAAAAGCAGGCAGCAAAGCCGAATGCTTATTATCTAAAGCCCTATCTTATAGGATAAGGACCTACCCAATTTGCCGTGCTTGTGGCACAACAAATAGCCATCTGAAAACCGTCCCTATTGAAAGACAATCTCGAAGAGAACACAGATGAGGGAATTCTAGCAAAGAATCAGAGAAAATGAGGGGGAAATAGCACGCCATTAAGCAGAAAAACCGATACAAAGTGTGACTTTATATCGGTTTTTTATGTTACATCGTTTAATGCTTAATAGGTTTTATTCGTGGTTTTAAAAAGCCCAAGCACCCAGGTAAAGAACACGGGAACAAACAACACACCCAACAGTGTCGCCGAGATCATGCCACCGATAACACTCACCCCCAAAGAATGCTGACTGGCGGCGCCGGCACCCGTGGCGATCGTCAAGGGTACAACCCCCAAAATAAAGGCCATCGACGTCATAATGATCGGTCTAAAGCGCAATTTGGCCGCTTGAATCGCCGACTCTTTGAGCGAATGTCCTTGTTGATAAAGATCTTTGGCAAATTCCACAATCAAGATCGCGTTCTTCGCCGACAGACCAATAATCGTAATCAGACCTACTTTGAAATACACATCATTCGACATGCCTGTCAGGAAAACAGCCAACACCGCACCCAACGCGCCAATCGGAATGATTAAAATAACCGACAACGGAATCGACCAGCTTTCGTACAAGGCCACCAGCAACAAGAAAACCACCAAAATAGAAATGGTCAGCAGCATAGGCGCCTGAGAACCCGCTGCTTTCTCTTGGTAAGACAGACCAGTCCATTCATAGCCTATGCCTTTTGGCAAAGTGCTAATAATTCGCTCAATTTCCGCCATCGCCTCACCAGAACTGTGTCCTGGCATCGGGCTGCCTGAAATTTTATACGCTGGATAACCATTGTAACGAGATACCTGAACGGGTCCGATTTCCCATGAGCTGCTCGCAAAAGAACGCATCGGCACAAGATTGCCCTCGTCGTTCAACACTTGCAGCTCAAGTACTCGCTCCGGCGTCATACGGTCTGCTACATCGGCTTGCACCACAACACGCTGCAAACGACCCGCATTGGTAAAGTCATTTACCGTGGCAGAACCATAGGCCGTAGAAACCGCGTTATTGATGGATTCAAAACCCACCCCCAGTGCCGTAGCTTTTTTACGGTCTATATCAATTCTCAGCTGCGGAGCATCCTCTAAACCTTCCATCATGGCATAAGCAATGATAGGCGAGGCATTCGCTTGACCTAACACCACATTACGCGCATTGGTTAGCGCCTCTCGACCGAGATTACTGCGGTCCTGCAAGCGTAACGAAAAGCCGCCCGAATTCCCCATGCCTTCAATCGGCGGCGGTGGCACGGCCATAGAACGGCCATCTGTGATACTGCCAGCGAATTGGTTATAAGCCATGGTTTCATCAAACAATGACTGTTCACGTTCAGACCAATCAGTGAAAGTCGGGAACAGCAAACCGGCATTCGCCCCCATACCAGAGAAACTGAAGCCCATTACCGTTACCACATTCTCCACGGCATCACGTTGCCCTAAGAATTGTTCGACGTCTTTCATGGTTTCGTTGGTTCGAGAGAACGTCGCACCCGCAGGCAGCTGAACATCGACAATCATGTAACCCTGATCTTCCGTTGGCACGAACGATTCTGGTAAACGCACATAGGCATAACCAAGGCCAACAATCAGCACAAGATACACCACCATGAAACGACCAGAACGATTCACCAACTTGCCATTTAAGCTGGAATAACGATTCGTTAACCCCGTAAACTGACGGTTAAACCAACCAAAAAAACCGCCTTTTTCATGATGCGCTTCTGTGTTGATAGGTTTTAGCAAAGTCGCACACAAGGCTGGCGTAAACGTCAGTGCCAAAATACCAGACAGCATAATAGACACGGCCAGAGACATAGAGAACTGCTGATAAATAATACCCACCGATCCGCTCATAAACGCCAGCGGCACAAATACGGCAGACAACACCAAGGTAATACCAACAATCGCCCCAGACACTTGCCCCATGGCTTTAATCGTTGCCTCTTTCGGAGAAAGTCCTTCTTCCACCATGATGCGCTCGACGTTCTCGACCACCACAATGGCGTCATCCACCAAAATACCAATGGCAAGCACCATACCGAACATGGTCATCATGTTCACCGAGAAGCCCATCAAAGACATCACCGCAAAGGTGCCCAAGATACAGACAGGCACCACAATCGTCGGAATCAAGGTGTAACGTAAATTCTGTAAGAACAGCAACATCACCAAAAAGACCAACACAATGGCTTCTACTAGGGTGTAAATCACCTTTTCAATTGCGGCGCTGACGAACTTAGACGTGTCATAAGGAAAACTGATTTGAATATCGTCTGGAAAATTTGCTTCCAGCTCTGCAGCACGTGCTTTTACCGCTTTCACCGTTTCAATAGCATTGGCACCTGGCGATAACTGCACCGCACCCATGATGGCTTTGCGACCATTTAAGCGCGTTTCAAAGTTATAGTCCTGCTGACCCAACTCAACACGGGCCACATCTTTAAGATACACGGCTGAACCGTCTGTGTTGCTGCGCAATACAATATTGCCAAACTCTTCTGGGTCTTCCAAAAAGCCTTTAACCACCAAACTGGCCGTCAGCTCCTGTGTGTTATCGGCAGGTCGGGCACCAAAACTTCCCGCAGGGACTTGCACGTTTTGGTTGCTAATTGCGGTATTAATGTCACCAATTGATAAGCCATAGCTCAACAGTTTTTCGGGGGATACCCAAACGCGCATCGCCGCTTCGGTACCAAAATATTGCAGCTTACCAACCCCCTCAACACGACGAATATTATTGTTAATATTGCGTGCGGCGTAATCGGCCAAGGTCACAATGCTTTTAGAAGAATCATCGCCTTTAAACGTCAGCGCATAGATCATCAAAAACCCCGAACTGGCTTGGTCAACTTGTACACCTTGGGCAATCACACTGCTTGGTAAACGCGCCTCGGCTTTTTTAAGGCGGTTCTGGATGTCGACCTGAGCCAAATCGGGATCCGTTCCCGGTTCAAAAGACGCGGTAATCTGCGCGATACCATTGGCGTTACTGGAGGAATCAAAATAGAGCAATCCTTTCGCGCCATTTAATTCTTCCTCGATAACACTGGTTACCGAATCCACTAATACCTGAGCAGACGCACCGGGGTAGGTCGCGGTGATTTCAATCTGCGGAGGGGCAACCACCGGAAATTGCGATACAGGCAAGGTTGGCAACGCCAATAACCCTGCCAGCAAAATAAAGATTGCCATTACCCAAGCAAAATTGGGTCGTGCAATAAAGAAATTAGACATGCATTAAGCCTCTAAAAACGTCTTAACAATGAAGATGAAGTAAGTCATAACCTAAGAATTAGAGGCGACTTTTGCGGAGGCCATGACCTTTTCTCCCGCTTGATACATAGCGGCATTATCAATAATCACCTTATCGCCCGCGTTTAGCCCTTGCGTAATACGCCACAAGTTTTCCGACATGGATCCTGTAACAATAGAACGAACTTCCACCTTATCTTGATCATTAACGACATACACAAATGCCCCATTGTTACTGCGCATCACCGCACGCTGAGGAATCAAGATGGCTTGAGCTGAATGGGATTGAACTGCTTCAACACGCACATACATGCCTGGCAATAACACTTTATTGGCATTTGGGAACAGGCCACGTAATACAACATTGCCGGTTTTTTCATCGACCTGACTGTCAGAAAACAGCAGTTTTCCTTCAAAGCCTTTATCGTAACCGTCTAGCTTAGCCATCAATTGAGTACTATTAGCAGAGGTGTTTTCTGCTACAGACTGTCGGTATTTCAAGGTATCTGTCACGGACTGCGTGAAATCAACGTAAACATGATCAAGCTGCTGAATGGTCGCGAGCAAAGTGGTATCGCTCTGGCCTACCAACATGCCTTCGCTGACATTGGCTCGTCCAATGCGACCAGAAATAGGCGCACGAACCGTCGCGTAATCAAGATTCAACTCCGCACTGTCTACATCCGCTTTAGCAGATATAACCGAAGCACTGGCGCTCAAATAGGCCGCTTGCGCCGCATCAAAGGTTTGTTTACTGACCGCTTGGGACTTCAACAAAGGAGCGTAACGATCCACCAAGACCTTGGCATCAAACAAGGTCGCTTCGGCTCGAGCCAGCTCACCTTTCGCACGGGCAAGAGCAATTTTCAATGACGCCGGATCGATTTCAAACAACACATCGCCCGCTTTCACATCAGAGCCTTCTACAAATTTTCTGTGCAACACAATACCAGGAACACGAGCACGTACTTCCGCCTCACGAATCGGCTCCACTCGACCAGGTAAAATGGCATTTTCTTCGTATTCAACAGGTTCCACAGCCATCACAGTCGCCGCTCTAACGCTGGCTGGAGGACTGGCCTGAGCCTCTGGCTCACTTGGGGTACAGCCAGACACAACAAATAACACCGCCACAACTGGTAGCCACGTTCGCCCATTCTTTAGAATTCGTATCATTGGTAAATACCTTACATTTCTGCCAGAGATAAAATAGATTCTAATAGTATTAAAACAACTCAAATGAATCTATAGTGATTCATTTGATTCATGTATAATTCTTTTTGTTTCTGCTTTTCACTCGCATATAAGATTTCATATAAAAGATATTCTGCGTAAAATCACTAAGGCACAAAAAACGAGTAACATAGACAACCATGAAACATGGTTAATCAAACGTAAATTGGGTATTGATATGGCAGAACAGGAAACAAACGAGGCATTACAGAACGCATTGGCGCTTGCATTAGTGGAGCATCCACGTGCGTCACTACAAGAACTCGCCTGTGCTGTCGGGGTGAGCAAAGCCACCTTATATCGCTTCTGCCCTACAAGAGAAAGCCTGCTAGAAAGGCTGCAAAACAGCAGCATCAATGCCTATAAACGAGCCATAGAAAACGCTCAGCTCGACACAGTCGAACCAAGAGAAGGGGTTCGAAAACTACTAGAAAACTGCTACAAAAACAAAGAATTGACCCTGTTTACCATTCAGCATTGGCAACCAGAGTTATTAGAAAACAGTGAGTGCACAAAAGCACAAGAGAAGCTGGATGCCTTTTTCTTGAGAGGCCAACAAAGTGGTCAGTTCCGAGTCGACATCAGCGCGGCCGCGATTACCGAATGCTTCCATGGCTTGTTCTTCACCATGATAGAAGCAGAACGTCTAGGACGAGTGCCCAGAGCAAGAGTATTAACCATAATAGAGTTGGTGCTCATGGAAGGCGTCTGCACCACGTCAAACTCGCCTTCCTAAAAAACCGCCTCGTCGGCGAAGTGTTAACGCTGACTCAAGGCCAGTTTGATACCAAAGCCCAATAGCAGCACACCCGTCAAGCCGTCTAACACTAACGCCACTTTGGGTCGTGCCAACCAGACTCGCGCTTTGTGTACCATAAGCGCCAGAAAGGTTTGCCACACCATGGCAATAATAAAATGCAAAGAAGCCATAAAAAGTGATTGCGCCAACGCCGAATGACTCGGATCAATAAACTGCGGCAAAAACGCCATGTAAAAAATAATCGGCTTAGGATTCAATACGTTAGACAAAATGCCTTGGCGAAAGCTGCCCCATGCCGTTAATGCTTTTGGATTTTTGGCGTCTTTAAACGTCATGCCCACGGGCTTCATTGCACTGCGAATCGCCTGCACCCCAAGGTAGACAAGATACGCCGCCCCCACCAACTTGAATGCGGTAAATAACCCAGCAGAGCCGAGCAAAATCACTGACAAACCCAAGGCCGACACCGTGGCATGAGCAAACAAGCCCATGCAAATCCCCAAACTGGTCAAAAAGCCTAAACGCCAGCCGCCAGACGCCGCATTACGCATCACCAAAATTGTGTCCACGCCGGGGCTCATGGTGAGAACCGTGATAGCGGCTAAAAAAGGCAACCATTGAAAATGCTCTAACATGTGCTTCTACCTTAAAACGCTCAAATTAAAAAACAGAACTAGGGCTGACAAGTCAAATCCACCCATACCGCGACCGAGGTTTCTTTGGCCTCTCGCTCAACCGGTGTACAGGTTTCGGATAACGCACCGGACAAACGCACCAAGCCTTCCTCCAACGGTTCCATGGCAAAATACAGTTCATCGTCGCCAAATGCGAGGCTCAAGGTAGAGGTGGCAAGATTGACCGGGGCTGGCAGTGCGATGCCAAGACGGATCCACAACATCTGGTCGCGAACACGCACGTCCAACACTTGCACATCACTGGGCACAATGTCAGCGCCATCTTGCTTCATCTTGATAAAAAAGCCGTATTGCTGAAAGCTTTTTAAAACCTCGATCATGTCGAGCTTTTCTTGCCCCGTTAAATCCCCATCGCCATCTACATCGTATTCGGCAATTAAGCTCGTTGAAGTGAAAAGATCCAAACTCCATGTTGCTTCCAACGTTTCGAGGTTGGTTTGATCCACCTTGACGCGATACTCAGAGTCCACCCAAACATGCGGATGTGCCATGGCCGAGCCAGCGAACAAGGCGGTAACACACAAACACAACCAAAAACGCTTCATACAATGACCTTTAGTAGACTGATTTTTACAAAACAACGCGCTTACAGTGATGATTCCATTAAACTCGGGGTATAACGCACTCTCGCCTCTAAAATACGCTGAAACTCCAAAGGGTCATGCTGCTGCGCCAAACGCTCCGGATCGTGTTTTGCACCATGCCATGCTTCTAAACGAGACAACCAAAAACGCAAGGCCGCAATTTTCAACATATAAGGCCAAGCGAGGACTTCCTCTGGGCTGACCTCACGCTCGTGCAAATACGCCTTGATCAACGCTTTATATTTGGCTTTATCCAACTCGCCTGTGGTGATATCTGAACACCAATCGTTGACCACGATGGCCAAATCGTACATCACCCAAGAATGGCAGGCGTTGTAAAAATCAATGATCGCCGAGAGCTGATTGCCTTCAAACAGAGTATTGTTGTAGAACAAATCCCCATGAATCGTGGTTTTTGGCAAATCGGGTTGTTCCGCAATAAACGCATCAAATTCCGCGATTTGTGACAACAACAGCTGCGCTTGTTCAGGTTCCAGTTGTGATGCAATCGCGTCACTCGTTTTGTGCCACCACGCCATGCCTCGATGGCTTTCCCGATGGGTGGCAAAATCTTCACCAGCCGTATGCAGCTTTGCCAAAACACCGCCCATTTGACGGCAGGTTTCTACATTCGTACTGTCTAATCCGCTCCCAGGAAAGCAATCCACAATAATGGTTGGACGGTCTTTCACTATGCGCAAACGCTCGCCATGAATATCGATCAAGGCCGCTGGCACATTAAATCCTTTGTGTTTTAAATGGGCGACCACGTCTAAAAAGTACGGCACTTCCTCTGGTTGAAACTCTTCAAACAAGGTCACCACATACTTACCGGTTGTTGTGTTTAAAAAGTAATTGGTGTTTTCGACACCACCAGAAATACCTTGAAAGGCAACCAGTTCGCCCAAATAATAATCGGCCACTAAGGCCCGCATGTCAGAGTCAGAGAGGGATGTGTAAACAGCCAAGTGGTACTACCTAATTTATTAGAAAATATTTGCTCAAAAAGGAAACAAAGCACTGAAGCGCCTATGCTCCACAATAAGTACCAAAAGGTCAATTCTAAGTACAGTAAATAGATGCGTTATTGCACGCCCCTAGTCTTTCAAGCATTTGCTAGAACAGGAACATTTTTTCACCAAGAGACAACAGAATTCGGCGATAAAGTATGTATACTTTGAACAAGCAACTAACAAGACATAACCATGCCCAATTTAAACGACCACACCCGTATTTTAATTCCAGCCACATATCGACTACTGGTCGTCACAATTTTGAGCAGCGCCATTTACGCGGTTTTATTCAACGTTTATTCAACGCCTTTTATCATTCATGCCTTCCAACCCGCTTTTTTCACACTTTTGCATTTGATGCTGTTTATTTATCTTTACAGGAACCCTCAAAAAAGAATCCATCGGGTCATCAATACCTATGGCGCAATCATCTTATTGACGTCCGTACCAAACACCTTGTACTTCACCATCGGTGCTTGGCAAAATAAATGGCAATTCGTGGAAATATTTCCGCCTATTTCCGGCATGATTATTTTGAGTACTACCTTAATCATGCTCATGCTACCGGAAAAGCTCAACAGATTAGTGGTCATCACTTGGTCACTCAACTCGCTTCCCGTGCTGCTTTTTTTGTTGACTCATCCGGACGAATTACAAACCCCAAGAGGCTATGACTTACTGTTTCTATTTGGCCCTGCCAGTTTATTAATACTGCTGATTATTCCTTATCAACGCAGCATCAATCACCATATGAACAGTATTAGTTTTGATTTACAATATTCTCAACAACTGGCTGATCGGGATTTTTTAACCGACGTATTGAATCGTCGAGGGCTTGAAAACTGGCTCAACAAACTGGATTCTGGCAGCAAAATTTGTGTGTTATTGATCGACATTGATCACTTCAAAAATATCAACGACAAGTTTGGTCATACCATAGGCGACCATGTCTTGGTCGAATTTGCGTCACGCCTGCGCACTATTTACTTCAACGACCATGGCTTGGCCCGCTGGGGTGGCGAGGAATTTATCATGGTGATCGTTAACCCAAGCCACGATTTACTCACTACCATTGGTCCCATTTTCAAACACACACTCAATCAATTGCCTTACCGACAAGTTGACAAAGTCACGGCCAGTATCGGCATATCGACCATACAACCCAAAGCACATTTTCTCGACCTAGTAGAGGAAGCTGACAAAGCGGTTTATTACGCAAAAAGCAACGGTCGCAACCAAGTCGTTATTTACTCTAGCGCCCTAATAGAAACAAAAACGCCAGATTAATTCCTTTTTTAACTGTAAAAACACACTCAAACACATAGAATAGAGCCTATAACCGCCGATTAAAAAGAGGTTCTATTTTGGCTACGGATTCTAAAACACATACTCCACCTATGGTTCTGGTAGACGGCTCGTCTTACCTTTACCGAGCATTCCACGCGATTCCACCGATGCACACCAGCGACGGCCACCCAACCAACGCCACGCGCGGTGTGATCAGCATGATCCGCAGCCTCATCAAAACCTACCCAAATTCACCCATGGTCATCATCTTCGATGCCAAAGGCAAAACCTTCCGCGACGCCATTTACAGCGAATACAAAGCCCACCGTCCGCCCATGCCTGACGATCTTCGCCCACAAATCGAACCGATTCACCGCATGGTGGAAGCCATGGGCTTGCCGCTGGTCATCATCGATGGCGTAGAAGCCGACGACGTGATCGGCACCATCGCCAAACAAGTGGGCGAGCAAGGCCGCGAGGTCATTGTCTCCACTGGCGATAAAGACATGGCGCAACTGGTCACAGAGAACGTCACCCTTGTGAACACCATGAACAACACCGTCATGGACATCCAAGGCGTGAAGGACAAATTCGGCATCCCACCCGAACTCATCATCGATTACCTTGCACTCATGGGCGATAAAGTCGACAACATCCCCGGCGTACCGGGCGTGGGTGAGAAAACCGCCCTAGCCCTACTGCAAGGTCTTGGCAGCATCAAAGACATTTACAATCGCTTAGACGAGATCGCCGATTTGGGCTTCCGTGGTTCTAAGACCATGAAACAAAAAATGGCCGACAACAAAGAGATGGCCGAGCTGTCTTACACCTTAGCGACCATCAAATGCGACGTGGAACTGCCCTTCGATCCACAAGATCTGAAAAACGGCGAAGCCGACAAAGACACCCTACGTGAGTGGTACACCAAGCTAGAATTCAAAACCTGGCTCTCCGATCTAGACAACGCGCCAAGCGTCGAAAGCGCCAGCGACACAGTCGGCAACATCGCCGCTGAACAAAAAGACGGCCAAGTCGATACGCCAATCGCATCGGATCTTGAAGCCAACTACACCACGGTATTAGATAAAGAGACGTTTGCCGTTTGGCTAGAAAAAATCCGCGCCGCCGACCTTGTCGCCTTCGATACGGAAACTACCTCGCTGAACTACATGGCAGCAGAGCTGGTTGGCGTGTCTTTTTCCGTGCAAGCAGGCGAAGCCGCCTACGTTCCGGTGGCCCACGACTACGACGGCGCGCCAGAACAACTAGACCGCGACTGGGTGCTAGAACAGCTTAAACCTTGGCTCGAAGACGATAAGCAAGCGAAAGTCGGCCAACACCTAAAATACGATGCCAACGTACTAAACAACTACGGCATTACCTTGCGCGGCATCGCCTACGACACCATGTTGGAATCTTACGTGTACAACTCCGTAAGCTCCCGCCACGACATGGACACCCTTGCCAGTAAATTCCTCGGCCACACCAATGTGAGCTTTGAAGACATCGCCGGCAAAGGTGCCAAGCAAAAAACCTTTAACCAAATCGACTTAGAAGTGGCCGCCTTTTACGCCGCCGAAGACGCCGACATCACCTTGCGTTTGCACCAAGCAATTTGGCCAAAAATCGAAACCACACCAGAATTGGTCAGCATCTTTAAAGACATCGAATGCCCACTGATTCCGGTCTTGGCGAAAATGGAACAAACTGGCGCCTTGATCGATCCAGAACTTCTGCATATTCAAAGCAGCGAAATCGCTGGCAAACTGCAAGAACTGGAAATCAAAGCCCACGAAGAAGCGGGCGAAAGCTTCAACCTAAGCTCACCAAAACAGCTACAAGTCATCCTGTTTGAAAAACAAGGCTTGCCCGTTATCAAAAAAACGCCCAAAGGCCAGCCATCTACCGCCGAACCTATCTTGCAAGAGCTGGCGCTGGAGCACGAACTACCACGCTTGATCATGGAACACCGCACGCTGTCTAAATTGAAATCCACTTACACAGACAAACTGCCAGAGATGATCCAGAAAACCGGCCGCATTCATACCTCGTACCACCAAGCCATTACCGCGACGGGGCGTTTGTCATCGACTGATCCGAACTTGCAGAACATCCCGATTCGTTCTGCCGAAGGTCGTCGTATTCGCCAAGCTTTTATCGCACCTGCTGGCTACAAACTGGTCGCGGCCGACTACTCGCAAGTCGAATTACGCATCATGGCGCACCTGTCGCAAGATCCGGGCTTATTAGACGCTTTCACAAAAGACGCCGACGTGCACAAAGCCACCGCCGCGGAAGTCTTCGAAGTCAGCTTAGACGACGTCACCAGCGAACAACGCCGCCGCGCCAAAGCCATCAACTTCGGCTTGATCTACGGCATGTCTGCCTTTGGTCTCGCGAAACAGCTTGGCATTGGCCGCCCAGAAGCCGGCAAATACATCAAACGCTACTTCGAACGTTACCCAGGCGTACAGCAATACATGGAAAACACCCGCGAAGGCGCGAAAGAAAAAGGCTATGTAGAAACCATCTACGGTCGTCGTTTGTACCTGCCAGACATCAAAGCGAAAAACGCCATGATGCGACAAGCCGCCGAACGCACCGCGATCAACGCCCCCATGCAAGGCTCCGCCGCCGACATCATCAAACGCGCCATGATCAAAATGCACGACTGGCTACAAAGCACCGACCTAGACGTGAAAATGATCATGCAAGTACACGATGAACTCATCTTCGAAGTCGCTGAAAAAGACCTAGACGCCGCCAAAGAAAAAATCGTCGACATCATGCAGAACAGTAGTCAGATAGACGTGCCGTTGTTGGTTGAGGCGGGTGTTGGGAATAACTGGGACGAGGCGCATTAGGCCTCGTACCATAGCTCTAAAACGAAAAAAGCCATGCTAGGCATGGCTTTCTATTTCGTCTGTCTTCGGTGGGCTGCCTAAGCAGGGATATCCGAAGCTCTCGATAACTATGCTAGTTAAAAAGCGTTAATCAGTCAAGACAGGTTAGGAGGCAAGGATGCCTTACACTGCAATAGAACACGCCCTTTCAATTAATCGATTCTCAACGTATCGACAAGCGGTTATTCGTTCAATAGGGAAAAGCTGCGATACGACAACGCTGAAACTTTATGAATGGAATGCCGAGCTTTCCAGCCGCTTTTTCTTTCCAATACATATTTACGAAGTCGCCATACGCAATGCTATCTCTGATGCCATTAGCATTCGTTATGGCAGCGACTGGCCAACCAACGCCGTCTTTCAAAACTCTCTCAATCATTTAGACAAGCAAACGCTTCAATCTGCGCTAAGTAACGGTTACCACGGCGTCAGCAAGCTACTCCCTGAAATCAAATTCGTATGGTTTGAGAATATGCTCACAAGCCGACACGATGGCCGCATATGGAAGCCATACATCACCAAAACCTTTCCAAATGCGCCGACATCCATGACACCACAAGAGATCAGAAAAGCGTTAAAAGACGCATGCTATATCATACGAAAATTCAGAAACCGATGCGGTCATCATGAGCCGATATTTAACAGTGCGAGTTTATATGATGTCTATCCACATATTCGTGAGTCATTGAACTGGCGATGCGCAACAACGAGCCAATGGATGAATAGCAAACAGTCCGTTAGTGAACTATTGTGTAAGCCTGTGATATAAAGCGGTATGCTCGACTGACTCGCCGGCACCGACCTAGACGTGATAATGATCATGTAATTACAGATGAACCCATCTTCGAAGTGGCCGAAAAAGACATCGACGCTGCCAAAGAAAAAATCGTCGACATCATGCAGAACAGTAGTCAGATTGACGTGCCTTTGCTTGTAGAAGCGGGGGTTGGGGATAATTGGGACGAGGCGCATTAAGTGCCTCGTTTAATTGATTTAGATAAGCTGAAATGGATATTCTATGCGCGTTACATACATACTGGATGGCTCCTCAACTAAATTAGGTGATGAACAATACAACAATATCACTGAGATTCTTTTTCCAGACATTAATTATCCGAAAAATCCCCATACCATAACGATTACACGAATGTTTGATGGTTACTCACAACACCGCTGGATAGTTAAGTCAGTTGCCCATACCAATAATGATGATGTAGTGATAAGACTAGAGCCAAGAAATAATGACAAAGAAGAAATATACCTTTCAAAAACATACAAGGTAAAAGGCAGTGTCATTAGTCAACTCCGTAAAGGTACACTGGTTGAAGTAGACTATGGTTATATCCCTTCAGTAAAAAAAAATTCTGGTGTCACTAAATCTAATAAGCGCTACCCTGATTCAAGACAGTTGGGAGAAATGCATAAACGCAGGCTAGCAATAGTTGTTAAAGCCACAGGCAATAGAATCCAAGTTGTCCCTATATCTTCAAAAGTGCCTCCTACTGGAGATAAGACATGCTTTGAAGTAGATCAAGACTCGACAAAAAAACTGATCAATTACAATAACCGGAATACCCAGTCCTTTGCTATTTGCAGCATGATTGAAACAGTGTCACTGAATAGAGTACTTCCGCCTTTAGCCAAACCAATAAAGACTAACGGCAGACAGGAACCACAACGCTCTGACGGTTACCCCCATAAACTCTGTAAAGTAGACTTAAAAGCTTTAGATCAATCACTAAGCTCTGTTATTGGAATAAGTGACTACCTCAATTTAAAGCAACAAAACTCTGAACTATACCTAGAAAAAAATAGATTAGAGAAGCAAGGAGAGGCCTTAAGCATGACACTTCAGACTACTGAAGCAAAGATGAAAGAATTAGAGCAGAAAGCCGGTCAACTTGACGCTCTCTGGCACATTACCGAAGACCTGTTTTTGCAGTTCAACCCCGGCAGAAACACGAGTGAAATCAGAGAAATGATCTTAAAAGAGATAGATGAGTACAGTGCAATTCTACATGATACTTAGGCGCTTGAATGGTAAATCTATTTGACTTCTAGGCTTCGTTTGTTATGCTTATTTCATAGGGTAATAACTGGAACGGCTCCCAGCTTACCGACGTCTATAAACGACCTAGCCGCCTATGTAAATCTTAAAAAAGCCTGTTAGCTTATACTAATGGGCTTTTTTATGCTTTCAAAAAATTTGAGTTAATTGCATTTTAAAAGCCGCACTCTGCACAAAATCGCCAATAAAGAGCATTAAACAATTGATTTTAAATGCTTTTATTTAAAACTCACCTAACATTCACTCACACAAACAGATCTGACTCGCTTTCCCTTTCCGCTTACTAAAAGCCTCTCGTCGCCCCATCGACCTAGGTGGGCAAATGCATCGATCTAGGGGTTAAATGAAAATTAAGCTAGATTACGACTTCAGCGCAGTGATATAAATCAGGTGTAAAAAAAGAGCATAATGCTCTTTTAAAAATGAAAAATGATAGTTCGTGGCAGCCCTTTAGCTCTTTGGGGTCAGGGTGACTAAACAATGTTTAGTCTAACCATCAACAATGATGTCACTGGCGAATCATTGGTAGAACAATTGTAACAATTGGGGTCAGATGAAAATTAGGAACAGATGAAAATTAGGAACAATTGGGGTCAGATGAAAAATCAATCCATCTGACTCGATTTTCTACCGCGCTTTTTTGGCGTCAATCGCCTACCCGTTAGCTTCTCGATCTCCTCTTTGAAACGTTCGTTTCCCAATGCCATATCTAGAACAATTGGGGTCAGATGAAAATTTAGTCCATCTGACTCGGTTTCCTACCGCGCTTTCTTGGCGTCACTCGCCTACCCGTTAGCTTCTCGATCTCCTCTTTAAAACGTTCGTTTCCCAGTGCCATATCTGAATGCGTAGCAGATCGAATTCGTCCGAGTTCTTCTTCTGGGATGTGGTATTTGAATAAGTCTTGGTAACGCTTCGCTCGCGTTTCCTGCTGACGGCTCAGCTTGAGATAAAGTTCATGTGGTTGCCAGAGCTCACTTTGTAGATCCAGTGACTCCTGAGCGTGAAAGCGATAGCTCGACCATTGGTAGTCAGCTGGATGAGCGACCATATTAGCTCTAACGGGATTTAACTCAATATATCGCTGGCAGATAAAAAAGTATTCCTCAGCACTGA